>NZ_LUUI01000114.1 GCF_001644015.1 Methylomonas lenta
TAACTTAATGGCAGTGACTTGATAGGTGGGAAAGAGAGGTTTTAGTTAATCTTAAAAGTTGGTCGGTTGAGCGTTATAAAGTTGCATTAGTCGATAGCTTGGCAACCGAAGCAATGACTTTGATCGATAATTACTCAGAACTCAAGTGTGTTTTTGAATTACTGACCGGCTTAAGGCATTGCCGAAACCAGCTCCATTGCCCTGATGGACGAACTACTGTTATTGTCACCCAGATTGTCTGATCGCGAGTGGATCAAGTTTGCCGGCCTTGCCCTCAAGGCCTTTGAATCCGGAAAAAGCGTCCACAAAAAGATTTGCCTATCCAAAGCCGGTAACCGGCATATTCGCTCGGCGCTATATGCCGGCACTTGGCGCCAAACAGCATGATCCACATATGCGAGCTTATTTCCAACATTTGATCGACAACGGCAAGAAACGGCTTCAAGCCGTCTGGGCCATCATGCGTAAATTGCTGTATGTTAAAGCTCGACCAGCCCCTCGATAACACGCGGTTTTATGCCATTCCAGCACTATCGTCGTCGAATACAAAATCGGTGACATTTATTGTTTTTGAACAGCGTATCTACGAGCGGATTGGGCTGTTTGATGTTACGGGGGCTCTAAGGCCCGTTATAACAATTAACTACCCAAGCGGGTGTCACGGTAGCATAATCGGCGTTAGCGTATCGCGCCGTAAAATGCCGTCATGGCAATTTTTGCGTACAACCTCCATCGTGTTTAACGGGTTTAGTAAGTGGGCATGAGGGGTGAACAATCGAAACGAGGAGGATTCAGATGAAGTATGTCAGCAACATAACGTCTATCTGCCTGTTTTACCTGCTTTTATTCGTAAGCATCACTCAATCGCAGGCGGACCAAATCCAAGATACCGCACTCAGCACCCCTCCGCCAAACCATCGCATTCTCGACAAATGGCGTGGCACCTGGAAAGTCACGGCGATCTACCATCCGCCGGCCCCGAAAACCCTAACTTATGTCGATACCTTCAAATGGGTACTTAACGGCCGTTTTTTACAAGGTGAGTCATCTGAAAAATCCGATGGCACCAAAGCCATGTCCATGATTTGGTTCGACCTCTTCACCCAGTCGTATCGGTTCGTGATTTATGATTCGTCGGAACCGAAACCCGCGGAAAAGGCTGGAGAAGTGCCTTTACCGTGGGGCGGTATCGCGGTTGAACTGCCTCCGCCCACATGGCACGAAGATACGCAAACCATGGAGTGGGATAGTGGTTTCTTCGGCCCGGTGAAATACACCGGCCGCAGTCGCTTCGTCAATGACGATATGATTATATCGAGCGGCCTTTTGAAAGACTGGAAAGGTACGGTCATAGTGGACGTGGAAACGACTAGTATCCGGCAACATAACGCGCCAAATGAAAATGCCTGCCGTTGCCCTCAGCCTCAATAGCGGATTTGGTATTTTTTTCGGCTTATTGTTTGTGGTGTTGCTTGCCTCGCTGATGACGATTTTGCTGTCCTGGCTGTTGTTAAGCCGTTATAAAAAATCGGTCGGTCAATTAATGTTGGCATGCGGTAATTCCACAACCGCCACAGCGGAGTATAGCCGTCACGAGGCTGATGACACTCTCGGTCCTGGTCTAGCCTGCTCCAATATATCCGCGGATAGCCATGCCGATCTATTGTATCGACGGATGATAGCCGGACCTTGGTTGTATGCGGCCCGATACGCCTTGGCGGGGATGCCTTTCGCAGTGGTGATGTCGGTTTCATTCGGTATGGCCTTTTCACAAGCACAAATCAATCCTTTGGGAGCGGCGGATCACCCTCTACAATTTTTGTTGATGGGGTGGCTATTTGCCTGGCCAGTGGTAGTCGCGGCATTGCTGATTACTAAACTGAATTGGCAAAACAGGTGTGCGCTACTGTGTGGATATTTTGTAATATTGATCATTTTAGGCGCCTTACTCACCCTGATGCCGACGGAAGCAATCTCGCTGTGGGGAAAGAGGGCGATAGGTTGGTCGGGTGAAACGCCGACGCGGGTGGCGGCCAAGTGGTTTATGTTAAATCTGGTGCCGACGCTACTGCTAATCACGTTTCGGAACCGTCGCATACGCGCAGTAGCGCCGCTAGTATTGGCTTTTATGACAGCGGTGGCCACAGGTTTGCTGAGTGTACTGTTATGGTTAGTGATCAATCATCAACATTTTCAGGCGGCGAGTGATTTTCTGACGGTAGCATTTGCCATGCGAGCCAATACGGCATTTATTATAACACTAATATTGATTACGCTAGCGGCTTGCGGCGTATTTGCCGTTCTGGGAGGATGGCTTTCACAAAAAATTCGGCAAGGTTATCTGGCCAAATCGCTGAGCGACCTGTCGTTGAGCCTGGATGCTGTGTGGCTGCTGTTTGCTTCTTGTTATGCCATCGTGTTGGCGCTGGCTGGTCCCGGTTGGGCGGTATTTGGAATAGCCGCTTTTTTGCTGTACAAATTTTCCTTAAAGCATACGTACAAACTGCTGCCCTCGCATCAGTCGGATGCGTATTTTTGCCCCACGCTCTTGGTATTAAGAGTCTTTTCTCTGGGCAAACGAAGCGAGACATTGTTTGATACCATCGCCGCCTATTGGCGCTATATCGGCACTATCCAACTGATTGCCGGTACGGACTTGGCTCAATCGACCGTAGCACCACATCAATTTCTGAGTTTTATCACCGGTAAACTGAAAGGGCTGTTTATCGATAGCGAAGCGGCTGTGAATCGAAGTATTCGAGCAATAGACCACCGTCCGGATGCCGACGGCCGATTCAGGATCAATGATTTTCTTTGCCATCAGGATACCTGGCAAAGCGTACTGTCAAAGTTGGTTGCCGGCAACGATGTGGTATTGATGGACTTAAGAAATTTCCAGCCGGAAAACCAGGGCTGCATTTTTGAAATTAATCAGCTACTACAGTCAGTGTCCGTTCATCGCCTGGTTTTAGTTGTCGATAACACTACCGATAGGCAGCTGTTTAGGGAAGTTTTGCTGGCAGCATGCGCTGGATTACCGCTTGGTTCGCCTAATTCAGGCATTTCGGCGGATGAGGTACAACTGTTTGAATTGAAATCTGATCATGCGAAGGCATTGCGGATGCTGCTGATGAGATTATCGGCGGCGGCTGGAGGCGCCAAGAGCGTTGCTTAAAATATCAGCTCGTTAGATACTTTGTGGAAAATAGCCTCTAAATTTAACCACTCATCAGCACTGAATTTTCCAGGCAACTAACTAGTGAATTTAATAATATGTATATGATAGCCATTTAATACTGAAATTTAAGCGCTGTTTTCTTGTGAAAGTGGCAAAATTTAGAGGCTGTTTTCCAGCTGAAAGGCTTTTAAACAGGAAACTTTAAACTTACTCATTAGGACATCGATATGAACGAAGATACCTTTAACATGGAAATCAGAAAATATCTGAAAACCGTCGGCATAGCCTCGCAACGCGAGATTGAACAGGCTGTTTACAAGGCTCTTGAATCAGGCGGATTACAAGGCTCTGAAACGCTTAAAGTAAAGATGACCCTGGAAGTGCCCGGGATCGGTATATGTCATTGTATCGACGGACAGATTGCACTCGAATAGCGTTGGCTAATCTTACGAAAGCTCGAAAGGCTAAATCAATTTTTTTAGAGAATCGATGTGCAGACAGCCGGTAAAACTCCGGTGTTCGATCCGAAACGGCAATTTGAAATACGAGGGGGTATACTTCACGGCTTTGTCATAAAAATCCGCAGGGAGCTGTAGTAGAATCGGCGCCCCGACCGGCAGGTTGTGACCGGCTGCCGCAGATGGCTAGCAACATATTTCAGTTGCAAGTTATGTCGGTTTGCACGCTCGTAAGTTGCCACGATGTCATTTTCAATTTGATACAGGTATTGACATCCATTTTTTGTTTCCGCCTATGTTTTCTAGGCCGTACGATTCGACTATTTTATCCCCACGCCATACGGTTATTTCCCAAAAACCGCTTTCAGCATTGCCGCCTCGCTCTGCAAGACCTGATAGCGCATCAGGTTGTGCTGCCTGCGCTTCATTTAACGAATTGTAATGGCCCATTTCAATAGCAAATTCCGCGTCGTCAGATACCCAAACAAGAGTGTATGTTTTCATGTTGCCTTCCTTTGATTAAAGTGCGGTGACGTTCTCAGCTTGTGTTTCTTCAGTGCCCCTGGTCGCTTCCATGCTGAGGCGTTGACTTTATTTCAGGGTCTTGCAGCCACTGCCTTGGATAAGGTTGAATTATACCAATACATCTTTGCCGCCATCTTGATCGATGAAGCTAAAGCCCTTGTCATCATTAAACCGTTTCAGCAGCATCAAGCCAGGTCATCAGCTTGATGGTGTTTTCGCAGGCTACACTGATGATTCACTTTCTTAGAGGATCGAGCAGTGATTTCAGGCCATTGTGATCGATCTCCTGCATTAAGGCCAATAAACGTCCTAATTCACCATTAGGAAATCCCACGCGTGCAAACCAATTAAGGTAGTAACCTGGCAAGTCCGCAATGACGCGTCCTTGGTATTTGCCGTAAGGCATGGCAAATGTAAGCAGTTTTTGTAAGTCTTCGGATTCCATAAGGGTGTTGTTCGGGCATTTGCCAAATTTAACCAGATAATTGACGTTTTAGCTTATTTTGGACGAATACTGCGAGCCTTTTTGATAAAAAGCCTGGCTGTATGCCATACGGACTGCGATAAACTGTCTACTATCCTCTGGCCAGCAGCATGAGGTATACGGTAATGAAGACGATGGCAATTAGCAAAGCTTTCACGCTGATTGAACCCGGCTCAGTGGTTTTGATGGCGACCAATGATGGAGAGAAAAATAACATCATGACCATCTCTTGGAGCATGGCGATGGATTTTACGCCGAGATTTGCCATAACGACAGGTGCTTGGCATTATTCCTATAACGTGATTCGGGACTCCAAAGTATGCGTCATTGCGATTCCTACTCTGGATCTTATAGGCCAGCTTGTTGGGGTGGGGACATGTTCTGGCACCGACACAGATAAATTTCAAAAGTTCGGACTGACGCCACTTAAGGGAATACATGTCAGGGCGCCGCTGATCAAAGAATGTCTGGCCAATGTTGAATGTAGGGTTATCGATATTGTTGAAAAGTACAGCATAGTTGTTCTCGACGGTATCGAAGCACGACAGATCGATTGTTGAGCATAAGCAGCAACAAGCGGTGCAGAAACAGCAAAACGATAATAATTGTCTAAAGTGTGGGTCGCCGATGCTATTAAGAACGGCCAGCAGTGGAACAAATCAGGGCAACCAGTTTTGGGGATGTAGTGGTTTCCCAAAGTGTAGAGCAGTCAGACCGGTATCTTAGATTTGGGTGACATTGACTGCAAGAGTGGCGAGGTTGGCTTGATGATTTTGGTGCATCTGTTCGGGTACTGTTAAACTGGATCAATAGCAACAACAGTGTCAGTAGCGTCGTTTTGTAACCCAATAAAATCTATGATCAATAACCTTTTGAACAGGGATTGGATAAATCAAATACTCAACCCTAGTGTTTCAGATAGTCATCTACATGAAAAGCTGGAACAGGCGCGTCAAAATATGCCCATTCCGGTGTTTTGGTTATTAGGCAAAACACAAAGCGGCAAGTCTTCAATTATTCAAGCTTTAACAGGTTCGAGTCGCGCGGAGATCGGGCAAGGATTTCGTTCGTGCACTCGACAGTCCACGGTGTTTGACTTTCCCGATGAAGATGCTGCGTTCGTTCGATTTCTTGATACCAAAGGATTAGGCGAAGCGGACTATGATCCCAGCGAAGACATGGCGTGGTGTCAGAGCCAAGCCCATTTGCTAATGGTCGTCATTAAAGCGATGGATCATGAACTGGACGGTGTGCTATCGGCAACTCAAGCAGTCCGGGCTGCACATCCTGAATGGCCATTACTTGTAATACAGACCTGTCTGCATGAAGGATATCCAACTAAAGCCACGAGCCATCGTCAACCCTATCCATTTTCAGGCGAGCATTTTGATAGCCATTGCCCACCGGACTTGGTCCGATCAATGAGTGTGCAAAGGCAGCATTTCAAAGCCTTAAACGCAAAATTTGTCGCTGTCGATTTGACTCAGGAAGAAGATGACTATGACCCAGTGCATTACGGATTAGAGGCATTATGGTCTGCCATCGAATCAGCTCTACCGATGGGTTTGCAGCAAATGTTATTGCAAAACCAACTGCATAGCGATCGACTTAATGATGTCTATGCGCAACACGCTTATCCTCATGTGATGGGTTATGCCATTTCCGCTGGGTTTTTGGCTATGACGCCGGTTCCAGCAGCCGGCATGCCCTTGGTCATCGCGGCTCAAGGCAAAATGTTTCATAGTATAGCTTCGATTTACGGCGTATCCCTCACTAAACGGAGTATTTACGAAGTGATCAGTGCAGTCGGTATCGGTGGGCTGAGCGTGGGCTTTGGCGCACGCGAATTGGCCAAACTGATACCCGGTTGGGGATCTTTGATTTCAGGCTTATCAACCGCCGCCATTACCTATGCCTTGGGCATGACCTTATGCTATTACTACGCCCAAACACAACAGGGCCATGCGTTTAGCGCAAAAATGTTAAAGGTCGTTTACGAGGAACAGTTAAAACGTGGCCGTCAGCTGCTAAAAGCACGATTTACTGAAAAATCCGCATCATGATGAAACATGCTTTATGGCCTTGGTTGGCACTATTGGTTATTGGGATAATCCCTGTTTTGGCCTTGATGGTGATAGGGGCTTGGTGGGTATGGCAACAACAGTGGTATTGGCTATGGCTTAATCTGGCGGTAATGTGTGTCGGCATTGTCTGGATTACTGCACGAAAAATCAATCGATATCAAAAAAATCCGCTAATCGATAACGCTATCAAATTCGACACCCCATTTTCGCAACGCGATCAAGCGGCGTGGGCTGCGGTTCAGGCCTTGATACCCAGCATTAACAAAAATACTCGGCAGAAACTGGACAACATCGATACCTGGCTACAGATAGGTCAACAGGTATTGACGTTGGTGGCTAGGCATTATCGTCCCAAGGCTGAACAGCCTGAAATGGACATACCGGTTACCGAACTGTTGCGTATGGCCGAGCTGGTTTGCCATGATTTGCATGCACAAATTCAGGGCAATTTGCCGCTTAGTCATGTGGTGACTTTGGCAGATGGTTTGAATCTTCAGCGTTGGCTGGATCATTTGAGTGATGCTAATGCGGCATTTCGTTTAGGTCGGCTGATATTAAATCCCCTGACGGGCGGTTTTTACGAAGCCAAAAATTATGCCCAAACGAAAGTGTTAGCCTTAACGCTGCCCCGGCTTCAAGATTGGTTGCTGGAATTGTATGTTCAGAAAGTAGGGCATTATGCAATTTTGTTGTACAGCGGACGCATGGCAGTAGAGCAACAAAGAATTGATGTCTTGTCCGCCAAGTCGAACAAAGACGGTCAACAGGCGATGAAACAACAGACGGCATCGAACCAAGAGCCGTTACGATTTTTGGTGGCTGGACAAACCAATGCCGGTAAATCAACCTTGATCAATACCTTATTTGATTCTCCGCGCGCTGCTGCAGATGTGGTGTCGTGCACAGATGCCATCATGCCCTATGCGCTAGAAAGCGAAGGCCAGTTTTCGGGGTTAATTTTTGACACGCCGGGTTATGGCGAAAAAACCAGTTGGTTGTATGACAACCGGGAGGAGTTAGATAAAACCGATTTGGTCATATTGGTCTGTAATGCCAATAATGCCGCAAGATCAGCAGATCGTCGGTTTCTACAAGAATTTCAGCAACACTTTCAGGATCAACCGAATCGAAAAATCCCCCCGATGATTCTGGTGGTGACACATATCGATGAGCTGCGTCCTATTCGAGAATGGCAACCACCCTATGATATTGCAGAGCCAAATTGTGTGAAGGCAGCCAACATTCGGGCCGCCATGGATGCTATTCAGCATGACTTGTCACTGTTTGATGATACAGCTATCGTTCCCGTTAGTTTCGGCAATAACAATGGCATGGGGTCTTATAACGTCGACTCCTTATTGTTAGCCATAGGCCGGCAAATGGATGAGGCTAATCGAGCCCGCTTATTAAGATGTTTGAAAGACGCCAAAAACAGCGAGAAGTGGACTCGGCTGTGGCAGCAAGTTACTCAATCCAGCCGTTGGTTGTTAAGCAAAATAGTGGATACATAGCCTTAAAAAAATCCACGGTTATTATTTCTATGACAATTGTGATTGCAAACAGAATTAGCAAAAGCTCATCCGCTCACGCTGCCGAAAAGTAAACCGATATAGGCGGTAATACCCATCGACAACAGGCCCCAGAACGTGACGCGGACAATGGCTGTTAAGATCGAAGCGCCGCCAGCCAAAGCAGATAGCCCACCCAATAACATAAGCGAGAACAATGAAATCGAACCTACTGTGGTAATCAGCGGCATAGTTTTCGATGCGGTTAAATCTACAATTACTTGATTGACTTGTACCAAAGTTAAATAAGGGAAAACCAGCACCGTTAAGAGCGGCAACAATGCCCCCAAGGAAAACGTCAGTGCAGAAGTTAAGGCAGCCTGCAAGGGACGAGCCGTAGTGATTTCTGTTAGCCCTAATTCATCCCGCGCATGCGCTGCCAAAGCATCGTGAGCCATCAATTGCTCGGCAACCTGCTGGGCAAGTTCAGGTTTGAGGCCTCTGTCGATATAGATCGATTTCAGTTCATTCACTTCATGAGGGTGATTTTCCGCTAGCTCCTGCTCTTCCCGCTTTAAGTCGGCTTGCTCAGTATCTACTTGAGAGCTGACTGAAACATATTCACCGGCCGCCATCGACATGGCACCTGCTACCAATCCGGCTGTGCCGCTAACCAGTATGGCCTGCAGGTCTGCATGGGCAGCGGCGACGCCGATCACAAGACTGGCGGTTGAAACGATGCCGTCGTTAGCGCCTAATACGGCGGCGCGTAACCAGCCGATACGATGGGCGCGGTGAAATTCAGTATGTCTCAAACAAGCTCCTTACTTTTAGAATTTTGACATTACTGGTAAGTGTCATCGATGTCTTTGTTTCCAGTAAACATAGCTTTAACCAATTTCTCTTTATCGATGTAGCTGGATACTGCAACACCTATAATGTGTAAAAACACTAACAACAGGGTCAGGTTAGTGAAAACCTCATGCAATTCTTCCCAAAATTCTTCCGCTTGCTTATCGATCTTGTATTCGCTGTCAATCAATTCAGATTTTTCATCATCATCTTCGTTATCTTCTGCATTAGCCACGGAAATCAGACTGACAGACTGAATTTGTGTCTGGACTTGTGTTGCTGACAGGGCGAACGGGCCTTTGTTATCTTCTACCGCGTAAAGCTTCAACCCCGTCAATGTGGTTGCCGACAAACTGAGTAATAAGGCGATCACCATGGCACCGCCGGCAGGGTTGTGACCTATATAATGCTGCGGTTTGGTAGCTACCAGATTTTTTATGTAACCCATAATCTGGTTTGGGGAATAGATAAAATTACTGAAGCGAGCATACTTCCCACCCACAAAGCCCCACACTATTCGAGTGAGTAAATAAACCCCCACGACATAACCTGCCCACACATGTAAGGTCATGAAATCATCTTCGGTAAAATAAGCCGTAAAAAATGCAAGCACTAAAGTCCAATGCCCAATACGAATCACCGGCTCCCATACCCTTAATGTTTTTTTCTCATTTGTCATGTTATTGCTCCCAATCAGTTGTCGGATTCAAATCAAGTTCAGCCACATGTTGCGTTAAACTTATCTTTTTGGCATCCGTCATCCGACGTATAGGCGATTATTTATGGCATTTATTAACGAAAACAAACGCTTCAGCCAATGGGCTGTTGCTATCTGTTTGCTGGTTTTTGTGCTGATAACAATGGATTTTCTGGGTGACTATCGAGACGGCGTGCCGTGGCCGCACTTGTTTGTCGAAGCCATCATTCTGATACTTTCTCTGGCAGGGTTAGTTTATTTCGGTCGACTTTATTATCAATTTGCACAAAGCAAAATCAATTTGCTGGCGCGGGATTTGGCATTAGCCAATCAACAAGCGCAACAATGGCGTGAAGCTAATCGTGAGCTTATTGCGGGCTTGGCCGTTCAAATACGGAAGCAGTTTGACAATTGGCAACTCACCCCGGCAGAAGCCGAAGTCGGTATGTTGATGTTAAAGGGCTTGAGCCATGGCGAAATTGCCCAGCTGCGCAATGTCAGCGAGCGCACCATACGCGACCAAGCTCGCGCTGTTTACCGGAAAGCCGGGGTGACCGGGCGCACCGAGCTATCCGCTTTTTTTCTGGAAGATTTGTTGCTGCCACGTTAGCCGCATTAATCCTCCTGGCAGCTGGGCAATCGCTCCGGCAGTGTATGAATGTGGGCGTTAGTCTAAAGTGCCGCAATAGGCACTTGGATACTTTCATGCCATTTTGCTATTCGTTTTAATTACGCTCTACATATTACAATGCACAGTTTTGGGCAAATGAATGGCCATTACAAAACAAGACATCTTTAATGCCGCCACAGCTATTGCTGCAAGAGGTCTAAAGCCAACACTGAATCATATTCGCAAGGAATTAGACTCTTGGGATTTCGCACTGATTAGCGATGCCATGATTGAATGGCGGACTATTCAGAAGGCAGCAGTGCTCAGTATCTCAGCATCAGTCAAAGAACCCGTGCCGGATTCTATCTCCGGACGACTGAACGAACTCGCCAGTGATGTATGGGAAATTGCCTTGCAATTGGCACATGAACGATTACAGTGTGAACGTGAATCTTTGGAGCAAACCAAATCTGAAATGGAGCTGGCGAAGCTGGAATTTGCCGAGTTAGCCGATTCATTAAATACTGATCTTGAAGTGGCCCAAAATTTCATCCAACAGCAAACCGAAGCCGCCTCTGCAGCCCAGGCAGAAATTGATAAGCTGCATAGAGAAATTTCTATATTTAACGATTCACTGGTTAAGGCAAATCATGATGCTCAATTAGCCAATGCGGCGTTGACAGAGGCTCATGGTCGCGTAGAGCAGCTAACAGCGATGTTGGAAAGTGAAAAATCTGAACGCATTCATGCCAGCAAAAAACTCGAGCAATCATTAGTGACTATTGCGGAGATCAATGCCAGTGCGACAGAGTTAGCGGGTGACCTAAGTGTGATAACCGGCAGAGCTACTGCAGCTGAGGCCAAGTCGAATCAAACGGATCAAGTGCTGAATGACGTCACCAAAAAACTAGATAAGTCAGTGATTGAAATCCAGCTATGGCAAAACAAGGCAACCCTGGCAGATGCACAACTGGTTTCCCTAAAAGAGCAACTGAGCGAATTAAAGGCTGAGGCTAAGCACTCGATCGAAGATGCAGCAGAATTACGTGGAAAATTAATTGCGGCTCAGGAACGAATTTTTGCTTTGGAAAGCCTTGCATGACCAAGAAAAATTTAATGTAGATATTCAATGTCTTGAATTGCGCTGTGCAATTGTTTGCCCAACCCTACAGTATCCGGGCGTGGTCGAGCAAGCTTGCTGTATTTTGCAGTCTACTGCCCGACACTCTCTCGTGCGATCACGAGAGAGTTATAGTTTTGCAAAAATGCAAAAAAAACGGCGCCAGGTTTTGCAATAAACCATCTATAGCTTTAACTAACTCGCACCTATCTATTCAGCTGCTGTCACGAACACCTACAACAAAGTGTCCGCAATTGGCCGAATACTGTGAACTCTCCAATCTCGATAGCTGCCGTTAAAATTACTTTTGGTTTTTGGGGAAACTAAGGCTGCCACCGCCCCATCAGTCCGCTAGAGCGAATGGTTAATCAACCGCAGCAACCATACTTTTTTCCATGAGGTGCTACAGAAGCCCGAGGTACTTAAGGAATAGCCATGCCGGCGTCTGCAACGCGTGCGCTGTATAGGCTACAGCTAACCCGAATAGAATGGGTGAACCTGCTATTGCAGCGGACTCTCCAAAGGACAGCGGTGGAGAAACTGATTTACCCACCAGCCAGTGGGCGCCGAACCAGAATATTGGTACTACGGTAAATAGTAGCCCGTAGAACACGGCCAAACCTTCCATCCCCGAAACTGCTTTTGTGGGAACTACTGCAATTGCGACCGCAAAGATAGCAATAGGGATTGAGGAAATTCTGACGCGACGCCAGCAGTGTCCTTTACCTCTCTCAATGAATTGAGATCTCTCCCAGCGAATCATAAAAGCAAATGCAACAAGAGCAAATAGCGCAAATACCAATAGCAATACATGGAATGGATGCATCGCTAATCCCTTTTACGTTCGCTTCTGGGCGTTGCTAATTTCAACACGGAGTACCTTTTTCTTTATGGTTAACTTCGAATTTCACCGGGATTTTACAGAGCGGAGTGGCGCAAAATTTCCGAGTGAAAATGCCTTGTTAGGGGCTTATCCAATTTGAACATTTTTAATGTCAGGGTGATTTTCAAATAGCTTTTTAAAGAATATAAAGCAGCTATCGGTCGCCGACATCTTATTTTTACCAAAGAGCTTCTGTTTGAAACTTCGATTCTTTTCAACTTGAAATACCCATTCCAGCTCTTCCGCTGGATTATCACCTTCTTCGAAATATGCGCTAGCTCCGATAAGATAATTGCTGCCCTGATAAACAAGTTCGCTATACCAACCCCAATCTTCCGCATCAGGCTCTGTAATCTCAAGCTTTCCCTTTAGTTCTTCCTTTAACCATTCCAACAAAGATATTCCGTATATCGGATTTATGGGATTCACTTTTTCTTTTGAAACATCAAACAGTGATGTCTTGAAATGAATTGCGTGGTTCATGGCTCTACTTGGCAACTAACTAGTTATTACGCTGTTAACAGTATATTCGAATAAAGCTTGGCAAACCTATCGTAGCGCTCACAGTGATAATTCATTCTTTGTCATCTTCTTGCTTGACTAAAAAAGTACGTCCGGCGACCACGATCGCGAGCAACGGCATCGCCAAGCTGAGTATCATTACGCAAATCAACAACATGCCCAACTCACTGTAATCGGCCACAGAAATCACTGTACCCGTTGCTGCATCTTTGACTTCTCGTGTAATCAGGAACCACTGGTTCAGAGCCTTAGTCAGCAATTGAGATAGCGACAAAGCCAGATTGACGAAAGCCGCCATTACCGCGAAATAGGTTGCCTTTAGTTTTTCCGGTGCCGAATGAGCGATCCAAGCTAGCATCGGAATCATCGCAATCTGTCCCAATGGCGATTCCAAAGCGTTATCGAACAGTGCGATGAAGCGAGCATCGACCACACCACCGCTATGCGCCGCCGTCCATTCATGCACGCCGTAAAACATGCCGACATTCGGTAGATATAAAACACCCAATGCCACAGTCAGTACCGCGATAATGTATGTAATCGGGCGTTCAGCCATGAAACGGCGAAAAATGAACATGCCGAGCAAGGCTAAAGAACTGGTCAACAGTGACAGTTGGGATAAGAATTGCTGATCGAAATTTAACTCGTCGATCATCCACCAAGTTTCGCCAGAGCCGGTCGTCGGTACGGCGCGAAATGCAAAGATCACAAATGCCGTGCCGAAAAGCTGATTACGCGTTCGACGATCCAAATCACTAGTCAAACGCCAGATCAAAAACAGTATTATCGACAATGAGCCAGCGAATACGATTTCTTCGTTATAGGGTATGTCGGTCAGCCCCATGACTAATGCAAACAGGACGAAACCGAGCCCTCCGCCCAGTATCCACCAATTTACTTGCGTGAGTTGGGTTTCATTTCGCCCTAAAAAACGATCGATATCGACGAACTCATAGCCTTTCGCGGCAAGCTCGCAAGCACGTTGGTGGCGCTGATAAGATGCCAGCAACACGCCGGCTACCGAAATCAAGGGTACCAACAACGCCCAATGATAAATACGTAAATAAACGCCGGCTTTTTCCGCCACTGTCATAGCCGCGACACCACTGAAAAAACCAACATTGGCTGCTGCTACCAGTATAGAGCCACCGATAATGGCCACCCTACCCAATGTTTGCATTGTCGTGTGCGCCAAATGCGCATCGGCCTCGTTAACCGGCCGTCCTTGTGGGTCATAGCGAGGCACAGCCTCGACTGTCATCGCATCGGCTACGGTATCCTGAATGACATAACCAATCGGTGCCAACACCGCAGCCAATACATACCAATTCTCGGCAGGCATGATATTAATCATGAAATCGAGGTCGGCTAGCAAGTTACTCATAATCAACAAGCTGACCGCAATCAGCGCGCCCCCCAGATAAACCAGCTTGTTTTTGTGTTGCCACTGTAAATCGATCAAATGACCTATCGGCATTTTCAGGGTCCACGGCAGCATGGTCCAGAAGCCCAGCGCTGCCAGGAACTCAGCCGATAACCCTAAATATTCCTTGACGAAAAAAGTACCAACGATGCCGGTCAGTCCGGAAATGCCGGCTGCCAAATACACCATCAACGGCGGCAGATAACTCAAGCGAACTTGCCGGCCCAATTCGAGGATATTCTGGTCGAACCAAACCTGAGTTCGAGACATAACATTTATATGTTTAGCATTTTTGTTTTGCTCGATCACTATCAATCTCCCTCGCTAGAAAAAGCACTTTACGCCATTTTTTACGCCGGAATCGGCGCTCCCGTCAAACAAGTCATTACGCATCCTGCGTACAAATAATCTTATCAAGATCCTCTCAAGAAGTATGAAATGGTTAATATGCCAATTGTGCTTGATCAGTAATTTGTTTTTTGGGTTTTTTAGGAAGCTTTATCTTGCATCAATTAAACCAAAAAATGTAGAACAATAAGCGTGTTTTAATGGTTTTAATTGACCACAATACTGCAAAAATCAGCAGATCGGTAGACAGCACAAAACGGCATGCCTGTGGCGTCATTTTCTATCAGTAAAGCCGATGATGGTCGAATGAATATCAAATATCAGGGGGGTAATGAGATGGCAGTGGGTATGGTTGACTTAATCGTGGGGTATGCCAATCGGATAGATGCGCCTGCCGGAATTCCTGCAACATTTTCATGAAACTACCGCATATCGTGTCTTTGATCCTTATTTACTTGTTCATCCTACTCGCGGTTTTCTTGTTACAGCGGAAATTGATGTATTTTCCGGATCGCGTAACACCGGACGAACAGGAAAACCAGCTTGCGGCGTTCAACTTACAAGCTTGGCCGTCTTTGGCCGAATTACATGGGTTTGTCAGTAAAGAAAAACTGACTCATCCGAAAGGCACGCTGCTGGTTTTTCATGGCAACGCAGGTAGTGCGGTGCAGCGGACTTATTACATCGATGCATTACAAAAATTGGGATACCGAGTAATCCTTGCTGAATATCCTGGGTACGGTACCCGCACCGGAAGTCCGTCGGAAGATGTGCTCATCAAAGACGGCATTGCTACAGCTAAACTGGTGTTGCATGCGTTTTCTGGGCCACTATATCTATGCGGTGAATCGATTGGCAGTGGTGTAGCATCAGCTGTTGCCGCTTCGGGAGAAGTGCCGGTTAAAGGTTTGCTGCTCATCACACCATTCGATTCTATGGCCAAGGTTGCTCAACAGCATTATTGGTATTTTCTTGCCCGCTGGTTGATCTTAGATAAGTATGACAATCTGTCCAGGCTGAAAAACTATCAAGGTTCTATCGCGATGCTATTGGCCGAGCAGGATGAAGTAGTACCTAACCAGCGGACAATGACTTTGTTTGATGGTTTATCCGGCCGGAAAAAGCTTTGGCGGTTTGAAAACGCGGGCCACAACTCCCTACCCATGGAACCTTGGCGTCCCTGGTGGGGGGAAGTCATGCAGTTCCTAGAGCACTGAGCGAGTATCCATTCAATTATGGGACGATTAAATTCTATCGACCTGGATAGGTAACGCTATAACAGTGAATTCATTTCGCTTGATCGAGGGCGATGGCTTGGTTGCACACACTTGCGAAACGATAGGTTATGACACCCCCTGGTGCCAGGTTCATGGCATGCTGCTGCAGGCCGCAAAAAGCCCCCCCGGCCTCCGCTCTGAACCCAAGCCATTTGTAGCGCAAACTGCACTGTCTGACTACTATGTTGAATACCGATTGACCGCGCAGGTAGAGTGTCCCGAAATTCGTAGAATCACAATCACAACGCTGCATGTCAATATTCAGGATGTGTTTAACGAGTATGGCGTCCGGATCATGTCACCGCATTATAAAGACGATCCTTTTGAAAAAATCTGGGTTTCGAAAGAACAGTGGTTTGAGGCGTTTGTTGCAGAGGTCATGAAATGTAATTCAATTTAGGCCGGGTAGCTCCGATTAGCGTAGCCTAATCGGAGCAACTAAACTGATTCCGAACAACTAGGCTACGCTATTGTAACTAAGCGCTGTACCAAGGTGGTCATGCAGAGCCACCCAGGCAAACAGTCGTTTACTTGGTTTTGACGATACCCGGCGGACTCCAGGTTCCTGCTCCAGCTGGGAGGACGGAAGGCGAATCTGTTTTTGGCCAATAAAGACGCATAACCAGGTAGATAGTATCGTTGGGTGCAGGCAGCCAGTTGCTCTCCTTGCTCTTGCCGGGACTATCTTTCTGGACATAAATCGTCAGCGAACCGTCGGCATTCTTCTTCATGTTCGACAACATCGGCGAGTTGATAAGGTAGCGGTTAATCGGGTTCTGAATCAGAAACTGCGTCTTGCCGTCGTACATGGTCACTGACCAGAATGCGTTCACGGGTGGCAGTTGTCCTGCAGGAAAGGTCAGCGTGTAGTTGTGCTTGCTGCCGTCGAGCGTCTCGCCATCGGTGTCGACGCGGGTCATCGGATAGGTGGCCTCGACGGAATCATTGCCATAGATACCGGCCTTGGCACCGGCGGCGCGCAGCAGCCAGTCGCCCTTGAAGAAATCCCGATCTCCGAAGAGCGAGCCGATTTTCCAGCCGTTGACGTCTTTTTGCGCGGTGGTGAGAAACTTATCGATCTTGTTTTCGCCTTCCTTCATCGCCAGCAGCATCGCGGCCTTGTGCTCAAGCGAGAGGTCCTTGAAATCGAAGGTCTTGCCCGGTCCCACGCCGATGCTCGCGAGCTTGGCGCGGATTTCCTTTTCCTCAGGTCCGGCTGGCGCGAATTGCAGCGCGAAGTCGAGGTATTGGAAAAAGTTTTCCTTGATCATGGCCTTGTTGATTTTCGGGAAATCGATCTTCGCAGCGGCGGCCGGCGCGGGTTGCTTGAGGAAGGCGGAAAGTGTCTGTCCTTTGTAGCCGGACTGGACTTTCATCACGTTCGGCATGTCCTTGGCATTGAAGAGCTGGGTGCGGAATCCCGCGATCGAGAACTCGGTGGTGGATTGGAAGACCTGCTTGATGCCGGCAGGCGTCTCGCCCTTCCAGCCGGGCCCAACGACCATGTAACTGCCGGCTTCGTTGCCGGTGGAACGGCTGCCGATGTAGCCATAGTTGAAGGTGTTGCCGTCCTCCAGCTGCACCGCGTAGTAGCGGTCCTTCTCCACCGCCGGGACGCTGATCACCATCGGTTCGGCACGTAGATCCATCCACAGGAAGGAATAGGGGGTGTCGCTGTTAGGCGTGATAATGGCGGTGTCCTTGTAAGTGAAGACACGGGCCTCGTTCATGATTTCGTTGAAGGGGGCCTTATACTGGCCGGAATTCTTGTCGACGGAGTATTCATACATCACCGCGTAGTTCATCACAATCGGCAGACCGTAGATAAAGCCCTCCTCGGCAATCGCCTTGGTTTCAGCTATGCCAGGCACAGAAATGCCAGCTTTTTTGTCGACTTGTTCGGCAGCAGAAATAGGATCGCCTGTCTTATTACAGCCGACGAGTAGCGGCACTGCGATAGCACCACACAGCGCGCTGAAGATGAGGATATGCCTAGGTTTATGCATTTGTCTATACTCCAAGTTTGCATTCATAAATAAATAGGTAGGTTAAGTTTTATTCTATCGTTACCAATTTGGCAGTTTGATTATAGACCGCAAATCGGTGTCGAACAGGTTGAACATAGCCTATGGTGACTACCCAGACAAAAAAATCCCTGCTTCACTACCTGGATTCTTACGCTCTTGAGCATGAAAAAATAATTTGCTTTTAAATAATTCAAATGTATATTTGAATTATTCATTTGAATTATAGAGTTGATTTGCTGCTGTGAGCACCCCTAAGCCAAGACGCCCAGATACCCGTACCCGTTTGCTGACGACTGCCAGCCGCATGTTTGCTGAAAAAGGTTTTCAAGAGACGACTATTGCCGATATTTGCAAGCAGGCCGAGGCCAATATCGCTTCGGTAAACTATCACTTTCGAGACAAAGAAAATTTATATCTGCAGGCCTGGCGCTTCGCTTTTCAGCTGGATTTGGCCGCGCATCCGGTCGATGGAGGAGTGCCGTGTGATGCGCCCGCCAACCAACGTTTAGCGGGACGAATCAGGTCCTTGATGGGGCGGATCGATGACGATAACTCACATTTTTTTGCCATTATTAATAAAGAAATGGCCCAGCCCACACAACTTTTACCGGAGATCCTGGTCAAGGAAATCAACCCGCAACGACAGGCAATGATGGCGATTATTAAAGAATTGCTAGGCTCGGCAGCCAGTGAGCAGAATGTGCAATATTCCCATGCCAGCATCATCGGTCAGTGTTTTCATTTCGCCCGCATGAAACATATGCTGGCTAACAGTCAGCTGCCATTTGAATTGCCTGATGAACTGGATGCGACGGCTTATACCGAACATGTGATTCGTTTTTCTCTGGCGGGGATTGCTGCTTTACGTCAACCCATGTCAGGGAATGGTGAGATTTAATGTACCGGATTTTGAGGTTAGCGCCATTTTTGTTGTTTGCGACTGCTTGCAGTGTGGATGTGAAACCATTTGATGTGCCTGTGGCTTTGCCAGAGCGGTTTTCAGCCAGCGGCGAGGCAATGACACCTGATCGCTGGTGGTTAAGTTTTAATGATAGCCAGCTCAACCAATTGATTGATACGGCGCTGATGCAGAATCAGGATCTGCGTGCTACCTTCAAGCGCTTGGAGCAGGCGCAAGCAATTGCTCAAAAAGTCGGGGCTGAACTGATTCCGGCTTTGAATGGCAATAGTGGGATCGATCGCGCGATCCTGGATCAACCGAATGCCGGTCAAAATATTACAGATATTTTTACGATTGGTCTGGCTGCCAGCTATGAACTGGATCTTTGGGGACGGATTCGTGCCAACACGCGTGCAGCCGAACTGGATAGCCAAGCCGTAGCCCTGGATATTCATACTGCAGCAATTGCCTTGAGCGCACAAATTGCCAGCACTTGGTATCAACTCATCGAACAAAATCGCCAGTTGGACTTGTTAAACCGGCAGCTTGTCACCAATCAGCAATATGTTGATTTGGTGATGGCGCGTTTTAAAGGCGGGCAGGGCACCGCTGCCGATGTATTCCAGCAAAAACAGCTGTTAGAAGCCGTAAATGGCGATAAATACTTGGTGCTCGCTGCTATTGATGTGCTGAAAAACCAGCTAGCCGTGTTGACAGGCACAGCGCCCGGATTATTTAAGGTGCCGACTGTGACAAGCTTTCCGCCGCTGGCCGGACTCCCCAGCACAGGCTTGACCGCGGATTTGATTCAGCGGCGACCCGATATCCAACAGCAATATTTGAGCATACAAGCGGCCGATTTACGAGTCGCGGCCGCGATTGCCGATCGATTTCCTAAAGTGAGTCTGTCTACCAGTATCAATACCAGCGCACCAGACTTGCAAGATTTTTTCAACAATTGGCTGGCTACCTTAGCTGGAAACCTAGTGGTGCCCATCATTGATGGCGGTCGCCGGGTGGCTGAAGTTGATAGGAATAAAGCCGTTACTGCGGAAAACCTGGATTTGTATGGGCAAAAAATTCTGAATGCTTTACAGGAAGTGGATAATGCTCTGGCTCAGGAGTATCAGCAGCATAAACGTGTCGACAGCCTGCAGAAACAATTACGCTATTCATCCGATGCTAACAGCCAAATCCGCATGCGCTATGGCTACGGTGGGATCGATTTTCTGCGTATCTTGACCAGTCTTATCAACTTACAAAGCCTGGAAAGATCAATGATTCGGGCAGAACGCGAATTGATTGAATACCGCATCAACCTTTATCGGTCTTTAGCCGGTGGCTGGGAACTGAAGAAGCCTGAGACTGAAAGGAGCGCAACTCATGGTTAATATTTTTAAAAAACTCATCAAATTCTTGCCAGCCTTGCTTATCTTGCTAGTGGCTGGCGGTCTGTCCTTTTACTGGCTGGCAAACAAACCCCGCGCTGCTCGGATGCCTGCAGCTGTAGTAGCGCCCTTGGTGGAAATCATCGAACCGCAGCTGGGCACGCATCAAACCAGTATTAATTCGTTGGGCACTGTGATTGCATCGCAAAGCGTGAATCTAAACTCACGGGTTAGCGGTATGGTGATATCGGTGAGTCAAAACTTTATTGAAGGTGGCATTCTTAAAAAAGGCGAGCAAATCGTACAACTCGATCCGACAGATTTTCGCTTGTCTGTGCAACAACGCGAAAGCGAATTAGAGCAGGCTAAATTCAATTTCAAAATCGAAATGGGACAGCAGTCCATCGCCAAGCGCGAGTTTGAATTGTTGGGTGGAGACCTGGATGATCAAGCCAGAGAGCTGGTATTGCGCAAGCCTCATCTGATCGCCGCCCAAGCCAAGGTAAAAGCTGCGGAAGCAGCGCTGGCGCTAGCCAAGCTGGAATTATCCAGAACCGTGCCGGTAGCGCCTTTTAATGCTATCGTTACCGCGCGTAATGCCAATATTGGCTCCTGGATTTCCACTTTTTCAACCGGGACGCCGTTGGTTAAATTGGTGGCCACCGACAATTTCTGGATAGACGTTTCCATACCGCTGGACAAAATTCGCTGGATAGATATTCCAGGTATCAACAGCAGCGAGGGTGCCTCAGCCATTATCAGCTATGATCAAGCTTGGGGATTGGACAATCATCGCAGCGGTAAAGTAAAGCGCTTGAAAGCCGAAGTCGAGGCAGAAGGCCGGATGGCGAAAGTGATAGTTGAAGTGCATGATCCGCTTTGCTTGTTAGCGGAAAACGCTAAATCACCGCCTATGATACTGGGTTCGTTGGTGCGCGTACAAATTGCCGGCAAAACCCTGGAAGATGTTTACGCGCTACCGGAAACAGCTTTACACGACGGGCTAACCTTATGGCTGTTGTCGGAAAATAACACCTTGCAGTTTGTCGATGTGGAGCCAATTTGGGCGCAACAAGGCTTGATTTATCTTAAAGCTGATCAATTGCCCGCTCAGCCAAAAATCATTGTCAGCAATTTGTCCGCACCGGTGGAAAACATGCGCTTGCGTAGCCAAGCAGAAACTACTCAAAACAGTCAAGGCAACTTATGAGCCACGCGCAAATTCCACAACAGCGTGGTCCTGTTGCCTGGATGGCTGGCCATTCGGTTGCCGCCAATTTAGCCATGTTTGCCTGCATCATTGGCGGCCTGCTGTTTATGATGAACATGACGCAGGAGGTGTTTCCGGAATTTGAGCTGGATTCTGTCAGTATCACCGTGGCTTATCCGGGTGCCAGCCCGGAAGAAGTGGAAAGCGGCATTGTTCTAGCCATAGAGGATGCCGTCAGTGGTATCGACGGGATAGACGAAATCAACGCCTCAGCTAAAGAAGGCATAGGCTCGGTGATCGTCGATACTGAGATTGGTGAGGATTTGCAACGCATTACTCAGGATATACAAAAAGAAGTGGATCGTATTACCACCTTTCCGGAGGATGCGGAAAAGCCGCAGGTTACAGTGATAAGCCGTAAGCGTACCGTCATTTCCGTGGTGATGTATGGCGATGCCAAAGAGCGAGTTTTACATGAGCTGGCCGAACAGTTTCGTGACCAGCTGTTACAGGATCCCGGCATTACTCAGGTCGAGCTGTCGGGTGTTAAACCGATGGAAATCAAGGTTGAAATCCCGCAGCAAAACTTGCGGCGCTATGGCTTCTCGTTGGGCGATGTAGCGAAAAAACTTACTGAAGCCAGTATCGATTTGCCGGGTGGCAGCATTAAAACCGGCAGCGGTGAAATATTGATCCGCATGAAGGAGCGCATGGATTACGGTCAACAATATATGCGCCTACCCATCATTACCACGGCGGATGGCAGTCAAGTTTTGCTGGGGGATATCGCCACCATTACTGACGGCTACGACGAAAGCGATTATTACGCCATTTTCAACGGCAAGCCGGCGGTGATGCTTGAAGTTTACAGTGCCAGCAAACAGACACCGATCCAGATTTCCGATACCGTCAAAGCCATACTGGAACAGGTACAGCCCGAATTGCCGGCCGGCATTCATGCAGAAATTCGCCGCGACACCTCAGTCGAATACAGGCAACGGATTGATTTGTTGTTGCGTAACAGCGCCATGGGCCTGAGTTTAGTGTTTATTACCCTGGCTTTGTTTTTGGAATTGCGTCTGGCTTTTTGGGTGATGATGGGGATACCCACTGCTTTTTTGGGATCCTTCCTGATCCTGCCCAGCCTCGGCGTGTCGTTGAACATGATTTCCCTGTTCGCATTTATCATTGCACTCGGTATCGTGGTCGATGACGCCATTGTGATTGGCGAGAATATTTATCATCGCCGGCAAGAAGGGATACCGCCTTTACAAGCGGCCAATCAGGGCACACAAGAAATGCTGATGCCGGTGACGTTCAGTATTTTGACCAATATCGCCACCTTCGTGCCGTTATTGTTTATACCGGGCTTTACCGGGAAAATATTTTCGGTGATACCACTGGTGGTGATCTCGGTATTTTTATTGTCGCTGTTTGAGAGTTTGTTTGTGCTGCCCAATCATTTGGCACATATTGACCAGAAAGAGCGAAACGGGCTGGAAGCATGGCTACATCGCCATCAGCAAAGCTTCAGTCTAAGCTTCAGGCATTGGGTTAATAACCGCTACGGACGATTTTTAAACTGGATTTTAAAACATCGCTATCTGACCATGGTGGCGGCCTTTTCCTTATTGATCGCCACACTGGCCTATGCCACTAGCGGCCGTATGGGCATGACGATGTTTCCGAAAACCGAAGCCGATTACGCTCAGGTGACTTTAACCTTACCTTTCGGTACCCCATTGAGCAAAACAGAGGCCGTGTCGCAACATTTAATTGCCGCTGCGCATCGCGTCGCCGCCAGCATACCGCAGGGCGATAAATTGCTTACCGGCGTCTTCGCCGAATTGGGCACTACCGATCATCGCCAAAGCTTGGGTAGTCATTTGGCCTCGATTCGGGCCTATCTGGCAGAGCCGGAAGTGCGGGAAAAAATCATGAGTACCGAGCAGTTTAGTCAGCGCTGGCGGGAAGAGGCAGGTGAAATTGTCGGCATCGAATCGATACTGTTCGAATCCGATGCTGGCGGGCCTGGTTCCGGTTCCGCGCTTACCATAGAACTCAATCATCGCGATATCAAAGTGCTGGAACAAGCCAGTGAGCAATTGGCGGCCATACTGAGTGCTTACCCGATGGTTAACGATGTCAATGATGGTTTTAGTGCCGGTAAAGAACAGCTTGACTTCAGCTTGTTACCGGAAGGCAAAAGTTTGGGTTTGACTACACAGAATGTCGCGCGGCAAATTCGTAATGCCTACTATGGTGCCGAAGTCATCCGCCAGCAGCGCGGTCGAAATGAAATCAAGATTATGGTGCGCCTACCTGAAGACGAAAGAATGTCGGAGCAAAATCTCAGCAAACTCATGCTGTGGACGCCGGCGGGTAAGGAAATTCCGTTGCGGGAAGCGGTCAGCATGAAGCGGGGTCATGCCTATACCGAAATCAACCGTCGTAACGGTCGGCGTAATGTGCAAGTTAAATCCGGTGTCACCCCAAAAAGTAGAGCCGGGGAAATTATCAACGACCTGAAAGCGACCGAGTTGCCCAGATTAATGGAGACATTTCCAGGCTTGCAGTACAGTTTTCAGGGTAGTCAGGCCGATATGGCAGAAAGTTTTGGCAGCTTGAAGCTAGGTTTCGTACTGGCGGTTCTGGCTATTTACGCCATGTTGGCAATTCCGTTTCAAAGCTATTTACTGCCTTTTATCGTCATTGTCAGTATTCCATTCGGCATTATCGGCGCCATTTTTGGGCATATGCTGATGGGCTTTGATTTAAGCATTATGAGTATGCTGGGCATCGTCGCGTTATCCGGCATTGTCGTCAACGATGCGCTGGTTTTGATCAATTACGCCACAGAACTGAGGATGGACAGTACAAAGTCGGCCTTACAAGCCATTAAGCAGGCCTGCATTCAGCGCTTCAGGCCTATCTTGTTGACGACCTTGACCACCTTTGGCGGGCTGATGCCGATGATTTTGGAAACTTCGCGGCAAGCGAGAATATTGATTCCGATGGCGATATCCATCGGTTTCGGGATTTTATTCGCCACGCTGATTACCTTGATTTTGATACCATCGCTGTATCTAATCGTCGACGATATCAAACGGCTGACCGGGCAGGGTACGCGGCATTAAAGTAGTAATCACCGATTAGGATAAGCTTGTGGCCTGGAATGTCACGTAACCACTATTGCGGCAAGCTGAGCCCTGGGCTTTTATTTAGACAGCTGGCAAACCAGGAGGCGTAGCTATTAATTTGATGAGCAGTTGTATATTGTTGGCCTACAGACTTTGCTATATCGGCTTTTAACTGATGGTAGTTCTCCTCAGCTAAAGCCTTTAACTGTTCAGACCATAAGTCTATGGTATCTTCATCTATAACAGGTATATCGGCGTTTCGATTTTTAAATGGTAGTACTGTGCCAGCCTTACCGACGATCTCCGGTAAGGCGCCGGCATCGGATACTAAGGTCGGTATACCGTTGGCCAAGGCTTCCGCTGCAAGCCTTCCGGCTGCTTCATCTACCAGGGAAGGCATTAGCAATACCCGGGTTGCGGCAAAAATGTCTTTGGGTAACACCGAGCCGGATGAAAACATGACATTGTGCAGTTTTTCTATTTCAATACCTGCTGCTTGCGCAATGATATTGAAATGACCGCTGTGAGCGCGCGATTCCACTATCAGGAATGGCAAGTCTGGATGTCTTGCGGCAAGATGGGCAATCAATTCGGCACCTTTTGCGCGTTCCGGATTGACGAATGTAAAGAATATCGGCTCTTTTTCGGTTGCGATTATCTCCTGATCCCAAATTGGCGGCGCTAATATCTGCACATTTTTGTAGCCTGCCGCAGCATATCGCTGAGCCATAAATGCCGATGGCACTAACAGTTCATCGTATTCCTGAATGATGGCACGCAAATAAGCCAGATTGTGCAGGGCAAATATCACTCGAATACCACGCGCACGCGCCATGGCACGCCGACGTAAATCTGCAGTTGTAGCACCAAACGTCAGTATCAAATCGGGCCGAAATGTGTCGAGTATTGATGAATAACGCCGATCAAAAAAATCAGACACTTTAATGTGCGGGTGGGTTACGGAATTTTGGTCAAACTCAATCAGTTCGAAATCGATACCTTCATGCTGCAGACGAAGGATGGTTTGATTTTCGTTATGAGAGCCACCATCGCGTGTTGTTCTGGTCGCTTGTGGAAATACATTGGCAGCATTCCCTTCGGTCAAGTCAGTAGACAAGGCATGTACCTGCCAGCCGGATTTGGCAAGCAGGTATGCCATGTGCCGCATTGATACTGCTGCGCCGCTCGACCCATCAAAGGGCGATTGAGTCAGCAGTAATAATAGGCGTGGTGAAGTCAAGCCTGGCGTCGGCCGGCCTTGGATAGTAAAGGCAGTAATCCGCTAAGGAATAACAATGCTGCGCCGGGCACAGGTACCGCGGTGACATAGCTCACATCGATAGATTGGTTGGGGACATTCAGAGAAACGCCGGGAAAATGGGTGGTATAGACGCCATTGTCGGTTCGCCTCCAGTCATAGGCCGAGCCATACACACCTATCACGATTTGCCAATAGTAGTTATCCGAACCGACTTCGTAATCCTGTAATGGCTCAGTAGTGACGGAGCCTATCAGATTATCGCCATTGATTTCTGTCCAGTTATCCAGCAAAGCATTGTTAACATTATTGTAAGGTTCGTAACTACCCAAGTAGGCAGACAGAACATAGCTCATCCCGGTGGCAGGCGTATCAAAGTCCACACTGAAATCGTAATGGATGCTCAGTGAGTCGCCAACACCTGGCGCGCGTTGCACTGTGCCGCCCCAAACCATTGCTACCCCGGCATCGTGAGAGAAATAATAAGGCTGACCATTATCGTCATAATGCATGTTGTGTGCGTACAGCTCTGCTGCAGTTGTTGATACTGATCCATAAAGTTTGGGCGAGCCGTCAGGATTTGTTTCGTTTAGCACCTGGCTATTGCCGGGGCCAGAGTCATAATCTGCAAAGTAACCCGATGAATTATAAAAATAGCTGCCGGAATAATTGACCTGTAAGTCGTCAAGCGATACGGGGTCGGCCTGCGCCATATTACTTACCGGGACGATGGCCAATGCGGCAATCAGCGGTGAGTTTGATTTGAGAAGAGAACGGGCGCGATTTAATAGCTGAGACATGTCATGATCTATGTGGGTTGAGGATGAAATAATGGTAACTTGAGATATCTAGTTGTCAATACGTACAAAAGGGCAGAGCTTAGGGTTAGGGTCTACGTAAACATTGAATAACATTTGAATGGGCCAGGGGGGTAAGCCTAATCCTAATATTTAACAGCTTCAAAAGTTGCAAAATATTACTGACGGGATTGCAAACTCCGTCCGATTAAGGTTGCATGTCCCCGACGCCTACGCTACCTGCGGGCGTTAAACAATCTCCAACTTGGCATAAGCCAGCATCAGCCATTTAATCCCGGCATTACGGAAATTGACTTGCACCCGTTCCTGATCGCCATCGCCTTCGGTTTGCAAGACTACGCCTTCGCCGAACTTTTCATGTTTGACGCTTTGTCCTAACCGGTATTTGCCGGTTTTTGTGCTCATCTTGCCAAGATCGCTGTTGCTGTTAGCTAGCGGGCGACTGATATTGGCGCGCATGCGGATTTCCTGCAACGATTCGGGCGGTATTTCCTTTAAAAACCGGGAAGGGCGCGGATAGCTGTCTTTGCCGTACAAGCGGCGGGATTCGGCATGGGTCAGGTACAATTGTTCCATGGCGCGGGTAATGCCGACATAACATAAACGGCGTTCTTCTTGCAGGCGACCAACATCATCTGTGGATTGCTGGGAAGGAAACAGACCTTCTTCCAGGCCCACCATAAACACCAGTTTGAATTCCAGACCTTTTGCGGAATGCAATGTCATCAGCTGCACGCAATCTTCATCGACATCGGCTTGCATGTCGCCGGCTTCCAATGCAGCATGGGTGAGAAACATATCTAGTTCGCTGATATTTTCTTCGGTTTGATTGTCGACATCAAATAGACGTGCCGCATTGACTAACTCCTCCAGGTTTTCCACCCGGGCTTCGCCTTTGTCTTGTTTTTCTTTTTTATACAGTTCGATTAGGCCGCTTTTTTCCACCACCAGTTTGACGGTTTCGTACAATTCCAGGTCTTGAGTGTCGGTGCCTAATTGCAGAATTAACTGTAAAAAACCTTTTAAGGCATTGCTGGCGCGCGGTGGTAAACGGTTTTCGTTAAGCATGCATTCGGCAGCTTGCCACATGGATAAGCTTTGCTCCCGGGCTAGCACCCGCATGTCATCCATAGTTTTAGCGCCGATGCCACGGGTTGGGGTGTTGACTACGCGTTCGAAGGAGGCGTCGTCATCGTGATGGCTGGCCAGACGCAGATAGGCGAGGGCATTTTTGATTTCCATCCGCTCAAAAAAGCGTAAACCACCATATACACGATAGGGGGTGCCGGTAGTCATCAAGCGCTCTTCAAATTGCCTGGATTGGGCGTTGGAGCGATATAAAATAGCTATATCGCTGCGCAAGCCGCCGTCTTTGACCCATTGGCGAATTTTTTCCACCACAAAATAAGCTTCATCTTGTTCGTTAAAGGCGGTGTACAAAGAAATGGCATGCCCCTCGCCGGCTTCGGTCCACAGTTCTTTTCCCATCCGGCTGTCGTTGTTGGCAATCAAGGTGTTGGCGGCTTTTAAAATATGGCCGGTGGAGCGGTAGTTTTGCTCCAGTTTAACCACTTGATGGCCGGGGTACTGTTTTTGGAAGGCAAAAATATTTTCGATTTTGGCACCGCGCCAACCGTATATCGATTGGTCGTCATCACCGACTACGAACAAGTTGTTATTGCCTTCGGTTAATAAACGTAACCAGGCATATTGTATGGTATTGGTATCTTGAAACTCGTCGACATGCACTTGTTGAAAACGCTGGCGGTAAAAATTCAACAAATCCTCGTTATCGCGCAGCAGTTCGTGGGCGCGCAACAGTAATTCGGCAAAATCTACCAGGCCGGAACGGTCGCAGAGCTCTTCGTAAGCTTTGTAAACAATCAGCATTTGCCGCTGATAAAAGTCGCCGTTGTCGGCCATGTGCCGGGCACGAATGCCTTCTTCTTTTTGGCCGTTGATAAACCATTGCACCTGTTTGGGCGGCCATTTGCTGTCGTCGATATTCATGGCTTTTAGCAGACGTTTTACGATGCGTAATTGATCGTCGCTGTCCATCACCTGAAAGTTATCCGGTAGTTTTGCCTGTTTGGCGTGCTGACGTAAAAGTCTATGGGCAAGGCCGTGGAAGGTGCCTATCCACATTGAGCGGGCCGATATTTCCAGCAGTTCTTCAACTCGCCCGCGCATTTCGTTGGCGGCTTTGTTGGTAAAGGTGACCGCCAAGATATGCTGCGGCGAAATATGATTGATTTTAATGTGCCAGGCGATGCGGTGTACTAATACGCGGGTTTTACCACTGCCGGCACCGGCTAATACCAGCATGGCCTGCGGTGGAGCGGAAACAGCCAGACGCTGGGCATCATTTAGCGGGGCTATGATTGAGGAGACATCCATATTTATTTGCAGAATTTAATGAGCTGTGTATATTTGCTGACACTTAAGGGAAAGCCTTACGTCAGGAAAATAAAAAATATTACATAGAGAGGGTTGGAAATGAATTTTGATTATAAACGTATGATTAAGTTTGAGCACAATGTCGGGGCAAAAGACAAAAAAGTTCGCATGATAGCGGGCGTTGTATTGTTGGCGGCATCTTTGTTTACTGCAAAAATATTGCTGTTAATAGTCGGTTTGTTACTAGTAACTACTAGTTATATTGGCTGGTGTCCGGCTTATTCAGGGTTTGATAAAAACACACTGGGTTCAGATGCTGATACAGTCGTTGCTGATGCAGGGGCGGAGACTGACACTGACAACGACGGTCAATAAAACATAGATCCTCTAAATTCGGATTTTTGTCGAATTTAGAGGATCAATTAATCTTTGCTATCTTCTTTACTAAATTCTCCTTCAATTGCATCTATATCGGGGCGTTTTTGTTTAAATGCGCTGCCGAATTCTGATACCAATAAATGGTTTTCGATGATGTATTGGGCAATTTTGCGGCGTAAAGTCGGGATAAGGCAGGCAAACCCCAAAATATCGGTAAAGAAACCGGGCGTCAGTAACAGCGCGCCGCCGACCAATAGAATCGGCCCCTCTATCATTTCATAGGCTGGAATCGTACCTTGCGCCAAATTGGTTTGAAAGCGTTGCCAGGTGACAAAGCCTTGACGGCGTAATAACCAGGCGCCTAGCGCGGCGGTAAATACCACCAGAAAGATTGTTGGGAAAGCACCAATTAAGCTGCCGACTTGTAGCAATAGGTAAATCTCTACAAAAGGCACGACAAGAAAAAATATAAACAGGATTTGCAGGGGTTTCATTAGAGAACTCGTTGTTGGGTTAAAAATGACGTCACTTTTTAGCGGAAACTTTGTATCTCGACAAAATTTCAAGTCATTTGCAGGATAATAGCAGCATGTATCATTTGATTTATTGTACCTGTCCTGACCAGGAAACTGCTGAGCGGATTGCCCGGCAATTGATCAGCGATAAATTGGCGGCTTGCGTTAACATTTTACCGGGTGTTAGCTCGATTTACGAATGGCAAGGCCAAATCGAAATTGCGCAGGAACATTTGTTGCTGATAAAAAGTCAAGAATCTCTTTATGCGACAATTGAAACTGCCATTAAAGCGTTACACCCTTATCAATTGCCGGAAATCATTGCAGTCGCCATAGAACGCGGCTCTGCTGAATACTTAAAATGGATCGATTCATGCCTGTCTACCGACTAATTTTACTCTGTATTTTTGCATTATATGTTCAGCCGGTTGCGGCTTTGACCAGTGCAGATATTCTTCCGCCCGAGCAAGCCTTCCGATTGACAGTTGTCGGTCAGTCGCGGCAGCAGGTCGAACTTAGCTGGCAAATTGAGCCTGGTTATCACTTATATCGAGACAAAACCAAGATTGAGTCGCAAAGCCCCGCGATACAATTAGACGCGTTTGAAATGCCGCAGGGTGCGCGGGAGCATGATGAAGTATTTGGTGATGTCAGTGTCTATCGCGATCAAGTCAAACTCAGTCTACCGTTAATCAATCCAAATAATCAGCCTCAGGTCAAACTACTGATCAAATACCAGGGTTGCGCCGATATCGGCGTTTGTTATCCACCGCAAAAAGTGGTCATGGATGTAAGTCTGCCGGAAGCCTTGGGTCCCAATCAGGTCAATGCAGTCAATCAATTTTTTGGCGGTTTAAAAAAACTGACACCTAGTTTGTTTGCAGAAGAATTATTACCGCCGGAACAGGCTTTTCAATTTTTCGCCAGCCTCAAAGACCCACAGACCGTACATGTCAGCTGGATAATTGCAGAGGGCTATTATCTCTATAAGAATAAACTGGGCCTTACACTGGATGAAGCCAGTAAAACTAGGTTAGCTCAACCATCTTTGCCGGTTGGCGAATTGCATCTGGATGAGGAATTCGGTGAAGTCGAGATTTATCGCCAGGAATTGAGTTTGGATGTGCCGATAATCCGGCAAGGTCTGGCGGCAGAAACTGTAGAATTAACCGCCAAATTTCAAGGTTGTGCAGATCGAGGTGTCTGCTATCCACCAATGACCAGTAAAGTGGTTTTGGACTTACCTGCAACGGCCAGTTTAGAGTCGATTCCTGAACAGAAACCCCAGGTTGCTGCCTCCGAACAGGATCAGATTGTTAATGCGCTTAAGCAGGACAGCTTAGCCTTAACCTTGCTCAGCTTCTTTGGGTTTGGCCTGCTGCTGGCGCACACGCCGTGTGTGTTTCCTATGATTCCAATTTTATCCGGCATCATTGTTGGTCATGGACATCAGATCAGTACTCGTAAGGCTTTTTTGTTATCGGCTAGTTTTGTATTCGCTTCGGCCTTGATGTATACCGTATTTGGCATATTGGCGGCATTGTTTGGAGCAAATTTGCAAGCCACCTTTCAAGAGCCCTGGGTGATTGCAACCTTTGCCGGTTTATTTGTGTTGCTGTCATTGTCCATGTTTGGTTTTTACAACTTACAGTTGCCATCTGCATTGCAATCGAAATTACATCATTCCAGTGATCAACATCGTGACGGTTCTTATTGGGGGGCGGGCATCATGGGGGCTTTATCATCACTGATCGTTGGGCCTTGTGTGGCAGCACCGTTGGCGGCAGCTTTGATTTATATTGGTCAGACCGGTGATGTGGTATTGGGTGGTTCCGCCTTATTCGTAATGGGTTTGGGTATGGGGCTGCCTTTATTAATAGTGGGTGCTTCAGCGGGTAAGTTGTTACCTAAAGCCGGTGCCTGGATGGACGCTACCAAGGCGGTATTTGGGGTGATCATGTTGGCGGTAGCAGTTTGGATGTTGTCGCGGATTTTGCCCGCAGCCATTACCATGTTGTTAACCGCAATGTTGTTGATTATTCCAGCTATTTACCTTAACGCTATCGAGCCATTGCCACAACCCGTGTCTGGATGGAAAAAGCTGTGGAAAGGTGTCGGTTTGATAATGTTGGTGTTCGGCGTCATGCAATTGATCGGATTGAGCGCGGGGAATAGTAATCCTTTGCAACCTTTGGCTGGATTGGCAGTTGGGGGGGATGTGCAAGCCAAGACTGGGATCCAGTTTCAACGAGTGCGTTCGTTATCCGAGCTGGAGCAAAAGTTGCAGCAAGCTAAAGCCAATCAGCAATGGGTGATGTTGGATTTTTATGCCGACTGGTGTGTATCCTGCAAAGAGATGGAGGTCTATACCTTTTCAGATGCTCAAGTTAAACAGCAGTTAAATGGATTTATGCTGATACAGGCCGATGTGACGGACAATAACCCAGAAGATAAAGCTTTATTGCAGCGTTTCAATTTAGTGGGTCCGCCCGGCATTATTTTTTTCGATCCTGAGGGGCAAGAGCATAGCGAGCGTCGTGTCATTGGTTATCAGGATGCAGCCACTTTTGTTAACACGCTAAAACAATTATGAAAACAAATTTGCTGATTGTAGTGGTGGCGGCGCTGGCATTGGGTGTGGGTGTTTTGCTACAGAGTAACCGTCCTTCGGCCGGATTGCCTGAAACCATCAGTCCAGCGTTGGATTTTAGTTTTCCGGATATACACGGGCAGCAACAACCGGTGTCGCAATGGCAAGGCAAAATTTTAGTCATTAATTTTTGGGCAACTTGGTGTCCGCCTTGTTTGAAAGAGATACCTGAGTTTATTCAGTTACAGCAGGCCTATCAGGCTAAGAATCTGCAGTTTGTTGGTATTGCCATAGAAGACAGGCAGCCTGTGGCTGATTATATGCAAGGTATGAATTTCAATTATCCGGTCTTGGTTGCTGGCGATGCTGGCAGTTCATTGTCACGTCAATTGGGTAATATTATTGGCGCTGTGCCCTTTACGGTTATCGTGAATCCTGAAGGGCAAATTATTCATCGACAGCCTGGCGAGTTCAGTAAAGAACAGTTTTTGCAGATTGTGCAGCCATTGTTGCTGGGTAAATAATCTAAAATCGCCTTAAATTGACTAAAAAGCGGGTTTATCTGGACAAAAACTGACAAAGTAGGCAAAATTCGCACCTTCAAAATTTTGACTGTTTAGTGATTGCATGGCGACTATTTCCGTTCTTAACGGCCCCAATTTAAATTTGTTAGGTGTGCGAGAACCAGGTATGTACGGCAATAAAACTTTACTCGACATACAAAACAGTCTTGAACTGATGGCAGGCCAACTTGGACATCAGCTAAACTTTTTTCAAAGTAATGCAGAGCACGCCATAATAGAACAAATCCATTTGGCTTATAGTCAGAGTGTAGATTTCATCATTATCAATCCTGCAGCATTTACTCATACCAGCGTGGCGATTCGTGATGCCTTGCTGGCGACCAAGATTGCATTCATTGAAGTACATTTGTCCAATGTGCATGCCCGCGAAGCTTTCAGGCGACATTCCTATTTTTCAGATATCGCAGTCGGCGTTATCTGTGGCTTGGGCGCACGCGGTTACGAACTGGCCTTACAGGCTGCTCATCAGATTTTACTAGAGAGAACTCATAACAATGGATATTAGAAAAATAAAAAAACTTATCGATCTTATCGAGGAATCCGATATTACCGAGATAGAAATTAGCGAAGGGGAAGAGTCGGTTAGAATTAGTCGCTATTCAGCGGCAGCCCCAGTTCAATATGCGGCTCCGGCTGCGGCGGCACCTGTAGCGATTGCTGCTGCACCAGCTGCAGCTGTTGAAGAAAAAATTAGTGGCCATGTAGTTAAATCTCCGATGGTCGGGACATTTTATCGTTCTGCATCACCCGGCTCTGCTTCCTTTGTTGAAATCGGTCAGTCGGTATCGGTCGGTCAAACAATCTGTATTATTGAGGCCATGAAAATCCTTAACCAGATTGAATCGGACAAAAGCGGCAAAATTAAACAAATTCTGGTCGAAAACGCCCACCCGGTTGAATACGGTCAGCCTTTATTCATCATCGAATAGCGGCCAGGGGACTAATCAATGTTTGAAAAAATTGTAATAGCCAATCGTGGCGAAATTGCGTTGCGGGTATGGCGCGCTTGCCGTGAATTAGGTATTAAAACCGTGGCGGTTTTTTCAGAAGCCGATCGTGATCTAAAACATGTCCGCTTGGCCGATGAAGCGGTTTGTATCGGTCCGGCACCTTCTGCACTCAGTTATCTGAATATTCCTGCCATCATTAGTGCGGCTGAAGTGACGGATGCGCAAGCTATACACCCTGGGTATGGTTTTTTATCCGAAAACGCTGATTTCTCGGAAAAAGTTAGTCAAAGCGGTTTTGTGTTTATCGGACCAAGAGCGGACACCATACGCTTGATGGGCGATAAGATTTCTGCAAAAAATGCCATGCTGGAAGCCGGTATTCCTTGTGTGCCGAGTAATGGCGATGCCTTAGGAGATAACGACGAGGCCAATCTAAAGTTGGCGCGGGAAATTGGTTATCCGGTGATTATCAAAGCAGCCGGTGGTGGTGGCGGTCGCGGTATGCGTACTGTGCATACCGAAGCAGCGTTGATAAACTCGATCAGCCTGACTAAAGGTGAAGCTGGCGCGGCATTCGGTAACGATACGGTGTTTATGGAAAAATTCCTGGAAGATCCACGTCATATCGAGTTTCAGGTGTTAGCGGATTCTCATGGCAACGCTATTCACTTGGGGGAGCGTGATTGTTCCATGCAGCGTCGCCATCAAAAAGTAGTTGAAGAAGCACCTGCACCCGGTATTACAGCAGAACAGCGCAAAATGATCGGTGAACGATGCGCCCAGGCCTGTGTGAAAATTGGTTATCTGGGTGCGGGCACGTTTGAGTTTTTATACGAAAATGGCGAGTTCTACTTTATCGAGATGAACACCCGGGTGCAGGTTGAGCATCCTGTGACTGAGATGATTACTGGTTTTGATATTGTCAAAGAGCAGTTACGCATAGCTTATGGCTTGCCTTTGTCGATTACACAAGATCAAGTCAGATTTACCGGTCATGCCATCGAATGTCGTTTAAACGCAGAAGATCCAAAAACCTTTATGCCTTGCCCTGGCATTATTGATCAATTCCACATGCCGGGTGGGCCAGGTATTCGCTGCGAAACTCATATCTATAATGGGTATAAAGTGCCAGCCTATTATGATTCCATGATAGGCAAGCTGATTGCGCATGGTGATGATCGCAATAGTGCTATTGCCCGTATGAAAACGGCGCTTAGCGAAATGGTGATAGACGGCATCAAAACCAATATTCCTCTGCAGCAAAATATCATGGCTGATTCGGCATTCGAGCTGGGCAGTCAAAACATTCATTACCTGGAAAAGAAACTGGGTATTCATTAAACAAAAGACACGTTTATGTCAGCAACGATGTAAACGTGTTTCTTACTCTAAAATCAAACTATGGCATGGCATCAGCTTTCAGTGGTGACTGACGAGCAAACTGCTCCTGAGTTGTCGGATTTTTTCAGCGAACTGGGTGCGGTTTCCGTCACCTATAGTGACGCCGAAGACGAACCGGTTTACGAGCCGGCCATCGATCAAACCCAGATTTGGAGCAATACTCGGGTGACGGCTTTATTTGAACTGGATGCCGATCCCGATGTATTGCAAACCCTGATGTTTAATTCATTCATCGGCCAGCCATTGCATCAATGGCAAGTGGAAGTTATTCAGGATCAAGCCTGGGAGCGGGCCTGGATGGAGCATTTTAAGCCTATGCAATTTGCGGGTAGGTTATGGGTGTGTCCCAGTGGTCAGGAAGTGACAGAACCTGGTCAGGTTTGTATGACCTTAGATCCGGGCTTGGCTTTTGGTACTGGCACCCATCCTACGACAGCTTTGTGTCTGGAATGGTTGGCGGGACACGATTTACAAAACAAGGTCATGATCGATTACGGTTGCGGCTCTGGAATTTTAGCAGTTGCCGCCTTATTGCTGGGCGCCGAGCAGGCGCATGCAGTAGATATCGATCCGCAAGCCATAACCGCGACGCAATACAATGCCGAAAAAAATCAGGTACTGGATCGCATCAGCTATTACCTGCCGGAACAATTTACAGTAAGCGGCGCAGAGGTGGTGGTTGCCAATATTTTGGCCAAGCCGTTGATCGAGTTATCTGCCACGATTGCTGGATTGGTCAAGCCTGGCGGTTATCTCGTATTGTCCGGCATACTCAACGAACAAGCAGAAGCTGTAGCGGATGCTTACCGAGCCCAAGGATTACAAGTGGCCGAACCCGTCAGCCAAGAGGACTGGTGTAGACTGGATGCCGAGAGACCGGCTTAATCCATGTATAGCCGTTGCCCCCATTGCGATGCACAACAAGAATTAACCGCGCAGCAATTACGCGATAGTCGGGGGTTATTGCATTGTGTTAGTTGTCATCAGCCTTTTGATGCCTTGCTTTCGTTGTCCGAGCAGGCGGATGATGTCGTGGAGCCGATCAGTACAGACATTGCATTAGCACAGCAGCAGAATACTGAGTCTGTCTGGCGCTGGCGCGTGGGTAGTTTAATGATGCTTTTGGCTTTGTTGGGACAAGTGGTTTATTTCGAAGGCGAGTCTTTAGGTCGTCAGCCCAAAATTTATGCAACATTGCTACAGGCTTGCGAAACTTTAGGTTGTGCGTTGCCGGCTTATAAAAACAGCGATGATTGGGCCGTATCACACAGTGCTTTACAAGTTCATTTGGATAAGCGCTTCCTTGTGACAGCAGCGCTGACTAATCAAGCCGGCCTTGCGCAAGCACTACCGATTTTAAAGCTGACTTTAAAGGATTTTAACGACCAGCCAGTGGCAGAACGCCTATTTGCTCCGCAACAGTATGCGAATGATGCAGCCTTGTCAGCCAACCAAACCACTCAAATTCGCTTGCCTTTGGTATTTTCCACCAACGAAGTTGGCGGATTCACTCTTACTTTGATTTAAAAACCATGAATTATCCCGAATTGTTCCTGAAAAAACACGAAGACAAGCGCTTGCGGCAGGGGCACTTGTGGGTGTTTAGTAATGAAATTGACATCAAACGCAGTCCTTTGGAGCAATTCACAGCTGGTGACCTGGTGCTAGTGAATGATAGCGCTGGTAAGGCTTTAGGTGTGGCTTACATCAATCCGAATGCATTGATTTGCGCCCGCTTACTGACCCGTAAACCCAATAGCAGCATCGGCGAAAAGTTTTTCAAAGCTCGGTTGATGCAAGCTTTGGCTTTGCGCCAACGTTTATTTGAGCAACCTTTTTATCGATTGGTGTTTGGCGAAAGTGATGGTTTGCCTGGTTTGGTGATCGATCGTTACGACACTGTATTGTCGGTACAAATCACCACCGCCGGCATGGAGATGCATAAGTCATTATTGGTTAAAGTGCTGGTCGACTTACTTCAGCCGAGCGCAATACTGCTTAAAAACGACAATAGCCAGCGCCAGTTGGAAAATCTGTCTTTGCAGCCGGAACTGGCTTACGGTGAGATGCCCGACCGTTTGATTATTGAAGAAAACAATACCCGCTTCATAATCAATGTGGCGGCAGGCCAGAAAACCGGCTGGTTTTACGATCATCGTTGCAGCCGGGCGCAGTTTGCGCAATGGTCAAAAGGTCTTAAAGTGCTGGACTTATTCAGCTATGCCGGTGCTTGGGGTATAACTGCGGCGGTGGCAGGTGCTGCAGAAGTGATCTGTGTGGATAGTTCTGAAAGTGCTTTGGCACTGGCTGTAGAAAGCGCTACATTGAATCAGGTACAGGACAAAATGCAGTTTGTGCGCAGTGATGTATTTGAATTTTTGAAACAAGCTCGCGAACAAAATCTGCATTTTGATGCCATCGTGTTGGATCCTCCGGCTTTGATCAAACGTAAAAAAGATCATAAGGCTGGTTATGAAGCTTATCGCCGCTTGAATCATCTGGCGTTGCAAGTGTTATCGAATGACGGTATTTTGGTGTCGGCGTCCTGCTCACATCATTTAAGCCGCGATAATTTGCACGAAATTTTGCGCTCATCGGCACGCCATATCGATAGGCATTTAGTGCTATTTGCCAGTGGCGGTCAAGGGCCGGATCATCCTGTTTTACCTGCCATGCCGGAAACAGAATATTTAAAAACCTTTTTCTGCGCGGTATCAAGCCGGATATAAATCTGCCGTATGAAAAAAAGTCATTATCCTTGCGACCTCTGCGGTCAGCCTGTGAAAATATCTGGATTTAGTTTAGTCAGTCCAAGTGGGCAGAAAAAATTTTGCTGCGAAGGCTGCTTACGTATTTTTCAATTGCTCGATCCCGAGCAAAACTTAAACCATGAATCAGGGGAGAAAATTTCATGAATACCCAAAAGGGCATAAATACCCAAAAGGGCATAAAAGCCTGCGAATCTTGTGCCGAGCGTGTCAATATCGGTTGCCATCATAAACAAATGTCTGTGCTAGCCAGGGCATTCGGTTTGCTATTAGTTTATTTACCGATTTTAACCCTGCCGTTTGTGATCACCAGTGCTTATTTGACTTACTTTAGCTTGAAGTTTGCAGGGGCGCAAAAGGTAAAAAAATGGGGCGATTTTTTGCCGGATCGTGCCAGCCATCGTTACAGCATGAAAAATCAGATCGTTATGAACGGATCGTTTAAGCTGAGTATGGCGCAATCAAGATTATTTTGGATACTCAATTGCACGTGGTATTGTCCTTATAGCGTGGGTTTGTTTGAGTGGCATGCTTATTTAGTCAAGGTTGTGGAAAACTGGTGGTGCCCGTTCGGCCACAGTCGTAAAGACAGCTATACCGAGGGCGCAATAGACCAATCTTTCTGGCACATTTATCCTGATGAAAAGGCAAAATTAACCGAAGAAGATAAAAACAACCCAATTTTTACAAATGAGGCAGACAAACCGCATGATTGATTAAGGCGATGGCTTTTTGTCGTGCTGTACAGCTCAACCATCCTGTAGATACTGTTTGATTTTCCGAAACATGAAAAGGTGAATATGTTTTAACGTATTCACCTTTTGCTACATTTAGGATGGTTGCGCTGAGCTTATCCACTCCGCTTAGTTTTTATCCAGGTATGCAGTTTGTTGAGGCCATATTGGTTGCTTGGCTTGCTCTGGGCAATCGTGATAATAAAAACCAATTCTCGCCTCCAAAACCACCGAAAATCGCCAAAACATCATTATGAAGCTAAATAAACTATTGATCCTGGGATTGGCCTTAATCCTAGCTGGCTGCGGACATGGGTTCGAAGGTGAATACACCGAACAAGTCGGCTCGTCGGTCGAATTCCTCAACGCGTTTGCTCAGGTAGCAGGCGAAAAAACTGTAGTTATCGGCCCTGATTACATCGATTCAGACGGACTTAGGACTGAATACAAAGATATTTTCGTACGCGATTCGGGTAGTCAGAAATATCTGATTTTACAAAAACCGGATAATAGTGAAGAAGCCTGGAAGATTGAAGACAACGATACGTTGATTCGTGGTGGTGGCTTGGTGTCAATTACTTTGCAACGAATACAGCCGAAAAAGCGCGAAGCTTATGATTAGTTTCGGCGCGCCCTGCGGATTTCAGGGTTGTTTTTGGTAAGATTTGGGTATAAAAAACCGTCTTTCCAGTTTTGGGAAAGACGGTTTTTAATTTGAAAAAATCGTTTATTTTAAGCAGCTAAAGCTTCGTTGGATTCAGCTTGTGCTTTGCTGTAACGGTTTAAGCGCCAGCCAAGTAGCCCGCCAGTGAATAATAATAGGCTGGAAGGTTCGGGCACGCTGCCGGTGTTACCACTACCGCCACCTACGGTACCGGTTAGTCCGGAGATTTTAAAGAAGTCATCACCAAAATCTAAAGAACCGTTTGAATCCGGTACGCATACGTAGCTATTGCTGCTATTGGCATTAGCGCAGCTGGTGTAGGCGCTAACCAGCCAGTAGCTTGAGGAAACATTGCTTGCATTGATGCTGGCGGTTGGATTTGAGGGATGATCCAATTCCGAGTAGTTACCTATAAGTTGCCAGCCAGAGCTTAAAAGTTGGGTAAATGTTTTGCCTAGGATACTTGCGGGGCCGCCACTGCCAGTATAGGCTAATACTGATATATCGGCATCATAGTCTGGGTTGGTCCCATCCCAGCCAATTGACAGTGAGGTCAAGCTTACGCTTTGGTCAAAAGCGAATATGGCTGCGTCGACATCTCCGCCGGGACCCTCATCGCTTGTGGTATTGGCGCCGCCGTCATTATCGAATGCATGGTGAGGAGAGCTGCCAAAGGAACCGTCTTCCTGGCTCTGAACGCCTATGCCACCGCTCCAGGAGCCAAGTGTTCCTGTTTCAAACTTGTCTCCAGACGAGTCCAGAGTGGTCGAAAAAGCACTTACGCTGACCGATCCCGCACCAGAAGAGCCGCTAAAGGTATGTTGTGAGCCATAATTCTGCCCACTTCCGGTAAAACTCCAGCTTAATGTAGCATTTGCGGACAAAGGTGTCAGCATAGCTGCTATGAAAAACAAATCTGACTTTTTCATGACAATTCCTTAACTTTATTTTTGAAACTAAGCTTATTTGCGTTCTATCTTGTGTGTTCTAACGATTGTTTGTTATTGTACAAAAGTGCAGGACTTAGATAGTAAAAATATTAGCACTTATCATGCCTGTTATTGTTATTTATGTTGATTCATAATCTTATATTAATTTTATCTTTGCCCAAACACGTTCAATTGGGGAAAGTGTAAAAAAATCCGACAGCTTTGTAGTCAATTACTGACTCAGTTTTTCCGATAAAGCCTTGGCTTGCTCAATGCCGTTAAATGAAAGATTCGAATTCAACGCTTGTTCAAGTTCTTGCTTCGCCTCGTCTTTTCGGCCTAGCTTGTCCAACGCCACCGCAATGTGGTAACGAATTTCCGGATTCTGTGACTCACGTGAATGCGCGCTACGCAGGTAATGTAAGCCTTCATCCACTTTACCGGTATTAACCAGAATCCAGCCTAGAGTGTCGTTGCTGGAGGCTTGTTCCGGGGCCAATTGTTGGGCTTTTTCCGCATAAGATGAGGCTTTGCTGTCGCCGCTAGAGAAGTAAATATAAGCCAGATTATTCAAAAACTGTGCTTCGTTAGGATATTGAGTTAATAAAAATTCATAATGCTTTTGGGCTTCCTTGAGCTTACCTTGTTGCAGTAGTTCCTCGGCCAATGCAGCTATTGGAACCAGATCTTTGGGGTGTTTCTTGGTCCATTCAGCCAATAAATCGAACGCTTTTTGGTTTTGTCCGGTTTGATTAAGGCTTTGATACAGTTTCATCAATAAAGCGGTATCGGGTTCTAAATCAAAGGCGGTTTGGTATCGGGTGGCCGCCAGACTGAAATTTTTATCTTGTGCGGCAATATCGCCCAATAAGCGGTTCGGAAAGCCGCTTTGGGGGTATGCCTTGAGCAAGTTATTGGCACGGCTGAGGGCAAACACCGGTTTGCCGTGATAAAGCTCCATTTCTGTCAGGGCGATTTGGGCTGGGATGTGTTTTTCATCCGCCACTATGGCTTTTTTCAGGGTTTTGATGGCATCCGAGTAATCGCCGGCCTGAATTTGATAGCGCGCAACGTTGTAAAGTTTTTTGACATTCAAGCGAGCTTGGTCCGCCATGCGCCGATAAATACTCAGGGCTTTTTCACGATTATTGGAGGCTAGATAGCTACGTGCCAGGGCTTGCAAAAGCTGTGGGTTTTCTCTATCGATTAATTCTGCTGCTTCACCTATGCTGAGAGCTTGCAGAGTACGACCGGTTTTGATGTTTAAGTCCATCTGAGCTAACAGCACCGGCATCGATTTTTGGTCGATTCTGCGGGCTTTTTCCAACCATTGATTAGCGCTGTCGTTGTTGCCGATGGCTTGGTCTACTGTCGACAATTCGATTAATACGGCCACGTTATCAGGGAATTTCTGATTAAGCGCTACTAATCGTTGTTTGGCTTTATCGATTTTTTTCTCGGCCACGTCGAGCTTACTCAGGTTGAGGTGGCCGGTGATAAAGGTCGGGTCGAGTTCTACAGCTTGTTCAAAACTTTGCCGAGCTTGCTTCAAGTTTTGCGTTGCCACTTGGGCGGTACCCAATAAATTCAACAGTGTAAGATTTTTCGACTGTTTTTTGTGCATAGCCTGGGCAATTCGCAAGGCATTTTGGCCTTCACCATTTCTAATATAAATTGCAACCAGCGGTATGCCGGCCTGGGTATTGCCGGGATTTTTTTGGATCGCAGCTTCCAGTTCCTGGATGGCAAGTGTTTCCTGGCCCATGGACAAGCGGTTGAGGCCGATTTCGGCGTGAATGTTTTCGCCGCCGTCTTCGCCGGCCGAGGCTTTTTCCAGTAGCGCGTTGGCTTTGTCGTGTTTGCCGACGTTCATATAGGCGGTGCCGAGCAGGAATAGCAGGCGATAGTCGTTCGGGTTGCTGGCAACCACTGGCCTAAGTAGGTCGATGACTGTTTCGGGTTCGTTTTTATTTAACAGTATCGACGCCAGTAACTTATACGGGCCTGGTTGACCTGGGTAGGACTTTACATATTGACGCAAGTATTCGGCGGCGAGGTCAAAGCGTTGCAAGCTGTAGTTGATCAAGCCGGACAGCATCAGGGTTTGGCTGTGTTGGACGAGGTATTCCGGTTTGACGGCAACGATGATGTCCGAGGCGGCTTCCAGCTCCTTGATGGAGGCTGCTTGTTGGCCGTTGCGAGCCAATAACACTGCATGCAGATAGGCTGCCTTGGGATCAAACGGGTAGTGTTTCCGTAAATAGGCTAAATCCTCGTCTGCACGCTGGTCTTGCTGCAAGTCCATCAGAACGCCGGCTCTGGCAATGCGTGCATCCTGATAATCAGGCAGTAGTGTTATGGCTTTGTCATAGTCTTTAATGGCATTTTCCAGGTCGCCCTGCACATGTTCGATGCTGCCTTTGACATACCAGTTACCGGGATTGTCGGGTTGCATGGCCATGGCTTTTTCGACTGCCTGCGTGGCACCGGCGAGATCGTTGCGGCGCAGCAAGGCGTTGGCCCGGCCTATCACGGCATCTACCCGGCTAGGGTCGATTTGTGCCGCTATGTCGTATTCATTTAGCGCTTCGCTGATTTGATTTAGCTGCAAATAAGCGTGGCCGCGAAAAACGTGTAAATCCGGCTGCAGCTGCCGGTTAAATTGGCTGGGTTGAATTTCCTTGAGCAACTGGTTGTATTTGATTTGGTATAGATACAGTTGCGCCAGTGCTTTAACGGTTAGCGATCTGTCTGCACCCAATTGGTTGGCTAGGTTGAGGTGCACCTCCGCTTCGGAAAGCGACTTTTTTTGTAAAAAGAGTTTGCCCAGCAGAATGTGCGCCGCAACATAATTAGGATTTTGCTGTAACGCGTTTCTCAATTCGATGATGGCAGCATCAAGGTCCTGTTTTTGGTATGCCACCAAGGCGTTTTCATAATATTTGCCGGCCAAGTTTTCATCGGCCAGGCCAGGTGATGGTAAGCTCAGAATGCTAGCCAACATCAGGCCGGATAAGACTTTTACGCTGCTTTTACGGTGCGGTTGCATAGGTATGATCTGTGCGAATTTGAGTGATGATTGCCATAGCATAACGGCAAAGCCCGTCAAAAAATAGTTTCTAGGTATTTCAGCTTAATAGACCAGTCAGCAAGCTTTCTGAGTCTGCCATGCTTTGATGCGGTATCATTTTAATGGAATTAAAACAGCTGGGCTTATGCCAGTTTCTATCATCCACTCATTTATTAAGCATGGGCATACAGGAAAACTTCGAACAACTCCCGCTAAAAGAATTTACCGAAAAAGCCTACCTGGATTATTCCATGTACGTGATTTTAGATCGGGCTTTGCCGCATATCGGCGACGGACTTAAACCCGTGCAGCGGCGTATCGTGTATGCGATGTCGGAACTGGGTCTGACTGCACTGGCCAAATATAAAAAATCGGCACGTACTGTCGGTGACGTGTTGGGTAAATACCATCCGCACGGCGATTCGGCTTGTTACGAAGCCATGGTGTTGATGGCGCAGAATTTTTCCTATCGTTATCCTTTGATCGACGGCCAAGGCAACTGGGGTTCGCCGGATGATCCAAAGTCGTTTGCCGCCATGCGTTATACCGAATCACGCTTAACGGCTTACGCGCAAACTTTGCTGTCGGAACTGGGGCAGGGCACGGTCGACTGGACGGATAATTTTGATGGCACCTTAAAAGAACCCAGTTTATTACCAGCTCGATTGCCGAATGTGCTGTTGAACGGCACCATGGGTATCGCGGTAGGTATGGCCACCGATATTCCACCGCATAATTTGCGCGAAGTGGCCCATGCCTGTCTGCAGTTATTGGATGAGCCGGAAACATCGCTGGAAGGTTTGCTGGCGCATGTCAAAGGACCGGATTATCCGACCGATGCCGAAATTATTACCTCAGCCGCCGATATTCAAAAGATGTATACCACCGGCAACGGCTCGGTAAAAATGCGCGCGAAATTTGAGGTGGAAGATGGCAGTATTGTGATTACTGCACTGCCGCATCAAGTGTCCGGTGCGAAATTGCTGGAACAAATCGCCGCCCAAATGCTGGCGAAAAAGCTGCCGATGATAGAAGATTTGCGCGACGAATCGGATCATGAAAATCCCACCCGTTTGCTGATTATCCCCAAAACCAAGCGTATTGATGTCGATGCGGTGATGTCGCATTTGTTTGCCACCACCGACCTGGAGAAAAACTACCGGGTCAACATGAATATGATAGGCTTAAACGGTAAGCCGCAGGTGAAGAATTTACGGCAGATTCTGACTGAATGGATCAGCTTTAGAACCGAAACCGTGCGCCGCCGTTTGCAATATCGCTTGGATAAAGTGTTGGCGCGATTGCATATTCTGGATGGCTTGCTGATTGCGTATCTAAATATCGATGAAGTGATTGCCATTATTCGCAGCGAAGATCATCCCAAACCGGTATTAATGGAACGTTTCGGTTTGAGCGATATTCAAGCGGAAGCCATTTTAGACTTGAAATTGCGCCACTTGGCCAAGCTTGAGGAAATGAAAATCCGCGGTGAGCAGGATGAGTTGGAACTGGAGCGGCAGGCTTTGGAAAAAACCCTGGGTTCCGAGCGATTGCTGAATCGCTTGATTCGCAAAGAGATTGAGCGTGATGCAGAGAAATACGGCGATGACCGCCGTTCGCCGATTGTTGAACGCGGTGCTTCGCAAGCCTTGAATACCACAGAATTGATTGCCAACGAACCTGTGACCATCATCTTGTCGCAAAAAGGCTGGATTCGTGCCGCCAAAGGCTATGATATTGAAGTGGAAACGCTGAATTATCGGGCCGGAGATGGGTATTTATCGGCGGCCAAAGGCCGTACTACGCAGCCAGCCTATGTGCTGGACTCTACCGGCCGAGTTTATAATATTGCTACGCATGATTTGCCGTCTGCACGTAGTCAGGGTGAGCCATTAACGGGGCGATTGAATCCACCGGCTGGTAGTCTGTTTACCGATGTGTTTTCCGGTCAGGCCGATGATTGGCTACTAATGGCGAGTAATGCCGGCTACGGTTTTCGTGTACAGTTAAAAGAATTGTTTAGTAAAAACAAGGCGGGTAAGGCGGTGTTGAGCTTACCGCAAGCTGCGAAAGTTTTGACGCCGACACCAATTTTGCACATGGATGATTTGCTGGCAGTAGCAACCTTGCAAGGTCGCTTGCTGATTTTTCCGGCGCAGGATTTACCGGAATTGACGAAAGGCAAAGGAAACAAGATTATGCAAATTCCTGCGGCTGATCTTGTATCTGGTAAGGATGCTGTGGTTGCGGTAACCGCATTGTCGCTGAGCAGTGAATTGAAAATCTTATCCGGCAAACGCCATGTTACGTTAAAAGCTATGGATATCGCGCAATACAGAGGTCAGCGAGCCAATCGAGGTACAGCGCTTCCGAGAGGATTTCAGAAAGTGGATGGATTGGAAAGTGTCTAAACATAGACAAAGATTTTTAGTGCAACAAATTCCCTGGGCATGTGGTCGTCCAGGGACGGTTTTGCTGACAGCTTTAGTTTTTAGCTGATTTTAGGCGTCATTCTATTGAAGCTTCAAATTAATCAATGTTCTGTTTTTGCTGTTATTTCCATTTTGGTGCGGTTAACATGAAAAAACCTCAAAATTTAAGGGCTAATCATAAAATATGAGTGAGAGCAACAGTGCATCGCAAGCAGACCTAGTAGGCCATATAGCCGTTCAAGCTAATGACAGCACTACTTTGTCGCTTGAATTCAGTGGGCACTGGCTGCGTAGTGCTCGTATCCGGCCGGTGGAACAAGTGCTGGCGGAATTAAACGGTCAGTCATTGCAAAGCATAGTTGCTAAGTCAAATGATCTGCAGGCTTGGGATAGTCGCTTACCCAGTTATTTATTGAAAATAGCCGAGTACTGCGATGGTAAGCAAATCCAGTTAGATACCAGCAATTTACCCGACGGTGTGCAAAGTCTGTTGAATTTGGCTAGAGCTGTGCCTGAGCGAACGGGTGCTCGCCGCAGTCAATCGCAATCATCTGTATTGATGAATATAGGTAATAGTGTTGTCAATTTGGTTAAAGACTCACAGGGTTTAATGGTCTTTATCGGCGAAATGATTTTGGCTAGCTGGACTTTAATGCGTGGTCAAGCCCGTTTTCGGATGGTTGATCTATTTATTTTTATTCAAGATGTCGGCCCCAGCGGCTTTCCGATTGTCTCCTTGATTAGTTTGTTGGTTGGGCTGATTTTGGCTTTTGTCGGTGCTTTACAGTTGGCTATGTTTGGGGCTCAGATATATATTGCCGATCTGGTGGCGCTAGGCACAGTCCGGGAGATGGGGCCGTTAATGACCGCCATTATTATGTCGGGACGCACCGGTGCTGCCTATGCCGCTCAATTGGGCACCATGAACGTTAATAGCGAGATCGACGCTTTGCGAACCATGGGTATTTCGCCGATGGAGTTTTTGGTGATGCCCAGGATGATAGCGTTGATTTTAATGATGCCCTTGTTGACGATGTATGCTGATTTCATGGGTATTTTAGGCGGTGCTTTGGTAAGTATTAGTGCCTTCGATATATCGCTGACTCAGTATTACAACGAAATTACCAAAGCGGTCGATCTGACGGACTTCATGGTTGGTTTTTTCAAGAGTGTGGTGTTTGCAGTGTTAATTGCTATTGCTGGTTGCAGACGGGGGATGGCTTGCGGTCAAAGCGCTTCGGCCGTTGGTGATGCAGCGACTGCTGCGGTTGTGGATAGTATTGTCTATCTCGTGGTATCGGATTCTGTGCTTACCCTGATTTGTAACCGACTGCATATCTAACCGGGTTAAGATATTGTCATGAACACACCGCATATCACCGTGCAAGACTTGACCATGGCCTATGGATCTTTTGTTATCCAACGCGACCTGAACTTTACTATCGATCATGGTGATGTGTTTATCATCATGGGAGGCAGTGGCTGCGGAAAAAGCACCTTGTTACGACATTTGATCGGCCTGAAGAGTCCTGCTAAAGGCAATGTATTTTATGATCAGCTAAGTTTTTGGCAGGCCGAAGAAGAGCAACGTATCCAGGTCATGCGCCGCATAGGGGTTTTGTATCAAAGTGGGGCGCTGTTCAGCTCTTTGACGCTGGCAGAAAATATCGCTCTGCCGTTGGGTGAATTTACCGATTTGAATGCAAAGGATATCGCCGACATCGTCGCTTATAAACTGGCATTGGTCGGGTTGGCGGGTTTTGAGGATTACTATCCGGCAGAAATCAGTGGCGGTATGCAAAAACGGGCGGGTCTGGCCAGAGCCATGGCATTGGATCCGGAAATCCTTTTTTTCGATGAGCCGTCTGCTGGTCTCGATCCAGTGAGTGCCCGCTTACTGGATGATCTTATCATTAGTCTTTGTGCGACCCTGGGTACCACCATTGTGGTTGTGACCCATGAATTGGCCAGTATTTTTGCCATTGGTACCAACTCAGTATTTCTCGATTCGGAAAGTAAAACCATGCTGGCTACCGGCAATCCGAAACAACTTTTGGCCGAATCGAATGATCCCAGAATCATCCAGTTTTTGACACGAGGCGAAGGCCGCGCGGACAAACCCAATGTAACAGGAGTGATATAACAATGAGTAAACCCGTTAATCCAGCGGTTATTGGTGGTTTCAGCCTGGGCGCGTTGACGTTGCTGGTGGTTGCATTGCTAATATTTGGCGTGGGCGATGACCTTAAGGCGGATAAAGTTCAGTATGTTGTGTTTTTCGATTCTTCCTTAAACGGCCTTGATGTTGGGGCGCCTGTGAAAATGCAGGGTGTCAAAATCGGTCAAGTGAAAGAAATTTCTTTGCAGCTGGATAGAAAGGAGGGCAAGCTTTTTAAGCCGGTGGTTTTGGAAATCGATCGCAGTAGCATCACTGGGTCAAGTGGTGCTCCATTGCCAGATCCGAGTGACTTTGAGCAGCTAGAAAAAAATCGGGATAGATTGGTTGAATTGGGCATGCGCGCCAGGCTGGAAACTCAAAGTTTGTTGACCGGCTTGTTATATGTGGATCTAAGCTTTTATCCAGACAAGCCGCCGGTTTATGCGGGTTTGGAATATAAGGATTTACTGGAAATTCCTGGTGTACCGACGACTGTCGATGAATTGAAGAATACAGCCGAAGAAGTGGCGCAAAAATTACGCGCCATGCCATTGGATCAAATTGTAGGAGACTTGGCCGACAGTTTGCGTGAAATTAAAGACCTTTTGCGTTCGGAAGACGTTAAAAGATCACGTGCAGCACTGGCCGACAGCTTGGAAGGTCTCGACAAAACAACCAAAATATTGAATAAAAACCTTGAGCCGATTTTGAGGAATGCCGACAAAACCATACTTAATACCAATTTACTGATAAAGGACACTCAAGCCATGGTGGCTGAGTTGGGTAAACAGTTGCCACCGTTAATTTCCAACACCGATAAAACTCTAAATGCTGCAACTGCTGCGATGAAAAGGGCAGAAGATTCACTGCAATATGTTGATGATGCAATAGGGCCGGAGTCTACATTGAGCGATACTTTGGAGGCTGTGAAACAGGCCGCCCGTGCCGTTCGCGATTTGGGAGACTATCTGGAGCGTCATCCGGAGTCTTTGTTGTCCGGAAAGAATCATTCAGAGAATTAACATGAAATTATCCCCGTTTGTTTTACGTAGTTTGCTGATTTTATCGTTGTTATTGCAAGTGGCTTGTTTGGGTACCACGCCGCCTTCACAATTTTATTTGCTAGAGCCATTGGCTGAAACCGATGCGATGCTAGCAAATGCGAATGCTGCCAAAATAACCTTGGCGTTATCGCCGGTGCGGATTCCTCATTATCTGGAACGTCCGCAAATTGTCACAGCTGCCGGCAAAAACACCTATCAACTGGATGAATTCCATCGCTGGGCCGAAAATCTGGGCGACAATATGACGCGAGTCATGTTGCAGGATTTAACCGTCATAGTGCCTGCAGATGTCGTGATGTCGACGACAAATAGAGCCAAGCAAGCTGAATTTCACTTGTCTGTCAATATTTTGGAATTTTACATTGATCCGCAAGGCCAAGCCCAACTAAACGCACAATGGCAAGTCAGCAAAGGTAAGGATGTTGTTTTGAGCCAAAATACGGCCTATCAGGTGCCGGCTGGCAATGAAGATGTACAAAGTAAAATCGAAGCGCTAAACCAATGTTTAAATTTTCTCAATCAGGATATTGCTACGGCAATCAAGGCTATATCAGTGCATTGATTTAGCTTTAGCCATCGATAGCTTTCAAACTGGCTGAATAAATCCGTTTGGATGAAGTCAGTGTTTGCAAGTCTGATCGGCAATTTTTAGCGCAACAAATAATCACTCAAGTTTAATGGAAAACAAAATCAATCGGCGTTTTTGCGTTGCCCCGATGCTGGATTGGACGGATAGGCATTGTCGATATTTTTACCGATTATTATCTAGGCATGCAGTGCTATACACAGAAATGGTCACCACAGGGGCGATTTTACACGGCAACTCAGAACGGCATTTGCAGTTTAATCAAGCAGAGCATCCTGTCGCTTTACAGTTGGGTGGTAGCAATCCGCCGGATTTGGCTTTATGTGCCAAAATTGCTGAAGACTATGGTTATGATGAGGTTAATTTGAACATCGGTTGCCCCAGCGATAGGGTGCAGAATGGTCGATTTGGTGCCTGTTTGATGGCAGAACCCGCATTGGTGGCTGAGTGTGTGGCGGCGATGCGGCAGGCGGTGTCGATTCCGGTGACAGTAAAATCCCGTATTGGGATTGATGATCGTGATTCTTATGCCGAGTTAACACAGTTTGTGGGTGATGTTGCAGCCAGCGGCTGTGAGACTTTTATCATTCACGCCCGTAAAGCCTGGCTGTCAGGCTTGTCGCCCAAACAAAACAGACATATTCCGCCTTTGCGTTATGATGTGGTTCTTCAGCTTAAGCAGGATTTTCCGCAGCTGGAAATCATAATTAATGGTGGTATCGATACTCTGGATACCTGTTTAACATTACTAAACACCGTTGATGGTGTCATGCTCGGCCGAGAGATTTATCACAATCCTTACCTTCTCAGTGAGGTAGATAATCGTTTATTTGGCGATCACTTTCCACTGAAAACGCGGCAGGAATTGATACTGGCTTTGATTCCCTATGTGCAACAGCAGTTACAGCAAGGTGTACGCTTGAATACTATGGCTCGCCATTTGCTGGGATTGTTTCATGGCGTGGATGGTGCGCGAGCCTGGCGCCGGCATATCAGCGAAAATGCCAACAAACAAGGCGCCGATGAACAGGTATTGTTGCGCGCCTTAGAATTTACAGTTTGATACTGTATACTCGGAACATTTTTTACGCAGGGTTGGGTTGGTGATGGAAGAATATTTCTCCAAAATTATTCAGGCAATCGGTGAAGATGTAAATCGTGAAGGTTTACGTGACACGCCGAAACGGGCTGCAAAAGCCTTTAAATTTCTTAATAATGGTTACGAAAAAAGCCTGGATGAAGTGCTAAATGGCGCGATTTTTCAGGCCGACACCGAAGATATGGTGATCGTCAAGGATATCGAACTGTATTCCTTGTGTGAACATCATCTATTACCTTTTATTGGTAAATGTCACATCGGTTATTTGCCACAAGGTAAGGTGCTGGGTTTATCCAAGTTGGCGCGAATTGTGGATATGTACGGACGTCGCTTACAGATTCAGGAGCAATTGACTCGCCAAATTGCCACTGCCGTGCAAACTGCCGTTAATGCGCGCGGGGTAGCCGTTGTCATTGAAGCCAAGCATTTATGCATGATGATGCGAGGCGTGGAAAAACAGAATTCGGTGATGACCACATCAGTGATGACCGGTATTTTTCGCGAAGAAATCAGTACCCGTTCTGAGTTTTTGAATCTAATCAATCGTAGATAATAATCGGCCATGTTTGAGAACCTGGAAAAGAAAACCGGCGTATTGCTGGTTAATTTGGGCTCACCTGCTAGCACAAGTACCCGTGATGTCAGAGCCTTTTTGCGCGAGTTCTTGGGTGATCCGCGGGTGGTGAATCTCCCGCGTCCATTATGGTGGATGATCTTGAATTTGTTTGTGCTGCCGTTTCGGCCAAAAAAATCCGCGCATGCTTATAAAACTATTTGGACCGATAAGGGCTCGCCGCTGATCGTATTGACTCAGCAATTAACCGAAAAGCTGGCTAAACGTTATGCCAGTGAGCAATTGTTGATCGATTGTGCCATGCGTTATGGTAAGCCGGCTTTGCGGGAAAAATTGCAAGATTTTAAAAAACAGGGTGTAGAAGATATTATTATCCTGCCGCTGTATCCGCAGTATTCGTCTACGACAACCGCTTCTATTTTTGATGTAGTGGCTGATGAGTTTATCAGTTGGCGGCACATGCCGTCACTGCGATTTGTCAGTGATTATTATCAGAGCCCAACCTATATCAAAGCGCTGGCGGACTCGATTCGAGCGCATTGGCAAACGCATGGACAGGCCGCGTTATTGCTAATGTCATTTCACGGTTTGCCGGCAAAATTGACGGAATGGGGCGATCCTTACTTTTATCACTGTCAAGCCACGGCTCGTTTACTGGCAGACGAGTTGCAATTAAACGATACCCAATGGCGGTTAGTGTTTCAATCTCGCTTTGGTAAAGCCGAATGGCTGAAACCTTATTGTGTTGAGGTGTTACAGGATTTACCAAAACAGGATATCAAGCAAATTGATCTGGTGTGTCCGGGCTTTGGGGTGGATTGTCTGGAAACCCTGGAAGAAATTGCCATCACCAATAAAGAAATTTTCATGGAAGCAGGCGGTAAGAGTTATCGGTATATTCCTGCCTTGAATGATGATGATGCCCATGTCGAGCTAATGGCTGAATTAATAAAATCCGCCCGTTAAGCGGAATAAAAAAACCGGGGAGGCAACATGCAACAAAATATTTTACAAAGCTGGGCAGATGATGAATGGCCAGTGATTCGAAAAAGTAAGCCGTTACCAACCGGGGAAGGCGTATTGGATCAAGGGGCTTTTGATGCCATTGAAGTTGACGAACTATTCGATAACGTCAACTATGCCAACACAATCGCGGGTCAAACTGTACTGTATCGATCATTGACGCAGCCTTTGGATAATCTTGATGCTATCGCCGCCAAACAACAGGCTGTGCGAGAAATTCGGGATAATCCGGATGTGCGGGCGAATGTAGAAAACATAGTTTCCAGTGCAGTTACTGGTGAAAGTCGATTGTATTTGTTGTTGTTTGGTGAATTTCTGGGTGGTTTTGGTACGGCGCGCGAAGATAATCAAATTGAAGGATACGGCTATAAACAATATCGGCGCGGCATTAATGCTGTGTTGAATCTGGTTGGCGCCATTCAAAACTCGGGCACTCCGCAAAGTCCATATTTGCAAAGTGTGTTTAATAAAATTGCTAGCTTTGCGCAAAGCAATGATTACTCGCTGATGGTAGGGCCGGTTTATAACAGCGAAAAAGGTATCCAAAGCAAGGAAGAGCGCAAGAACTCGTTTTCACCAGCCACAATTTTCCGCCCAACCTTGTTTAAGCCCCTATTGATCGGTATGTTGCTGGCTGCTATTTGGGGGGTGGTGAAAATATTTCCTACTGATATGTTCCAGTTTTCCAAAGACGGCATTTCGGTAGCTTCAGTATTTTTCTTTCCTTTGATGTTTGCCTATATTCCGATAATTGGTGGTTATGATAAGGAAAATTGCATTATTCCACTACGTAATCGTTTCAAGAGCTCGCAGGCTTTAGGTGAATTGCTGGATGGTCTTGGGCAGCTTGATGAATTGCTGGCTTTTATAAAATATGCCGAGGCCTATGGCAGTGAAACAATTTTGCCGGACATGCAAGCAACCGATCACCACAGCATGAAGCTGGTTGGCGCGAAAAACCCAGTTTTGGGGCATAAAAATCCAGAGTATGTTGCTAACGATTTTGCCATGGAAGAGGATCGATTGATTTGTGTAACCGGGCCTAATAGCGGTGGTAAAACTGCATTTTGCAAAACCGTTACTCAAGTTCAATTACTGGCACAAATTGGTTGTTATGTGCCGGCTAAATCGGCCAAGCTCAGCGTGGCAGACAAGATTTTTTATCAAGCGCCCGAAATCAGTCATCTTGATGATGGAGAAGGCCGCTTCGGCACCGAACTGAAGCGCACCCGGGATATTTTCCTGGCAAGCACTGCAAAAAGCTTGCTGGTACTTGACGAAATGGCAGAAGGCACTACCTTTGAAGAGAAGATGCAGTCTTCGATTGACGTTTTAGACGGATTTTATCGTAAAGGAAATAGCACTATTTTGATTACTCATAACCATCAATTAGTGGATGTATTTGTCAAAAGAGGCACAACGACACCGAAGCAAGTTGAATTTGCCGACGACTTGCCTACCTTTAAATTGATACCCGGTATTTCAAGGGTCAGTCATGCCGATAGGGTGGCTAAAAAAATCGGCTTTTCTAAACAAGACATCGAAAATTATCTGACCAAATCAACATGAGAATAGGTACCCCTGGCAGTTTGACTGCTACTAAAGCGATGTTATTGGGTAGCGGTGAGCTAGGAAAAGAAGTCGCTATTTCACTGCAGCGTTTCGGGGTTGAGGTGATTGCTGTTGATCGGTATCCGCATGCGCCTGCCATGCAAGTGGCGCATCGCAGTCATGTCATTGATATGACTGATGCGGCAGCGGTAAAGTCACTGATTGCTGCTGAAAAACCTGATTTCATCGTACCGGAAATTGAAGCCATTGCTACTGCTGCCTTGGCTGAAATAGAAGCGGAAGGTGAAGTGAAAATAGTACCTAATGCCAGAGCTATTCAATTGACCATGAATCGGGAAGGAATTCGACAAATGGCTGCTGAAGAATTGGGTTTACCTACTTCGAAATATGCTTTTGCCGAGACGTTTGAACAATTACAGGCTGCTGTGGCGGATGGAATTGGTTATCCCTGTTTTATCAAGCCCACCATGTCTTCGTCCGGTAAGGGGCAGTCGATGGTGAAAAGTGCTGATGATTTGCAATCAGCTTGGGATTATGCCAAAGCGGGCGGTCGTACTGATACCGGTAAAGTTATTGTCGAAGCCAAAATCGAATTTGACTTTGAAATTACTTTGCTGACAGTGCGAGCCTTGAATGCCGAAGGACTGGTAGAAACGCATTTTTGCGAGCCGATTGGGCACGTGCAAGAAAATGGCGATTATCGGGAAAGTTGGCAGCCGCAAGCTATGTCAGAAAATGCTATTCAATTATCTCAGCAGATTGCCGCTAAAGTGACGGAGGCCTTGGGTGGCTTGGGATTATTCGGTGTCGAATTGTTCGTGCAAGGCGATCAGGTCTGGTTTAGTGAAGTCAGTCCGCGTCCGCACGATACCGGTATGGTGACCATGGTCAGTCAGCGTCAAACTGAATTTGATTTGCACGCGCGGGCAATTTTAGGTTTACCTGTTGATACGGCTTTACTTAAAGTCGCCGCTAGTGCAGTGATTCTGGGTGGCATCAATGCTAAAGCAGTGATGTTTCAGGGGTTGGAGCAGGCGTTAAATGTGGCTGAAACCGATGTACGCCTATTTGGTAAGCCAGAGGCTTTTGTCGCGCGTCGTATGGGGGTGGCGTTGGCTACTGCCGAATCTGTCGTCGAGGCCAGAGCGAAAGCGGTCAAGGCGGCAAGTCTGATTACGGTTTTAGAAGCGAGTTAAGACTATCGATAAGGAAATGTGGATGAAGCTGTTAAAAAATGCTGTTTTAATCATGTTGATAGGCATTTCTTCGTTTGCGTCTGCCGATATTTATAAACGTATTGGCGTAAATGGCCGAGTGTATTACACCGATCGTCCGGAAAAAGGGCTGGGGTATCGGTTAATCATCCGTACGCCACCTAAAACCTATACGCATGATTTAAAGTTCATGACGGGCAACAAGCTGAAATTTAAGGACATGGTTGCTAGAGCAGCCGTTAAGCATCAAATGGATCCGAAGTTGCTTCACGCAGTAATCCAGGCAGAGTCTGCTTATAATCCGCATGCCGTGTCATCAGCAGGTGCCGTGGGTTTGATGCAATTGATGCCGGATACTGCTCGCAGATACGGTGTGAATGATAGGCATGATGCCGAACAAAATATTGATGGTGGCACGCGATATCTGAAAGATTTGCTGGCCATGTTTAATTCCAATCTGAAATTGGCCGTGGCAGGGTATAACGCCGGAGAGGGTGCGGTGATGAAATATAATTACACTGTGCCACCGTATCGTGAAACCCAGAATTACGTTCAGCATGTACTCAAACTTTACGGGAAAAGTTGAACGTGACCTACCAAACCCCATCTGCAGTTGTTGCCGAGACAAAAGATTTATTTTCTTTGCCGGATATCTATTTTCAAGTCAATGAAATGATTCGAGATCCGCGCTTCAGTATGGCGGACATCGGCAGTGTAATTGCCAAAGACCCTGTTTTGTCAGCCCGATTGTTAAGGTTGGTGAATAGTTCTTTTTACGGATTCCAGTCTCGAATCGATACAATTACCCGAGCTATAACGATAGTCGGAATCGATGATCTTTATAATTTGGTTGTTGCCACCTGCGTGCTGGATAAGTTTGCCAAAATTCCTACCGACTTAGTCGATATGACGGCTTTCTGGATGCGCAGTGTGCATTGTGGGGTGGTGAATAAATTATTGGCTAAATGCTGTGGGGTAATGAACACCGAGCGTCTGTTTTTGGCGGGTTTGCTGCATGATATCGGTTCATTAGTGTTATACCAAGCTATGCCGGATCAAGCCAGAAGCGTGTTAATGGCAATCAGACAGGATAGGCGCTTACTCACCAGTTTTGAGCAGGAAATATTGGGTTTCACACATGCCGATGTCGGTCGAGAGTTGTTAAAAGCTTGGGGTTTGCCGCAGTCTCTCTACGAAGTGGTGGGGTGTTATCGGCAACCGGATTTTGCTGTTAATCACAAGCTGGATGCGACTTTATTGAATCTGGCTAGTCGGTTGGTTGATGATCAGGAATATGGCAGGTTGATTGAGCAAACCCTGGTGGAAACTTCGGATCATACCTTAGATTTTCTGCGCTTGAATAGGGAGCAGGTCGAACAAGTCATGCAGCAGGCGGACATTGAGTTTGAACAGGTTTTTGAACAAATCTTACCGCCCATCAAGCGTGATCAGGGGATTGCCAGGCCACATTGATCGAGTAATTTAATAAGTTTTATCAGTGGTAAACCGATTAACGCATTGGGGTCTTCGCCCTCAATTTTGCTGAATAATGTAATGCCGTATCCTTCCGACATGAAGCTACCGGCACAATCAAACGCTTGCTCAATCGTTAGATAACGCTGAATTTGGCTATCGGACAGGTTTCGAAAGTGGACCTTGCAAATATCCAAGTCGGTAAAAGTGTGGCCGGATGCGCTATTAAGGACGCAGATTCCGGTAAAAAAACTGACTTTTTGACCGGATTGAGCTTGCAGTTGCTGGAAGGCTTTTTCACGATTGCCTGGCTTGCCTAATAGTATATTGCCAAAAGTGGCGACTTGGTCTGAGCCGATAATCAGATGGTTGGGGTATTTTTCAGCTACGGCTGCAGCTTTTTCAATGGCTAAGCGAATCGCCAGTGCGGAAGCTGATTCATTGGCTTGTGGACTTTCATCGATATGGCTGCTGTCATAAATAAAATCGATCTGCAGCTTTTTCAAAAGCTCTCGGCGGTATTTAGAACTTGAGGCTAGAACAATTTTTTGCATAGATTGAGTACTTGGAAATGGTTGTCTATTTGACGCAACATTGACTAATCTGTATCATTGTACAGTTATGTCAGACAAACTTCCCGACCTTATTGATCCTATGTTGTTCGCCGAAAGGCGGAGTGCATTGTCAGGTGTGATAAAAATAGCCTCGCTTGAGCGTTTGGCTGATTTTATCGTTAGCAACGATGGCGATATTAAAGTCGAAGTCTTGTTTGCCAAGCATGGTAAACAGGCTGTGATTGCTGGTAGCTTAAAAACGTCTTTGAGTCTGGAATGTCAATCCTGTTTGCAGGGTATGAGCTGGCCGCTTGATCTTTCATTCAAGCTGGGCATAGTCTCATCACTACAGGAAGCTGACCAGCTTAAGATTGATTGTGAGCCATTGATGTTTAATGGCGAAAAAGTGTCGTTGAATGAGCTGATTGAAGACGAGATTTTGTTGGCACTGCCGGATTACCCTAAACATGAGTATGACTGCATGCTGAAACATAGCTCTAAGGATGCAAATTTTGACGGCGATAGTCAAAACCAAACTAATAACCCTTTTTCTGTTTTAGCCAAACTTAAAAAAACTGGAGAGTAAAAATGGCAGTACAAAAGAGTAAAGTATCGCGTTCAAGACGCGGTCAACGTCGTTCACACGATTCTTTAACCAGCAAAACACTGGCACAAGATCCATTGACCGGCGAAATGCATTTGCGTCATCACATGACGCCTGATGGTTTTTTCAAAGGCCGTCAAGTCATCGCTAGCAACGTCGACGAAGAGTAACTATTTAAAGACTGTTAGAATCCGCTGGTGGTGAGTTTTGCTGGTTTAATCAGCAAAGCCGACTTAATTTTCATTAAGCAGCAACTGCGGTTTCTGCCAGCGTATTGACATGTTTGCTATCAAAGCCGACATATCATCTTTTGATATGTCTCCACTTTTCTACTTCAAGGGTTAGGTCCTAAGCGTGAGCTCAACTCTCTCGATTGATGCTATGGGCGGGGATTTCGGTCCCCAGGTGACGATTCCTGCGTCACTAGCCTGTTTAAGAAAAAATCCCCAATTAAAATTGATTATGGTCGGTGACCAGGCTGTGCTGAATGACATGTTGTCGGATGCATTGCTTGAGTTTAAAGATCGAATCAGTATTCAGCATGCCTCGCAAGTCGTCGAAATGCATGAGCCACCGCAAAAGGCGCTGAAAAATAAAAAAGATTCCTCGATGCGGGTGGCTATTAACTTGGTCAAAGAAGGTCAGGCCGATGCTTGCGTCAGCGCTGGTAACACGGGTGCTTTAATGGCAACTGCGCGCTTTGTACTGAAAATGATTCCAGGTATCGAACGCCCAGCCATTATTTCAACCTTACCTTCTATTTTTGGTCACACACATATGCTGGACTTGGGCGGAAATGTCGATTCCAGTGCCGAGCAACTTTACCAATTTGCCGTGATGGGTGAAGAAGTGGTGAAGGCGGTTGAGAATATTGAGCGTCCTCGCGTGGGTTTGCTGAATATCGGTGAAGAAGACACCAAGGGTAATGAGCAAGTCAAAGCGGCGGCCAAGTTGCTGGAAAAGTCATCCCTGAATTACATCGGCTATGTGGAAGGTAATTCGATTAATGCCGGTAGTGTGAAAGTCGACTTAATTGTCACAGATGGTTTTGTTGGCAATGTTGCCCTTAAATCCATAGAGGGTGCGGCAAAAATGATTGCGATGAAGTTGAAAGAGGCTTTTTCCCGCAATATTTTCACGAAACTTGCAGGCCTAGCGGCTTATCCAGTATTAAAATTATTTAAAGATAGTATCGATCCGCGACTTTATAATGGTGCCAGTTTTATTGGTTTGCGTGGCTTGGTGATTAAAAGTCACGGTGGCGCAGATGCGTTGGCCTTTGAAACAGCAATTCAATTGGCAGAAGTTGAGGTTGAGAAAGATGTTATTCGTAAAATCAGTGAAAAACTTGAAAGTGCTTTGGCGCAGAAGGATACGGAATGAGCTGCTGGAGTAGTGTGATTGGTACTGGGGGTTATTTGCCTGCAACTGTTCGCACCAATGATGATATCTCCACTATGGTGGATACCTCGGATAGCTGGATATACGAACGTACCGGCATCAAGAGTCGACGCATTGCCGGAGCAGAAGAAACTGCATCCAGTATGGCTGAAATTGCAGCCAGGCAAGCGATCGAAATGGCGGGGATTGATGTTGAAAGCATCGATTTAATAATCGTTGCCACGGGTACTCCGGATCGAGTTTACCCCAGCACCGCTTGCCTGCTACAACAGCGTTTGGGTATTCAGCAGTGTGTGGGGTTTGATGTACAGGCTGCCTGCTCAGGTTCTGTTTTTGCGTTAAGTATTGCCGATCAATATATCAAGTCCGGTTTTTGTAAAACGGTGTTGGTGGTAGGTTCTGAGGTGTGTTCACGCATCGTTGATTGGACCGACCGTGGCACTTGTATTTTGTTTGGTGATGGTGCCGGAGCCGTATTACTGACAGCATCGGATGCGCTAGGTATTTTATCGACCCATATTCATTCTGATGGGGGTTATGAAGATTTATTATATTGCCCTAATCCACAAGTCGCTGCAGAATCCAAAAATCAGGAAGCCGGATTTATCAGTATGCGTGGTAATGAAGTGTTTAAAGTAGCCGTAAATACACTGGGACGCATTGTAGATGAAACCCTGGAAGCCAACGGTTTGCAAAAAAGTGATATTGACTGGTTAGTGCCGCATCAAGCCAATACTCGTATCATTGCGGCTACCGCTAAAAAACTGGGTATGGACATGGATCAGGTGATTTTAACGCTGGAAAACCAGGGCAATACGTCTTCTGCATCCGTGCTGTTAGCCTTTAATGAAGGCGTGCGTGATGGCAGAATTAAAAAGGGTCAGATGGTACTGATGGAAGCATTTGGTGCTGGTTTTACCTGGGGTTCAGCGTTAATCAAATATTAAAATATGACTATGAACGAACAAAATTATAATTTGGCTTTTGTTTTTCCAGGACAGGGATCGCAATCAGTCGGCATGATGTCGTCTATGGCTGCAGTCTATCCACAAGTAAAACAAACTTTTGAACAGGCCTCTGAAGCGCTGGGTTTTGATCTTTGGAAATTGGTGGAAAACGGCCCTGTAGAAGATTTAAATCAAACCGAGAACACTCAGCCCGCAATGTTGGCAGCTGGCGTTGCGTTCTGGCGGGTCTGGTGTGATAAAACCAAAATTCGGCCAGCCTGGATGGCGGGTCACAGTTTAGGCGAATACACCGCGCTGGTTTGTTCTGATGCTATCGCCTTCGAAGATGCTGTCAAATTGGTGGTGGAACGCGGTCGCTTGATGCAGGCGGCGGTGCCTGCAGGTGTCGGAGCTATGGCTGCCATTTTGGGCCTGGAAGACCATCAGGTCGTTAATGCCTGTATGGAAGTTGCGAATAACCAAATCGTCGCTCCCGCCAATTTTAATTCACCTGGACAAGTGGTTATTGCCGGGGATACTGCGGCAGTGGATAGAGCGATTGAGGCACTGAAAGCCTTAGGCGCTAAACGCGCGCTGAAATTACCGGTCAGTGTGCCTTCGCATTGTTACTTAATGCAAGAGGCGGCCGAAAAGTTCAGCGATATCCTGCAAAGCGTAAATGTAGACATGCCTAAAATGACATTGATTCACAATGCTGATGTCAAAACTCACGGTTCACCGGAAGTCATTCGTTATGCCTTGAAAGAACAGCTCTACAACCCTGTGCGTTGGGTCGAGAGTATCAAATTCATGCACGAACAAGGCGTAAACGGTTTTATCGAATGTGGGCCTGGCAAAGTATTGCTGGGTTTGAATAAACGTATTGCGCCTGATGCTGTACATTTGACAATGTATGATCCTGATTCATTAAATAACGTTTTGGAGCAGTTACATGGATAACCTTAAGGGCATAAATAAAAAAATTGCCATAGTTACCGGTGCTAGCCGAGGAATTGGTCGAGCCATTGCGGAAAAATTGGTTGCAGATGGTTTTTTTGTACTGGGTACTGCAACCTCCGATAGCGGTGCTGAAGCGATTTCAGCTTATTTAGGCGCTAACGGTAAAGGTCTGAAATTAAACGTGGCTGATGCGGCGGATATCGACAGTTTCATCAAAGTCACAGGCGATGATTACGGAACAGCTGCTGTTTTGGTGAACAACGCCGGTATTACCCGCGACAATTTATTGATGCGGATGAAAGACGAAGAGTGGGATGATATTATCAGCACTAATTTGACCTCAGTATTTCGGATGAGTAAGGCTGTGTTGCGGAGTATGATGAAAGCGCGCTATGGGCGGATTATCAATATTTCTTCAGTGGTTGGTTCAACCGGTAACGCAGGACAGGCCAACTATGCCGCCGCCAAGGCTGGCATGCTCGGTTTTGCTAAGTCCATGGCTAAAGAGGTGGGGTCTCGCGGTATCACAGTCAACACCGTAGCCCCTGGTTTTATCGATACCGATATGACCAAGGAGTTGTCGGATGATATTAAAAAATCACTGATGGCCTCAATTGCTTTGGGGCGCTTGGGACAGCCGGAAGAAATCGCTCATGCAGTGTCATTTCTGGCATCTGAACAGGCTTCTTACATTACTGGTGAAACACTACACGTCAACGGTGGTATGTATATGCCCTAAAGGCAATGCTAGAGTTAGAGTCTATTGCTAAAAAACCGGCCTCATTTAAACTGGCGCCGGTTTTTTATTGTCTTGATGTTAATGCATGACTTTATTTCGCCCCGATTTCTTGGCTTGGTATAGTGCACTATCGGCGCGAGTAATAAGGCTTTCCGGGTTATCGTTGGGTTGTAATTCTGCAATGCCGATTGAAATCGTAATTTGGCCTAAAGTCAGATTATCTGTTTTGCGTTTTAAGCGACTTTTTTCCATTTCAAGACGGATGTTTTCGGAAATTTCAATAGCCTTATGCTTGGGTGTGTTGGGCATGATGATAGCTAACTCTTCACCGCCATACCGCGCAACATGATGATGGTCTTCGGCATGTTTTTTTAGTAATGTCGCCACAAATTTGATCACGTGATCGCCTATGGTATGTCCGTAAGTATCGTTTACCTGTTTAAAATGATCGATATCCAGCATCGATAAACAAGTTGTCTCGCTACAGGGTTGTTCGATGATCTCGGATAAAGTTTGATCAAAAGCCCGCCGATTCAGCAAGCCTGTCAAGCCGTCGGTGACAGCTATTTGCCTGACTTGGGCCAGTTCGGCACGCAGTTGTTCCATTTCCGCATTGGCTGCGTTCAATTGGACCTGCATGGCTTGGCTGGTAGCTGCAAGTGAGCGGGTTTCTTGGATGATTTCCTGCAGTATCGAACTGCCTGCAGCTAACTCGGATGTAGCTTCCAAAATAGCGGTTTTTTTCTGGAAGCTATCGTTGGTTTGTTCCGCCTTGGTGCAGGTTTCTCCGATGGCATCGGTGGCCTGTAGCAGCACTTTGTGAATTTTCTCGTTGATATTTTCAATCGAATTTAAAGAGGTGTTGCAGATGTAAGTTTCATAAAGTGCAAAGCTGGTGGCACAATCAAACGGTTTTTGATTGTTTAATAGCTCGTCCACTGCAGAGTTCAATTTTGGATTTTGTTTTGCCACATAGTCGTAAAAAATCGCGTAGTTGATGGGATTGGCTGCGATTTCGTTTTTAGTTAAAAATGGGATTATATTTTTTAGATAGCCATTATTGAGTGAAACCGAAAAATCGTAAATTGGCAAAATAGAGTGGTTGCTAGGCATATTTCTAGTTAGGTCTAATTGGCGTTGTTATTACTATGAAAGTCGCGACCGAGCGCCTTTCATTTGCCGGGGCGACTGCGGTACTTTCATGATCGTTAGGTGAAACTTTTCTGCATTGCTGGTTAATGTCCGAACGTCTATATACAGCCTGCTTTAGGTAAGAAAAACCTAAATCGTATGGCTTGCCACCTGTAAATGATTACAAAATTCCAAATTGAGCAAGTACTTAAAATACTACTGGTTTAGCCTAGGCCAAGCTGGAATTTTAAACAAAATGCGTATCTATGATTATCCGTACAGAAAGATATACTAATACGGAGTTTTTACAAGCTTTTTAGACGTTAAACAGCACATTTTAGACGTTAATTAGCGCATTTCAGTCAGATCTACACTGCATGAACTAAGCAGCCATCAAGTCGGCTGCTTAGTTCATCTGAGAGAATATGCCTCCTGCAAAATTTAAGGTCTAGGAGCTGCAGCCCCGCCAGGCTTGGTTGTGTTAACTAAACAAGCGTTTCAGATATAAGCCTGTATGTGATGCATCATGCTGGGTGATTTCTCGTGGCGTGCCTTCCGCAACCAATGTGCCGCCGCCATTGCCGCCTTCCGGCCCTATATCCACCACCCAGTCAGCAGTTTTGATGACATCCAAATTGTGCTCGATAATGATGACAGTGTTCCCATGGTCGCGCAACGTATGTAAAACAGACAGCAATTGTTTGATGTCATGAAAGTGCAGACCGGTGGTCGGTTCGTCCAGTATGTATAACGTTTTACCGGTGTCGCGTTTGGATAATTCCTTGGCTAATTTAACCCGTTGTGCTTCGCCGCCGGACAGGGTAGTGGCGTTTTGCCCGAGGGTTATGTAGCTCAAGCCTACGTCAATCAAGGTATTTAGTTTGCGCGACAGACTGGGCACCGCCGAGAAAAACTGGGCAGCGTCTTCAACGGTCATTTCAAGCACTTCATGTATGGTCTTGCCTTTGTAGCGGACTTCCAGGGTTTCCCGGTTATAGCGCTTACCATGACAAATATCGCAGGGTACGAAAATGTCCGGTAGAAAATGCATCTCCACTTTAATGACACCATCGCCGGAACAGGCCTCGCAGCGACCACCTTTCACATTAAAACTAAAGCGGCCAGGGGTGTAGCCACGCGAACGTGCTTCCGGCGTAGCTGAAAACAACTCGCGCACGGGAGTAAAAATACCGGTGTAAGTGGCAGGATTAGAACGTGGTGTGCGACCTATTGGACTTTGATCAATATCGACCACCTTGTCGAACTGTTCCAGGCCTTCAATAGCATCGCAGGGGGCTGGAATGCAACTGGCGCCATTGATAGTCCTGGCAGCGTGACTGTATAGCGTGTCGTTGACTAATGTCGATTTACCGGAACCGGAGACGCCGGTGACGCAGGTCAGTAATCCAACAGGAAAACTAATGGTGACATTTTTTAGGTTGTTGCCGTGTGCGTTGCGAACGGTTAGTAATTTGCTCGGATCACGCGGCGCAGTTTGCTTGGGTATATCGATCTTTAACTGGCCGGATAGATACTGGCCGGTTAATGAATGCTTATCAGACAAAATTTGTTTTGCTGTACCTTGAGCAACAATCTGGCCGCCGTGTACGCCGGCGCCGGGGCCAATGTCGACAATATAATCGGCGGCGAGGATGGCGTCTTCGTCGTGTTCAACCACAATCACCGTATTACCCAGATCGCGTAATCGAAATAAGGTGTTCAGCAAGCGCTGATTATCGCGTTGATGCAGGCCAATAGACGGTTCATCCAGTACATACATCACGCCAACCAGGCCGGCGCCAATCTGGCTGGCCAGACGAATACGCTGTGCTTCGCCGCCAGATAAGGTGTCGGCGCTACGATCCAGCGTCAAATAATCCAGACCGACGTTAACCAAAAACTCCAGTCTTTCCTGGATTTCCTTATTGATTTTGGCTGCGATTTCACCACGGTGGCCGGGAATAGCGAGTTGTTGGAAAAAACTCAAAGTTTGTTTGATCGGCAGGCGGGTGATGTGATGCAGAGGCTGCGCATCGACAAAAACATTCCTGGCGCCTAAGTTTAACCGGGCGCCGTTACACGCCGCACAGGTCTGTTGCGCCAAATATTTAGATAATTCGTCGCGCACCATCTGTGAGTCGCTTTCGTGATAACGACGCTCCATATTAGGAATGATGCCTTCGAACGGATGGTGGCTGATTTTGGGTTTGCCCTGGCCCATTTGTAGTTGGAAGGTGATTTTCTCATCGCCGCTGCCGTATAAAATCACTGCCTGCACGTCTGCGGGGATATTTGAGAAAGGCGCTTCCGGATCAAAATCGTAATGGGCGGCCAACGCACAAATGATTTGATAATAATAAGCGTTGCGACGATCCCAGCCACGCACTGCACCGCCAGACAAAGAAATGTCCGGGTTATGCACCACCAGTTGTGGATCAAAATTCTGTCTTACACCCAATCCATCACAGCTGGGGCAGGCACCTTTCGGATTATTGAAGGAAAAAATACGCGGTTCCAATTCGCTCAGGCTGTAGCCGCAATGCGGACAGGCGTAACGTTCAGAAAACAGCAGTTTTTGATCGCTTTCCATTGAGGCGGCCATCGCCAGGCCATTGGACAGACGTAAAGCGGTTTCAAAGGATTCCGATAAACGTAAAGCGATGTCATCGCGGATTTTGAAACGGTCGACAATGACTTCGATAGTATGTTTTTTCTTTAAATCCAGAGTAGGGGGCTCGTCGAGTTCGTAGACTTCACCATCAATGCGAGCGCGTAAGAAGCCTTGCGCTTTCAGATCTTCCAGCAGCATGACGTGCTCACCTTTACGATCGTTGATGACCGGCGCCAGCAGCATCCAGCGTTCACCGTCCGGTTGAGCCAAAACTTGATCGACCATCTGACTGACGGTTTGTGCTTCCAGGGAGACGCCATGTTCCGGGCATTGCGGTATGCCGACTCTGGCGTACAGTAGTCGCAGATAATCGTAAATTTCGGTAATGGTGCCCACTGTGGAACGCGGGTTGTGCGAGGTGGATTTTTGTTCGATCGAAATAGCCGGCGATAGGCCTTCGATATGATCGACATCCGGCTTTTCCATTATCGATAAGAACTGGCGGGCGTAAGCGGACAGTGATTCCACGTAGCGGCGCTGACCCTCGGCATAAATAGTGTCGAATGCTAAGGACGATTTGCCGGAGCCGGATAAGCCTGTGATAACGATCAGGCGATCTCTCGGTAAATCCAGATCAATGTTTTTTAAATTGTGGGTGCGGGCGCCGCGAATACTGATGGTGTCCACTGTCTGAATTCCTGGAATTTAAAGAACCTGATACTATACGTGTCTTTAATGAATTTAGGCAAAGGGGAGTTGGGGTTTGACACAGGTTCAGGATGTTTCGGGTGCAATGACCAGCATGGAAAAGCGGGCGACTATCTCGCTAGCCAGTATTTATTCGTTGAGAATGCTGGGTTTGTTTATGTTATTGCCGGTTTTATCATTGTTTACCGAGCAAATGCCAGGCTCTACACCCAAATTGGTTGGCTTAACCATGGGTATTTATGGTCTGACACAGGCAGTGTTACAGATACCGTTCGGATTGTTATCCGATCGCTTTAGTCGTAAAGCCATTATTGTCATCGGTCTGTTACTGTTTCTGGCAGGTAGCATAGTGGCTGCATTGGCGACTGACATTTACGGCGTTTTGCTAGGCCGCGCCTTGCAAGGCTGCGGGGCGGTTTCAGCGGCAGTGATGGCCTTGCTGGCGGATTTGACTCAGGAGGTCAATCGCACCAAGGCTATGGCTACCATAGGCGCCAGTATCGGCGTGTCATTTGGGGTTGCGATGACTATCGGGCCAGTGATTGCGCACCATTACGGCATTAGCGGTATTTTTTGGCTGATCGCAATCCTGGCGCTAATGGCTATCGTGGTGATTCTGTTTTTTGTGCCTAATCCGCAAAAAATTTCGATACACCGCGATGCCGAATATATTCCGTCTGAGTTAAGTTCAGTCATCAAAAATGCCGATTTACTGCGCTTGAATTACGGTATATTTGCGCTGCATTTAATCTTAATGGCCAGCTTCGTGGTAGTACCCTTGTTGATGCGCGACGCCGGATTACTGGCTGGCAAGCATTGGCTGGTGTATTTGCCGGTGCTGGTCACTTCGATGGCGGCCATTATTCCGTTTGTGATTATTGCCGAGAAGAAGCGGCAAATGAAAAAAGTCTTTGTCGGTGCCGTGATTTCCTTGGTGATTGCCAATCTGGGTTTTGTGCTCTTTCATGGGCAATTGATAGGCTTGATTGCCTGTTTGTGGGTATTTTTCTGCGGCTTCAATTTACTGGAAGCCACCTTGCCATCGCTGATTTCCAAAACCGCACCCGGCGATTTAAAAGGCACGGCGATGGGTATTTATTCCAGCGCGCAGTTCATTGGGGCTTTTATCGGCGGTGCCAGCGGCGGTTGGTTATACGGCGAATTAGGCCCGACCTCGGTGTTTGTGTTTTCCGCTGGGGTAGCCGCCAGTTGGGTGCTGATTGCTTTGTTCATGTCGCCGCCTCGCTATCTGGCCAACCTGTTGTTGTCGCTGCAGGCCATTAAGCCTGAGCGTGGCGCAGAGTTTTCCAGGCAACTGTTGGCGATAAACGGTATCGAAGAAGTGCGCCTGCATTTCGAAGAAACTACCGCTTATCTAAAAGTGGATAGCCAGCAACTGGATAAAAACGAATTAAACATCTTTTTAAAGCAATGGCAGTAAGTCATTGTTGTTGAATTTTTTACACGGAGACAACCATGTTGAACAAAGTTATGCTGATCGGCCGTTTGGGAGCTGATCCGGAAATTCGCTATATGCCTAGTGGAGATTCGATTGCAACGCTAAATGTTGCTACCAGTCGTCGCTGGAAAGATCGTAATTCAGGTGAGCGTAAGGAAGAAACAGAATGGCACAGGGTGACATTTTTTGGACCAGTCGCCAAGGTATGTGGTGATTATTTAAAAAAAGGCAGCCAGGTCTATATCGAAGGGCGAATTAAAACTGACAAATACCAAAAGGATGGGGTGGATGTATACCGTACCGGCATCATTGGTGAGCAAATGAATATGCTGGATAGCCGTAGTGGTGGCACCGCAAATTATTCCGATAATTCCCCACCTGCCAGCAGCCACGATAATCGTCAGTCAGCCCCCGCTGCTGCGTCGGGTCCGCAATCCACACCTGCTAGTTATGATGATTTTGATGATGACATCCCTTTTTAATTTCAACCAAAAGTGATTTTGTAGGGAATAGAATCATTCAAATCCCCCTGGTTTACATCTGGTCTGGTTTATAGCTTGATTGGGTGGGAATTAGGGGGTTTTTTGTCTTTTCGTTAATATCACCCAATTTAGCTGTCAGGGTTATCTGCATATTGGCGCAGAATATGCTTAAGTGATTTGATATTCTTTTTGCTTGAGAGCACATTATGTCAACCTCATCCGATTCAGTAATCAACTACCATCAACGCACCAAGCATCAGCTGAATGCTTATGCCAAAGGTCCGGAGTCTTTGGATTGGGATGATCAACCCAATCCGTTCAGGCGTTTTAGCGGTTGTGAAACAGTCAAACTACCCATGCCGGGGGCAGATCTGAATTGCCTGTTTGCCGATCTGGATAAGCCGGAGAGCATTGAGCCGCAGCCGTTGATGATGGACAATCTTGGTTTGTTACTGGAATTATCATTTGGTTTGTCGGCCTGGAAACAATTTGGACCGGATCGCTGGGCTTTACGCTGCAACCCCTCCAGCGGCAATCTGCATCCGACCGAGGCTTATCTGGTTAGCACGGATGCTAATTTAATTGCGCCTGGTGTTTATCATTATGTCAGTCACGATCATCATCTGGAACGTCGCAGTCAGTTTATAGGCGTCAGTGAAAATCCAGCGTGTTATATCGGACTATCCTCGATTCATTGGCGAGAAGCCTGGAAATACGGCGAGCGGGCGTTTCGTTATTGCCAGCATGATATAGGTCATGCACTTGCCGGTTTGAGCTATGCCGCCGCTTGTCTGGGCTGGCGGATAGAATTACTCAGCGAAGTGAGTGATGCCGAGATTGCCCGCTGGTTGGGACTGGATCGTGACAGCGATTTTGTCGATCATGAACATGAAGCGCCGGATTTATTTTGTCGATTACACGTCAATAGGCAAGCCCCGGATAGCTTCAATGCCGAACAATTGTCGCAATTGCAACAGTCGGCAACCTGGTTTGGACAAGCCGAACGCCTCAGCAGCCGACATTTTTACCGCTGGCCCATTATCGATGAAGTGGCTGTCGCAGCCCAAAAACCGGCTATTGAGGCTGAGCGTCAGCAGATGCCGATTTTGCAACTAGCCGTGCCTAGTCATAATCTGGCCGCCAGCCAATTAATTCGTCAGCGCCGCAGCGCCCAGCACTTTAATGGCAAGGCCGAGTCTATACCGCTGGCCGATTTTCAGCGCATGCTGTCAGCATTGCTTCCCAACACTAAGCCACCGTTTACCGCCTGGAATTGGTCGCCGCAAGTGCATTTAGTGTTTTTTGTACACAGGGTTGAAGGCTTGGAGCCGGGTATGTATTTACTGCCGCGTGACGCGCAGGCAGTGCCGGTTTTAAAACAAGCCTGTTCTAAAGATTTCAGTTGGCAAAAGATGGATACAGCTTTTGAGTTTTATCAGCTGGTGGCCGGTAACGTGCGTCAAGCGGCCAAAACCCTGTCCTGCCACCAACCCATCGCCAGCGACAGCGCTTTTAGTTTGGGTATGCTGGCAGATTTTTCTGATAACGTGGAAACCGAGGCCTGGCGCTATCGCCGGTTATTTTGGGAATGCGGTTTGTTAGGGCAGATTTTGTATCTGGAAGCCGAAGCAGCCGGGGTGCGTGGAACTGGCATCGGCTGCTTTTTCGATGATGCGGTGCATGGGGTATTAGGTTTGCAGGATAACGCTTGGCAAAGTTTGTATCACTTTACTGTTGGTGTGCCTGCTGATGATAGTCGCTTGCAAACTTTGCCGGCTTACGCGCATTTAATGCCAACTGAAAGTTGAGTTAGACCAATCTCTTCACAGACTGTCGTAACAATTGTAAACAAGGGTGGGTAGCAGCCAGGTCTAAGGCGCTGAAATCATCTTGTGTAGTTAATAACGGATTCGCGCCCGCCAGTAACAATTGCGACACAATTAAATGTTTTCCGCTGGAAGATGCATAGATAAGTGCCGTGGCACCGCTGGGGTTTTGATGATCGATATTGATCCCTGCTTTTAGTAAGGCGGAAATACAATCAGCGGCCTCTGCAAAACAGGCCGCCCAGAGTGCATTATTGCCATAGGCATCTAATACGGTTAAATCCGCACCTTGATCCAGCAAATAATTCAGCACATCCAGTCGATTTTGTTGCGCGGCCATAATCAAAGCCGATTGACCAGGCTGATTATTAACCAGTGGTGAAGTGGTATCAAATCCGTTATCCAGTAACCACGCTCTGATTGCTGTCGTTTCCATGATGATCTATACCAACGAGGGTCTGTTGATTAAGGATAAGTGGCCGATGCCTGCCTGATATAACTTATCAGCCAAGTCCAGCCGGCCGGCCTGTCCTTTTCCGCGCAGATACGACAATTCAGCTTGGGTCAACAGCGTCGTTGCGATCATTTTAATCGCGCCGCCCGGCATCGATAAAGTTGCGGGTTGATCTCTGGGTATACTGAGCAAAGCGCCCACCCGGCCACGGCCATCTTTGATATGGTCGATATTGAACTCCAGCGATAACAATTCGCCCCTGAGTAGTTTTTCCGCTAGTGTTGAATAGCCGGCCAGGGTATGACTGACTTCCGCCAATAACGGGAACAGCCAGCTATCGGCCAGCGTGTGTAGTGCTGCGTCAACGGCAATGCCAGCATCAGGCGTCTCGATAAAGACTTCTATCCCCAGGCCGGTTTCCGGTTTGTCGCGCTCTACCCAGGGATCGGATAAACCATCAGAGATGATGCAAGCATTTTCGCCGTGACGTGCGGCAAGCCAGGCTGCGCCGGCTGGCCATTCAGGACCATCGCTCATTGGCCCCATCAATGAAGTCAGCGCGGCAATCTCTGAATCAAGCAATGTTTTAATGGCTTCGTGTCTGGCCTGGGTGGCCAAATTTAAACGATCGGCATAGCTCAGGCCGACAATGTACTCAGTGTTCATGACTTTCCGCCATCAAGATTAGGGTAGGCAAGCGTTGTTCAACAGTCAGCCGCACTTCTGCATCCGTATCGTCCAGCATGTCTAGCAATAAGTCGGCTTTGGCACGTAATGCCACTTCGTAACGTACCGTCCAATCGCTATCTTTGCTCATCATGGCCAGGTCGTCGACATCCATGCGTTGTACCACGATACGGCGGATTTCCACCTCGCTGTCATGCGCCATCAAACCCAGGCTGACGCGTGGAATGCGGGTGGCTACAATGCGCCGCACTTCGCTATCTGGGTCGGCCACCAACCGAAATAAGCGGCCTTGCGGCAGGCGTCGGGCAACATAGACACGAACCAAGTAATCCGGGTCGGCGGCCATTGATTCCAGTTCTGGTTCCGGTAGTCGATCAGCCACGGTAATCCTGACTTCCCGATCACTATCGTTGCTCAGTAGCGTTAACCAGTCCAGCGGCACTCGATAGGCTAATACCCGGCGTACGGCCTCGTCCGGATCGGTTAACAGAGGCTGTAGTTTATTGGTCGGCAGATAGCGCGCGGCAATGGCGCGACGCTCCCAAAACGAGTCTTGGGTGAAATCAGCCGCCAAGCCGGGATGCACTTTAAAGAACCGATCGATCTGCCGACCGCTATTAGCCGACACGCAACAGTCACCCGGTTTGCAACCTGCATCCAGTAATAGACTGTCACGAAACTGGCAGGCGCTGCAATCGGCCACTGGCGTTAGATCGAGTTCATTGTCAGCGGGCAACATGGCTAGGCCGCCTTGGCTGGTGCGGGACATAATTGCGGAGTAACCTGCTGCAACCAGGTATTAATACGCTCATCACTTAGATGCGGCTGACCGCGCTGGTCCAGCACCAAGCCAACAAAACGGTTATCGATAATGGCATCCGAGTGCTCAAACTGATAACCCTCTGTGCTCCAGGAGCCAACGAGTTGGGCGTCGTAGCCATAAAATACTCGATACAACTGGATTAGTGAGCTGGCAAAGCGGGAAGCATAGCGTTCCTGATGTCCCAAGCCGAACAGTGCAATTCGTTTGCCGGATAGGTCAACGCCATCCAGATAGGGCACAAATTCCGCCCAATTGGCTTCCTGACAACCCACGGCAAGACCGGGTAAATCGCCTACGCCATAACTTGGCGTACCCAGTATCAAGGCATCGTATTGCAATAGTTCTTCGGGGCGGGTGCGGTTGATGTTTTTGGGCTTGTCTGCCAGTTCCGTGCCCAAGGCAGCGTAAATCTTTTTGGCCACCAAGCGGGTGCTGCCGGTATCGGTGCCAAAAAAAATGCCAATTTTGCTCATAATTCACCTGTCATGTTCATTGCAAGATGAGGCTCAGTAGCCTTAATAGTAGATAAGCAAAAATCAGTCCAGATTAATCAAAAATTAATGGTCTATCTATCAATTGCTTAGGTGTTGTATTTGGCTTCAAGCAACACTTTGTTGCAAACGCATCAAAGAATTTGACTATTTGCGTGATATTTTCGACAACTTCTCAAGGGATTAAATCGGTGTCATCAATTTTTGATAAGGATTTCGCCAAATTTAACTTCCGCTTATGGTTCCCATACTTTGCGTGGGAGCTCTATCGAGGACGCTTCAGCGTCCCGAACCGCAGAGCGGATCAAGTTGCATTCCCACGCGAAGCGTCACTGCCATTAAGTTAAGGAAGAACAATCCCTTCTCCCTCCGGGAGAAGGTTAGGATGAGGGGATTAAATAAAGCTTTTTTGCCTTATTATAAATCTCCTCTCCCCAACCCTCTCCAGCAGGAGAGGGAGCTTTTTCTTAACTTAATGGCAGTGACGCGAAGCGTAGGAACGATGCGCTTGGGTATCGGGAAGATATTTCCAACCATATCCTAAGTGCGCATCCGTCAAAAAATCTAGCCTGCTGATGTTTTGCCTATGATCAAGCAGGTAGGCGCTGGTTAAAAGTCAACCGCTAGCCGACAGGCTTGAATGCCAGAAAAAGTTGGGTCTGGGGGCTTATTGCGGCAGCATGCCTGCAAGCGTTCGATAGCTAGAAATAAAAAGATTTCTAAAAAGGTCGTGAAACTAATTGATCAAAAAAAACCCGCCATTTGGCGGGTTTTTAATTGATCAGAAAATGTTTACACCCTTAATCGGGTCAACCATTAACGATTCAAAGGTTCTTGCAGTTGACCATTAACTTCCAACTGTACGCGACGGTTGTTCGCGCGACCTTCTTCAGTTTCATTGGTGTCAATCGGTCTATCCCAGCTATAACCTTTCGAGGTGATATTAGGAGAATGACTACCATTGGTCAGATATTTCTGTACAGCCAATGCGCGGCGTTCTGATAAAGCCAGATTGTGTTTATAGGTACCGGTTTTGCTGGTATGACCTTGTACTTCAAATGCTGTATTAGGAAACTTTTTAATGGTTTCTGCAGCATGGTCTAGCTTGTGGAAATATTGTGGTTTGATGATGTCTTTGTCATTATCAAACAAGACTTCCAGAATCCAGCAGCCATGTACACTGACCTCAACACCTGGCAGAGTACCTGGACATTTATCGTTGCAGTTGTTGACGCCATCTTTGTCAGTATCAAGGGTTGAGCAATCTGCAACAACTGGTGCTGGTGCTGGTGGAGGTGGCGCTTTGGCAACCACGGGCGCAGCCGGTTTTGGTCCAATGGGTATTACGAAGCCGAGGTTGACAGTCATGTCATTAAATTCACTATCACCAGCCGTTGCCATGTTGGCACTAAAGTTGTTGTTATAGCGATAACGCACATCACTGCGAATCAGGAAATTATCGTGCAATTCATAAGTAACACCCGCGCCTACTTCACCAATAAATCCGGCAGCACTACGACCACCGTGGTTGGTGTTCATGCCACCCAAACCGACAACCGCATAGGGCGAGAAGGTGTCACGAAAGAAGTAATATTGGGTGTCGACCATGCCACCCATCATTTCCCAGCTGCTAGGATCTTGATCGCCGCTCAGGCCTTGCCAGAAACCTTTCAGTTCGATGTTAAGATGTTCATTCAGGATTTTCCCAAAACCCATGCCACCGCCCCAACCATTATTAGAGCTTCTATCTCCAGCAGGTTGTACGAAGCTGCCAAATGGCGCTACATAAAATCGGTCATCCCGAAACTCTTCAGCCTGTGCGGTTGCCATGACGCCCAGGGTTGATAATGCGGCAAAAGCCAACAATCCTTTTTTTAACATAAATAATCTCTCCGTTTAGTACGATATTAAAAAACTGCGATATCTAAAATTTTAATCTAACTCCTAAAGCAAGCAAGAGTTATGAAGGTAATTAGATTCAGCCAAGTCTTTGCGCATAAAATTGCTACCGTGCCATTGTATCATTATAAATCTACGGTAGTATTAAATAAGCCACACACAGTTGCATAAAAGATACAGGCTTATTGTATGGTCAGGTTTAATTTTCCATCATATGCTTTAAACCAGCGGATTTAGTCGGTCGGCACTAACTGCGATAATGATTATCAAGGAGGTGATGTATGGTTCGTCGATAGAGCCGAATACTAAAGTATTTGCATTGCTGTCAACCTTGTAACCAAACGCCCGTATCGGTCAGTTTACGCCACGGCAGACTAAAACTGCGGCGAGAATAGACAACTTCCAGCTCCCCTCATTCGATAGGCAGCTTGGGCTTATTGCAAATCAATATTGATCGGTTATCTACACATATCCATGACTTGTCAGGCGAGAGGGTCCGAACCACCCAAAAATTATATTCGGAATACGCTGCTACTTCAAAAGGCGTAACCAATCAACAAAGACATATCCTTAGCCGTTGGCGATTATCTGCGTAGTCAACAATTAATCAGCTATCAAGAAACCATATATGTTTGCTTTCGTGTGTCGTCATTTTATGAGTTACCCCTGACACGGCTCACTTGGGCTAATGATGCACAAATTAGTTGTATCATTAGCCTCAGAGAGTGTTATGCGCGTTTTTTAAACGGGTAATAGGGTATTTTCTTTAACCTGGAGAACGATCCCAGCCAAAGGCGGCAATGTCAGACTGATAGAGTGGGGTAAATTCATCCAGGGTATAGGGTCGGAGGCGAGGGTACCGTTAACGACTTGACTGCCATCGTAGTTGCCGGCATCCGAATTAAAGATTTCTGTATACTCGCCGGCTTTAGGAACGCCAATCCGATAATGCTCTCTGACCATCGGGGTAAAGTTCAGTAGAATGATGAGGTCCTGCTGCTCATCTTTGCGGCGGTAACTGATCACAGACTGCTCTGCATCATGGCAATCAATCCACTCAAAACCTTGATGATCAAAGTCTTGTTTATATAAAGCAGGCTGCTGACGATAGAGGCGGTTTAAATCCCCGACCAAGGTTTGCAGACCTTTATGATGCGGGTAGTCCAATACATACCAGTCCAGTGTTTGAGTAGAGTCCCACTGCGTACCTTGGCCAAACTCGCAGCCCATAAACAATAATTTTTTGCCGGGATAGGTAAACATCATGGTATACAGCAAGCGCAGATTGGCAAAACGTTGCCATTCATCGCCCGGCATTTTGCTGAGGAGTGAGCCTTTGCCATGCACCACTTCATCGTGGGAAAAGGGCAGGGTGAAATTCTCGGTAAACGCGTACAACATACCGAAGGTCAGTTGACTGTGATGATAGCGTCTGTGAACAGGATCCTCTTTCATGTATTCAAGAATATCGTTCATCCAACCCATATTCCATTTCATGGAAAAGCCTAAGCCACCCACCCAGGTTGGTCTGGTTACCCCAGGCCAGGCAGTCGATTCTTCGGCCATCATCACCGTACCCGGATGCTGTTGATGGGTCACCGTATTCAGCTCGCGGAAAAAATCAATGGCTTCAAGATTTTCATTGCCGCCGTATTGATTCGGCGTCCAGTCATTGTCTTCGCGGGAATAGTCCAGATAGAGCATGGAGGCCACAGCATCCACTCTGAGACCATCAAGATGGAACTCTTCCAGCCAGAAAATCGCACTGGAGAGTAAAAAGTTTTTAACTTCGTTGCGGCCGTAATTGAAGATTAAAGTACCCCAGTCGCGGTGTTCGCCCTTGCGGGGATCTTCGTGTTCGTAAAGCGCGGTACCGTCAAAGCGCGCCAAGGCAAATTCGTCTTTCGGGAAATGCGCGGGCACCCAGTCCAGAATCACCCCAATATTATTTTGGTGGCAGGTGTCCATAAAATAGCGAAAATCATCCGGTGACCCGAAACGACTGGTCGGTGCAAAGTAGCCAGTAGTCTGATAACCCCAAGAGGCATCCAGCGGATGTTCAGTCACTGGCATTAACTCAATATGGGTAAAGCCCAGCGATTTTACATACTGAACCATAGTATCGGCCTGGGCACGATAGTTTAAAAAGTTCCCCTGATGATCGTGTTTCCAGGACCCTAAATGCACCTCATAAATCGACATGGGCTCATGCAACCAATCACTTTTTGCCCGGTTGTCCAGCCAGACTTGGTCTTGCCATTGATAGGTATTCTTGGGTACAACAATGGATGAGGTGTTGGGACGCAACTCAAACTGTTGCCCATACGGATCGGTTTTAACTACGACTTGCTGACTTTCTCGGTTCAATATCTCAAACTTATACAAACAGCCCGCATCCTGTCCAGGCATAAACAGTTCCCAAATACCGCTACCGCCTAAACTACGCATCGGATGGCAACGGCCATCCCAGCGATTGAAGTCGCCAACAACACTGACTCGGCCTGCATTGGGTGCCCAGACCGTGAAGAGAACCCCATCCACCTGATCGACCGAGTGCAGGTGAGCGCCCATTTTTCTGTACGCATGCCAATGCTTACCCTCAGCAAACAGTTGACGGTCGAATTCGGGTAGTTGGACGCCGAAATCGTAGGGATCGTAATTCAGGTGATTAGCCCCGTCTTTATCGACCCAGGCCAGTTGATAATGTGTTGGTAATTCGTTGGGTTTGGCGATGTATTCGAAGAAATCTGTCCCAGGGATTCGAGGAATAGTTTGGCCGCTGTCGGCAAAACTCACAGATTCTGCATAGGGTAAATAGAGCTTAACTTTGATTTGTTTGCCGTAGGGTTGACGACCCAAAATGCAAAAAGGATCATGATGATTTGCAGCTACGATTTTGAGTGCATCGGCATCAAGCATAGCGTTCGACGGATTTTCCATTTAAGTAGCCTCAACTGGGTGAATGAATAATGCTTCATGTTAGCAAACTATACGTCGACCTTTTAGTGATTCGATATCCATCATTTAATTTGCATCAATCTTAGATACTTGATTGCAATATCTGGTAGCAATTTTGCGACTAAATCTCTTGCGACTGAAAGCTTCCTACAATTTAAAAGTGACAGTATTGATCTAAAGGTTATAATAGAAGCGAATCACTACCAATTGGCGGTTTTGTTTTCAACGCCCTTGAGAGGTCATTATGCGAAACGCCTTCCTCACTTTAATATTGCTAGTTTTAAGTCTTCCAGCTTCTGCACAAGCACCCATGATTGTGGCTCATCGCCCTAGTCTTATCAAATCTTCATCCATACCGCTGGGTGATTTACCCGCGCAAACCGATGATTTAGCAACCACTTTGGCCGTCTGCTTATTTATCATCTGTGTGTATTTTTTGTACTGGTTGAAGCAAAAAGCATGAGATAGCCATTATTCAGCAGGGAATAATGAGCATAAATCCCAGATAAAATTTCAGCAACAAAAGGAGGAACGTATGGAAATTCATGTTTTCGATACTTATGTCACCGCTAGCGATGGCCATACTATGCACTTTGATGTGTTTACATCCGAAAATGACCTAAAAAAGGCCATTGGCTACGCCAAAAAATGGCTGGATTCCATTAATGAAACGGATGCGCAGGTCTCCAGTAACGAATGCCGCTTTTGTCACAGTCAGAATGCACCGACAAATGTCATTGACGATATCCGGCAGCATGGCTTCTACATCTACAAGATGGAAGGCTGCCCAGAGGCCTAGTGGGTTCATGGAGCGGGTGATTTACGATCATTTACCGGCAGTAGGCATTCTGGCTACTGCTGGTTTTATGAGGGGGGTATTTTGGGCCGAGCGACTGGAAAAAGCAGAAATTGCTTCCGCTTTGAGATTGAGCAATTCAAGCATTCTGGCTATTCATGACATTCTTCACGGATTATTGTCCGATAAATTGATACTGTTTTAGCCCATGCAAACGTATCGGAGCTAATTGTCATGTACACAGCTGCCATTGATGGAAATGTGCTAAACGGCCTATTCGATAACCAAAAAAAGCTAGACGATCTATTTGATTCGATCTTCGATGACGACAATTATTTTATCAGTAGCGCCTCGTCTTCATCCCCAACGGAAAAACGCTACTCTGCTGAACGCCAATACTCGCCCAGTTCAAGCCGGGTGACAGAAGCACTTTGGGAGATGAAGAATCGCTCCCCCTACTTTTTTATGTTGCCAATTACATTGGAAGTTGCGGTCATTTATTTTGTGGTTGCCAATCTATTCTGATGCGTTTGGGCTGGATTATCAGCCGATCAGCAAACAAGCACATATAGACAGTATTGCCATAGCTGCGGAACCATAGACCGGAAGCGTCATGCCATTCGTAGGCAAACCGCACCGCGATACGGTTTTCGGTAAAGGCCCATAATTCCTTGATTAACCGGTAATCCAGTTCATTGGCCCATTTGCGTTGCAAAAACTGCCGCACTTGTTCGCGGCATTCGGAAATTCAGCTCGATTGCGCCAAACTGTGTGTTCGGTATAGACCAGCGCGACGCGGTCCGGATCGCGGGAGTTCCAGGCGTCTTCGGCCATACGTACTTTTTGTGCCGCTGTTTCTGCGGTAAAGGACGGAACGGGGCTTTGATTTCTTCAGTCATGATGATGCTTCGTTATAAAAGGCTAATTGATTTGCACTTGCCACATGCCCGGCATAGCAACATAACCGGGCAAAGCACGGATGCGTTGGAACCAAGCGATGATATTGGTGTATTCGCCGATGGTGATGCCACCTTCCGGCGCTAGTGCCAAATAGGGATAGACGGCAATGTCGGCAATAGATACCGTGTCGCCGACCAGCCAATCCTGACTTTGCAGATGACGGTCGATAATTCCCAGTACTTTATCGGCGGTTTGTTGGGCTCTGGCGAGGTCAATGTCGCGGCCGAATTTATGGTGTACTCGCAACAAGGCCGGACCGTTGGCAATTTCGTTGGCGGCCGTCGATAGCCAGGCCGCAATTTGCGCTAAGTGATAGGCGTCATCAGGCCACCATGGTACGCCGCCGTAGCGTTTGGCCAGATAGACCAAAATGGCCTGGCTGTCACGGATGGTGAAACCGTTGTCATCCAGCACCGGTACCTGGCCGAACGGGTTGCGTTGCAAATACTCTGGGCTGTGCTGTTCGCCGCCGCCTAAATTGACGGGTTGGATTTGATAGGGCAATGCCAGCATATTTAATAATAAGCGGACTTTATGACAGTTTCCTGACAGCGTCATGTCGTGTAATGTGATCATGCTGTTCTCCCTTGGTTAAATAAAACTTTCAAATTGCACGCGTTCGTCGGCGATGCCAAGTTGGCGGGCAGTTTGGCGCACGTTTTCGATCAGGCGGGTTGGGCCGCAGATATAAATGACGCTATCGGCAGATAAGTTACCGAGTAGCGCCGATAGGTCCAGTCGGGTTGGGTTTTGCGTTTGGCTGAAATAAAATCGGCATTGATGAGGAAAATGCCGCCGCAAGTCATCGACAAACGCCATCTGTTGTGGTGTACGGCCGCTGTAATGCAGTTGAAAATCCGTACCACGCGCGGCCAATGCTTCGGCCATCGCTTTTATCGGAGTGATGCCGATGCCACCAGCGATCAATATCGCCGGTCGCTTGTCGTCGTGCAGTGGGAAATAATTATCCGGCGCATCGATGTTCAGGCGGGTGCCGATTTGCCAGCTATCATGCAATGCTGGCGAGCCACCTTCGCTGTCGTCTACCCGCAGCACCGCTATCCGATAGCAATCTAGATCGTCTGGTGCGTTAGTTAGCGAATAAGCACGGCTGGTAATGCTGCCGTCGGGCAGCGCGATCGGCACGCGAATATGCGCCCCGGCTCGATACGCTGGCAGCGGCTCGCCATCAGCGTGGCGGAATTCATAGGCGCGAATGCGCGGTGTCAACTGGCGAATTCCACTTATAATCAATGGCAATGCACCATTACCCAAAACACCGGACAGTTGCCGCGCGACTGCCGCCGACTGAGGTTGGCGAGCTTGATCCAGCAGTGCTTCTACTTCGTTCTGACTGTAGCGAGGTGTGATGTATTTCGGGCAATTCCAATCATAGGCTTCGACTTGAATGAGTATCCCGCGCTCGACCGGGGCGCGAAAGTCAGGTAACTCCAGTTTTGCTAGCAATGCCGACTCGCTACGTGCGTCCACCACACGCGCCCGACCCCAAATTTTCAGGCGCCGCCGTTGCGGATAGTCCATTAGGATCAAACTTACCCGGTCGTCGCCACGCAAATTGCCTACCGAAAGGTATTGGCGGTTGCCGCTGAAATCGGCATAACCCAGGGTCCGTTCATCCAATACTTTCAAGAATCCCATCGGCCCACCGCGATGTTGCACATAGGGCCAGCCGGTTTGACTTACCGTGGCTTGATAAAAGCTGTCGCGCTCGGCAATAAAGGTTTGTTCGGTGCTGTCTAGCATAACCTGTTCGGTTTCGCCGAGTTCCGTTGATCGGTACACAGCGCGACTACCCATTTCGGTTTGTACTGTTTGCACATCGGGTGTGAAACTGATTTTAGCAAAAGCGCGGGTCATAACCTTGCTCCTGATTAGGATTGAAACATTGACGTTAACTGTGACACGTCCGCTAGACGAGTTGAATAGTCGTTATCTGCAATACTTTATTCCATCCAACGCAAGAATCCGGGCCCAAGCGCGTCCTTAAAATGGGCCCGGTTCAGTTTTAGGCTGCCTGTTTTAGCGCCACCTTAGGAAAGTCGATATTGACTCGGCTGGCTTTGCCCAAGATATTGGTCAGCACATTCATGCCGACGTGGGTGATCACCTCGACGATGTCCGCCTCGCTGAAACCGGCGTCACTCATACTCTGCAATTCGGCGTTAGTCACCTCGCCTTTGTGCTCGACCAGGGCACGGGCGAATTTAACCGCCACCGCCGCTTTGGCGTCGTGGCTGGTGCCGGCCCGGTTGGCTTCGATTTCCGCGCCATTCAAACCGGCTTTGCGGCCGATGGCAGTATGGGCAGACAAACAGTATTCGCATTCGTTCTGCTGCGCCAGTGCCACGGCAATGCGCTCGCGGGTGGCGCTGTCCAGTGAGCCGTGGTTGGCAATGTGATGCAAACCGAGGAAGGCTTTCAAGGCATCCGGCGAGTTAGCGAATACTCGCAAGAAATTAGGCACCATGCCCAATTGGCTTTGGATAGCATCCAATAGGTTGCGTTGTTCGATGTTGGCGGTTTCGTTGCTAACGGTGGTAATGCGGCTCATGATAGTTCTCCAAAAATAAAAGGGTTTTTCATACGCCTGAGTGAAATTCAGCAGGCGGGTATAGTGTCCCTAATTGCATAAAAATAAAGAATATCTATAATTTCCAATTAACTATTCCGGAAATTGGAATTATCAATGGATAGACTGCATTTAATGAGCGTGTATGTGGCGGTAGTCGAGGCGGAAGGTTTTGCCGGTGGCGCGCGCAAATTGCATATGTCGCCACCCGCTGTGACGCGTGCAGTGGCAGCGCTTGAAGAGCGCTTGGGGGTTAAATTGCTGAACCGAACCACGCGTTACGTACGGATGACTGAAGCTGGCCAGAAATACTACGACGACGCCAAACACATCATCGCTTTGTCCGATGAAGCCGACGACGCAGTGTTAGGCATCAACGCCGCGCCGCGCGGTCAACTCACCATTACCGCCTCGGTTTTGTTCGGCAGGTTATATGTGATGTCGGGTATCGTCGAGTATTTGCGTCGCTATCCAGCGGTGGAAGTGAATGCACTGTTTGTCGACCGGGTGGTCAATATGCTAGAAGAAGGCGTGGACGTGGCGATTCGCATCGCCGAATTGCCCGACTCATCGTACCGGGCGCTACGTGTCGGCTCGGTGAGAAGGGTCTTGTGTGCATCGCCGGATTATTTGGACTCGCACGGCATTCCGCAAACGCCGGACGATTTGTTCAAGCATCGAATCATTCTGGCGCGCGGCTTGAATCCAAATAATGAAATGCGCTTTCTGCGCGACGGTCAGACGCAGACGGTCAAGATACAACCGATATTAAGCGTCACCGACAACGACTCGGCGGCCAGTGCAGTGATGGCAAGTCTTGGCATTACCCACTTGCTGTCCTATCAAATTGCCGAGCCGCTAAAGACTGGCAAACTGAAAATCGTGCTCGGCGAATTCGAAAGCCCACCGGTTCCAGTTCATATCCTACACCGCGAAGGGCGCCATTCTTCGGCCAAAATCCGTTCGTTCGTCGACTTGATGGCCGAGCGATTGCGGGCGGAGTTGGCGTTGAATTGACAAGCAATATTTAGCCCGACTTTTGCAATTGCGCAAGGGTTTGCAGAGGCACTGCAATGGCAGTTGGCAACAAAGCAGGATTAAACAACAAGCCAGAGTCGGGCCGCGAGATGCTGCCATACGTTCGCCCCAGTCAAAAACAAAAATGGAACAGTTCGCGGGTAGCTGCTACGGCATCGGATGAGGAGACTTTACGAGTGCTATGCACTGCCAAAAAAGTCGGTTGTTAGGAGGGGGGGATTAATCTTCAGATTGCGTCGATTAACGCAGGTCATTAACGCAACCATTTCGACTGCGGCGACGCCAGCCTGACTTGGTGTTTCTAAATGCAGCGACTTTCAAGCATGTTTCAGATGAAGATGGTGGCATGGAAAAAGCTATTTCAAATGGTTTGAAAAAATTGGTAGGACTTACGCATTGACGATCAAGCAAGCAATAAATATGTATTAGCAAGTACATTTAACAAAACCGATTCAGGGATGATAAGAAAACCTAGCCGCCCACCGACAGCGTGTTGCACCTTGCCAATGTATATGGGATTTTTGATGAGCGAACCGAAATCAAGCACCTGCACCCGTCTTTCCGAGGTGATGGACATTTCCCATGACAGCGTGAATCGTTTTCTGTTGCGGGAGAACTATGAAGGCCAAGATCTGTTCAATGAGGCAAAACGCCTATTGAATTTGGTGGGCGGGACGCTGAACGTAGATGACAGCACCTTAGACAAACCCTGCAGCCAACGCATGGAACTGGTTGGTCATTTCTAGTCTGGCAAGCATCATCGAGTGGTTAAAGGGCTAAATCTCATCACGTTATACTATTTATGCCCTTTAGGGTGCACCGACCCGCAAGGCCGCAGCCTACCCGTGAACTACCGTGTAAACGACAAGGCTGAAGGGAAAACCAAAAATGAATATTTTCTCGACATGTTGGCGGAGGTGCTGGTATGAGGATTACAACCGAAGTTTATGACAGGGGACAGTTGGTATTCCTGCGTGGATAACCTCAAGACGGTAAAAAATCACCGGATGGGGTTTATGTTTGCGGTGGAAAGCAACCGCCGGGTGTCGACGGAAAATGGCACATGGACTCAGGTACAAAAACTGTCAGTCCCCGAAGACGGCATGCTGGTTTGGTTGCGTGAGTTTGGCAACGTGAAGCCGTTTCGGACGCAGTTAAAAGACCAACTGCGCCATTACGTGGTGTTCCTGCCAGATACTGATGCTTATGATGCTTTCATGCAAGCCGATTTTCAGAATCTGCACGACCAGCATTGGCAGATCGAGCAATACCACCGCATGATCAAGCAGGTTTGCAACATCGAAAAGTTCCAAGTTCGTAGCAAAGTACCGATACTTAACCATATCTTTGCCGCATTATGTAGTTATGTTCATCTGCAGCGAATGCAATTTACTGAAATTATTCGCAATGCTTACCAATGGCAAAAAGCGTTGTATCAGGATGTGGTCGCCGCATTTGTCACCAGCTTCATGATCGGCAAGGAATATTTGAACCCACAATTTCAGACTTCCATCAATGCGTAAGTCCTATAATTGATACATGGAGTCATCATGCAATAGATTGTTACCATTCAATGCCACCCGAAATATTGCTCGGTCTTCATCTTACAATGACGATAATTTCGTCAATGGCATTTCGGTTTGCTTGATAAGCATGGTCAGCAATTGCTCGACATAATGAGCTTTTAACCTGATCAGTACCGTCGTCATGGATTTATTCCGTGGGAACGATTACCGGGGGAGTCAGCGTTAATCGAGCGGCGCGACGTGCAAAACGGCGGTCGTCAAAGCTATAAAAACATTGGCATTGGTTGCAGGCGGTATGATGAACAGCATCTGCAAAATCCAATCCTCCGGCTTGTAATGCCAAAGCTTGCGCAACCCGCGACATTCTTCGACATTGACATGGGTAAGCCCGAGCAAATGTTCAACCACGCGGCGAAAATCACTGGCTTCAAAGCGGTAAAACGTCCGCAACACCCATTCCAAATTCCAGAATAACTGTTCTGAACCCGTTAGTATGCGGTGGGCGATTGGGTGTTGTTTGGTTGCTTCGGGATCATTTGGATCATCGACATAAATCGAGCCAGTATATTGATGTCGACACCGATCATTTTGCATCCCGCATGGATTGAGCAACATCAAATTCTAACAATAATCGTTGAAGGTTGTGATAACTTTACATTGATATCAATTCGATTTGCTGTCGGTTAGTTGCCTATTCGAGAGGTCCTTTTCCAATGACTAGAAATTAGCAGTAGGAAGCTATTAATCCATCAATTGCTTTGGGTTAATATTTTAATCCGCAGTTATGCAGTTCTGATTTCATCCAATAAATCCGGGTGCCGATCCAAAACCTCCAACAATTTTACCAATCCCAAGGCAAAACATCAGAGCTCAAGACTATTGATCGAATAAAAATACCGTTCGGTAATATATTCTTGGCATAGTTATAATTGATCACATAGAATTACCGAGCGGGTATAAACTAACACAAGACAAACCATGACATCAAAAATGCAACCGTTCGGTAATATCACGTCAGCTAAGGACATAGGTCAAATCGTTGCTAACCATCGCAAAGCTCAATCACTTACCCAAGCAGAACTAGCCGGATTGGCTCAGACTGGTACACGCTTTATTAGCGATCTGGAAAACGGCAAAGGCACAGTACAATTCGACAAGGTCATGCTTATTTTGGATTTGTTGGGACTGGATGTTGTCATCAGGGACAGACTTTCATGAAGCGATTATGCGTGTATGCCAGCGATCAATTAGTCGGTTATCTGCATGAAAATGATGGTAACGGGTTAGCCTTTATTTATGCGTCAGATTGGTTGGCGCTGCCAAACGCCATCGCGCTTTCACCAGAACTACCGCTTAGTGCGGATTTATTTAGCGGTGAGGCCGTCAGCGCCTTTTTTGAAAATCTATTGCCGGAAGGTGATGTGCTGGACTTTATCAGTAAAGCCGCGCAGATTTCGGCCGGCAATGTCTTTGGATTATTGGAACGATTTGGCGGCGATACGGCGGGCGCTTTTTCGATACTACCTGAAGGATTACTGCCTAGCGATGAGCCGCATTATTTGCCGGTAACGCCGGAATCAATCAACCTATGGTTTGACCGCTCTCGAGGCATACCGCTGGATATATCAGGTGAACAAGCCCGCATGTCGCTGTCGGGTGCCCAGGATAAAATGACGGTGTTTATCGATCAATTGGGCAACGTCTCACTGCCGTTAGGTGCAGCCCCCTCAAGCCACATCATTAAACCATCCATTCAACATCGCCAAGATATTCCTCATACAGCTATCAATGAAGCTTTGGTTATGACGTTAGCCCAGAGGATTGGCATGGATGTCGCAAAGGTAGACTATTCGCTGGAATTGAACGCTATTGTCATCGCTCGTTATGATCGAACACTCGGTAAAGATGGTCGACTCAGTCGCCTTCATCAAAATGATCTGTGCCAAATATTGGGTATTCCATCGGGCAAAAAATACGAAGCGGAAGGCGGGCCTACTTTAAAAGCTTGTTTTGATGCAGTGTTGGCGCGCAGTGTTCAACCTGCTGTCGATAAAAAGCGTTTGATCGAATGGGTCATCTTCAATGTATTAGTTGGCAACATGGATGGTCATGCTAAGAACTTATCGCTGATGAGTAAAGGCACGCGCACCCAATTAGCACCGTTTTATGATTTGGTGTGCACGGCGGTTTATCCTCATTTGAGCCAAAAACTGGCATTTAAAATTGGTGGAGAAAACCGGCCACAATGGCTAATGAGTCGTCATTGGGATCGGTTCGCTGAGGATATTGTCGTCAAACCGAAATTTGTCCGTAAAGTGACGGGTGACATGATTCAACGTATAGAATTGGTATTACCGGCAGTTGCTGCCGAGCTCGGAGCAATAGTCGGAAAGCCGGATGAGCTGCACATGATTGGAAAGGTTTTAGACCACGTCAATTCATCCGTGGCTTTGATAAAATCTAGGCTGCAGTCTTCCTAGCCATTGGATATATGGCCTGTAAATTTAAGGCTGACTTAGTCAGTTGTGCAATCAACTGCTTCACTTTATCCGTATCATCTTACAGCCCAAGATTCACACTAGCCTTATAAAGATATGGCTCTCCCAGATTTCCCGTGGTAGCCACTATATATAGTATTTCTGGAAAT
>NZ_LUUI01000115.1 GCF_001644015.1 Methylomonas lenta
GATTTCGGGGTCCACTTTACCGCGCCATTTTGGGTAATGATTTTGACGTTCTTGGCATTGACTGATAGCGATTCATCGTTGACAGCGGCATTACGAATGTCGGCGGTAATTTTGATGTCAGCTTTGGATTCGTTTTGATCCTCAGCTGTTAAGGTGATGTTGTCCTTATCGCGAACATTCTGCTGGGTATTTTCTAATGCCGAGTTTTCAGTCAAATGGATGGCTGATGACTGTTCGGCGTGAACCACGCTGGTCAGCATGGTTATGCAGCGAACATAACTAACGGTAAGCGTATAGGCATAATTTTCCCCCTTCATGGTGATGTTTTATTTTCGGAATAATGGAACGGCATTCATTGCCGAGCTTATCCTTTTAATTTTTAGAATAACCATCGGTTTTAACTAACGACGATCAACAGTTGCGTTAACCAACAATGGCATTGAGCCTTTGCTGTGGAGTTTAAGTTACTGAAAAATCCGCATCGTGTCGGTGCGGTGTCGAACATTACAAATCAAGTTTTTTTACGGGGCATTCGTTTGTTAAACCCATACATTCAGTGCCTGAATCTCTACCAACATGAATTCAGTATCGATACTGATAATGCCTGAGGTAAGGAAATGCTGTGAATCTAGAAATTCATATCAGCTGCAAAATTTGCTTGATATATGTGCGTTACCGTACTGTGTTTAGGAAATTTCCCTTCTACTCTGTCCGCTGTAATTTATAGCTTGGCTGGCCGTAGTGGTTTTTCCCGATTCGGAAACAGACAAGGCTGAATTACTGCTTTCATCCATTCTGCAACCGGAGAAACCCGATGAATCATCCGCATCAATTTTCAATTTTGCCCGTTAAAGCGTCGAGCATCATCGGCGCCAAGGTCATTAACCCCAATGGCGACAGCCTCGGAGAGATCAATGAAATGGTCATTGATCCCCATATCGGCAGGGTCGCGTATGCCGTCGTATCATTTGGCGGCTTTCTGGGCATGGGGAAAAAGTTGTTCGCAATTCCGTTCAACGCACTGGATTACAGTGCGCAGAATAGCGAGTACGTCCTCAATATTTCCAAAGAACGCTTGGAAGCTGCACCTGGATTCGATCCGGAGCATTGGCCTTCAATAGACGATGAACAGTGGAATCGCGACGTTTACAAGTACTATGAGCGCTCGCCCTATTGGGAATAGCCCAGTGTCACTTTCTAAAAAATGGAGATAATAATGACAACAACAGAACAAAATTTTTTAGTGGCATCATCCGAGACAACGGCATCCGGGGTATCGTGGAGCTCGATTTTTGCCGGGGCTGCAGCAGCGGCCTCGCTGTCCCTCATCTTACTGATTTTAGGTGTAGGCCTGGGCTTTCCAGTGATTTCGCCATGGACCCATTCTGGCGTCAGCGCTACTGCTATCGGCCTGGCATCGATTCTCTGGCTTAGCTTCAGCCAGATTGCGGCATCCGGTCTGGGTGGTTATCTGTCAGGAAGGCTGCGTATCAGGTGGACCACCGTGCACAGAGATGAAGTTTATTTTCGCGATACCGCTCACGGCTTGCTGGCATGGGCGATTGCCTCGTTGGCGATGGCCGCGCTGTTGGGAACAGTGATCGGTAATGTCTTGGCAATTGGCACTTTTGCTAATACTGACTCCGTCTCAACTGCAAACGGGATAGCCGCTGTTCGTGCGGTAACTTCACAGAATCCAAGTCATATGCCGCCAATAGAGCTGGATGCCGGAAACTCCAAAGGTAATGGCGAGTTAGGCTATTGGCTTGATTCATTGTTCAGATCAAGTCAAGCGCCAGACGATGCAACACAGAGAAACTATGGCTCCGTAAGGCATGAGGCGGCGGGAATTGTTGTTAACGGCCTGCGCTTGAATGGCTTACCGGTGGAAGACCAACAGTATCTGGGACAAATCGTAGCACTGCAAACCGGCTTGCCCTTGGCTGATGCCGAAAAGCGCGTGGTCGATGTGTTTGGTAAGCTGCAGGCAGCGATTGAAGCAGCCGAGCAGCATGTTAAACAGACCGCGGATTCTGCGCGAAAACTAGCTGCTTATACGGCGCTATGGATGGTGGTAGCACTGTTGCTAGGGGCTTTTGTCGCGAGTCTGGCGGCCACATTTGGCGGAAGACAGCGTGATCGGGTAATTCATACCGACAGCACTTCGTTCAGCTAATGGGTGCTTCGCTATTTTTCGATTTCTTAATTCAATTCCGGGAGATAAACCATGCGTTCACTTTTACTATTAGTACTTGGCGTACCGATTCCAATCATCATTTTGATTGCATTGCTTACCCATTTTTAATGTTGTCAAGTGGCTTTGCCGCAGTATCGTGGGGACGAAAGGCTCAATTCCTACCCAACTTCCCGGATTTATCTGTCGGCCTGAACTATCTGAAACAGAGAGGGCGTTATTTCCGCTTAAGTGGTCAATCCCTATTCGGCATAAGGCCTAACAGATAGTCAAATTTCGACCGCTGCTCATTCTAATGCTTTGAAGTCGGAAAGTTGAGTGAGAAAAAGCGCACGGATAACTATTTCGGTTAATGACTTGTCGGCAGGCGATTATTTGGTTGACAACCCTTCGGCAGCAGGTAGAGCACAAAACCGTCGCGTAGATATTGATGTTTTCAATTAATTCTAATGCGTCTTGAATTGGAAAAGAGGGGTCGTTTAAACAATCGACAAAATTGATTCATAGGATTTTTGAAACGCTATAGCTAAAGTTGGCGAGGCTTTGGTTTCTGTTCATCTGGCATTGTGATGCAAAAAGGTTGACCAATTTTTAATCAAAGTGGCTTAACGCCAGTAGGGGAGGCGTGTTGAAGGAAAATGTGACAAATTTAAGGCAGGGTTATCCACAGATTTTGTGGATAACCCTTGTATGAGTGTGTTGCAAAAGCTTTCGGGTTAAATTTGTTGCATAACATAGGGCTCTTTTATTTTTAATTATTATCCAGCATAAGAATTACAACCATTTGAGATTAACAATGAAGCCGATCATTAAAATATTTTTCAAGGGGTTAATAGCGATTATCCCCATTACACTTACCCTTTATTTGCTCTTCTGGTTTGCAGACACTGTAGAGTTGGTACTGGGAAATATCTTCACGTTTTTCTTCCCTGACAGTTGGTACATTAAGGGCTTAGGTTTTTTGTTAGGTCTGCCTTTAATATTCTTTTTCGGAGGCTTTCTGGAGTCTCGAACTTTCCGCAGCCTGTTCGATCATTTTGAAGAACTCGTACTCCAGATTCCCGTTATTAAAAGTTTGTATACTGCCATACGTGATTTTAGTTCTCTTTTTTCTAGCGAAAACAGAGGTAAGTTTAAACAGGTCGTTCTGGTTAATGTCCCTCCAGGCAATAGTCAACAAATAGGTTTTATTACCGTTTCGGATTTTGATGAGGTTTTACATACCTTTATTTCCGATGACCAGGTTGTCGTATATTTACCATCTAGTTATGCGATAGGTGGCAATACGGTCATTATGTCACGAGACAACATAACAGAAATAGATATGTCTGTTGAGGATGCTCTGCGTTTTATCGCAACAGCTGGTGTTGTTGGAAATGTTAGTAATAACAAAAATAATCGTTGAAGGATTTGAGTTTCATTAAAATAAAAAATAACGCCGAGATCAAAGCCCAGCCTTGGCGTAAAGCTTTAATCGTTTCCGGGGATTCAAATGGATACTTCAACACGCACTATGCTGAGGTTATTTTGTCAATTAGGTTTAGCAGGCGGCGAGAAACCGTTACTTCGCAAAATTGCCCTGTCTGAGGCAGATTTCTGGAACGAGGCACAGGCAGCATTTTTGGCTGAAGCGGTAGCAGAGGATTCGGATTGGTGCCATCAATTCAGAATAATTAATAAAACCACAGATTACCCTTTTTAAAAAAAGGATTATTAGTTGTTCAACCGACGACTACAGCGATTGGCCTTGTTTACGTTTACTTACCTGGCTTTCTTTTCCCATTATATCCCAACAGGTAATGAATAAAGCAGCAATAATGGGGCCTAATACAAATCCTGTTAAGGAAAACCAGGTTAATCCACCCAATGTTGATACCAGTACCAGGTAATCTGACATTTTACTGTCTTTACCTATCAGCCGTGGCCGCAGAAAGTTATCAATCATACCAATGACTAAAATCCCGACGGTCAAAACGATAACCGCCTTTAACGTTTGACCTTGTAAAAACAGAATTACTGCAGCGGGAGCCCAAACTAACGCGCTGCCTACCGGTAATAAAGATAAAACTATCATTAACATACCCCATAAAAAGGCGGCGGGAATGCCTACAAACCAAAATAAAAATCCCCCGATACTGCCTTGAATAACAGCGACGATCAAACCGCCTTTAACAGTCGCTCTGGCTACGCTGGTGAAACGCTCAAATAATTCTGTTTCGATCCCGTCACCTATTGGAATCAGAAAGTTGAGTTTCCTGATCAAATGCTGACCATCCCGTAATAGAAAAAACAGGATATAGAAAGTCAAGGCAAATTGAACGATAAGGTTTAACAGGTTCTGGGTCAATGAGGGGACTTGCTGGGCTATATATTTTACGGCTTCTGCAAAGGCATTCCCTGCGGAAGAACTTATCTGCTCAACGGTTAATGCCTGCATATGTGAAAGCTTATTGAACTTCGGCAAAAGAAGCTTGATAGTGTTTTGAAAATAGACTTGGGGATTTATTTCCCCGCCTTGAATTTTTAAATAATAGTTTGTACTTTCCTCGGTTATCATCAAGGTTAAGGTTAACAAAGGAATAACAAAAACCAGAATAATCATTATCATGGTCAAAAACAACGCCAGTATTTCGGAACTTTTAAAATATTGCCTAAACAGCCGATAAACGGGATCAAAAACTACTGCCAGAATGATGGCCCAAAAACAGGCTAGTAAAAAATCCTTAATCAATAAGAAAAAAGATACTGTTACTAGCAAAACAAAGGTCAGAAAAAGAATATAAGGGGTATTTTTTTGCATGGAAAACAAATTAAAATAAAAAGAATAAGTTCTTCACCCTATCATAGCGATGATTAGTTCCCGAAACTGTTGGAATCTGGAGTGAATTATATTAATCCGCCTATATCAGCACAGGCGTAATCATTAAATCACGCCCTGAAGAATAAGAGGTTTGTAGGCCAGTGGAAATCGCATCCCTTAAAAGTCCAGCATCCCAGTGAAAACCAAATGCCTCCTAATTGCTGGTAGAGCCAGTTGTTTCGGTTGAAACGACTGGCCGCTTTGAGTTGGAAAGGTACCGTAGCGGTTTAGTCCGGTGACTACTATATATAGCTATCTATAGCGGTCATCAGCTACGGCTCTAGCTCTAATGCACCATTTCAGAATGGCCAGAGCGCCAGGATACAGTTCCCAATCCGGAGATTGGGAACCGGCAAAAATAAATTATTGATCTTTTGTATCGGTTGTAGTCGTGGAGGTCGATTCCTGAGTTTTAGTTGTAGTTGGTTCTTCAGAGGGAGCGGGTGAGGTAACACTTTTGGTGGTAGTAGAGGTAGAAGTGGATTCCTTTTCTTTGTCACAGCCAGCCAATAAGGCCAAAGTAACTAATCCAATTGCGAAGATTTCTTTAGTTTTCATAGTAGTATCCTAATTATTATATGTTTTGTTACATGTTATCTATTCTGGAATGGGTGTCCCCAAACTTCATCATTAGATAAGATTCCTAGTCGTTTCTGGTTAAAGGTAAGGTTGGTTGCATCTCCTCTTACGGCAAACAACAGATTTGTCAGAGTGGATATATAGAGGCGATGCATATTTATTTGTCTTGCTTAAGCTCTTCCTTGAGATCACCGTAGCCTGCCTGAACCTTACCGACGTTTTTTTGAACATTTCCTTCAATCTCCAGAGCATCGTCATCCAGTATTACACCGGCGGCTTCCTTGACTTTACCTTTAACTTCTTCGACTCTGCCTTTGACTTGATCTTTATTCATGAGTGTCTCCTGGTAATTATTTAGCCATAACCTAATAGCGATGACCAACGCGGAATGTACGATTAACAGTGAATTCAGTCGGTGCGGTAGCGAACATAGATTAAGAATATTTATTACTCTTAAATAAAACAGTTTTTAGGGTAATTGTTACAACGGGTTCTTAACTCCCCTAAGAAACGTACGAGTTTCCCTGCATGCTCAAGGCCTCTTTCGATACCCAATTATTCTTGGATGATCTCGTTACTTGTCCATTGTCGATGGGTGACTAAACTAGCGGGTGTGAATTCCGCCCAGATAATCGCCAGGAGCAACTATCCAAGAACTCGATAAATGAAATTTTCACCACAATATCCAGGATACAGTCCCGAAATAATCGCATTGGATACTCTCCAGTGTGTTGGCGCCGATTGAAAATTGACCAGGGGGAAATAGAGTTTCAGAGTACACCACCGTATCATATTAGTCGACCCGACTGCGGTGGTTTTAACGCCTATTGTGATTGAAAGTCAGTTCTAAATTACGGTTGCAAGCCAGCCGAAAACCTTAGCCACAAGCTAGGACAGCCACCGCATCTGGATTCATGATGCTCGCAGGTTTATCGGAGTCTTAAAAGTTTGCTCAATAGAAACCCTGCCGTTGCTGCGATACCCAGCGACGTTATGGGATTGTCGCGGACATAGCTGCGGCATTGCTTTAGCATTTTCTGTTCGGCATTTATTAGATCATCTCCTTTTTCGCCAAATGTTTCTGCGGCATGACTGCTTGCACTGGCAATCTTATCGAAAGTCTCATGTGCGTAATTAGATGCTTTATCTATGGTGTCCATAATGGTTTCCTCTCTATTTGAGCCGTCGGTCTTGACGGTGTCTGGATTCATGACGATTGTCGGTTTGACAATCACTAAACATGCGGCTCAACAGAAAGCCGGCCGCTACCGCGATACCTAGTGATATTACGGGATTGTCGCGAAAATAATTCTTGTAATTTTTCTTCAAGCGTTGCCAGCCAGTTTTCATAGTTTTGTTCTCCTATTTCATCAAGCACTTCAGCAGTCAAACCGGTCGCACTGGCGATTTTATCGACAGCCTTATAGTGTATAAAAAGCACGTGGACACATCCTGGCTTGGCTGAAAAAACATCGATACTGTAGGATAAACTCTACGATACTGAGCCCGGCTTTAGGAGGATGTCGGGGTTGCGTTAAAACCTTTAAAATACTTTAGCAGCAAAGCTATTCCCCGTCGGTACGCTGGCGTACATACAGCCGCTGCGCTCTGTTTGCCAGCTAACGCTCAATAACCAGCGACCGAGTCTGACTGAAAGGGCGTGGTCGATGCCGTCACACGCCAGATGGTGTTGCCGACATCATCGGCGACCAGCAGCGCTGCTCGCTTGTCTAACACCACACCCACTGGCCTGCCGAGCGCATCGCCATCGGGGCTAACAAAGCCTGTCAACACATCAATTGGTTCACCGAAAGGCTTGCCGTCTCTGAAAGGTACAAAGATAACTCGGTAGCCACTGCGTGGCTTACGGTTCCATGAGCCGTGTTGGCCGATGAAAACCCCGTTATTGAACGGTGCAGGCCAACTGGCGCTTCTGGAAAATGCCAGACCAAGTGATGCAGTGTGAGGCCCAAGTGCATAGTCAGGCACTCTGGCGATGGCGACTAACTCGGGGCGTTGAGGCTTTATGCGTTGGTCCAGATGTTGGCCATAGTAGCTGTATGGCCAACCAAAGAAACTGCCTTCAGGTACCGAAGTCAGATAATCCGGCACCAAGTCGCTGCCTATTTCATCGCGTTCGTTAACCACAGTCCAAAGTGTTCCTTCGTCCGGCTCCCAGGCTAGTCCATTGGGGTTGCGCAGACCTGAGGCGTAAACCCGGTAATTACTTTTCTGTGGATCGATTTCCCAAATGGCGGCCCGTTCGAACTCCTGATCGATACCATTTTCGGCAACATTACTGTTAGACCCTACTGTTACATAGAGCCGTGTCCCATCGCGATTAGCCAGCAGGTTTTTAGTCCAGTGATGATTAATAGGGCCTGCCGGTAAATCCAGTACTTTGATGCCCGGTTCAGCAATATGGGTTTCGCCGTCGTTATAGTGAAACTTTATCAGTGCATCCGTATTGGCCACGTAAAAATTGTCGCCAACTAGCGCCATGCCGAACGGTGAGTTGAGTCCTTCTATAAACACGCTCCGAGTTTCCGCTACCCCGTCACCATCGGTGTCGCGCAGCAGCGTGATGCGATTAGCGCTGGGTACGCCTGCGCCAACTTTATTCATGGCCCATTTTATGAGCCAGCCTTTGATACCTTTCCCATCTTCAGGTTTTGCTGGAGTATTGGTCTCGGCGACCAAAACGTCGCCGTTGGGTAGCACATAAAGCCATCGTGGGTGATCGAGTTCATCGGCAAAGGCGTTGACGATCAACCCAAGGGCTGCATCAGGTTTGCCATTCGCGGGCCAGCCCACAGCCGGCGCGATGTTCACCGTGGGAATCAAGGTCGGATTGGGTGGTGGCAGTTGTGGGTGAGGGCCGACACCCGCCGAAACCGGCAATTGTGCCACCTCGCCACATGCGGTTAGCGAGATCATTACTACTACGAATAACAACGAATGTGTTGGGTACATGATGTCAGAAGCCTGATGCACAAATAGCGATGAGTATGATAGCTAGACTTTTAAGCATTTGGAATTCCCCCTAAAAAGCCGTTTATTGGCGACAATACGCGCGGCAGATAAACATTTAACTATCGAAGAGATATTTGCTTAAACCTGCGACTTTTATGTTCGGTTGCTAAAAATGGATTTGACAGCATTCAAGTAGCAGCCAAGCTGGCTTGGCTGCACTGCTCAATAATACTATTTTTTATTTGTCTTCCTTAATATCCTGTTTGATATCACCATAGCCCTTTTGGGCTTTGCCGAGATTCTTTTGGACATTTCCTTTTATCTCCATGCCTTTGTCGTCCAGTATTTTGCCGGTAACTTCCTTGACTGTACCTTTGGTTTCTTCGACACGGCCTTCTACTTGGTCTTCATTCATAGGCGTTTCAATTTTGCTATCTTCGGCATAAGCGCTTAACGAGCAGAGTGTCAAAATAAAGCCAGCGCATAAAGTGTTGAATTTGTTGTGGGTGAATTTCATGATATTTCCTGTAAATATGTTAAGTATCCGGTTTCTAATGAATAGCAAGTCAGCAGGGCTGGACTTTATTGTTCGGTTAGCAAGTTCTCATTCAATCGACTTTTTGATATCTTCCTTGACGTCACCAAAGCCCGACTGAACCTTACCGATATTTTTTTGGATATTGCCTTCTATTTCCATATCTTCGTCATCCAGTATCTTGCCGGTGACTTCCTTGACTTTGCCTTTGGTTTCTTCGATTCGGCCTTTTAATTGATCTTTGTTCATTGTGGCTCCTGTGAATTGATTTTGTGATTATTTTAGATTGAGCGAATTCCGCGATTGTTCGGCGCTCAGATAAAACCATACTCGTAATCCTGAACTCGGTCGGTGCGGCAACGCACATTGATTATTAGAAAACAACTCTAAAAATTATTGCCGCTCAGGGGGGCAGGGGGCTTTCGTAAGTCTGTGCGATAGCGTACAGACTATCAGCCATCTTGTCGTTAAGCTGTTTCTACACTTAAAAGAGGAGAACTTCCATGAATATCGCGATCGAACCCGTGCTGGCACTTGTGATAGGGATTTTAATTTTGGTGGTGCCAAGGTTTTTTAAATTATTTCGTGGCCGTGTATTTGATTGTCGTGGGTATTTTGGGACTCATACACAGATGATGAGATGCTACCCAAAGACCAAGTTTGCGCAGATTTAGAATCGTTTTTAGTTTAATTTTCTCTCTACAAGGAGCAATATCATGTCAATTGGCACAATTTTACTCGTCATTCTTATCCTGATGCTCGTTGGTGTCATTCCAGTCTGGCCGCATAGCCGCAATTGGGGTTATGGACCTTCTGGTGGGCTTGGGACGGTTTTGATCATCTTACTGGTTCTGGTCTTATTAGGTATCATTTAGCCGCAAAGTAATCCCGTTCCAATTGCCTCTCCAGAGTCCATACGATGCGAGTTGTCGCAATCTGGATCTGTGAGAGGTAATACCTATACTGGCAAACTGAAAGCCGGCCAGAGATGTATATAACTTGCCCCAGTTTCAGTGTATCTGTTGCCTTTAACTATGTCCCATCACTAAGTGTGTTACCGTGCAGATGTATTCACTTGGGATCAGTATGCTTATTGGGCATATTGGCTTTAAAGTCTGATAAAGACATTTAAAGCTATCCCATTTGATCAAATAGAGGGAAGTACTTAATGACGACACAAGAAAGTCCTGGCCACAATCTTTTGTTGGCTGCACTCCCTGTAGAGACTTTTCAACGACTAATTCACCATTTGGAATTGGTTCATATGAACTATGGCCAAGTCATCTACGAATCTGGACGTGCGCTAAATTACTTTTATTTCCCGACTTCATGCGTGGTGTCGAAGGTTAATTTTACTGTAGACGGCACATCGAGTGAGCTTGCGCAGGTCGGTAACGAAGGCTTTGTCGGGCTTGGTCTTTTAATGGGTGGCGGAACAATGACACATCAAGCCATCGTTAGCCGCAAGGGATATAGCTATCGATTGCGGAAGCAACTTTTCATGCACGATTTCGACCATCAATATGGACTTTGTGGCGATATAATGTTCTTGCAACTGTTATTACGCAGCGTTCAGGCGATGATTGCCCAAATAGTGCAAACTGCCGCTTGTAATCGCCATCATTCAATTTATCAGCAACTATCACGTTGGTTACTGGTAAATCTCGATAGACAAGCTTCAAATGAATTGATTGTGACCCAGGATCACATCGCCAGTATGCTGGGGGTGCGCAGAGAAAGTGTCACTGAAGCGGCCGGGAAGTTACTGCAAAAAGGTTTGATTAGTTACAGTAGAGGTCATATTAACGTCTTGAGTCGCCCTGGTTTGGAAGTTCAGGTTTGCGAGTGCTACAACGTGCTTAAAACCGAATATAACCGCCTCAGACCAATGCCCACTGATATGGCCGCTTAAACTATTAAAATAAGCCTTCCTTGGTGAACGATTTCGCTGTCGTTTGTGTGGGCGGGCGCTTGACGCTTATATTAGGTTGTTAAATTTTACCGGCTAACCTGGGTGTGGCTATAGTCATTGTTAATCACATGATCAAAATGCATACCATCCTGCATAAAGTTTTGTCGAAGCCACCAACATGCCGGTTGAGCTAATCCCGAAAAGTTTGCTAATTGAATCTAAAAGCGTGTTTATCATTTTCGGTAATTCCGAATAATACAGTTATCAATGTGCGTTGCCGAACAGATCAGCGCCGTTAATCGCTGTATGGTTTGTTTTAGTTAAAGGGATTAATAAGGCTTTCAAACTGATTAATAGTCATTATTTGTCAGCCTCCAGGTTAACAATTCAGTGTCGGGATAGACAGTCTGCAAAATGCTGCCCCAATATTTTCAATATAGCTGACTCAAAATAAGCCAAGCGGAGAACTATCATGATTCACCCAGACCAGATTAAACCCGATATGCCTGTTGTTTGCTCAGAAGGCAGGCAGTTTGCCAGTGTTGACCAGATGGAAAATACCAACTATCTCAAGCTGAAGAAAGATGACGTTGGTCAGCATCATTATATTCCGCTAACGTGGGTCAAATCGACCGAGAACGGCAAGGTTATGCTGGATCATCCTGCTGATGAGGCCATGCGGGAGTGGTCAACTGTTTCGCCCACGTTCTAAGTGAATATACGGTCGAGCCAAGCTAGACTCCTTGTTACTGCCAAATTCCAGCTGAAACATGTCAATACCAAGCAAAACTGATCTTGTCGTTCAGTAACCTTGCCAAACAGCGTGTTTCAGCATGGAATTTATGTTGAGTGAAGCGTTGCCCATCTATTCAGGTGGGCTGGGCAATGTCGCTGGTGATCAGCTTAAAGCCGCTAGCGATCAGGGTGTACCGGTAATCGGTGTGGACTTGCTTTACCAGCAAGATTATTTCCGCCAGGTGCTTGCTAAGAACGGCACGCAACAGGCTCTTTATCCCTATAACGACCCGGGACAGATTATGCTGGTGAGAAAAATTTGGAACCCAGAATTGCTGTCGTTGCAAGATAGTAACTAAGTTATATATTTCAGGAGCACAACTATGTTGGTAACGTTTACCACCGATGCTTATGCCGACACCATCATGTTTGGGGATGTTGCCCTTGCCATGCTGAAAATGATGGGGCACAGCGAAACCGTACCAGGCGCGATCCTGGCGGCCGATATTCCCGAGGTACTGAATCGGTTGAAAGCCGCTATCGATGCCAAAAAAGATTTGCCGACAGCCAAGGTTATGGATGAGTCTGGCGTGAGCCTCGCTCATCGAGCATTGCCGCTGATTGATCTTCTTACCGCCGCTGCAAAAGCAGAGGTTGACGTCATGTGGAAATGAATACTCAGTCCAGTGGAGGGACGCAACTCAACGAGACAGATTTATGATGAACAACATGATGAATGTTACCCACGAGTGGATGATGGACGGGATGTGGCTTTGGGCGCTGATTGGCGTGTTGCTGATAGTCTTGCCGATGGTCGTTATTATCAAACTCTCCAAAGATTAAGGTTTGGGCAAAAATAACGTCCATTTATGGTACCCATGCTCTGTGTGGGTACCGGGTGGAGGGGACGCTCCAGCGTCCCAAACCGCGGAGCGGTTCCGGCTGCATTCCCACGCGAAGCATGGGAACTATGAGCGTGAAATTCTGTAAGTTATTTCCGACCATATCCTAAGCCAGTGCTTAGCGCTGCTATAACGTCAACTTTAAACCCTGAAAGGAGAACGACTATGCTATACAAATTAACTAGTAACAAATCGGTGAGTGAAACCGCGACTGCCTTGCATACGGCCGTCGAGGCGAATCATTTTGGCGTCATGCAGGTTCATAACCTGAAAGAAACCATGAATAAGAAAGGCGTCGAGTTCGTCAACGAATGTCAGATCTTTGAAGTTTGCCAACCGCTGCAAGCAAAGAAGGTGCTCGATGAAAACATGAGTGTCTCCACCGCACTGCCATGCCGAATTTCTGTTTATGAAGAGGACGGTAAAACCATGCTAGCGACATTGAAACCCAGCACACTGTTGGCGATGTTCAACACACCGCAACTGGCAGAGGTAGCACAAGAAGTGGAAGACACCATCGTTAAAATCATGAATGAGGCGGCGTCGGCCTGATTGATGGCAATGGCGGCGATGGTCGATGAAAGCTAAGTCGGGGGCAAAAGATTTTCCTGTCGTTTGCGTAGGCGGTTCGGCCGGCGGCCTTGACGCCTATATCCAATTACTACAAAATCTGCCGCCCGATTTAGGTGTTGCGATTGTGATTGTTAATCACGTCAGAACCGTATCTACCATGCTGCACGAGATTCTCCCGCGGTACACCCAGATGCCAGTGGAACTGATCACGGAGAAATTAGATATCGTACCCAACCATGTGTTCATCATTCCTGAAAAGCGTGATTTGCATATTCTTGACGGAGAATTCCATCTAAAACCCATCTCAAAACCGCGAGGATGGCCGGACGTGATTACAGTATTTCTTCGTTCCCTGGCAGAGAATTGGGACGGTAAACTGATCGCTATTATTGTTTCTGGCTATGATGGAGATGGTGCCGCGGCGCTGTCCGAGATAAAACAAGCCGGTGGCATTACCATCGCACAGAAGCTCGATACCGCCAAACAACCTGATATGCCTGAGAGTGCAATTGCCAGCGGGTATATCGATTTTGTGCTTTCCCCAGCGGATATCGCTCAAGAAATTGTCCGAATTTCGCAAACGACAGCAACGGTTTAGTGAGGGTTGAATAATATGAATCCACCACCCGACCTCGCTGAACAACCCAAAAAAAACCAAGCCTGGCACAGGCTGTCCGTCGAGGAAACGCTGACACAGCTCGGTTCCTCCTCGGCAGGACTGTCGACCCAAGAAGCGGCTATTCGACTTGCCGCCAACGGCCCAAACGCACTGAAGGAAGCCAAGCGCATCAGCCCGTTACGGATTTTCCTCGACCAGTTCAAGAGCCTGATCATCTGGATACTGATTGTGGCGGGTATCGTCTCCGGCCTGTTGGGCGAAACGCTGGATGCCGGTGCCATCCTGGCCATCGTCGTGCTCAACGCCGTCATTGGCTTTTACCAAGAGTTCAATGCCGAGAAGTCCATTGCGGCGCTAAAGAAGATGACCGCGCCGCAGGCCAAGGTATGGCGCGATGGAAAAGTCATGTCGATTGCAGCCTCCGGAATTGTTATCGGCGACGTCCTGGCGCTGGAAGCCGGCGACTTGATCGCCGCCGATGCCCGGCTGCTGGAGGCCGCCTCGCTCAGATGCATCGAAGCGACGCTAACCGGCGAATCGTTAGCACAGACCAAGCATGCCGAGACTTTGGATCAGATTGATGTCCCGCTGGCCGACCGCGACAATATGCTGTTCATGGGCACCAGTGTCGCGGCGGGTACCGGGCTGGCCGTGGTTGTGGCCACGGCGATGCAGACCGAGTTGGGTCGTATCGCCGGTTTGATTGCAGAAGCGGCTGAGGAGGAACAGACCCCGCTGGAGAAAAAGCTTGAGTCCTTCGGACAGATCTTGGTGTGGACGGCGTTGGGTGTTGTCGCATTATTGTTCGGATTGGGCCTGCTGCGCGGTACGGACTTGTTCGAGTTATTTATGACATCGGTGAGCCTTGCCGTGGCAGCGGTGCCGGAAGGACTGCCGGCCGTCGTGACGGTGGCGTTGTCTCTGGGTGTGGTGCGCATGTCCCGCCGCCATGCGCTGATGCGCAAACTATCCGCCGTCGAAACGCTGGGCTCGACTAGCGTGATCTGCACCGACAAGACCGGGACCTTGACGGTGGGACAAATGACCGTGCGCGCGTTTTTCGTGGCTGGGCAGCGTTATCAGGTCAGCGGCGAAGGTTACGGGCCGGAAGGCGAAGTGCTGATCGAAGGCAAACAGATCGACGTGGAACATGCGGCGCCATTGCTTAAACTCGCAACGGTCATACTGGCTTGTAATAACGCTCATCTTTCCCAGGAAAAAGGCAGCTGGCAAGTCGTGGGCGACCCCACCGAAGGTGCGTTATTGGTGGGCGGGACTAAAGCGGGCGGCGACCGGGAACGCATCGAGCGAGAGATGCCCAAACAGCATGAAATTCCGTTCGATTCCGATCGTAAACTGAGCACGGTGGTCCGCAAACTGCCGGACGGCCAAATACGCGCCTTCAGCAATGGCGCGCCGGATGTGCTGTTGCATCGCTGCACAAAACTCTACACCAGCGCCGGTGTCCGTCCCTTGACGGACCAGGATCGTCAGGCCATCGTGGCGCAAAATACCGCGATGGCGCAGCAAGCCCTGCGCGTGCTCGGTTCGGCTTATCGCGACCTGGACATTGACTCATCCGCTGAGCTCGTCGCCGACGCCGTTGAACAGGATCTGGTATTCGTGGGTCTGTCGGGCATGTTTGATCCGCCGCGCCAGGAAGCCAAGGATGCCGTCGCCAAATGTCGCGCAGCCGGCATTCGGGTGGTGATGATTACCGGCGATCATCCGTATACCGCGACCGCCATTGCCCGGGAAATCGGCATTGCTGGCGATGATGACACAGCCGTCGCGGGTATCGAATTGGACAAGCTGTCTGATGAAGAGCTGCAGCAGCGTATAGCCAAAATCGCCGTGTATGCCCGTGTTACCGCCGAACACAAATTGCGCATCATCCGCGCCTGGAAAGCCAACGATGCGGTGGTGGCGATGACCGGCGACGGCGTCAACGATGCGCCGGCCATCAAGGGCGCCGACATCGGCATCGCTATGGGCAAAGCCGGTACGGAGGTCACCAAGCAGGCGGCGGATATGATCATCACTGATGACAACTTCACTTCCATTGTCGCCGCTGTCGAAGAGGGGCGCGGCATCTATGACAATATCCGCAAGACCCTGCAATACTTGCTGGCGGGCAACAGCGGCGAGTTATTGCTGATGGCTGTTTGCGTGGTCGTAGGGTTGCCGACACCATTGCTGCCCATACACCTGCTGTGGATCAATCTGGTCACCGACGGTCTGCCGGCATTGTGCTTGGCCACCGATCCGATCGATCCCGACGTCATGCAGCGCCAACCGCGACCGCGTTCCGAGCGCATCACCACCCCTAACTTTCTTCGCACCATGGGTTTTACCGGCTTGCTGACGGCGAGTGTGGCATTCGTGGTTTACGTCTATATTCTGAAGACGGAAACCACGGAAATCGCACGTACCTATGCTTTTGCCGTGCTGGTGTTCGCCGAGCTGTTGCGAGCCTTCGGCGCCCGTAGCGAAACCAAACCGGTCTGGCGTATTTCGTTGTTTACCAACCTCAACCTGGTCGTGGTGATCGCCGTTTCGTTCGGTCTGCAAGTGTTGAGTCAGCATAACGAAATGCTGGGTCGCTTCTTAAAAACCTCATCCATGCCGTTCAGCGATTGTTTGCTGCTGGTCGTATTGGGTGCTATCCCGTTGCTAGTGCTGGAGGGAGTGAAGCTAATACGGCATGCGCAAATGCCAACCAATACAGCGCCGGAAATAGCCAAGCAGCGATTTAGTCTAAACAGCTGTCGAGTTTGGAATACAGTCTGCCTGGCCGTGAATAAGTTTTCGCAGATCAACGGCGCTCAGTCGGTCGCGGCGTTCACTCACTACGCGTTCCTCTCGCTATTTCCTTTAATCGTCCTCATCGTCACCATTGCCTCAGTGTTTATTAATCAAGCACAAGCCAACCAGGCGGTCATTTCCTATATCGAAAACTATGTCCCCATCACTGGTGAGATGCAAAGCTACATTTTTGGCACCATCAGCGGTGTAATAAAAGCCCGGGGACAGGCCAGTGCTGTCGCATTTCTAATGCTGATTTGGGCGGCCATGGGCTTTTTCGCCACCCTGATTCGCACCACTAACCAAGCTTGGTGTACTGAAACCGCCAACTGGTGGCGGCTACCGTTCAAAAGCCTAGGGTTTCTGCTGATTTTGGTTAGCCTGGTTTTGTTGGGTGTCGTGCTGCCGGCGCTGGCGAAAATGGCCCAAAATTGGCTATTTCCAGTGCATGATTTTGCTGCTTGGGTCTATGGTTCAGGGGGGTATTTTGTGGCTTCACTGGTGGTGTTTTTCAGTTTGAGCTTGTTTTATCGGCTGGCTCCCAGTCGGCCCACTCGCTTTGCTGAAGTCTGGCTTGCCGCGCTGTGTGCGACTGCATTATTACAGGTGGCCGAAAGTTTATTCTTGATCTATCTGAAAGACTTCGCCACCTTAAACGCCGTTTATGGTGCCTTCGGCGGGATCATGGCCTTACTCCTGTGGATTTACTTATCCGGGTGCATTTTTATTTTCGGTGCCTGCCTGTGCGCCGCACAGTCCGAAAGCCGAGTTGTGTTGATGAATGCAGAAAAAATGGCTTTGCTCAAGAGCACCGATTAAGGAGAGCTGATCTGGCTGCGTGCATCTGCATTATCGGCCACTGGTTCCGTCGTTGTTGTCAGATCCTGGTCTTCGCGAAAAGATAAGATTAATTCGCGCGGCGAACAAATGGCAAATAAGCTATCCTGCAAACAGTAGGTGCGATTTACTCTAAAGGGCATAAAAGCTTGCGTAATCGCACATTTCGAAGCCTACATTCCTCCGATTACGCTATCGTTAATCGGGGCGGGCTAAATGCCGCTTCGTTAGAATTATCTCTATGTTTTCGGCAAGGAAGGGCTACTATTTCCATAGCATAGTTTTAGAGTCTATTGTCTTAAAGGAGAAAATCAGGGATGATTCTTGTATCTGACAAAACTTTTTTATCCAAAACTGATTGTGTACTGGGAGAAAATATTTGAGTGAGCTCTGAACTTATGGGGTTTGGTAGTGGCTGTAATCGGTTTTATTTCTTCGACTTTTTTGATTATCTAAAATATAAAGACATAAAACTTAAGGGAATATTAATTTAATGAAAAAGCTAACTACAAAGAAAAGAATATACACTATCAATATTCAGGCTAAAGAATATGAGCGCCAAATAAAGAATTCGAATTTAGCTAAAAATAAATCCATAAAAGAAAAGCTTAAAAAAAGAAACCGAAAAGACTGTGGTGATGTAATAGATATTTTCGCCCCAAAAGAATTTAGTCTTTCAACTGAAGAAAATAGAAAACTATTGATGGAGTTTTTAAATAAGGCAATAAGTCATCTTAAAGCTGGGCGCAATGTTAGCATTTGTTTCAAAAAAACCAAAACACTTATTCCATGTGGAACTTTGTTGGCAACTTCTAAGATTGAACAGCTAGTGAATACATATCCCGGAAAAGTTAGCTGTACATATCCTGAAGATAACGTTGTAGAACAATTGTTTCAACATATTGGTTTGCTTGATAAGCTTGGTAAGTTACCAAGAAAAGACATTGACGAGGATAGCGTTCGTTTCTGGCATTATGTGTCAGGTAAGTCCGCTGATGATGTTTCCCAATTTAAGGATTTGCTTCAATCAGCTTCTTTGTCAGAGGATACGAGGTCTGGTTTATTGTAAGCGCCCTTAAATCC
>NZ_LUUI01000116.1 GCF_001644015.1 Methylomonas lenta
TGGCAGTGACGCGAAGCATGGGGACCATAGAAGGAAGTTGATTTTGGCGAAAACCTTAGAGCTTAGGTAGGACGCTTTCTGACGATGCACACGCTTAATAAGTTGCTGTACGCCTCGCGACATGCGACCGATTACGCTGCGCTATAAACCTACGCTGGCTTTGATTATTTCAAAAAGTAGTCCGATATTTCTTTGGCACAGAAAAAGCTTTCTTTTTGAAACTTTTCAAAAGTTATATTTCCATTGGAGAATAATCTAATACGATCTGGAATATCAGATATTTTTTTTACTGAAAAAATAAAATTACGATTTGATAAATTATGACAAATATCTAGTTGATGATCATCAATTCGCTCTAAATTCGCCACAGCACATAATGGTACTGATAATTCCAATAACCTATAAATAGTACCGGCACCACCATGAGATATAACAAAATCAGCAGCTAGGTATTCTTCTTCAATGTTTTTAATAAATGCAAAATTATTTCTATTTTTTGGGATATATTGGCCAGGTCCGTATTGAATAGTGACATCAAAGTCATCAAAAAAAGGTTCTTGATCTACAAACTTAACCAACTCATCAAATGCTGTAGTGCCAACAGTAACGAATAATTTCATAATAAACCACAATATTTGGCATTTTTATAGAATTTTAATTGTTCTTTATTCTGGATATAAAATTTATTGCAAATTAAATAATTAATTTTTCCGGTAAGGCTTTGTGTGTCGAACCGCGACCAGGTTTCTATATGTATGGTTTTTTTAAAGCATAGTCGCCCAATTAAACATATAGCCGTGCAAAATCCTGGACCAGTTGAAATAATGCCCTGAGTAGATGCAGAACAAATCACACGACTGATAGACCAAATTTCACCTGCAGCCTTTAATAAGCCAGACAAGGTATAGCCTTGTGCCTTGTCACGCAATGGCGGGTAATAAAAATGCACATCCGACCAAAATGGTTTTTCGTGAAAGTCACCGATAGTGACAATTTCGATGTCTTTGAGATTAGGTTTCATCGCAATGAAAAGCCTGGAGGCTTGGCTTGCATGTCCGCCTTCACCAAAACAAAATAATAACCTTTTTTTTTGTGTATTCAGAAGTTCGTTACTATATTGATTGAGCATATTTATCTCCTAATATTTCAGTATACAATTGAGATATTTCGGATATTACAGCCTTATCGTTAAAACAATTATCGGCCTTAGCTCTGGCATTTTTACGCATAAATTTTCGAGTTTCAGCATTAGTGACTATAGTTAATATTGCATCGGCTATTGCATGAATATCACCTGGACTTACCAGTAAGCCTTCTACGCCATCCGATACTGCATCTGCTATTGCTCCAACGCGGGTGGCAACGACAGGAACGCCGTAAGCAAGTGCTTCAAGGATTGACATGGGTAAAACTTCGTTATATGAGGGTAAAACCAATGCGTCGGCCTTATTAAGCAATTGATGCTTAGCTTCGCCTTGAATCCAGCCCAGAAGACTAACGTATTCATTTAAACTCAAGTCCCTTATCAATTCATCGACCATTAATCTATCGCCATCGCCTCCACAATATAGGTGAGTTGGCACAGATGACCTTTCTAATACTAAGGCATATGCTTTCAATAAATCCGCAATACCTTTTTTTTCTGTCAGTTTTCCAAGGAAAACAATATTCAAAATCCGATTGCTCGAATCGTCATGTGTAAATTCATCTGGCAGATTTACTGGGTTAAAAATTAATCGTATATTCCGGTTTGTAGTAATGCCGGAAAGCCATTGCCGCCATTCGTCCGACAAAGCAATAAGGAAAGTTGCGCGGTCGAAAACATAGCGAATATATTTTTTTATTAGTTTCCCGGACGCTGTGTCATAGAAAGTTCTAAATGCCGAGCCGTGCAAGTGTAATATATAAGGTACACCAAACAAATCTGCTGCTAGCATAAATGCGGATTTTCTTAAAAAGCTAACTTGGCCGGCAACATGTATATGTAACAACCCTACACGTCCTTGTATCAGCAAATAAACAAATCGACAGAACGAACTGATACCAAGCAACAGTTTACGAACAGCTGATATTTCTTTGTGAGTTTCAAGGTATAAAATCGGCCAATTAGAAAATAAACCGGCTTCCTTATAGGCAAGAACAACAGAAGCCATTCCACCCCTTGCATGTTGCAATGAGGGGCCTATCATTGCAATACAAGGCCTTTTTAAATATTCTTTTAATGCGGATGAACCTGGCACTCTAAACTCCTTTTATAATAAACTCGAAAATTTAAGTATCAAATTTAGTAATAGGGCTGTAGGTGAAGTCATCTTTCAATATCCTGCCATAAATACCGGTATTAATACTACGTATGATGCGTGCCGGGTTTCCTGCAACCAAACTGTTTGCCGGTACGTTTTTAGTAACCACAGAGCCAGCACCTACGACGACATGATCACCAATATTGATGCCGGGGAGAATGATAGCGCGCGCGCCTATCAGACAATAGTTGCCGATTTTGGTGGTGGCATGCAACGAGCGGGTGTAATCATGCGACAACACCATCGCTTGCCTAGATAGCAGGGTGTATTCGCCAATTACAATACCTTTAGGATTGGTTTTATCCAAGAATGCCGAGAACGAAATGTTCGCCGTACCGGCTACTCGATGCCCCCAGCCTCTCAAATAACCGATCCGAAGCCTCATTGATGTATTGCGTACGCTGTTACGGCAAAATGTAGCCCACTGAAAAGGCTTAACACCTTTGTCTGCAACGGCAGCGATTAACTCGTCGTATCGGGATAGCATTAACGCGCGGTTAAACATTTTTTCCACCATTTTGCGACCGTTCAAACCCATTTCGGCTTGTTTCTGATTCGCAAGGGCTAAACTTAAAGCCTGGGTCAGCGCATTACTATCATTGGCCGGTACCAAGTAGCCGGTTTCATCAGGAACGATAGCTTCTTTGGCGCCGCCGATATCGGTTGCCACCATAGGCACGCCCATAGATAAGGATTCCAACATCGCCATAGAAAAAGTTTCGGCAGTCGAAGGCAATACGGACCATTCCGCTAACGCTAATAAAGGCCTCACATCAGTCATGGCACCCGGCAGGTGAATTCTATTAGACAGGCCTTCCTGCGTTATGATTTTTGCTAGTTCGTTTTTTAGCGGGCCATCGCCGGCCATCACCAAGTGAAGGTCAGGAAATTCGTCAGCGAGTTGTTTGAATGCCTCCAATAAAATCCGTTGACCTTTTTCGGGCCGAAAAGCCGCTATATGGCAAATGACACGAGAGGTGGTAGACAGGCCAAGATTTTTCCTTAGTGCCTCAATCCCATCAGCATCGACCGATGACTGCCGAAAATAATCAGTATCAATACCGTTGTGGATATAGTCCGAATTAAATAACAAAAAAGGAAAGCGCCGTTGCCAATGTTGCTGCTGGGCCTTACACACAAAGACCACTTTAGCGCAACTGCGTAACAACCATTGGTAGAGCAATATGTCGAATATATCCGCCCGACGACTACGATTAAGTGTGGTATGCAGTGCTGCAATAATAGGCGCTTTTCGCTTAGCTCGGTGCAAGCCTAACCAACCCCAAAATAAGGCTATCGTTAAACAGCAGTAAACTACGTCGATGGCATATTTATCGATTATTTGACCAATACGCCCCGCCAACATCCAATCGAATTTAGATTGGCGCTTGACGTGATGAAAGACTACAGAACGATTATCCACCCTGTCGAGTAGATCCAAGCCTGGCTCGAAGCACAATAAATGTAATTCATATTTATCACTATCTAGTCCGTTGATTAAATCGACCGTTTGCGTTTCCGCGCCGGCACGTTTCAATGAGGGGAGAATTACTAATAGTTTTATCTTTTCACTCACTACTGGCTCCAAACAGTTTCGATTAGGGGGTATAGAAGTATTTCTTAGTTGCTTTTTAATAAAATCAACCCATCCCGTGCGGGAAGATTAATGCTGGCGCCTACAGATTTGCCATTGTTAGTGGCTGGCACTTGTTTGCCTTTTAATCTAACGAGATTAAGCTTGTTTGGCACTGAGACAGCTTTATTAGTCGGATTGACAAAGACCACGCCTTTTTCAAACGCACGTCGATAAATACCGCTCTGCCATGGGCTTAATTGCGGGCTTTCTAACGGTTGCCCCAAATCAATGTCAAATTCGTCAAACCAGGGTACGGCACGGTAATTACCATTCAGTTCGCTGTAGGAAAAAAGACCATCATTCATCAGCGTGGAAGTCAAGCCAAAGCGCATCAGTTGGTAATCGTTGAGTTTGCCATGCACATTGAAAACTACCAATTTAGGCGCTAGCAGATGAGCAAAAGCATTATGGTAGCGCTGCATCATAGCCGGCCAACCTTTCAATGTTTCCGTAGACCATTTAAGGCCCATCATGGCTTCCAGGACTGCACCATTGAGTTGGTTACTGTACTCTTGAGTTTCGTAAGCGACACCGTCAACATTCCCAATTAATAATATATTTGGGTTGATTGAGCGTATGGCTTGCCATTCAGCGAGATGGCCTGCCCGATAGGCTGTTTGTACGCTTCCAGCAGTTTGTAACTGAATGTCAGTGCTATTACTCCAATTGGCCAAAGCAATCTTGGACTGGCCAAAGACATTGTCCAGAAACCATATGTCAAACTCAGGCACTTTAGAGAAATAAACGTCGTAATCACGTGCCGCTAACCATTCTGGATATCTACGACCATCTGCATCCAGACTTGAAAACATGGTGAAATTGACATCGTATTTGCCATATTTCTTAGTCCATTGCATTTTTTGGCCAAACAGACCTTCTACCCACCAATCCATTTCGTTGATTTTTTCGGCTTTGTCGCTGTCTGGGCTGGCCTGGCTACCATCGGGTGCTTCGTTCAAAATAGTGTATTGTCCAATCAATATGTCAGGATTAAATGCTTTAATTTTCTGTACTGTTGAACGCATACTCCCCGGTAAGCGCTTTCGATCGGACTCCCAGTTGCGGTAGAAGCCAAGTAAGGTAATGTCAGCTTTCGCCAGCTGTTGGATCACAGAGGGTTGGTCATAATAAACTGGCGCGCCAATATTCAAGTTACATATTTTTGGATAGTTATCTATAGTATTGGCACAAACAAAACCCGATAAAAATACCCCTAATATATAACTAATAGCTAGAGTAACTTGCAACTTAATATTATTCATAATAGCCACCAAACAATTTAATAAAAGTCAATCTAAAATATTTATCGAATTTAATAGTTAGTTAAAATCTAAGGCTTAACTATTGATTCGACACATAATTGCCTTACTTTTTCTGCATTACTCTTCCATGTATAATGGCTCTCTACATGCTGTCGTGCATTTTTACCAATATAATTTCTATAGTCAGGGTCGTTACACATCTTTTGTAGCTCGGCTTTTAATTCAATGGTATCTTCGGAGAAAATTAGTCTGCCAGATTTTTTATCACTGATAACTTCTGCAATTTGTCCCATGGGAGGGGCTATGACTGGCTTTGCCATTGCCATATACTCGAATATTTTTAATGCTGAGCCGAAAAACCCTTTTTGTGACTCGTAGTAGTTGCGCGGGAAAGGTGCTAACAAAATATCCATCGCCGCAATGTATTCTGGTATGGAATTATGCGGAACAAGGCCTGTAAAAATAACAGTATTATTTAAATGATTTTGGTTGACATATTCTTCGCAACTAGCCCTGCATTCGCCGTCACCCACTAATACGAATTTATAAGAATGTTCTCGAAACTCTTGTGCGAGTTCCAGAATTTTGTATACACCATGCCACGCTTTAAATGTGCCGACAAAGCCAATTACAATTGATTTTTCTAAACCATAACGCTTTCGGATAGATTCGCCAGAAATATTAGGGTTAAATCTAGTTATATCCACGCCATTCTCGATTACTGTTATTTTGTTGTCATCGGCATAGTTATGCGAAACAAGGTACTGCTTTAACTGTGTTGATACGACAAAAATATTTTTTGGTATTTTTAACACAAAACGATCAAATATTATGCGTTTACTTGATGTGTTTTCATTTCTCTCCATTTCGCTGATGCCATTAACCTCAAGTACTAAGGGGGCAAGATATTTCATCAGCACTTGAGAGAGTAATGCTACGTGGTTGTTTGTGTGCCGGAAAATAATCACATCCGGTTTTTTTATAAGGTATTTATAAAATATTTTAATAAAAAACTGAATATTGCCGAATAGCCAAATTAATTTAGTAAAAACCTTTTTTAATAAGCCCATGCTTTGACCGGGTTTTTCTAATGAAATGGTGTTCTGAAAAGCCACATCTATTTGATTGCCTAATGATTCAAAAGCATGTATGAACTCTTGGACATGCACATTGCCGCCGTCATTTTTTTTTAGGCTATAACAGTATAGAACTTTTAGGTTTTTCAAGGTGTCGCTTGTCATAATATGGCTTAAAGAGTTTTAGATTAAAGAATGGTAATTATTTAAATATAAATCTTTTGTTTCTTCCCACGCCTAGAAAAATGGCGAAAGCAACCAAAAGGCGTTCACTATTAATTTCTGGCCCAAACGATGAGTGAATTAAAAATGCGAAAGCTGCAGCTGATGCGCCAATGACGGTCAGTTGTGCTGTTTGGGGTAGTTGGCGAGTTTTATTGCTGGAAAATGTCGCAGCGTAACCCACCCCAATTAAAAAACAGCCGAACAGTAAAGCACCTAACGCACCATTCTCGACCAAGAATTGTAAGAAGTTGTTGTGGTATTGGTTGTACATATTGACGCCTGGTAGTGCCTTTGCCACATAATTGCGTTCTTCTTTCCAGGCACCAAAAAATTCAGTGACCCCTGGCCCTATGCCTAACATGGGGTAGCGCTCGATGACGTCTATGGCTTCTACGAATTGACCGGCACGGCCTTCGGCTGAAGCTATAGCTTGCTTATCTTGGAATCGATCCTGGATTTTGTCTTTAAATGTAAATGAGGCTCCGACTAAAAAAATACTGGTTACTATGCCGAGCAACAATATTTTTCCGAATGTGATGCTTTTGCTTCTTAGTAAATTGAGGACGCATAAGCCGGCGCCTAAAAAGTAGCTCAACCAAGCTGCACGAGAGAAAGGCAGAATAAGTGTGACATAGCTAAGCCCATAAATCAGGTAGAGTAGTTTGTTTTTTTTGCCCGCCAATACGAAAGGCGTCAAAAAAACCATTAGCATGGCTATATAACCACCTAAAGCATTCACTGCGCCAAGGGTACCCGATACGCGGAGACTATTCTGTACATAATGCAGTTTGCTGATTTCTGAGTTGCGTTCGCCGAGCACTACCAAGCCTAATTGACCATTTTTTATATACTGTAAGCCTGAAATAGCCCCTTGAATGACCAGAATAGCTGCCACAATGGTTACGAACCTTTTAATAAAAATTTCATCAAGCTCTATATTACGAAATATTGCATAAATTATTAATGATTTTGACATCATAATGACAAATAAAATACTTTTGTCGGTTCTGGCCGAAAAATACGACGTCACAAGCATCCAAATTATAAGAAGAAACCAAATTTTACCTATTTTTTCCAGTCCGAGGCCATTCTTTAATTCAATTGAAGATAATAGCAATAGAAATATTATAATATCTAGAAAATAAATTTGAAATTTCAGTGGTTCTTGTAATTCAAAAGTATGCAGTGATGTCGAGAACTGGGTAAAAAATAGCATACTCAGCGTGAGAGCACAGTATTTTTCTTTTTGAAGTGCAAATGCTGTAAGAGCAACTAGAGCGCCTGCCACAAATACCTGTCTAGCAATTGAATCTTGCCAAATAATCAAAGCGGCCAGAGCCACAGGCACAGCAACTATCAAACCTATCGATGAAGATGCTATCAGGAAAATAGATTTTTTACTTTTTTCCTGATTAATTGATTTAAGGTTCAGTATAGTCATTTTGATATAAATTTTTTAACAGGCAATCCAGGCATCTTGTACGAAAATAACATAAATGATAAATATATTATTGCAGCACCACTTATTAATGTTATCAAGTTAAAAACATCGCTCGAATAAGTGAATGTTTCATTCGAAAAGCCTTTCCATGCAAAAAACAAGGCAGCTCCAGTTAAAGGAAATAAGCTTTCATAAAAAACTTGTACGAATGATATCTTTATTAATTTTTTTGAAAGCAGGCAAACAATAAGCAATCGAAAAATTGACGTTAAAAAAACTGCAATTGGAATATCTTCAAAATCGCCATATATGCCAACATAATACAATATCATGCTTAGCACTATTATATTTACCGTATTCAAAACAACACCGTAACTCGGCTTACCAATGGCGTTCCAGAACTGCGGCCAAACACTTGCATATATTTGTACTAGGCTTGCGAGACTCAACCATTTTAGTATCTCAGATGCAGGGTGCCATTTTTCTTCAAAAAAAACATCGACGAATAAGTCGGAAATAATATAGATCCCAATGCAAGCCGGAGCTGAAAAAGCTAAAACTAACCAAGCGGCTTTCCTTATTATATATGAGAAACTTGGACTTTCTGTGAATTTGGAAAAGCTAGCGTAAATAACACGATGCACACCTGTTGTCACTAATTGAAAAGGCATATTAGCAATTTGCATGGCAAGTGCATATAAACCAAGCGCATCTTTTCCAAAATAAAGCCCAATGAAGAATGAATCAATTTTTGTTGATAAATACCAAACAATTCTTGCTGCGACATTGGCAACTCCAAAGCTTATGAATGATTTTATGCTTGATAAACGAAACTGGAATCTAGGATACCAGCCTGTTGCAAATCCAAGACAGATTGAAACAAAAATACGTTCACATAAAAAACCATAAACAAAACCTTTAACACCATAACCCAGAAAAGCCCCTGTTATTGAAAGTATATTTCTTATTAGCCCACCGAAAAGCTCATATTTCGCAATTGTATCCAATCTCAGGTCTCGGGAAACAAGTCCTCTAGTAATGCTTTGAAAAGGAACAAATATTAACCCATAAACCAAAACTTCAATTACGCTGATGTAGGCGGACTCCAGTGGGTATATGTATGTATAAACATGAATTAGGATGATGCCTATAATAGATATGAACAACAAAAACCAAAAGCAAGTTGACAATTGTTCGTTGGTTATTGTTCTTTCTCTTACAATAGCTGAGAGAAAGCCAAAGTCAACGATACTATCAATCAAACCTACTGTCAGCATCCCGAAATTTATAGCGCCGAAATCTGAAATACCCAATAATTTAGCTAGATAGATGGTTGTTATAAAAGTAATGGCTTGGGCTGTAACCTTTGAAGCTAACGACCATGTGGTTGAACGAAAAATCTTTTTATTTATATCACTAGACATTTTGTATATTTTATTATGGACTATTTAAGAGGAAGGCTAAAATATCTCAATTATTGAAATGCGTCAGTGGTGCCTGCAGTAGCTTGGGGACAGCCCGTGTAGCTCCGATTAGCGATAGTGTGATCGGAGGAATATCGCTATTTTAAAGCCTGTAGTATCTGTACGGGTCTTTTTATCGTTAAGATACAATTAGGAATCGGTTGAATCTGCCATTCTTCTCTGTTTATTGCGTTGCCGGCTTTAAATATGGTTGCCGGTTGCGTCAATTAGCCACACTTGCAGCTTAGGTTGCAGGCTAACGGGATGATGGTGTTTTTCCGGCTGATTATCTCGTTTGGTTGTCTGCTTGTTCTGTGCCGGACTTGTTCTCGCTTAGTGTGTTCAGGGTTTGTGAATGCTATAACGTGGGTTATGGTTTTGTAAGTCAGCTTATCTCATGTTGTTGTATCTGCCACCAAGACTTTTTCCATTACATAGTTTGCTTCTCACCGCCTTTGATGGGCAAAGTCTAGTTACTTTTAACATATTTGCCATGACCGTTTTATGACTTGTTGTTTTTCCTGATTAGCCAAGGGTGGGCAACGCTTTTCTGTCCACCGTTTTAGGCAATTGCTTAAATCCGCGTGGGCACAAAAAGCGTGCCCACCCTACCTTTCGGGGACACAATTAGGGGCCGGTCTTGCAATCAAGCCTATTCAAATTAGGAATGAAAACCCAATAACTTCGGCATTTAGCCCATTAATCAGAAGCGATTAGATCTGATGTCTATCTTTAATTAAGTGCCGCCAATGCGGCTTCAGGCGCTTTATCCAGGACTTTTAACAAGGCCGTGGCCGCGCCTGTTGGTCGACGCTTACCTTGCTCCCAATTGCGAATCGTTTCCAGCGATACATCGATACGCTGAGAAAATTCTGCCTGACTAAGTCCAAGCCGTTTACGCACCCGACGGGCAAACCTTGCCGCATCCTGCATGGCTTCTGCTTCGTCATCTGCTTGCTGCATTAAAATATCTGATTCCAGCATAGCATCCACACGTTCCGGATCAATCCGCCCGATGGCAATAGACTTGGGATCGTTTGGATCAATCGTTACTTGTACTGTTTTCATAATGCTTAACCTCTCGCTGATTCGCCTTACGTGCCGAAATAATGCGCATTGCTGTCTGTCGTGGCGTGTAAACTAAGACAAAAAGTCGTTGCTCTATTAATCCCATCAACTGATAACGATCCTCGCTATAACAGTGTCTGTTATCGATTTTTATTATCCTGTCAGGATCAAAAAAAGCACGTGCAGCATAAGCAAAATCGAAACCACGAGTGCGGTAGGATGTGTCGACAATTCTAACCCGTCCTGTAAGTCTTTTATATTTGCCATATTGAGCCCGCGTAGGCTGACGTAAGGAAGCCCAAAATAGTTGCATCGGCTGAATTTTGAGCACCGTCTTCATCACCTTATAGAAACGGGTTAAGGATGCGTAACTGGTTTTCAATCAATTGGTTATGCTGCATATCTTCGCTGTAAAGAATTGAGCAATGCGCAGCAAGCGCCGAAGCAATAATTAAACTGTCGAAATGGCTGTACCCATAACGGGAAGCAACCGACCAAGCAGAAAAGATTTCACTGATGTCTACATTTACAAACCTTACCGTTTTAAGTACAGCAGATAACTCGCGCTTGACATCATCTGGGCTGTAGCGTTGTTTCCGCCGCAACACATGACTACATTCGTTGATAACTTGCGTGGAAATTGTTGGGGTTTGAGTCAACAGATTGGCAGCAATCAAACGCTTGCTTTCATCGCTGCCGATAGCGTACAGAACAATGTTTGTATCAAGAAAGACCAAAGCTCAGCCTCTAGCGTCATCATAGAAAGCATTGCGGTCTTCAATAGGTTTACCCGCCCAATCTATTTTGACAGTTTGCAAGTAAGCAAGCGCTGCAAGCCGCTCGGATTCAGTATTAGCAACTGCTAAGGGTGCGTTGTATTGCCGTTGATAGTTTGCTGCCCATTCAATGACTGTTGCTAACACCTCAGGAAGGGGCTTTTGCAGTTGTTGCTGTAACAAGGTTAATTGCTGGCTATGTATATCGTCCAGTTCGGCCTCGATGTGCATATTGGTCTCCGATTTCGTTTTAGACAATCTTACGCTAAAAAGTCTGAATATCAGTTTTTTGCTCAAGCTTTGTGGGCCAACGGGGTAAATAATTTAAGTATCTGATTCATATACCCTCATCCTAACCTTCTCCTTTATGCCCTGCGGGTGCGGCGGGAGAAGCCCGCTTAGGTTGGGCTGATGTAAG
>NZ_LUUI01000117.1 GCF_001644015.1 Methylomonas lenta
ACTTAATGGCAGTGATGCGAAGCTTAGGAACGATGCGCTTGGATTTCGGGATGTTATTTCCAACCATATCCTAAGCATCTGTTGTTAATCAGACCCTTAAATGCATACTTTTACACAAAAGCAGTAAAGTCTTTATAAATAAATGATGTTTCCGGTAGCAACAATGTTGATTCCATTGGATTTTTCTGACTCATGTATCAGTGTTGCGAGCTAAACGCATGCCTGAAACAGAGTTTATGCAATGGCATTTAGTCTGCTGTAAGTAAGCATGCCAACTAAGGAGCAACTATTTGTGCTTGATGCGAACAGAGACAATCAGATGGCTTAAACCATTCAGATTCAACCTATCATCACGCAGTAGATAGAAACACTTCACGAAATCTATTTTGCCGATCAGAATCGACAGCATTGTTCTAACGAATCTACTCTGCTACAGACTTCAGCCTTCCAAAATAAACATCCCAAAGACGTTTTACAAATTTGAGGTTGACATAAAATTAAGGCGTCAAAGTAAGCCACCACCTAGTTTTACCAATCAATACGCTGGCTTTCCCACCAACCAATCCAAAGTCATCTACCAACCACCTCTTCCGCGATTTGCACTTCGTGTAATAACTGCCGCTTCAGAGCTCACAATAGTCATCCCTATAGGTGCGAGTGCAACTACTGCTAATTTCAAATGCTGAATCCCAAACGGTATCCCAATAATCGTTACAAAACAGGCCAATGCAGACATGATATGTCCAATCGCTAACCATATGCCGGCAAATACGAACCAGATGACATTACCTATCGTACCCAATAAACCAGTACCGATATCATCTTCTTGATGAAGTTCTTTCCTACTTATGGCTTCCTTTCCGAATGGAAAGAAAGAAAACTGGCCAATCACAAAACAAGCTTTAGCCCATGGAATGCCGACAATGGTTAAAAAGGCAATCAGACCAGCAAGCCACCAAGCTAGTCCCATGACCACCCCACCTAAAATAAACCAAAAAAAATTACCAATTGTTCTCATACTGAAATTCGTTATTGAGTCTAGAATTCATTTTATAGAGTTTTCTAACCAAACGCATGCCTTATATCCAACATGGTTTACGCCTATGATGTTATCCCCAATTCTTGTGGATAAGTTTGTGACAAAACAGTGACAACTAGCTATAAGTTACTGTCACACATCAGAAAAACTTAACTTGTCTAAAAACTGGCCAACACAAAATATAACCACGTCAAATAAACCGGAAATACATAGTAGCCGCGCTCGGCCAACCGTTCGGATGGTTGGGATCGATCTCACTCAATAGCTTCGAAACAGTGGCAATACCGCCACGACCTAGTTTGGTCGATTTTATGCCTGCATAGCGGTTTATCCTTTTCCGATAGCGTGCTAAACCGTCGCTGCATTTTGATTTCAACAGCTTGCTCGTAACCGATCACTTGTTTCTAATCTTGCGCTGGTTAAAGCGCTTGATTATCGTCGATTCTCTTTGTTAATTCGCGGCAGTTGTGTTTAGCGACATCCTTAACGTTTCTTCCGTTCCACTTCCAGTGCTTCATGACGTAGATCAATATAATTGCTGCCAACCAGTTTCCAAAACATGGCCGCTGACTCCGGGTCGCTGCTTAAAAGCTTGACGGCTATTGCTCCATTGTCGCTGATGTCGGTGATTTCTGCTTCCACATCGACGCTGTCTTTGTTTTTAACTATACGTTTATCAGCTTCAAAGCGCATGGTCACCGTTTCCCCTTTACGAAATACCATGGGGCTTTTCAGGCCGCCAAAAAACGCCAGTTTATACTCAGGTACGGACAGATAGGGAATGACGAATTCTGCATGCCAGCGAAAAGGTGGGCAGTTAATCGGGCCGCTTTTTTTCGGAAAATGGATGGTGTACCCATCGTCAACTTGAGTTTTGACGTTGCCTTTAGTGTAAATCTGATGGCAGTTGGTTAATACCGTATCGCCGGGTTCGAATTGATACTTGCCGGCTGCTTGAGCGGATGCGTTAATTAGGCAGAAAATACTCAGAACAAAAAACAAATAAGTCAGTCTCATGGCACACCTCTTTATTGTAGTTATGACATCGGAGTCTGGACGGGCCGCTGGCTATTGTCAAGACTGACGCATGTCTGCAGTCAATTTAAATAGTTTGGGGGTAGGAGGATTCCAGCTTCAATGATTTTATGCGTTGATGATGCATATCTCGACTAGTCACAAAGCCCCATTTTTGTTGGTAATTTGACAGTCGATCTCCTGTTTTATCATGAAAAGCTGAATTTAAACCGGGCGAAAAAGTTATTGCTCTCAATGCAGGCGATCAAATGCAGCGACTTGCCTATCGTCAGAGGAATTTTGCTATCGATGACGTATTTGCCAGCGGCTAAAAAAACCTGCGGGTTGTCGCTGTTTTCGCCTACTAAGAGGGCGTTTGTATCGATGGAGCTGTTAACAATACTATAGATATTACAGCTGCCGGAGAGATGTTCCAGCAAAAAATGATTGGCATTCGAGAGCTCGCTGAAACTTTGTTGACGAATGATGGCTAAAGATACCGGGTGCTGTTCCTTGTAAAGCAGAACAATATCACCAGTCCAACATTCCAGGCCACGGCTTTCGGCAATTAAGTAAGATTTATTGGGAGTTTTTAGCAAATTAACCCCTTTACCCAGATTTTGTTGCTTGGTGAATGGTCTGCGGTCAGCATCAAAAACATTGCGTTGATGTTCCAAGGGGACCAATGATAAGTTGAAATCATGGTTTGAGGTTTCTGGTAGCTGGGAACTCAACTGACTAATTTTTGATAACTTGTTTTGCTCTTGTAGATAGGCGCAGATACTATTAAAGCCTGCAATCAGCTTTGAGCTAGACGGTAAACCCGGGATGATCGAGCCAAAGACTTGACGATAACCACTTAACATCAATGCCAGTTTGTTTTGTGTGCTGGGACTAAGCTGGGTGGAAATTGTCCCCAGCTGTAATTCATGGCTGATACGTGTAGTGTTTAGTGCCATGAAGTTCTCGGGTAAAGATCGATAGTTTTTCTTGGCTGGACAGGGCGGTATATCGCTTTTTAGGTCCCAGTAAAAGCCGAAGTCATGTGTGTCGCGATTGACAGAAATTTCCAATAAATGGGCGGAATCGTTAGCGAGCTGAAAAAAATGGCTGATTTCATCAGTTTTAAACAGCGTGGGCGCCAAAATAGTGAATAATAAATTGCGTTTGAGGACTGATTCTATGGTTAATTGGGCTTTGAACTCAGCTAATTTTGTGGTTTGCGGCTGAGCCAAACAGTCGTTTTCTACTGCAAGTTTGTAAAGGCTGGCGGATTTCTTCCATAAGCTGGTAGAAGGCATTTCATAAAACAGGTTGTAGCAGCGCAAACTATAACCCATCAATTGAAAGGCGTAATAAATGCAAGTCTGTAATACACCGGCTGCAAGCCCTTTACTTTCAACCAACTGACAAAACAACAAAGCTAATTGTCTTGGCAGTTGCATTGACAATTTAGCGAGTTTGAAAACCTTATCCGAATGCTGCGTGTCGCTGGATAGTATTGAGGAAAGGCTGGTGGAAAAATGTAAAGTCAACGGTGTTAAATTGATCAAAACCGGAAAAAGTTCGCTCGCTGGGTATTTTTGTTCTTTTAACTGCTTCAAGGCCTGACCCAATTGATGCGCTGCCTGTGTGTTTGGCAGGGAGCTTAAACTCTGTAGCCAATCATTCAGAGCATCGGTGGTCATTTCAAAAGGTAAGTTGTTGTCGGTTGCCATCGGATTTTGTATTTGTTTGGTATTTCCCTACGAGTTTAGCCGAAATTGGCTCGGTATTGAAAAATTAGGCTACAGCCCAGTGATCGCTTGTTAATCATTGGCAATCCCAAATGGAATATGCACCATCGGGATGTCACCGGCTTCAGATGCCAGATGACTTTTTTGGTCATCGAAATAGATATGTGGCCGCAATATCGACAGGATGCGCTCTTTTTGCATGCCGCCCAAGAAAAATGTTTCATTGGCGCTGACCCCCCAATGTTCAAGCGTTGTGATGACGCGTTCATGTGAAGGCGCGCTACGAGCCGTGACAATGGCTGTCCGAATGATGCGTTGATAATCCCGGTTTTTCGCTTGCTCTTGGTCTTCCAGAGCTTGCAAATAGGATAATTTTTTAAACAAGTCGGCCAAAGGACCGGGGTTATGTGGAATGTGGGAATTGGCAGCTTCGTAGTGACGGAACTCCGGCAAATCAGCGTTTTTGTAGATGGTTTCGGATTCGTCATCGGCAATAACCCCATCAAAATCAAATGCAATCACTAGTTCTTCGTTAGCAGATTGATCAACGACTTTGCTCGGCAAAACAGTGCCGGCCGGATAGCCTGAGGCGATGGCTTTTTTAACATCATCCTCATTAGCTGTCAGAAAAAGTGAGGCATTGAATGCGGGGATATATTTGTAAGGCGACTTGCCTTCGGTAAATGCCGCCCTGGAAATAGTAAGCCCGTAATGGGCGATAGAGCGAAAAACCCGCTGACCGGTTGCCGCCGAATTTCTAGACAGCAAGACGACTTCAACCGGGGATTGGGCCGTAAAATGGCTGTTAATGTTTAGAAATCGACGAATAAACGGGAAGGCAACGCCTTTTCCGAGTACTTGATTCAGATGTTCGGTTTGAAAGGCCTTGTAGGCTACCGGCCCCTGTTTCATGAATACTGCTTGCGATTCAGTAAGATCGAAAAGAGCGCTGGATGAAACCGCAATTACTAGTTTTTGTTCAATGGGATAAGACATGGTAAGGTCGATTTACTCAATATAAGGGGCCGACACGATCCAAATAGGTCATGTAAATCCGGGTATCCAATTCCAGCTGATGATAGTTGGGCTCCATGTATACGCATAATTTATAGAATGCCTTGTTATGCTGCTTTTCCCGCAAATGTGCCAATTCATGTGCAGCGATCATGCTTAAAAATTCAAGCGGTACTGTTTTAAATACCGAGCCGATGCGAATTTCATTTTTTGCCTTCAGATTACTGCCTTGAACTCTGGATACAAAAGAGTGCAGACCTAAGGCTTGATGGAGTAGGTCGATTTTATCATCGTAGACGATTTTGCTAATTGGGCTCGATTGACGCAGATATTGGTTCTTCATGTCCATGATAAAAGCATAGAGCGCTTTATCGGTCTTAACCTGATGGGGTGCTGGATATTTTTTTAACAGCATCTCGCCCAATTTTTCATGATCAATCAGCCGTTGAATTTGATCGGTTAGAGTTGCCGGATAACCCGTCAGGTATTTTAATGTGTGCATCTTACTGATAATGCTGAGTCATCTTGCCAAATGTAATGGCTTGAGGGCAGAGGTTGTGTGGGCGCGCATGATGCCTGTGCATGATGGCCGAACTTTGCTTGATAGCTTGAACTTGTTCCATTTTACTGCCATTGAATGTGGAGACGACAAAGCTAGGCGCCGGGGTAAAATCCAAAAGTTGTCGCAATGACAATAAAGTCATCAGTGACTCTCCTTAAAGTTGTTGTATTGTTAGCTCTATATCAGCATAGGCAAAGTAATGTTATTTACGTCAGTTTGCCTAGCTGTGGATTGCATGCTTTTCCATTCAGGTTAGGCTAGATTTAGATTTGTTTTCGCCTCTGATTGTTGTGATTGTCTTGCTATATTGCAGCAGTTAGCAACCGATATTCCGCGATAAATGGTTGAATATAAATTTTAGCGATACTTTTGTGCAACATCTTTTATCAAATAAGGTGATTTATGAATAATGCGTTTAAAGGATTAAATAATCACGGATTACCAAGCGTGATTAATCAGCCCATTTTTTGCATGAACGCACAAGATGCTTTTTTAGCTGACCAAATATTATCCGACAAGAAGCTATCCCGGTTAGCGTAAATTCCATTATTACTGTTGCTCTGCTTACTGATTGGCGCAATCTGGACAATACCGGTTTCTGCTGAAGAGAATCAAGCGACCGATCTGAGTATTATTTCCGCCCAATCCAAACAAGATTTGCCTGAGACATTTCCGCTTGAATTCATGAATCGGCATATCTTTACAATTCGCTCAGATGTCGCGGGTTTTAGTCAACAAGAACAAGCCACAAGCATTTTGAACCGCATTAAATTGGCCATGGAAAAAGGCGGTGACGATAAAATATCAACGCATCCTGCACCTAAAGGCGGGCGATTTATCGAGCTGAACGGCTTGCGAGTATTCCAAATAAAACCCGACGATACGGATATTATTACAGGTGAATCCGTAGATGAAGTAGCCAAAAATGCTGCGGAGAATCTGCAGACGGCTGTGCATGATGCCAGAGAGCAAAGCAGCAAACAGTTCATGATTAAAGGCGCCGGATTTGCCCTACTCGCCAGCTTGGTTTTCTATCTGGTTTGCCGGATTATTTATTGGGGTGAAAGAAAGCTCATTAGCCGTTTCCAAAAATGGATTCAAGCCTGGGCAGACAAGCTGGCGGTTGCCATTCATCCTGAGCAAGCCATGAACTCATTAATTTTCCTGGTTAATCTTGCAAAGTGGGCCTTGGTTAGCATGGCAGGTTACCAGTGGGCAACCATTAGCTTGAGTCAGTTTCCTTATACCAGGCCATGGGGTGAAAAACTGCATAGCTACTTAATTGACACCGTAACTGAAATCTTGTTGGCTATCGTAAATGCCTTGCCTGGCCTGGTGGTGATTTTCATTATTGTTCTACTCACCCGTTTCGCATCGCAGTTGATAAAAGCATTCTTTGCCAGAATTGAGTCCGGAGAGACTAGCGTACCCTGGATGGCTGAAGAGACTGCCAAACCAACCCGTAAAATTTCTCAGGGCTTACTTTGGTTATTTGCTTTTGCTATGGCTTACCCCTATTTGCCGGGTAGTGAAACCGAAGCATTTAGGGGCTTGAGTGTATTAGTCGGCATCATGCTTTCTATCGGGGGGTCCGGGCTTGTAGGCCAGGCGGCAAGTGGTTTAATTATGATTTATTCTCGCGTATTACGCGAAGATGAATATGTCAAAATAGGCGAAACCGAAGGCGTGGTTACCACAGTTGGCGTTTTTTCAACCAAGATCAGAACAGCTAGCGGTGAAGAGGTTAACGTGCCCAATTCCATGATAGGTAACGCTATAACGGTGAATTCATCCCGTTTGATCGAGGGTGATGGCTTGGTTGCACACACTTGCGTAACGATAGGTTATGACACCCCCTGGCGTCAGGTTCATGGCATGCTGCTGCAGGCCGCAAAAAACACCCCCGGTCTCCGCTCTGAACCCAAGCCATTTGAAGCGCAAACTGCACTGTCTGACTACTATGTTGAATACCGATTGACCGCGCAGGTAGAGCGTCCCGAAATTCGTAGAATCACAATGACAACGCTGCATGCCAATATTCAGGATGTGTTTAACGAGTATGGCGTACAGATCATGTCACCGCATTATAAGGGCGATCCTTTAGAAAAAATCTGGGTTCCGAAAGAGCAGTGGTTTGAAGCGCCTGCGGCAGAGGCCGTGGAAGCTAAATCAATTTAGGCCATTTTTAACACTTATTTCACAAAGCCAGACAACCTTGAATTAGCGGCACTCACGATCACCAAGCATCCAACACGGCTTGAGTTGCCATTATTTGGGTCAACAATTCCGACCGCCACGTTCTTTGAGCTTTACAAGGTCATTCAATGATCAAATGTTATCCATTACGGCGATATGCGGGTAGTTGACCAGCCTCTAGAAGCCAAATCAGACTCGATTGTGATAGCAGTAGTAATCGGCTCATCGACAAGAATGACGAGGGTGCTTGGTGAATGTCGGATAATCCTGACTATCCCCCTGCAAATCAAAGATGAAATGGAACTGCATGTCTGGGTTGACCTAGCGCGTGTCATTCATTTGTTTCAGCCATAATTGTTTGCCATTGCAGACTACAACAATTTTTACGTTTCATGTGAGAGAGTCTCCCAGACACATTTGAATGATAAACCGATAAAACTTGAGCGGATAAAACCAACTGATTGCATCATTAGTCCCGTTAGAATTTTAGCGCTTGCTTGGACCAGGATGCCCAAGCAAGCCTTGCAAAAATAGCGTCTAACTGACTAAATAAAGCTTAAATATTATTAACGCGATTTTTTAGATAATCGGCAAAATCATCTTTGATTTCCGGGTGCAATAAACCGTATTCCACATTAGCCAGCAAAAATCCAAATTTGGAACCGCAATCGTAACGATTGCCAGCAAATTCATAAGAAAATACTGCCTCATCCTGCATCAAAGCTGCAATTGCATCCGTCAATTGGATTTCTCCACCTGCACCACGACCTGTATTTTCAATTTTGTCGAAAATAGCCGGTGTCAGGATATATCGTCCGACCACAGCAATGTTGGAAGGCGCCACTTCTGGTTTGGGTTTTTCGACGATAGATTTTAAGCGTCCCACACCTGGCGCGGTTTCGCTGTGCTCAACAATACCGTATTTATGAGTTTCCTTAGGGTCGACGCGCTCAACCCCCAAAATACTGCTTTGTTCCCGATTAAACAAATCCACCATTTGCTTCATGCAACCCCGCTGACCATCTTCAATCAAATCATCTGGCAGAATTACAGCAAATGGTTCATCACCAACGATAGGCTTGGCACAATGCACTGCGTGACCTAAACCTAAGGCCTCGGCCTGGCGCACAAATACGCAAGACACATGCGGCGGCAACAAATCGCGCAACATTTTTAATAGTTCGGTTTTACCGCTTTTTTCCAGCTCTTTTTCCAGCTCGTAAGATTTATCGAAATGATTGGGTATAGAGTCCTTATTACGCCCGGTGACGAAAATCATAGTATCAATACCAGCAGCAATAGCTTCTTCCACTGCATACTGAATCAGTGGTTTATCTACTACAGGCAACATTTCTTTCGCAACCGCTTTAGTTGCTGGAAGAGAGCGGGTACCAAGACCTGCAACAGGGAAAACCGCTTTGGTAACTTTTTTACTCATAATTGCTCTTTAGTTTAGGTTTTAATTTTGACGAATCGATAATGAGGGCCTAACCTTATACAAAACTTAAATTAAGCTGCAGAAGTAGCTGTATATTAGGCCATAATGCCTATTAATTTTGACACTATCGTACGAGAATTTACAATGATAAAACTGTTGGCGACGCTCTGGCTAGGGTTAGCTCCACTTCAATCAGCGTTTGCAGACGATTTAATAGAGATATATCAACTGGCTAAACAAAATGATCCCGAGTACAAAATCAGCGATATAAACCAGCTAGCCTCTACAGAAATCAGATCTCAAAGTATTGCGCAAATGTTGCCCAGCCTTAGTATGACTGCTGGCAGCAACCGTAATCGCTTAGAGAATACAAAATCAGGCTTCAGCATATCTGGACAAGGCCTTCAACATTACTGGGACAGTGCACTAGCTTTCAACTTAAACCAACCCGTTTTCAACTGGAGCCACTGGGTACAATTGGACCAGTCCGACAACAAAATTGCCCAGGCTGAAGCTGAATTTCAAGCTAAGCAACAAGCCTTGATGACGCGTACATCCGAAGCTTACTTTAATGTGCTAGCTTCTCAGGACAATTTAACTTTCATTGTAGCGGAAAAAAATGCCATCGAAAAACAGCTGGAGCAAGCCAAACAACGTTTTGAAGTAGGCATCATAGCCATCACTGACGTTTACGAAGCTCAGGCTGCTTTCGATCGAGCCCATGCAGCAGTCATTGAAGCCGAAAAATTATTAGACAATAGCAAAGAAGCCCTCAGGGAAATTATTGGCGACAATCCAGTCGATTTAAAAATACTTGCTGGCGAAGTCCCTCTGACCTCACCTATGCCCGAGGATATATCTGCTTGGGCCAATACCGCAGAAAATAACAATTTTTCGATAGTCGCTCAATTCAATCAGGCTGAATACGTGCGGAAAAACATCGAACTGCAAGAATCCCAACACTTGCCAACCCTCGATATTGTGGCCCAATACAGGCAGGCTGATAACGGCAACTCGTTCGGGTTTCGCGGTAACAACGAAAGCGTTGGCTTGCAATTCAATCTGCCGATTTACGAAGGTGGCGGCATAATGTCACGTACCCGTCAGGCACAATATGAATACGAAGCCGCCAAAGAAGAATTAATCAGAGTCAAACGCGCCGTCATTCGTCAAGTTAAAGATGCCTATCGTGGCGTGATTTCCAGCACCAACGAGGTGAAAGCACTCAAATCAACCGAGCAATCCGGTGAATTAGCTGTCGAAGCAGCGGAGGCCGGCCTGGAAGTCGGTACTCGCACCATGGTTGATGTACTGGCTATTCAACGTAATCTCTACAGGGCTAAAAGTGAGTACGCACGCTCTCGCTATAACTACTTGATCAACGGCATTAAGCTCAAAGAAGCCGCTGGCAGCTTGAACGAGGAAGACTTGCAACTGGTTAACCAATACTTGCAATAATAACTCTCAATCCAATGACCAAATTAACAACTCTTTTTGGAGATACACATGCTTAAAGTTTTAGTTTCCAGCCTACTGTGTTTGCCACTTGTTGCATCTGCCCAAAATGCCGGCGACATGCAAATAGATGAAGCAAAAATGCAGCAAATGATGCAACAAATGCAAGGCGTGCAAGACTGCATGGCAAACATAGACCCAGTAGAACTGGAGACTTTTCAGAAACAAGCCGAAGATATGGATGCCGAAGTTAAAGCACTTTGCGCCACCGGAAAACGTGATGAGGCCATGAGCCGAGCTATGACATTCGGTAAAGAAGTGGTAAGCAGTAAAGTCATGCAAGACATGAAAAAATGCGGAGAAAGCATGAAAAATATGATGCAAAACCTACCTAAAGTGGCTCAATCTCAGGATGAAAATGGCACACCACGACATATTTGTGACGAATAACTGCTGACTTAATTCTGAAAAACCTTGTTTTAGCAGAATACAGCTATTGAGTTCACCCACCCGGCAGGCGAGAGTTGGTAACAGAAAAACTGCGCACCCAATCGCCTGCGCGTACTCGGCTTTGACCGGTTAAATCTTGCAAATTACCGGATGACATCGACGGACCGACTTCAGAAACCACCAGCACGCCAATCGAATCGGTAAAGCCCATGCCGGCACTGCCTGCTGAATAGACCATAAATTGATCACCAACCCTGACCTTATCCTGCGCACCTGCCGCTATCACAATCCGGTTGTTATCAACTTTTACCACACGTGCAGCAAAGGGATGGCAGGAAAATAATTGCTGAATATCATCGCTGGCTTGATGAATGATTTGACTAATTGCATGCCCGGCAGAACTTGATTCGAACCTTTCGCTACCCACGTTATATCCAGAGGGTAATGATACATCTCCCAGAATTGAATCGGTATAACGTTGCTGAAATATCAAAGCCCCCGTAAACCCATCATAGACGTATACATCGATACCAATACTGCGCCTAGCGATGAAATCACGCATAGATGATTTCAACTGAGCCAACACGCCGGAGCCGCGGACATATTCAGTCGATTCAATTGTAAAATCGCGTATCACACCGGACAATACCAATTGCGCATCGCCACGTTTGGCAATATCCAATAACATGGAACCCGAATAACCGTTAATAGCAGTAATTTCCGGCGCTAAATCCGGACGACTATAGAGCACAGTTGAGGTCATGTTGCGGGCAATAAAATCGCCAGTTTCCATTAATTGATTACTAATTTCTCTAGGAATGCCACTAAATAAATCCTGGCTTTCCGAGCCACTAATCTGCCCAGAAGTCATCAAAGGAAAACCTGTGGCAACAATTTTCTTGCGATAGTTCGATAGGCAGGACTTCTGCTCGGAACGAACAGTCAAAACCTGAACATAATAGGTATTGCCATCCTGCCATTCGTCGACCACTTTAATATCGCCTATCTGAATAGGGCCGGAATTGCTGGATTTAAGCTGCAGAGAGGCGTTGGCAATGGCGTCATCAATTGCCATCTGCCGTGCCCTATCAACACCCTCTGTTGCGATTGGAGCACTCCCTTGAACCGTCGTTTGTCTGCTGGAAATAGCTGACGGGTTAACTGAGTCTGTATTCGCGCAAGCTGACAATAACCCTATCAGCAATAGCCAAAGCCCATTTTTATAAGGCATTAATAAATCCATTGATTAACAGATAGTTGAAAAGTGTACGGGCACCGGTATTCACCGTCCATTGCACATCATATAATCCAGCCTCCAGTAAAAAACCATCTACTGGATTAGATTCTTTAGAGAATCCACTAACATAAAATTGGTCACTGCAATCTACTCTATCACAAGCCAGATTGGCAGTTGTCTTGGCAGCGGTTTTATACCCCAAACGGGTAAATGCCAATTTATCCTCTTCTTGAATACATTGACTAGCCAAGGTCACGTCGCCACTCATACACTGATAAAACCGGGGCGTCAGAGTTAATTCTAAAGTGGTTTTTAAATTGTTCTGAGCCGTACGATAATCAGTGGCTCGCGCACCTCGTAAATAGATATCTAGATACACCCGATAAACTTCATGACTAATAACCTGTGAACCTACGGTTTTATTCCCGCCCAAGGGCTCGTAATACAACTGATCGGCTAAGCCGCGATAGGCATTCAGTTTAGCCAATTGCTGAGCAGACAACCAACGATTATTGACACTGAGCTGACCAGAGTTATTAAACTGACTATCTCCGCTAGCGACTAATGTTTTACTAGTGCCGACCTGTTCATGAACATTTACACTGGCACAACCTGACAATGCCAGCATTAGTAGCACAATTTTAAACCCAGTCGTCCCATTCATAACCACCCCCTGCTCATAATAAAATAGTCATCGACTGCTTAGGCGTTTTCTTGAACGCTAAAAACTAAAAACACTATGGCAATCAACTATTTTTGTAACTACTGCTTGAATTCACGCCCCTGGGTTCTAACCTAACAAGCCCGATAGGTGGCGTGGGGTGAAACCTGCTTATGGCGATTTTCTACGAAAAACAATCAATTGACTGAGCAAACAGACCAAGCATTGCCTGCTGCTTCCAGCTTTTTAAGACTAGCTTTATCCAGCATGACACTGACAAACCATTGCGTTTGAGTCCGTTTACGTTGCAGAATTTCAGCCTGAATGCCACGCGCAGCTAATTGAGCTTTGAAAACGGTAGCACGCTGCTTTTCTTTAAAAACACCCAACGAAATCCCCCCTTTATTTTCGCCAGCAGAAATCAACCAAACATCTTGCAAACCTTTATCGATGAGCATCAGTTTGTTATTACGTGCCTGTTCAGACGATTTGGCGGCCGGATAATAAACCTGAAAATCGCTAGGTGTTGCTACTTCTGTTTGAAAAATTTGGTTACTAATAATACCGTTACTAGCCAACCATTTTTTAACGACAATTTGATCTGAAAAGGGTCCAATATCGTAACACTTACGCTGCACGGCAGGCGTAACCGGCTTTTCTATCTCTTTGGATTTTTCAGAAGATTGCAATGCAAGCTTTTTGCTATCTGAGCTTTTTTCTGCCGATGATTTTGCTTCTGTTAACTTGGCAATCTGCGGCTTTTCAAGCTGAACAACCACTGGAGTTGGCAATGGCTTCATCTGCCATTCCACCTGATGCACTTTATCTAAGTATCGATCTGTTGCTTGCTGTTGCAAATGGTTGATTGGCTGATCGATAACACCTGATATGACGGCACCTCGTTGTGCCCGGGCAGACTCGCTAACTAGTAATATAGATGACTGCGTAATTGGTTTGGATGCTATGGGATTAAATTTCCCTGTGTGGAATTGCCAAAATAAAAACCCCAGATTCAACAAACACAACAAATAAAAAAAAGCTTTCATGCCGTTTGCGCTCCCTGACAAAAAACTGACAGCCCTTTCAGCACTAAGTTTTGATCGAGTAAAACAGATCCGGATACAGCCTCAGCAACCGTCATTGCATCGCCGCCGGTAAAAATCAGCTGGTAGGAATCATCCAACTGCCGTATTGCCGCTTCAACCAAACCCGTCGCCGCTAATAAAACTCCGTTGGCAATTGCCGGCTTGGTTGCTATTGCCAGATTCGTTTGGTATGGCTCAGCATTGAAGGTTAAATCTGCGGTATTGCTGGCTAAAGCCTGTTTCATTAGATTTAAGCCGGGGCATATTAAGCCACCTAAATGCTTGCCGCTAGCCTGCAAAGCATCGATAGTAATAGCTGTACCGCAATCAACCACACACTTATCACCCGGATAGTGAACATGTGCTGCAATCATTGCCAGCCAACGATCAACGCCCAATTTTTCCGCTTGGATATAAGCATTTTTTACCCCATAAGCGCATTGGGTTGACTTTGGAACCAAAGTTTTCGCCTGTGGCCACAGACTTTGACAGAGCGTAAGCAAACCACTGAATACGCCCAGTTCGGAAACCGAGGCAATAGCAACTGTATTGGGAGATTCAACCAGCTGCCAAAGCAAATTAATATGATGCATAAAATCGGCCTGCCGATAATCCATCTGTGTAACCGGCCCTATCTGAGCATCGATTTCAATCGCCCATTTCAGGCGTGAATTACCTAGATCAATCAACAAATTCATACGGTTCTGAAACTAACCTCGCCAGAAGCAAAAGCACGCAGTTGACCGGTGGCATCTGCCAACAATAACAAGCCTTGATCATCAATGCCTTTGACGACGCCATCAAAGCGTTGCTGACCAATAAAAATCGTCACCTGTTTACCCAACATGCAATCAAAACTGCGCCATTCCTGTAAATACTCCGGCAAACTTTGGTTTTCAAAATCGGCAATCACCGGTAGCAATTGATTCAGCAATGCTGCTACCCACAGATTACGTTGCAGCATCACTTGCTCACCCAATATTTGCTGCAAATCTACCCAAGCCTGATCAATGACTTCAGCTTGTTGCGGCGGTAAATACAGATTCATGCCTAAGCCTATCACCGCATGACAAGGCCCACTACTTTCGCCGGATACTTCGATCAGAATACCGGCTAATTTACGCTCCTTCCAATAAATATCATTCGGCCATTTCAAGCCTACATCGTCCACACCCATTTGCTGTAAAGCTCGCACGACCGCCACACCCACCGCCAAACTCAAACCGGCAATGGCTGCTGGCCCGTCCTGATAACACCAGAGTATGGATAAGTAAATATTGTGTCCGAAAGGCGACACCCAAGTGCGGCCCCGACGACCTTTGCCCGCAGTTTGATATTCCGCCAGACAAACCCAGCCACTGACTTGAGTTTTTTTAGCCAGGTCCAGCAAATAAGTATTCGTAGAGCTAATGACAGAATGTATTTCAATCTGATGCAGCAATGCGCGGGCTGCAGGTGTTAGGTTGGCTTCTATTTGTGACTGATCGAGCAGTTGCAAAGGCTGTTCTAATTTATAACCTTTGCCGCTAACAGCGTTGAATTCCAGCCCCAGTTCAGCCAATGACTGCAACTGCTTCCATACCGCAGAGCGACTGACATTTAATAATTGTGCCAAGGCTGTACCGGAATGAAACCGACCATCGGCTAACACAGATAGCAGCATGTGCAAATTTTCTGAAATCAGCATGTTGACGATATAACCTGATAAAAAATCAAATTAAGCGGTTCAATTGGCGTTTTTGTCACGCAGCTGCTGCATTTGCTTTTTGATGACATGCTTGATCAACAATTCTCGATCCTCTTCATTCATATTGATATATTCCGCACTGATCACAAATGGAAAAGCCGCATTATCTTGGCTAATATCCTTGCACTGCATCACGCGGGCAAAAGCCACAATCACCGCTAGGCAAGAAGTTAGTAACATTCTTAACTCCAACAATGTACCCACTGGTAGCGCTATTTCATTAGTAAAAGCCACGCCAGCGGCGCTCAAACTAACCTCGTGCATGTCGTGCTCGGAAAACGCCTCCTCACGAGGATTTAATGCCGAAGCAATCAAGTTGATTTTATTATCAATGATTTTTAGGTATTCCAACACTTCTGGGTCGCGGCGCTCCAGACGTGATGAGACAGCTGCCGCCTCCTGGTTTAATACCTCCAACGCTGCCGACAAGCTACAACTACTCAGCACATCCATAGAAACATGACTTCGTTGGCTTACCTTACTTTCATCCACCACCCTGAGAAGCAGATTAATCTTGTCGTTTACCCGAAAATAACGTCGTTTTTCTTCAAAGTCCTCTGCCATAATCCCATTCCTAACAGGTGTTGCACTGAGTCGATTTTAGCTTATGCACGACCAAAACCAGCAAAAATAAAATATCTCAATCCGGTATCAATACATCATGTTGCTGCATCAAGGCATTCACATCTGCGCGATTGATGATTTTAACCGGCAATATCAAATCTGATTCCTGCAACCCTTTGGCAGATAATGATTCGGCTTCTACATACAGATCATTAATATCGTAAACATCCAAAACCTGAAAAATGGCGGCGGTATTTTTTAAAAGCCTACCTTCAGCGTTTTGTTGTGACTTTAATTGACAAACCCCATCATCAACAAACAATAACGATACTTTCTGATCGAAAGCGGCTGTAGTTAATAATTGATCAAGGGTTTCTTGCACATGACTACTGAAATGCGGGAAATGTCGCATGACAAACAAATAGGTTTTCATAGGCTTAACCAAATACCATGCAACGATCAGCAATCAGGGTTGCTTGCAACCATTGCCCCAAGCCGGCAATCCGAAATCCATCGGCCAGATCATCATCTTCTGCGCCTTGCCGCCTGGCTTCATCACCACAAAGCAATCCGCGTCGTTGTGCTGCAGAGATACAGACCACTAAATCGATACCCTGCTCACGCGCCAAAGCTGACCATTGCTGGGGTAAGTTAATTTCATCATCGGGTGGTAATGCATATCTCATGGCATTTTGAATGCCTTCCTGATAAAAAAACACCTGTAAAACCTGATGATTAGCTTGTAAGGCTGCCAGGATAAATTGATAGGCCACCCAACTAACATTGGACACATAGGGACTGGCATTGATTTGAATAGCATATTTCATGATGCGGAGAAGTACAGTTGGTAAATATCTTATAATTGGATCATTCTAATATCTGTACAGCATGCTGTCCCGGTTTTCCTTGTCGCAGACTGTCTGAAACCAAATTGCCCCATCACTGTCCGATACGCCATGAAACTTAAAACATTATCAATTGCTATTGCCTTGAGTTTATTGCCTGTAATGCCTAAGGCAATCGAGATTGATAAACTGCAATTGCCAGACATGGGTGATTCCTCCGGAGCATTAATTTCTCCCGCTGAAGAAAAAGAATTTGGCGCAGCTTTTTTTCGAAACTTACATTCTCAAACTGAAATCAGCCAGGATTTGGAAATTCAGCAGTATATTCAGTCTATAGGCCGGCAATTAGCCACCAACAGTGATAACCCCTCTACCCCATTTTACTTTTTTGTCGTCATGGATCCGGACATTAATGCGTTTGCCGGCCCAGGTGGCTACATAGGCGTCAACTCCGGCTTAATATTGCTAACAGAAGCAGAAAGCGAACTGGCATCGGTCATGGCGCATGAGATTGGCCACGTCACCCAACGCCACCTTTACCGCCAAATCGAAGCGGCCAGCAAAATGTCCATTCCCATCGTTGCGGCAACCCTGGCGGCAATTTTGATCGGCACCCAGTCGCCGCAAATGGGTCAGGCGGCGTTGATGGCTGTACAAGCCGGTAGCGTACAATTTCAGATTAATTTCACCCGCGACAATGAAAAAGAAGCTGACCGGGTGGGCATGCAAACCTTAGCCAATTCCAGCTTCGACCCTCGTAGTATGCCAACTTTCTTTGAACGCTTACAGCAATCTACTCGCTATTACGGCAAAGGCGTGCCTGAGTTTTTAAGAACTCACCCGGTTTCGGAAAGCCGTATCGCCGACACCCGCGGTCGAGCAGAAACCTTTCCATACCGTCAATATCCGGACTCCATGGGCTATTTGCTGACAAAAGCAAAATTGTATGTTCTAGCCACCGCCAATAAGGATGCCGCTATCAAACATTTTTCCACGCTGGAACAGCAAGGCACGGACGAACAACGCGCTATCGCCCGTTATGGCATGGGATTGATCTATTTGCAAAATTTACAATATCCAGCAGCCAGTGAGATCTTTCAAAAACTGCTCGAGAAATACCCCAACCAACCTCAATACATTGCTGCTCTGGCTCGTACAGCCATGGAAAGTCGAGACTACAACAAAGCCAATCAATTGTTTGCCCGCGCAGCACAAAGCTTTCCAAGCAACGATGCCATCAAAATCGAATACACCCGCTGCTTATTAAAAAGTGGCAAACCGGAACAAGCCAAACAGGTACTACTTGGATTGCCGAACGATCAAAAAGAGCGGGCATTTTATTTTCAATTGTTGGCGCAAATTTATGCCGACCTGAATCAAGCTGGCGAGTCTCATCGCTATATGGCGGAGTATTACTATGCCAGCGGTCAAACAGAAGATGCCATTATGCAAATCCGTCTGGCTACGCAGGAAAAAAATCTCAGCTATCAGCTTCAGGCTATTTTGGGTGAACGTTTAAATTTCTTTCTAAGCGAAGAAGAAGAAAGACAGAAAAATAGATAGCCAAACATTAGAAATTACCCATATTGCCAAGTTTTTGATTCAGAAGATTAATTTCGGCCCGAAACTACTTTTGCAAAAAAAACCTACTTTTTTGATGGACATCACATTTTATTTTACTTAGACTGTACCCACCTTATTAGGAGTGCACTCGGTCATTAGACCAAGGCTTTGAGGGGAGGGAAGCGGCCTGTAGCTATGGCGCATAACAACAATAATAACAGTAACTGCTTGACTAAATTGCCTTAACCGGCAAGCGTCCAACATAAAATAACAATAACAGGACGAGCCCGCTTCATGCGGGCTTTTTATTTTGTATTATTTTCTGCAGCATTTCCAAGTCGCTTAAGTGGCTAACACAGCCATTTTTCAATTATAATAGCGACTTACCGTTGTTAGCTATTGCAGCTAACGCAGCATGACTTACCCATCCACCCCACAAAAGGCTCAAAAATGGCACGTGTTACCGTTGAAGATTGTTTAGAGAATGTTGAAAACCGTTTCAAACTGGTTTTATTAGCTGGCAAACGCGCCAGACAATTGGAAAAAGGTGCTGACGAGTTTTTGCCGCGCGGCAGGGATAAAGACACTGTCTTGGCATTACGTGAGATTGCCGCAGGTTTTGTCAACGAAGGAAACATAGACCAACTTCATCGTGGCGGCAACGTATCTGACAGCTTTCTGGAAATTTAAACTTCCTTATGGTCGAAATAGCTGCTTCAGCCCCATTACCTGATGTAGAACATCCTGAAGAAAAGCTGCTTCATCAGCTTTGCGGCATTCTTAGCAGCTATCTCGACCAAGACAACATCAATAATATTGTCCGCGCTTATCATTTTAGCGCGGGCGCTCATTCCGGCCAATTTCGCAAAAGTGGCGAAGCCTACATTTGCCATCCGGTTTCAGTCGCCATTTCATTGGCAAGCATGCACATGGATGCACACGGCATCATGGCCGCCATCCTGCATGATGTTATTGAAGACACACCTATCAGCAAGGAAGAATTAGCTGAACAATTTGGTCCGGAAGTCGCTGTATTGGTCGACGGCGTGACCAAACTCTCCAAAATCGACAGCCGCACTCGAGCCGAAGCACAAGCCGAAAATGTCAGGAAAATGTTCCTGGCCATGGCCCAAGACTTACGCGTCATCGTGGTAAAACTGGCCGACCGTTTACATAATATGCAAACCTTGGGCAATATGCCCAGCGACAAAAAACGCCGCATTGCCAAAGAAACCTTAGAAATTTACGCCCCTATTGCCAATCGTCTGGGCATGAACGATATCCGCCATCAACTGGAATCTTTAGGCTTCAAAGCGCTGTATCCAAACCGCTATACTGCTATCAGTAATGCCGTAAAAAAATCCCGTGGCAACCGCAAGGAAATTGTCGATACAATTTTAAGTACCGTCCAAAATCGTTTATTGGAAAACGGCATGGACTGTACGGTCGCAGGCCGCGAGAAAAACATCGCCAGCATTTATCAAAAAATGCTGAGCAAAAAAATCTCGTTTACCGATGTGTTTGATGTCTACGCTTTCCGAATTTACTGTATTCAGGTGGATGATTGCTATCGAGCCTTGGGTTGCATGCATAATTTGTTCAAACCCATTCCCGGTCGCTTCAAAGATTACATAGCCTTACCCAAGGCTAATGGCTATCAATCCCTGCACACTATTTTGATTGGCCCTTATGGCGTGCCTATTGAGGTTCAGATACGCACCCACGAAATGCATCGTTTGTCGGAATCGGGCATTGCTGCTCACTGGCTGTATAAGTCCGATCACGAAAAAAGCGAGACCATACAAGCCCGCGCCAATGAATGGCTGCGCGATTTGCTGGAGATTCAAAAATCCGCTGGTGACTCACTGGAGTTTATCGACAACCTTAAAGTGGATTTATTTCCGCAGGAAGTGTTTGTATTCACCCCCAAGGGCAAAATCATCAAGCTGCCACGCGGCGCCACCATTGTCGATTTTGCTTATTTAGTGCATACCGACGTTGGCAACGCCTGCATTTCAGCCCGTATCGATAAAAAACTGGTACCTTTGCAGACCAAGCTGGAAAACGGCATGACAGTAGAAGTCATTACCGCCAGCTGGGCACGACCAAACCCGCTCTGGCTGAATTACGTGGTAACGGCTAAAGCCCGCAGTTGTATTCGTGCCTATTTGAAAAACTTTAACCAGCTGGAAGCCATCAACCTGGGCCGCCGCCTGCTGGAAAAAGAATTACTCAGTCTGAACATTCAGCTTGATCAAATTGACGATAGTCAATTCGTGCATGTTTTACATGCTCTGAAAAAACATTCGCTGAATGATTTAATGGAAGACATTGGCCTGGGTAATCTGATGCCGTTTTTGGTGGCCAAACGCATCAACCAGACCGACATCAATGCCGCCGTTAAGCTGGACGATAACGAACAACAACATCACAAAAGCCCACTGATTATCAAAGGCACCGAAGGCATGGTCGTCAGCCTGGCAAAATGCTGCCACCCCATTCCGGGCGATCACATCATAGGTTTTTTCAATCCGGGCAAAGGCATCGTGGTGCATCATCATGAATGTCGAAATAGTAACGACGTCAGAAAAAAACAAACCTCTTGGCTGGATGTGGAATGGAGCCCGGAAGCCGTCGGCGAATTCTCTGCCGAAATCCGTATCGAACTGCTAAACCAACGCGGCTCACTCGCCACTATCGCCTCTACCATTTCTCACATGGATTCGAACATTGAGAATATTCATGTTGTCAGTCAGGATGATCGAGTCTCGGTGGATTTATTGACACTTGCAGTACGCAATCGCGTGCACTTAGCCAGCGTGATCCGTAAACTGAAAAAACTTTCTCTTGTTTTAAAAATCACTCGTATCAAAGCATGAAAAAAATCATTATCTCTACTCCCTTGGCTCCACAAGCCATTGGTACATACTCTCAAGCCGTCAAAATTGACAATACAGTCTATTTGTCCGGTCAAATCGCGCTTAACCCGGAAACCATGGAAGTGGTGGCTGGCGATATTTCAGTGCAAATTCGCCGCGTGTTTGACAACCTGAAAGCAGTTGCCGAAGCTGCCGGCGGCAATTTCTCCGATATCGTCAAACTCAATGTATTTTTAACCGATCTGAGCAACTTCCCTATCGTCAATGAAATCATGGCCGAATATTTCACACAGCCCTACCCTGCCCGCGCCGCTATCGGCGTAGCTGCTTTACCCAAAGACGTCGGCGTCGAAATGGACGCAGTGATGGTGATAGAAGAGCCTTACTACTGAACTCTCACACACTTCTAGTGCGATATGCCGATGGCAATATCAACTGAAGACCCGCAAAACCTGCCTGTCACCAAACTGACAGGCATTGGCGCTCAAACCGCCGTCCGCTTACAAAAACTGGGCATACAAAGCCTGCAAGACCTGCTATTCCACTTACCGCAACGCTATCAAGATCGAACCCGCACACATCCCATCGGCAACCTAATCCCCGGCTTGTCCGCCTTGGTTTGCGGTACGGTTGAATTTACAGATGCCTCACAACGCGGTCGCAACAGCGTGATTTGTCGCATCAGCGACCACAGTGGATTATTGTCGTTACGCTTTTTCCATTTTTCCGTACAACAAATGCAACAACTGAAGCCTGGCGTACATCTCAGTTGTTTCGGGGAAATTCGACAAGGCTACAATGGTTTGGAGATGATTCACCCCGAATACCATATCATCCAGCCTGGCGAAACCCCAACCGAAGCCACCTTGACCCCAGTGTACCCACTTACAGAAGGCTTAGCCCAATCAACCTTGCGTCGGGCTATAAAGCAGGCGTTGACACTCTGTTTGAACCACCCCAACTCACTCAGCGAGTTTTTACCTGAAAACATCCGCCTGGCCTTGCACTACCCATCAATCGCAGAGGCCTTGGAAACCTTACACAACCCACCCGCCCACATCTCAACAGAGACTTTGTTAAATGGCGATTTACCGGCATTGAAACGCCTGGCTTTTGAAGAACTTCTAGCGCATCACCTAACGTTATTACTGGGCAAACAACATTATAAAACCTGGCAAGCACCGAGCTTTGACCTCGATTTAAAGGCAAAACAAAGCTTTATTGCGCAACTACCGTTCCAACTCACTAAAGCACAACTACGGGTGATTTCAGAAATCGAAGCCGATTGCAGTAAACCTCAACCCATGCTGAGACTGGTCCAAGGTGATGTCGGCTCGGGTAAAACCCTGGTAGCCGCCATATCAGCCTTAGCGGCGTTAAGCTCCGGTTTTCAGGTAGCTTTGATGGCACCTACCGAATTACTCGCCGAACAACATTTTCGTAATTTTAGCCAGTGGTTTGCCCACACCGACAGCCAGATAGCGTTTCTGACCGGCCAATTAAAAGGCAAAGCCCGTGCAAACACGCTGCAAGCTTTGGCCGATGGCAATGCCGGCTTGGTCATCGGCACCCATGCTTTGTTTCAAGATAGCGTCAACTTTCAAAACCTGGGGCTAGTCATCATAGACGAACAACATCGCTTTGGTGTTCAGCAACGCCTGGCTTTGCGCGCCAAAGGTCAAAACCAAGGACTGGTGCCGCATCAACTGGTTATGACTGCTACGCCGATTCCGCGAACTCTGGCCATGTTGCAATATTCTGATTTGGATATTTCTATCATCGACGAACTGCCGCCCGGCCGTAAACCGGTCACCACCAGCGTGATTCCTTCCGAACGACGCGAAGAAATCATCAGTCGCATCAGTCACTGGGTAGCTCAAAAGCGACAAGCGTATTGGGTCTGCACCCTGATTGAAGAATCGGAACAACTGCAATGCGAAGCAGCCGAAAACACCGCAACTTACTTACAACAAACCTTGCCGGATGTGCGTATTGGTCTGGTGCATGGCCGCATGAAAGCCAGCGATAAAGACGCAGTCATGCAGGCCTTTAAACAAGGCGAATGCGATTTACTGGTAGCCACTACCGTGATTGAAGTTGGCGTCGACGTTGCCAATGCCGGCTTGATGATCATCGAAAACCCGGAACGGCTGGGACTATCGCAATTACACCAATTACGCGGCCGTGTGGGTCGCGGCAGTATCGAAAGTTACTGTCTATTGTTGTACCAGTCACCGCTATCGCAAACCGGCAAACAACGTTTGGCTATTTTGCGCGAAAGCAACGACGGCTTTGTGATTGCCGAAAAAGACCTGGAATTGCGCGGCCCCGGCGAGATTATCGGTAACCGGCAAACCGGACAAATTCAATTCAAAATTGCCGATTTAGTCCGCGACCGCGCGTTATTGGAGCAAGTACCGTCAGTAGCCCAAACAATTTGCCATCAACACCCGCAGGTTGTGCATGCTTTGATTCGTCGCTGGCCGGGCGGCGCGGCCCTGCAAAAACTGGATGACCTGTTTCACACAGTTTACAGCCCTTAAGCCGCCGGGCCTGGACCTATTTTCAACCGTGCCAACAACTCAATCTTTATAGCGAATATTACAGTTTTTTCTCGCTTATTGGGTGAACCAATAAACCCCCATACCCAACCAAGTAAGCAATAGCAACAACCACGGCAATCCGTGTTGTCGATACACAATGTGTGTTTCTATTTCCTGATCATCAGATTCAACCAATTCCGATTTTTGACTGGATACTTTCTTAAGTTTTTTATTTAACGCTCTAGCTTTTTCCTTTTGCTGTTTTTTGTAAATATCTATACCCTGTTGTATGCCTTGTGCAATCAACTTGGTTTGTTCTTTCGTTTGGGCCGGACGTTGTATGCTTTTGGCTATTTTTAACGCGTCTTCTTGGGTTTGTGGCGATGGCTTTTGATAGCGATTATTTGTCATAGTGGTCGATTTCTAATATGAAATAGGCTCAATACGCATCTTCAATCAAATGTCTTTAATCCGTATTGTTCCGAGTTATAGTACCGTAAAGCATATTATCTGCGCTGGGCAGGCAAAAAAACCTTGCCAAGCCTATCGGATAACAGAATATATACCACTGTATTCTAAGCCCTTAAATGGCCATCCCCATAAGCCACCCATTTATAGGTGGTTAGTTCGTCAGGCCCGACAGGACCACGGACATGAAGTTTATCTGTGCTAATACCGACTACCGAGCCCAAACCATAATCGCCACCACCGGACAATCTTGTTGAGGCATTAATCATGACGGATGCCGAATCAACTTGCTCTTCAAATTGTTGAGCCAATTTCAGGCTTTGCGTCACAATACCGTCGGTATGGCCCGATCCATAGTGGTTGATATGATCAATGGCCAGTTCAATACCATTGACGACTTTTACCGAAAGAATCGGTGCCAGATATTCGGTATGCCAGTCTTCTTCTGTCGCCGGCGGAATATTGGGCAATAGCTTTCGCGTCTGTTCGCAGCCGCGCAGTTCGATTTTATTTGCAACAAATGCCGCTTGCAGCAACGGCAAAAGCTGTTCGGCACATTGTTGATCGACTAACAAGCTTTCTAGTGCGTTACAGACCTGAACGCTTTGGCATTTCGAATTTATTGCGATGCCGACAGCCTGTTCCGAATTGGCATCGGCGGCGATATACAGGTGGCAAATACCATCGTAATGTTTAATGACGGGAATTCGGGTACCTTCGGCAATGCGCTTGATTAGGTCTTTGCCGCCGCGCGGGATTAACACATCGATATAGCCGTCCATCTTCAGCAGCTCACCCACCGCTTCGTGCCCTGGGATACGAATAATCTGAATCGCATGTTGCGGTAGCCCAGCGTTAACAGCCCCTTCAATCATGGCATCGGTGAGTAATGCGTTGGTTTGCAGGGCTTCCGATCCGCCGCGCAAGATCACGGCATTACCGCTTTTGATGCACACCCCCGCTGCATCGGTGGTGACGTTGGGGCGCGACTCATAAATAATGCCGATTACGCCGAGAGGTACCGATTTTTTGTAGACCCTTAGCCCCGCCGGATTGGTGTGGCCTGCCAGTATTCGATTTAATGGGTCCGGCAACTGCGCCACTTTCTTTAAGCGGGACAGCATGTACTGAAAGGTTTTGTCATCAATCGTCAGACGCTTGATCATGGCATCCGATTGCCCTTCATCGCGGGCTTTGATGATTTCTTGGGTATTAATGTCCAGCAGCTGTTGTTTAACCGACTCCAGCGCCTCAGCCATTTTAATCAGGGCAAGGTTACGTATCGACTCGGGGGCTGATGATAATTGGCGTGCCGCAAGACGACTTTGTTGGGCAATAACTTTGACAGCACTAGTGCTCATATAATTTGGGGTCGCTTGTTAAAGGGAATTAGAGTGGCAGAATGCGTTGCACGAATAAATAACCATACACCTAAAACCGCATAGATCCGCTAATTTCTTTTAGCTTGGATGGGTTCAAAACTGCTGAGAGACTATGCAAGCTGCCGATAATAAAGACCAAAGCCTATATAAAACTAGTGGCGGATTTTTCACAGCCCGATTCAGTTTCTAAGCTTCAACCTTTAGAAAGCCATTCATCGCGCATTTCATCCATCCGTTCAATCATTTTGTTTAATGCTTGCACAGATTCTTTATGTAATGGGTGCGCGCGATTATGAACAGGGTGTTGAGTGTCTTGCAAAAGATCTTCAATGAAACGTTCTGCGTCCATGATTTCTTGTGGAAGTGGGTCGGATCTTTCGGCCATTTGAATAACAAATTAGTTTAGAAAATCAGGCAATAAAAAGCCCACCTAAGTGGGCTTCGTCCGGTTTTATTATTTTTAGTGTTGGACGCCCGTCACTGCAGTGGCAGGTTGAATGCTTTCGCTCTTATTATTGTTGTACCGTAATCACGGTCGCTTTGGTTCCTCCTCAAAATACGCATCTTGCGATTCGTACCACCCTGAATCAAGGTGCGGGCATTCTATTGGACAAGTTGCTCGGTGTCCAGAAAAAATATGGCAAATAATCACAACCATGTTTGGTAGTGAATTAACCTGTGATAGCTGCAGTTTTTACTACAAATATATGCAGAAAAACCCGCCAGTCCGGCAGATAAGAATCACAATGGCGAGTTACAAACTTCAGCAGCTTGTTTATCAGCAATCAGCTGGTATATTCCCACTGCAGTTTGAAAATACAATGCTGTATTTTCAGCAGCCGTGTTCAAGTCCAACCTCACATAGGTGAATCTTCACTATCCCCGTCAACTCAAGAAGTCAGCAAATTTTGCGCTACGAGTTGAATGGGGCTTTTTAAAGCGTCATAACAATAAGAGGCAAATATGTCCGCAAGCACAAAACCTCAAACGCCACCACCATCAACCCATAAGGGCTGGAATTACGATAGTTATTTCCAGGCGCTCATGAAACATAAGAGCACTAATCAAACCAACGGCTAGCTAAAGCGATGCAGGTTTTTTTAGCAAATTGATTTTTACAACATGGTTTGCATCAAAATGACGAATAGCACCGATATTCCGCATGAATTTGTTTTGTTTTATGACGGTCAATGTCCGATCTGCCAAAAAGAAGTCGCTTGGTTGCGTTGGAAAAACAACCAACACAAACTAGGGTTTCAGGATATTAACCAAGCAGATTTTGATGCCAGTGTTTATGGTAAAACCCATGACGAGCTGATGGCAGAAATCCACGGAGTCTACGCTGACGGTCGTCTGATCAAAGGCGTAGAAGTCTTCTACGCAGCTTATGCCGCGGTTGGACTGGGCTGGATAATGGCACCGACGCGCTGGCCACTGCTGAAACCATTGTTTAATGCGTTATATAGTATATTTGCACGCAACCGCTTGAGTCTGGGGCGGTTGCTATCTAAAAAATCCTGTGAAAAAGGCAATTGTCGAATCTAACTTATTGCTTATCCTTGTCAGAAATAAGAAACTTCAACAACCATTGACTTATATCAGCGAATTTATCCTCGTGGAAGCAATTAAAATTCAAAAATCAGCCTTCGAGATTGGTTTTCTGAAATTAGAGAATTCACAGTTCCAATCATGAAGCGACAATCAGAAATTTTAATGCACGTCAGTTTCAGGCTTGAAAACTGCCGTTGAACACCAGCTATAACAGCTAAAAAACTCGGGGCGAAGCTTTTAACAACGGCACTGTTAGATTTTTTTAATATCAAATAGAAACAGAATTAATGGTAACAAGAAGAGCACCAAATAAGGCAACCAAAAGATGATTCTCTTAAGTGCTAATAACTTGATTAAGCCACTCCAACTTGGTGTATCAACGTCAGTGCCAATCGTTTCGGGGAACCTGGGGTGTTCATCGTTTGCGATGAAATCATTTAAAGTGCGCTCGATGGCTATAGACTTATCAATGTACTGGTCCTGCAGTCTGCGATATCCAGACTCGAGAACAAAGAAAAGTACGCAAAGAAGAACCGTAAGTAAATATAATATCGGTGATGATGAATTGTAAGTGTAAGCAATTAATCCAGCTGCAGTTGCGAAAAATGTCGATCTGATTTTCCACGCACTTTCGCCCATTCCTTTGGCTAGGCCTTGATATACTTCCCATGCCTTTAATGCAATATCCTTATTGTTTTCAGTCACCGCGAAACGCTCCTATAAGGTGAGCCAAATCGTTGGTTAGGAACTTCTTTATTTCTCCGGCATGATCTCGGTAGTCCTTGCAAAATAGCAGATCTTGATTTTTAAGCATGTTTTTTAAACGCATTACAACCGGTGAACTACTAGTACTTGAGTTAACTTTCTGCCTAAAGACCATCCTATTGGTACAAGGCTCATCAAAAAGCTTAACACTCAATTCGTCTAGCAACTTATCGTAAGTTGCTTGCAACTGAAGTCGTTTTGCGCCCGAGCAGTACGAATCTGGATCATTGATTGCGGTTATAAGCCTTGATTTTGTGTCTTTAGATATCATTAGCCAGCCTTGCGATTTGTCCATTTAATCGACGATTCCATTCATTGGCGGATTTCTCAAATTCTGTCATTAGCTGAAGCGAAATTGGCATTGATCGTTCGTATACGGCATTTGCAAGAATCAATGTGTGTGCATCAGTACTTGTCAATCCGCACCCAGCCTCTAATGCCACCATTTTTTCAAAATCATACTGCTTCCGGGAAGCCAGCTGAAATATACCTATGTTCTTTAGACACTTGAAAATATTAGAAAGATATGGAACAAAAGACAACTCATAACCAGGATAACTGTCAATATATTCTAATACCTCGAGGTATTCGTTAATAGGGGCTATGAAGTTGTCTGAAACCACGAAGTTTTCTCTTAATTTATTCCATTGATCGCTATCACCGTCGAGAAGTCTTCCTTCGAAAAAAGCATGATAAAGGAAAAGAGAACCTGCATCATACAACTTAAAAAACGAATTTAAATCATAGTCTACGTATGACAAGGGAAGATGCTGATTTATATTTGCCGGCTTCATAACAGACATTGTGTGACCAATTCGAAGCATATCGATATCACTATTAAGGTCTCCGGTACCTCTGGCAAACGAACCGATTAATAATGTGTATTTTGTATTGACCATTTCAGAAATCTAGCTAGTGCCGTAGGCGGTGTAGAGCAACGCGAAACCCAGCATATGCTTTGAAATATCCGAGCTTATCAGCTTCGAAGACGTGTTTCATTATCATTCAACCCAGCCTACTTCTGCATACTAGAGAATTGCAGACATCTAAAAATATGAATTGTGAATGCCTTTTATGGGGCAAACTTGGCATTTCCCTGTCTAATTTAATAAAAAATCCCCATTACCGTTATTAATAATGGGGACTATGCCTGCTTTGTGTCAGCTAGCCACACTTTAAGCTAATGACTTGGGGTTAACACCAGCTTTTTTAGTTCGTTAGTCTAAACAGCTATTTGATCAAGCTCAACAACACCCCTGCCGCAACCGCAGAACCAATAACACCAGCCACATTCGGCCCCATGGCATGCATCAATAAAAAATTATACGGATTACTTTCCTGGCCCACTTTATTGGCCACTCGGGCGGCCATCGGTACGGCTGAAACTCCTGCTGCTCCAATTAAGGGGTTAATAGGCGTGCTGCTAAAGCGGTTCATGACTTTAGCCATTAACACGCCACTGGCAGTTCCAATTGAAAAAGCAATCGCACCCAAGCCCAATATTCCCAGGGTTTCCATTTTCAAAAATGCTTCGGCACTGAGTTTTGAACCCACAGCCAAGCCTAAGAAAATGGTGACAATGTTAATTAATTCGTTTTGTGCCGTTTTGCTGATTCTGTCGACCACGCCCGACGCATTCATCAAATTACCAAAGCTGAACATGCCTACCAAAGGTGCAGCAGAAGGCAGCAACAACGCCGTCAGAGTTATCAACATCAAAGGAAAAACAATTTTTTCGGTCTTACTGACAACTCTGAGTTGCTGCATTTCGATTTTTCGTTCAGCTTCCGTGGTGAGCGCCCGCATGATAGGCGGCTGTATCAAAGGCACCAATGCCATATAAGAGTATGCAGCTACCGCAATAGCGCCCAATAATTCCGGCGCCAACTTAGAGGCTACGTAAATAGCCGTCGGTCCATCGGCACCACCGATAATGGCAATCGCAGCAGCCTGTTTTAAGTCAAAATTCATGCCCGGCACGACGTTTAAGGCCAACGCACCGAACAAAGTTGCGAAAATACCAAATTGTGCTGCAGCACCTAAAAACAGGGTTTTGGGGTTAGCCAACATAGGACCAAAATCCGTCATCGCTCCCACCCCCATAAAAATTAATAGCGGGAACACGCCGGATTTAATGCCGCCATACAAATAATAAAGTATGCCGCCTTCATCGATCATACCCGCTACCGGGATGTTACTCAGAATAGCGCCAAAACCAATCGGCAATAACAACAAGGGTTCAAAACCCTTTTTAATGGCAAGAAACAGCAGCAGAAACCCCACCGCCATCATGATGGCTTGTGGCCCGGTAATGTTGTACAGGCCGGTACTTTCCCACAACAGTGTTAAATTTTCCATGAATGTTTTTTGATTATTTCAGATCAAACCGCGGGGCTTTAAGGCCCCGCAGCATGTTATTGTTACAGGGTGACCAACACGTCGCCTACCGAAACGCTATCGCCTTGCTGGACATTGACAGCCGTGACGATACCGCCGACTTTGGCGCGAATTTCAGTTTCCATTTTCATGGCTTCCATCACCAAAACAACATCGCCTTCTGCAATATGCGCCCCGATATTGACATTGACCTTCAGTACCACACCTGCCAACGGTGATACGACCACACCATGACCACTGACAATAGGCGGCGTAATCACCAAATCCGGTCCTACCTGCATCCGGGGGGCCGCTTGTAACGTTACATTGGAGCCAGCAGGACCCACGGCAACGTTGTAATTGCGCCCATCGACATTGACGGTATACATTTCTGTTGGGCTATCCGCAACTGCAGCGCTTTGACTAGCCGCCGGCGCTACAGCGCTTGCTGCTTCTGGATTAGGTGCGGGTTCAAATGCAGCTGGATTGCCACGATTTTGCAAAAACTTCCAGCCCACCTGAGCAAACATGCCATCAATCAGCGCATCTTCTTCGATAAACTCTGACAATTTCAGGCCTTCTTCATCGGCTTTGCGTTTAGTTTCGGCGATCAATTTGTCCATTTCCGCTTCAAGCAAATCGGCCGGACGGCAGGTGATCGGTTCGGCACCATTTAGTACTTTTGCCTGCAATTCTTTATTAACCGGAGCGGGGGCTGCGCCGTATTCGCCCTTCAAAATACCAGCTGTTTCCTTACTAATGGTTTTATAACGTTCGCCAGCGAGTACGTTCAACACGGCTTGAGTGCCAACAATTTGCGAAGTTGGTGTCACTAATGGAATAAAGCCCAAATCTTCACGTACACGTGGGATCTCCAGCAATACTTCATCAAATTTATCTGCTGCCCCCTGCTCTCTCAGCTGGCTTTCCATATTAGTCAGCATGCCACCAGGTACCTGCGACACCAGAATACGACCATCAACCCCTTTCAGGCTGCCTTCAAACTGGGCGTATTTTTTACGGACATCTCGGAAGTAAGCAGCGATTTTTTCCAACTTGACCAAATCTAAGCCGGTATCATTAGGTTGGTCTTGCAAACTGGCTACGATGGTTTCAGTGGGGCTATGACCATAGGTCATACTTAACGATGAAATCGCAGTATCTGCGTTATCCAGTCCTGCTTCTATGGCTTTTATATAAGTGCCTACACTTAAGCCGGTAGTGGCATGACATTGCATGTGTATTGGAATTGAAACGGCTTTTTTCAGTTTGCTGATCAATTCGTAAGCATCGTAAGGTCGCAATAAACCTGCCATGTCTTTAATACAGATAGAGTGCGCACCCATGTCTTCAATGATGCGGCCTTGCTCGACCCATTTAGCAATTGTATGCACCGGGCTGGTCGTATAGGAAATAGTCCCTTGGGCATGTGCATCGGTGTTTAACACGGCTTTAACGGCTCGCTCGATATTGCGCATATCGTTCATAGCATCGAAAACACGGAATACATCAATACCGTTAACCACGCAACGCTCGACAAACTTATCCACTACATCATCAGCATAATGACGATAGCCAAGGATATTCTGACCGCGAAACAGCATTTGCTGAGGGGTATTGGGCATAGCTTTTTTCAAAAGACGCAAGCGCTCCCAGGGATCTTCGCCCAGATAACGAATACAAGCGTCAAAGGTGGCTCCACCCCAGGATTCAATGGACCAGTAACCTATTTGATCCAGTTGTTCACAAATCGGCAGCATATCTTCAATGCGTAACCGGGTTGCCAGGATGGATTGATGAGCGTCGCGTAATACGACTTCTGTAATTCCTAAAGGTTTTTTTACCTTTGCCACTCTTGTTTCTCCTAATAGTGCCTTGTGGGTCGGTTTACGAGTACCTTGTGGGTAATGATGCGTTGTACCTAAATAACGATAACAACAAGCTTAGTCTTTTTTGCGATGTTTCAAACGATATTGATGTACGGCTGCACTGATAGCTGCGATGGTACCGAGATCATCGCCGTGATGGCTACCAGCGTTCTGAGCGCCCGACATATCCGGGAAAAAACGTAATATGGTCGATGACATGACCTTGATGGCGACAATCAGCATCGCCAGGAAACTGAATACCATGCCCATACCGATCAGCATCAGCTCAATTCCAGAGGTAATGAGTTCATTCATTTTGTTACAACCGTAATGACAAGTAAGCTGCATTATCTCCAAAAGCTTATGATTAAACAATCTTGCAAGGCCTTAGGTATACGAAGTATTGCGCAGAAAATGGTCAGCAAAGAGCAAAATAAACTCAAATCTGCTTACAATTACAACCCAACAAACAAAATCCTTCAGCGAAATCTCTCCTCATGCCATTACTAACTGCAAGTTTTGATGTACTTTGCCTTGGCCATGCCAGTTACGATCTGGTTTTCTCTGTTCCACACCATCCTAATGCAGATGAAAAACTGTTTGCCGATAGCTTACTGGGTTGCGGCGGCGGGCCGGCGGCTAATGCGGCAGTCACTGTTGCCAAACTGGGTTTTAAAGCCGCTTTTGCCGGCTATTTGGGGCGGGACGCATACGGCGACAACCATCTAAAAGAACTACAAATCGCTGGTGTCAGCACGGATTGGGTAATCCGTGGCGATTCCCCCACCCCGCTATCTGTCATTATGGTAAAGCCGGACGGCAAACGCGCATTGATCAATTACAAAGGTAATACAAAAGCTTTACCAGCTGACAGCATTGATTTTTCTGAAGTCAGCGCAAAAACCATTTTATTCGATGGCCACGAACCACAACTTTCCTTGGCTTTATTGGAAAAATTTAATCATAAAACCATTCACAGCATACTCGACGCCGGCTCTTTACACGACGGCACTCGGGCTTTAATGGACAAAGTTAGCTATTTGGTGTGTTCGGAAAAATTTGCATTGGAATTTGCAAAAGATACCAAATCCGCCTTATCGCAACTTGCAGCTTTATCGCCCAATGTAGTCATCACGCTGGGAGAACAGGGCCTAATTTGGCAGCGCGGACAGGAAAGTGGTCAGTTAGCTGCTCCGCCGGTAACTGCAGTCGATACCACTGGTGCCGGCGATGCTTTTCACGGCGCTTTTGCTGCCGCTATTGCAGCCAAGTTGGATTGGCTAGAAGTATTGCGTTACGCCAGTGTCGCCGGCGCCTTATGCTGCACGAAAATGGGCGCACGTCTCGGGTTGCCCAGTTTGCAGCAACACAGCCAGTTGATGTCGAGCTGGCAACCCACTTAAGCACGCACGATTAACGTTCAAAATACGCTAATAAAAAATCCACGAATGTCGTCAACTTGGCCGGATAAAATCGACGCTGTAGATAGGTGGCGTATACCGCCAACGCCGGTCGACGATATTCTTGCAAAATCTCTACTAATTCACCGCTTTGCAGATAAGACACCACCGACAAGCGCGGAGCTTGCACTATCCCCATACCCAATGCCGCAGCTTGACACAATGCCCGACCATTATTAGAGGCTAAAACCCAATCAGTTTTGATTTTTTTCTGTGCACCGTCGACGTTGAACAACCAATATTCACCATGCGGCGTATCAACATAATGCAGACATTGATGCTGCGTTAAATCATCGATAGTTTTAGGACAGCCTTTTGCGGCAAAATAGTCCGGCGATGCGTAAGTGCAAAGCTCGGTTTCGGCTATTTTGCGCGCTACCACACCCGGATCGAGCTTATTCGTCACCAGTAACGAAATATCGAAACGGCCATCGCGTAAATTAGGCGGTTTGTTATCCAGCGACATCAAAATTTTGATCTCAGGATAAGTTCGCAGAAACTGTTCTATGGCGGGCACCATATAAATACCGCCAAAATCGATAGGTGCACTGATTTTGATCTGACCTTTAACACGCTCCCCAAGCAATGTAGTGGAAGCTTCTAATTCACTAAGATCCTCCAGCAATTGTTTACTACGGTTGTAATAGGCTTCACCGGCACTGGTCAGATTCAGACTGCGGGTAGTGCGATTCAGTAATACCACACCTAGCGATGCTTCCAATTGCGCCATGTATTTGCTGATCATCATTGTCGAAAGCTTCATTTCCTTGGCTACAGCGGAAAAAGTACCCAGCTCGACTATCCGGCAAAACACCTGCATGTTGTTGAATTTATCCATAGCGACCTACTATAAACCTAAAGTTTATATTTTCAGTACGCCAAACAGGAATATCTGCCGCATAACTTCAAAAACTATTGACATTTATTGAGCCGGTTACACTTTGGATAGGCGCATAAATAATGTCCCGAATCTCCGGCAACTTTCCCTACGCTACGCACTGCTATTAAAAGCTGACACCGGAGTACAAACCTAGGTTTGCACTCCAAAATAGTAGTTTGATTTAGGCAGCAAGAAAAATTTTGTGGGCAGAATTTTTAGCACATTATTTCGCCACCTCCGCCGTCAATTCAACATTTGCAGACCTACCCTGCCCATCGACCACTAAAACTTGAAATCTTCCCGATTTGGCAGGCCACAGCACGGTGCTACCTTCGCCGACAAAATGATCATCGACAAACCAGAATAAACGACTTTTACCGGCAGATGATACTGCGCTAAATTCTATGCTGCCCGTTAGGCTGGACCGCACTGGATAGCTAACCCCGGCTTGCGGAGATACAATTTTGGGTGGTTTGGACGCCGTCTCGCTTGCTTCGATTTGAACACAGGGCCGCTCAAATGCCGGTGGAATATCCCGTCTAACACCGGCCTGTCGAAAAGCCTCCAATTCGTCGCTGTCCCAAAATTCAGCCACTCGGGTTTCTGCAGGACTGTCATCCTCCGGACACTGCCGTAATCCGTTGGCAGGATTGATCCGAATCGGCCGATGCAGCGTACAGGCCTGTATCGACGATACACCCGGGATAATCCAGCCGGTTTTACTGTGTGGACACCAATTCGACACCGGCTGACCGGACAAGGTACAAACTTCGATGCGTTTTAAGCCGCTAGGCGGCGCATCGGCGACGGCGACCGGGCGTTCGATGGCTATGGCATCCAGGACATCGAACAACAACGGCCCGACCAAATCACGCCCGACCAAATGACTGTTAGGGCTACCGTCAAAATTGCCGGCCCACACCCCGACTAACCAATCACCCATCATGCCGAAAGCCCAAGCATCCTTCAGACCGGACGAAGTACCGGTTTTCCAGGCTACAGCTTGTTGTTGGCCATAACCACGACCACCGAAACTGCGTTGCGGTCGCGGATTGTTTTCCAGCATTTCCCGGACTAAAAAGGCCGCTTCCGGCATCATCAACGGCTCGCCAGCAACTTGCTCGGCATCCCGCAGCCAGAGTAAATTATGTAGCCGACCACGATTTACCAGCAAACCATACAGACGTAACAAATCCTCCATGGAAATCTCGGCACTTCCAATCGCCAAACTCAAACCATAATTGGCAGCCTGCTTAGGGATAGCAATGCCGGCCTGCAGCAAAAATTCATGAAAAGTCGGCTGCTGTAATTGCGCTAGCAAACTGATAGCTGGAATATTACGACTACGTACCAACGCATCGGTGGCCGACAACGGCCCATAGAAATTTCGCTCGAAATTTTCCGGCTGATAATAGCCCATCCGCAGCGGCGTATCTTTGACCCGACTATCCGGCGTAATTAAACCTTGAGCAATCGCCTGTGCATAAATGAAAGGTTTTAAAGTCGAACCGGGCGAGCGCGGTGCTTTCAGGCCGTTGACGAAACCGTGAATCTGCCGATTGAAATAATCCGCCGAACCCACATAAGCTTTTACCGCCATGCTGGGCGCATGCACCACCATCACAGTTGCATTGGTAATGCCTTGCAAACGATGCTGGCGTAGAAAGCCGGCCAGCAATGCTTCGCTAAGTGATTGCACGGTGCCATCCAAGGTTGACACCAGTGTCGAAGCATCCGGATACAAACCGTGCAGACGTTCGGCAAAATGCGGTGCCCGAAACGGCAACTCGCTACGTTGCCGAAACCATAAGCGTTCGAAACCGGGATCGTTGCCATAGGCTGTTTTCCAAGCTTGCAGTAAGTGCTGCCGGGCTGTTTGATTCATCGGTGCCCGGGCGCTGGGATTTTGCGGAATCAAAGCCAAGGCCCGAGCTTCATCCAAATTCAATTCGCCAGCTGGCTTGTGAAAATAAATCCAGGCCGCAGCCCCAACACCTTCGATATTGGCCCCGTATGGAGCTAAATTTAAATAAGCTTCCAGCAATTCGTCTTTACTGAACCGCCACTCCAGCCAAAGCGCATAAGCCATTTGCTGCAACTTGCCAGATAGATTGGAAGTCTTCAGTCGCCAGCGTTGCCTCGCCAACTGCATGGTCAGCGTCGAGGCTCCGATCCAGCGTTCCCGAACAATCAAACTACTCCAAACTGCCCTTAGCAGTGACACTGGATTAATGCCGGGGTGCTGGTAAAACCAGCGATCTTCGTAATGCAAAGTCGCATCCCGCAAAGTTTGCGGTAGTTCCGCCAGTGGCGTCCAAAGCCGATACTTCTCATCGGAAGTTAGGCTCAGTCGCAGTAAACGCCCATTGCTATCGGTGACTGCATAAGAACCGTTGGCGCGATTAACCAACAGTGGTTGTGAGGTAATGCTTAGTCTCGACCCAGCGCATAACACCAGCAAAATTACTCCTAACAATATGAGTTTCGCTGGCGATAATTTCAACGCGTTGACGGTCAATTTCATTGATTCAGGGATGCGTTGTAAAAGTCGTTACTCAGCTGTAAATGTTACAACCAGTATTACTTTTCTGCTCACCATTTAGCCCCCTTTTATCGGCAACATTACTGCATTTCAGGCTTGGGAAACCTAAAGCACTGTATTGTCCGATCAACCGGAAAAAATTTCTGTCCGCTTAAAACAGTAAATTTCAGGGCAACAGCATCATAATAAAACAGATCCATGCTAAGATAGCGGTTTTTTATCTACTAGGTGAAGTTATGGCAAAAGAAGATCAGATTGAAATGGATGGCAAGGTTATCGACACCCTACCAAACACCATGTTTCGCGTCGAACTAGAAAACGGGCATATTGTGACTGCTCACATTTCCGGCAAAATGCGCAAACATTACATCCGCATCCTGACCGGCGACAAAGTTAGAGTAGAAATGACGCCTTACGACCTCACTAAAGGCCGCATCACTTTCCGTAACCGCTAATCCCGTTTTTTTAGGCGTTAGCGGTTACGGACATCTATTAAACCATCTGATTCATTTCCGAAACTACTAGCTGTTTACTTTCGATACTAAAAGCCAACTGGTCGTTTTCAACAAAGATTCTGACATGCCCGCCATTCACCAGCCGACCAAATAACAAGTCTTCTGCCAATGGTTTTTTGACTTTTTCTTGAATCAGACGCGCCATGGGTCTTGCACCCATTTTTTCATCATATCCACGTTCTGCCAGCCAGGTTCTAGCATCCGCTCCCAAGGCTAAAGTGACGTTTTTATCTGCCAACACAGCCTCCAGTTCAAAAATAAACTTGTCGACTACACTACTGACTACACTGATATTCAAAGGCTTAAATTGCACAACGGCATCCAGTCGGTTTCTGAACTCCGGTGAAAACCCGCGCTCAATCACTTTCATGCTATCGGTTGCGTGATCTTGATGGGTAAAACCGATTGAAGCCCGACTACCTTCTTCTGCACCAGCATTAGTTGTCATAATCAGGATAACATTACGAAAATCAGCTTTGCGGCCATTATTATCTGTTAGGGTACCGTGATCCATTACCTGCAACAGCAGGTTAAACACATCGGGATGGGCTTTTTCCAATTCATCTAGTAACAGTACCGCATGCGGGTGCCTAGTCACGGCTTCAGTCAACAAGCCACCTTGATCAAACCCCACATAGCCTGGAGGAGCACCTATCAATCGCGATACTGTATGTCGCTCCATGTATTCGGACATATCAAACCGGATCAGCTCTATATCCAATACTTTTGCCAACTGGCGAGTAACCTCTGTCTTACCAACGCCGGTAGGCCCTGCAAACAGAAAAGAACCGATGGTTTTGGTCGTATCTCGCAAACCGGCACGAGATAATTTGATAGCTGATGCCAACTCGGAAATCGCTTCATCCTGCCCGAACACCAGCATTTTCAGATTTTTCTCCAGATTAGAAAGCTTATCCTTATCGCTGGAAGATACCGACTGCGCAGGTACTCTGGCAATTTTAGCGATGATTTCTTCGATATCGACCGCATCAAGCGTCTCTTTACGCTCGCTTTCAATAAACAAGCGCTGCCTAGCACCCGCTTCATCTATCACATCAATTGCCTTGTCCGGTAAATGCCGATCAGTGATGTAGCGCACCGACAATTCCACCGCCGCACGCAAGGCTTCCTGGGTATATTTAAGACCGTGATGCTCTTCGAAACGCGATTTGAGACCTTTTAAAATCTGCACGGTATCTTCTATCGTTGGCTCGACAACATCAATTTTCTGGAACCGACGCGCCAAGGCATGATCTTTTTCGAAAATGCCACGATATTCCTGATAGGTAGTAGAACCAATACAGCGCAACTGGCCTGAGGCCAAAACCGGCTTGATCAGGTTGGATGCATCCATCACGCCACCGGAAGCCGAACCGGCCCCAATAATGGTGTGAATTTCATCGATAAATAATATTGAAAGCGGCTCTTTTTTAAGCTGGGCCACTAAGGATTTCAGGCGTTTTTCAAAATCCCCGCGATATTTAGTGCCGGCAACCAATGCGCCCATATCCAGTGAATAAATCACATTATTCAACAAAATATCCGGCACTTGTTCTTCGACTATACGCTTTGCCAAACCTTCAGCAATAGCCGTTTTACCAACCCCGGCTTCGCCTACCAAAAGAGGATTATTTTTACGCCTGCGACACAACACCTGGATGGTTCTTTCCACCTCTAAATCACGACCGATAAGAGGATCAATATTGCCTTTTATAGCCTCTTCATTGAGGTTGGTGGCGTATTTTTCCAGAGGACTGGCGGTTGCGTCATTAATGCCGCGCTCGCTTTCTGTCTCTTCAATATTATCGGGCTTATGTTGATGTTCGATTTTAGAAACGCCGTGCGCCAGATAATTCACCGCATCCAGCCGAGTAATATCTTGTCGATTCAAAAGATAAACCGCATGAGAATCTTGTTCACTAAACAAAGCTACAAACAAGTTCGCGCCGGTAACTTCTTTTTTGTCGGATGCCTGTACATGAAACACTGCACGTTGCAAAACCCGTTGAAAACCCAAAGTGGGCTGAGTTTCTCGCTGTATGCCATCAGGAATCAGGGAAATAGTTTCATCAATAAACTTGGTCAACTCGCCACGCAAGGCATTGACGTTACAACCACAGGCAATCAGGATTGGAACAGTGCTAACGTTATCCAATAACGCCAACAACAGATGCTCGACCGTTATAAACTCATGCCGTTTAGCGTGCGCATTTGTAAACGCGGCATTTAATGTCACTTCAAGTTCTTTACTTAACATGGCTTACCTCTCACGCTTCTTCCATTGCACACATCAAGGGGTGATGATGCTCTCTGGAATACTCATTGACAATATGTACTTTGGTTTCGGCCACATCTTTAGTGTAGGTGCCGCACACTCCAACGCCTTTCGTATGCACTTGCAGCATGACTTGCGTGGCTTTCTCCTGACTCATATGAAAAAACTCAGTGAGGATTTCGACCACGAAATCCATCGGGGTAAAATCATCATTAAGCAAAATAACCTTATACATAGGCGGCCTTTTTAGCTGCGGTTTTGCTTGCTTTACAGCTATATCGCCATCGGAATCTTTCAAGGGATCAAAATCAGTCATGGTCCAGGTTTGCCTATTAATCACAGTGCTTTAAAGTAGCGTCTAAATCGACAAATTTCAATCTTTACCCACATAAAAAACAATTCGCGTAAAATGTGCAACCTTTATCACATAGTTTGCCCATCATGGTTTGGAAGCCTCATGTCACCGTTGCAGCAGTCATTGAAAATAATGCACATTTTTTACTGGTTGAAGAGACAACAGATAACGGCATTGCGTTCAATCAACCGGCCGGACATCTTGAAGCTGGCGAAGATTTGATCACAGCCGTCAAACGCGAAGTAGCGGAAGAAACCGCTTGGCAATTTGAACCGGAAGCTGTGGTTGCGATACAGCTTTGGCGCAGAACGCCTGATTTTCCCAGTTTTATGCGTTTTTGTTTTACAGGAAAGGTGCATAGCTACGACCCAAATCAAAAACTCGATGATGACATCATAGCGGCACATTGGTTAAGCCGTGATGATATTTTGCAAAAACAACACCAATTACGCAGCCCATTGGTTTTGCTAACAGTGGATGAATACCTTAAAGGCCAACGCCACCCGCTTTCAATATTACAGTCTTTTCTTGATTTAGCATGAGCAAACACATCATCGTCGGCATGTCCGGCGGCGTCGATTCTTCAGTAACAGCACTCACCCTGCAGGAACAAGGCCACAAAGTCACCGGTTTATTCATGAAAAACTGGGAAGAAGACGACGGCACCGAATACTGCACGGCTATGGACGATCTGGCCGATGCACAGCAGGTTTGCGACACATTGGGCATAGAATTAAAGACCGTCAACTTCGCCGCCGAATACTGGGACGAGGTATTCGAAGTCTTTTTGTCGGAGTTTAAAGCCGGCCGTACGCCGAATCCCGACATTCTTTGTAACAAACACGTCAAATTCAAGGCCTTTTTGAATTATGCCATCGAAGACCTGGGGGCAGAATACATCGCTACCGGCCATTATGCTCGCGTCCGCGAACAAGACGGCGAATTTCAGTTACTAAAAGGTTTGGACCCCAACAAGGAACAAAGCTATTTTTTATATGCCATGGGCCAAAAAGCCTTATCAAAAACCCTGTTTCCAATCGGCCATTTACATAAACCGGAAATCCGCGCCATGGCCGACAGAGCCGGTTTTGCAAACAGTCGCAAAAAAGACAGCACCGGCATTTGTTTCATAGGCGAACGCAAGTTCAAGGAATTTCTGCAACGCTATTTGCCCCACCAACCCGGTGAAATGCGTACACCAGAAGGTGTTTACATCGGCCAGCATCACGGCTTGATGTATTACACGCTAGGCCAACGCCAAGGTTTAGGCATAGGCGGGGTTAAAGATGCACCGGACGAACCCTGGTTCGTATTGGAGAAAGACCTGGATAACAACATACTAATTGTCGGCCAAGGCCACGACCATCCGCTGATGCTGCATAATACCCTGGAAGCCGGACAACTGGACTGGTGCGGCAGCCAACCTTTGACCGAAACCTTGCGCCGTGCAGCCAAAACCCGCTACCGCCAGCCGGACCAAGACTGCATCGTCGAACCACTGGATGGCGGTCTGCGGGTAAAAGTCCGTTTCGATCAAGCGCAACGAGCGATTACGCCAGGCCAGTCGGTAGTGTTTTACCTGGGCGAAGTTTGTTTGGGTGGCGGGATTATCGAATCCAAATATAACCAATAGCGGCTTTTCGAGATGATTTACAGAAATTGATTATGGCAGACAATGAAAATCAAATTGTCTATGTCCTGACTAATCCTGCGATGCCAGGTTTGGTTAAAATTGGCAAAACCACACAATTAGAAGTTGAAAGTCGCATGAAACAGTTGTACGGCACTGGAGTTCCAGTTCCATTTGACTGTGTTTTCGCATGCCAAGTCAAAGATGCAACCGAAGTCGAAGATGCACTTCACATTGCATTTGGCACACATAGAATCAATCCAAATCGGGAGTTCTTTAAAATTGAGCCAGAAAGAGTTGTTGCAGTACTCAAACTTTTGAAAGTTGATGACATTACCGAGCAAGTCGAGCATACAATCGAATCGGATATACCCCCTGCCGACAAGCAGTCTGCTCAAACATTGAAGGAATCACCGCGCCCCAGAATGAATTTCCATCAACTTGGCATTCCAAATGGTTCAATCCTAATCTCAAGAGATGGCAAACATCAGACAGAAGTCAGTGGAGAAAAGAAAGTCACCTATGAAGATACTGTCTGTTCATTAACTTCGGCCACAAGAAAAATACTTGGTCTACCGGATAATTATCCGCTTCAACCATCTCCTCACTGGACTTTTAATGGACGCACCATTAAAGAAATCTATGAAGAATTTCACTCAACTGATGGAGATGATTGAGCAGTCTATCTCTCAAGAATTATTAAGCTATTTACAAAATTTATAGGCAGAAAAAGCATTATGACAACACTCACCGCCATCTCCCCTATCGACGGCCGCTATGCCGGCAAAGTTGACGCCTTACGCCCTATTTTCAGCGAATACGGTTTGATCCGTTATCGGGTCGAAGTGGAAGTGCGCTGGCTGCAAGCCTTGTCTGCGGAAGCGAAAATCGCTGAAGTGCCTACACTGTCGAGTGTAGCCAATGCTGTACTGAACGACATTGTCAGCCATTTCTCGGAAGCCGACGCTCAAGCGGTGAAAAACATCGAGAAAACCACTAACCACGATGTCAAGGCAGTCGAGTATCTGCTTAAACAAAAAATACAAGATAACGCCGAACTGCAGGCTGTGAATGAATTCATCCACTTCGCCTGCACCTCCGAGGACATCAATAACCTGTCTTATGCCTTGATGCTGAAGGAAGGCCGTGGCCTGATACTGGCAGAAATCGACGCCACTATCGCGGCCATCAAGCAACTAGCTTTGGATTGTGCGGAGCAACCCATGCTGTCGCGCACCCACGGCCAATCCGCCACTCCGACCACAGTCGGCAAGGAATTCGCCAACGTGGTGGCCCGCATGCAACGTCAACGCCAGCAACTGGCGGCCGTCGAGTTACAGGGTAAGATCAACGGCGCGGTCGGCAATTACAATGCCCATAGCGTGGCTTATCCAGATGTGGATTGGGCGCAGTTTGCGCAAAACTTCGTCGAATCACTCGGATTGAGCTTCAACCCCTATACCATACAGATCGAGCCGCACGATTACATAGCCGAATTTTTCCACGCCCTATCGCGCTTCAACACCATTCTGCTGGATTTCGACCGCGACGTCTGGGGCTATATCTCGCTGGGTTATTTCAAACAAAGAACTATTGCCGGCGAAGTGGGTTCTTCGACCATGCCGCATAAAGTCAATCCGATTGATTTTGAAAACTCCGAAGGTAACCTGGGATTGGCGAATGCGATTTTCGGCTTTTTGGCCGACAAACTGCCAGTCTCGCGCTGGCAACGTGATTTGACCGACTCCACCGTATTGCGCAACATCGGTGTCGGCATTGCTCATACCAGCATTGCCATTCAATCGACATTAAAAGGTATTTCAAAACTGGAACTCAACCCTGCCCTGCTGAATCAGGATCTGGATAATAACTGGGAAGTCTTGGCCGAGCCGATTCAAACAGTGATGCGCCGCTACGGCATCGAAAAGCCGTATGAAAAACTGAAAGAACTGACCCGCGGTCAGCGCGTGACTGGCGAAGGCATGCGGGCTTTCGTGGAAAAATTGGAAATTCCGGCGGCGGCCAAAGCCGAATTAATGGCGCTGACACCGCACAGCTATACCGGTTATGCGGCGCAATTAGCCAAGAAAATCAGTTAAAAATTCGGACCCGGTTGTTGCTGAACTTCATCTGGATTTTCCTGTTCCTGAGCGCCTTCGTTACTGCTAGTTTTAAACTACTGGTGCTGGGCGATACACAGGTATTTTCCGAACTGATGAATGCCATGTTCAGCTTGTCTAAAACCGCGTTTGAGATTTCGCTGGGGTTAAGCGGGGTGTTGGCACTCTGGATGGGTATCATGAAAATTGGTGAGCACAGCGGATTTATCGCACTGCTCACCCGTGCGTTAAATCCGTTATTTAATCGCTTGATGCCAGACATCCCGCAAAACCACCCGGCACTCGGAGCGATAACCATGAACATTGCTGCCAACATGCTGGGACTGGATAATGCCGCTACACCGATGGGGATAAAAGCCATGCAGGAAATGCAGAGCATCAATCCGCATCCGGATCGTGCCAGCAATGCGCAAATTCTGTTTCTGGTTTTGAATACCTCATCGGTGACCTTGTTTCCGGTCACCATATTCGCTTACCGAGCGCAACTGGGAGCCACCAACCCAACCGATGTCTTCATTCCAATTTTGATTGCCACCTATGTATCCACCCTGTCCGGCCTGCTGGCGGTGGCATTTGTGCAAAAAATCAATTTGCTGGACAAGGTTGTACTGGCTTATCTGGGCGGGCTTACAGCGCTGATTATTGGCCTGTTAAGCTATTTTTCCAGCCTGGATCAGGTCATCATGTTGCAGCAATCGGCCCTGCTCAGCAATCTGGTTTTGTTTAGCTTGGTGGCTGCCTTTATTGCCGCCGCCGCTTATCAAGGCCTGAATGCTTATGAGTTATTCATAGATGGCGCCAAACAGGGCTTTCATACCGCTGTCGGCATCATTCCTTATTTGGTTGCCATGCTGGTGGCTTTTGGGGTGTTTCGTGCCAGTGGCGCCTTGGAACTCATCTTGCAGGCCACTCGTTTGGTTGTGGATTTTTTTCAGCTGGACAATCGCTTTGTCGATGGCCTGCCGACGGCATTGATGAAACCGTTTAGCGGCAGCGGTGCACGAGCCATGATGATCGATACCATGCAAAGCCATGGCGCCGACTCATTTGCCGGTCGTTTGGCTTCGGTGGTACAAGGCAGCACAGAAACCACCTTTTATGTATTGGCGGTATATTTCGGTGCAGTCAATATTACGCATATACGGCATGCGGCGACCTGCGGTTTAATTGCGGATTTTGCAGGCATAATGGCCGCCATTTTTATCACTTATTGGTTTTTTGGTTAATTATTTTGATTAAAGGTACATGGCGCTACGCTTATGCACCCTACATTTTTTAAACATATACATGCAAATACATTTAAAAACCCTGGGCTGCCGCCTGAACGAAGCCGAACTGGAAACCTGGGCGCAAGCTTTTCAAGCCCAAGGTCACAGCATTACCCGCCAGCTGGATGACGCCCAAATGGTGGTGATTAATTCCTGCGCGGTCACCCAGGATGCGGTCAAAAAATCCAAACAACTGATCCGTCGTATCCATCGCGACAATCCGCAAGCCAAATTGGTGGTCAGCGGATGTTACGCCACCTTAAATGAAACTGAAGCCGCCCAGTTGATGGGGGTGGATTTGATCGTCGGCAACCAAGACAAAAATCAGTTAGTCGAAAAAGCCTTAACCGAACTCAATCTGGACAGCATGCCGGCCATGTCGACCGAACCCGGCGAAGTATCCTTGTTTAGCCGTGGCCGGCAACGTGCCTTCGTTAAAGTGCAAGACGGCTGCCGTTATCGCTGCACCTTCTGTATCGTTACCGTGGCGCGCGGCGAGGAGCATAGCCGCGCTATCGATGATGTAATCGCTGAAATCAATAGCCTGCACAGCCAAGGCATTAACGAGGCTATCATCACCGGCGTACACCTGGGCGGTTATGGCAGCGACATCAATAGCCATTTAGTCGAGTTGATTGAAACGATACTGGAAAAAACCCAAATCCCCCGCCTGCGCCTAGGCTCTCTGGAACCTTGGGAATTACCGCCGGGCTTTTTTGAATTATTTAAAAACCCGCGCCTGATGCCACATCTGCATTTGCCTTTACAAAGCGGCAGTGACAGCGTGTTACGGCGCATGGCCAGACGCTGTAAAACCGAAGAATTTGCCGAGATGGTGCAACAAGCCCGCGCCTTGATTCCAAACTTTAACATCACCACCGACATCATCGTCGGCTTCCCTGGTGAAACCGAGCAGGAATGGCAGGAAAGCTACGATTACATCCAAAAACTGGGCTTTGGGCATATTCATATTTTCAGTTATTCGCCGCGCGAGGGTACCAAGGCTGCAGGCCTGCCGGATCAAATCAGCCAGGCGCTTAAAAAACAGCGTAGCAAACAACTACATGAACTCGCCGAAACCTTAAAACAGGAATTCGTCGCCGAAAATCTCAGCTCATCTGCTAACGTGCTTTGGGAAGGCCAGACTGAAATACTGGATAACGGCAAAATCCGTTATTTTGGTTATACACCGAATTACTTAAGGGTGGCCTGTGATGTAGACTCAGCCATCAAACTTGAAAACCAGATCCTGCCGGCAAAACTATCGGATGTTGCTGAAACCAAATTCGTCGCAGTAGAACTGATTTGAGCTTATTTCAGCCGCCTGTATGATCCTTATAATTTCCTTACATATCACTTAAGCCCCATAAAAAAGGCCGCAAAACTTAACTCGAATTGCGGCCTTAAGTTTGAGAGCTTATGGCTTAATAGGGCCTAGGATGTAACGGACCAAAACCGTCATCTTTAAATTCATCAAATTTCAGTACATCGTCTTCCGGAACATTACCATCGTTAACCAGATAATTCCGACGTGACAGATAGGCATTTTTAAAGAAGTCATAACGATCAAGAGCTGCTTCGCTGGCTACTTTTTCCATACCTAACAAATCCGAACGCATATCGACGACTCTTAATGCGCCTGCACCTACAGATACTGCGGCACCGATCCAGTCGGGGTTTAGGTAAAAACCAGCATAGGTGAAGGGGTTCATGGCAGCGTCGCCAACTAAACCAAACACACCCCGCGGCGAACTAGGGCCAAAGAAAGGCAACACCAAATATGGTCCGGTCGGCACACCCCAGACACCTAAAGTTTGATCAAAATCTTCATTATGTTTGGGTAGATCAATCATACTACCAACATCAATGAATCCTCCCACACCTGCAGTGGTATTAACCAATAATCGCGCTATATCCTTGCTGGAATCTAAAAACTTACCCTGCAATGCGTTATTGGCAAGCACATTGATATCATCGATATTACTAAAGAAGTTGGTAATACCTACATCAACAAAATCCGGCGTAATCCATTTATAGCCTTTGGCAACCGGTTTCATGACATAATCATCCAAGCCATCGTTGAATGACTGCGCTTCTCGGTTCCAGCCCTCCCAAGGATCCGTAGGGTTAGGGGTTTCAACGGTTGCACAGCCACTTAACATAGCTATCAAACTGATGCTTATTAACGCGCTGGTTTTCTTGTCCTGCATAAGTTTCTCCTGGTCACCCTATAATATTGTTTATAACTGTCTAAAAACTCACGTAACATAGCATAAAAACGACTTATCAAGCCATAATAGACCCATGGAAATCAGCCAAAATCCGCTCAGCAATCGCTTTAGAGGTTATTTACCCGTTATCGTTGACATTGAAACTGCAGGCTTTAACGCAAAAAAAAACCCGTTACTGGAAATCGCCGCCATCATCGTTGAACAAGATCAGGATGGCTGGCTGGGGATTACGGAGAAACATCACTGTAATATTATCCCCTTTAAAAACTCCGAACTGGACCAAGCCGCTTTAAAATTTACCGGAATAGACCCCTATCACCCATTCCGGATGTCTATTGATGAAAAAGCTGCGCTGACGCAATTGTTTGCCCCGATCAGGGCAGCCGTAAAACGTAACGAATGTAAGCGGGCTATTTTAGTCGGACACAACCCTGCATTTGACATCAACTTCCTCAATGCCGCTATCGAGCGCACCCAACAAAAAAGAAGTCCTTTTCACCCCTTTAGCACTTTTGATACTGCAACATTAGGCGGCTTGGTGTTTGGTCAAACCGTGTTAGCAAAAATTGCCGAAGCAGCAGGAATGGAGTGGGATAATCAACGTGCCCATTCAGCCTTATATGATGCCGAACAAACTGCCGAATTATTTTGCATTATTTATAATCGCTGGAAAAAATTACTAGCCTTTGAGGCGGCATAAACTTGATGCCAAAGGCTACCATTCTTAGCGTTTTTGCCAGACATGGCAGATAGCTATTTTACAAGATCAACGGCTCGCAACAACGAGCCGCCGACTCAAGAAACTTGTTTAGTTGGCAGTAAGCATGTTTTGCAGCTCACCTTTATTGAACAAATCGATCACGATATCACAGCCGCCTACCAATTCACCGTTGACATACAACTGTGGATAGGTCGGCCAATGAGAATATTCTTTTAACGCTTCACGCAACTCCGGGTCTTCAAAAATATTTACCGCTCTATATTGCGCTTTACAGGCCTGTAAAATCTGTACGACTTGCCCGGAAAAACCACATTGCGGAAAATCCGGCGTACCTTTCATATATAAAACTACGGGCTGGCTGCCCAACTGCTCTTGAATTCTTTCGATCACATTCATAACGACTACTCAATCCTAATTAAAAAACCAAGCAATTTTATCAAGAATAACGCATTTTTAAATACAACAATTTTTACTATCCTATCCTCAAACCAGTTCCGGTTTGCAAAATCGGATACATATTTCAAACAAACTATCCCAACCGTCGCCGGCCAATTGGCCTTTTATTTGCTGATCTGCTTTAGCACTGATCAGTAATAAAGACTGCATTTGAGCGATACTCAAGCGCTGCAGCGCATCATGCATGGCATGCTTACGCTTGTCCCAAATTTGATACTTTTTGAATACTGCTTCCTGATGCGCTCCCTGCTTAAGCTCTAACTTTACATTAATTAAAGCTCTAGCTTCACGACTGAGCGCCCAAAGCACAACTGGCGCGGCAATACCTTCTGCTTTCAGGCCATTTAAAATTTTAACCACTCGATTTAACTTACCCACTAATAACGCATCGGTTAGCTTGAAAACATCAAAGCGAGCACTGTCTGCTACCGCATTTTCAATCATGCCCCTACTTATGGCAGATGGCCCATGCAAAACAAACAATTTCTCGATTTCCTGAGCGGCAGCCAGTAAATTCCCTTCGATGCGTGCAGCCAAGATCTTAGCCGCATCGCTATCCAGACGCATAGACTTATTTTCGGCCCTACGCTGCAACCAATGTAATAACTCCTGGCCCTGCAAAGGCCAAACCTGCACAGTCACACCGACTTTTTCAATGGCTTGAAACCATTGTGTCTTTTGTGAAGCAGAATCGAGCTTCCCAGCAGTGATCAGCAACACAGTATCCGTCGGCAGATTTTGACAATAGGCGATTAATGTTTTGCTACCATCGCTACCCGGTTTGGCCGAAGGTAAACGCAGGTCGATCAGTTTTTTTTCAGCAAATATAGATAAAGAATCGGCTTCCACCGTCAATTGCGGCCACTCATTTCCTTGATCAACGCTGATAACTTCGCGCACGGAGTAACCCGCTTGCCTGGCGGCCACCCGCACCAAATCAGCGGCCTCACCCAATTGCAACGGCTCATCACCGCTAATAAAATAAACTGGAAGCAAGGATTTTTGCAACCCAGCCTTTAATTGCTCAGGCTTTAGTCGCATGCTTACTTTTTAATGCTTTCAGCCGCAATTTTTGCACGTGACATTACCATTCGGGCAACTTGCCGATACATTTCCTTTAAAATTGTCTGTTCTTCGTTTTCTTTAGCCAAAATAGCGGTTTGGTCATTGAAAAACTCTCTATTTAATTCGATAGTCTGTTCGTCTAGTAAGGGATTTTCCTGGTTGTCGTAAAACTGAAACCTCAAGTAATAGGTGAGTTCTATTTCACTGGATTTACCTGAAGAGCCCACCGAAACGACTCGTCGTCTTAAATCTTCTTTTAATACTTTAAGCACAACCCCTGCCTCATTAGGCGAAGTCGCCACTTTGGCATCGGCAGCTTTCAAAAGCGACTTTAACTCGGCATTCAACGAACCGGAAACACCGAAAAAATACATGCTCCTCAGTTCCTCGGGTAAAGCAATCGAACCGCGCAGATGGTAGCCACAAGCAGACAAAAAAACCAAGACCAACGTCAAGATGAGTTTAGTAGCTATTTTCATAGACCCATTAACCTGATGTGACTGACTAAACAACGATATTGACCAGTTTTTGCGGCACCACAATGATCTTCTTCACCGGCTTACCTTCTATATGACGCTGGACGTGTTCATCAGCCAGCACCATCGCTTCAATTTCAACTTTAGAGGCGGTGGTAGCCACCAAAAATTTGCCGCGTAATTTACCGTTAACCTGAACCACCATTTCAATAGCGTCTTGCTTTAAAGCAGATTCATCGATTTTTGGCCAGGCAACCAAGACGATATCATCCAGGTGCCCCAGCTCTTGCCATAACTGTTGAGATACGTGCGGAATAATAGGCGCCAACATCAACACAATGGCTTCCAGTGCCTCCTGACGCACAGCGCCAGCGTTTTCACCATCATCCTCAAATTTATTTAAGGCGTTGAGCAATTCCATATTGGCCGCTATTGCGGTATTGAAAGTATGCCGACGCCCCATATCGTCTGTGACTTTTTGTAAAGCCTGATGCAATTGACGTCGCAGATTTTTTTCAGCATCTGTCAATGTAGCGACATTAAAATGCTTAACCGGCAGACCGGACTCGACATGCAGATAGACTTGCCGCCACAAACGCTTCAAAAACCGAAATGCACCTTCCACACCGGCATCGTTCCATTCCAGCGATTGGTCGGGTGGCGAAGTGAACATGGTGTACAAGCGCACGGTATCGGCACCGTATTGATCAATCAATATTTGCGGATCGACGCCATTGTTTTTGGATTTGGACATTTTCTCGATAGCGCCAACTGTAACCGTCGAGCCATCTTCCAGCAATTTAGCACCTATAATTTTGCCCTTGGCATCGCGTTCAACTTCAATCTGGGTCAAGTTGTAATAGCGTTTATGTCCGTGCTCGTCGAATTGGTAGAAAGTCTCGGCAACCACCATGCCTTGCGTCAGCAGATTTTTAAACGGCTCATCACAAACGATAAGTCCTTCATCCCGCAGTAATTTGGTGTAAAAACGTGCATACAGCAAATGTAAAATCGCATGTTCGATACCGCCAATATAGTAATCAACCGGCAGCCAATAATTGGCCCTTTGATCCAGCATCATGCTGTCGGCATCCTGACAGGTATAGCGGGCAAAATACCAGGACGACTCCATAAAAGTATCGAAGGTATCGGTTTCCCGTCGCGCCGCTTTGCCACATTGTGGACAGGTGGTGTGTGCAAAAGTCGGATGCGCAGCCAACGGCGCTTGCGAGCCATCCAGCACCACATCACGCGGCAATGTCACTGGTAATTGATTATCCGGTACAGGTACGGTACCGCAATCATCGCAGTAAATTACAGGTACCGGCGCGCCCCAATAACGTTGACGGGAGACTCCCCAATCGCGCAGGCGGAAGTTGGTCTTGCGCTCGCCTTTATTTTGCGCAACCAGTTTTGCCGCTATGGCATCAAAGGCTTGTGCAGAGCTCAAGCCATCAAACTCACCTGAGTTTTTCAAAACGCCTTTATCTGTAAAGGCATGCTCGCTGATATCGTCATTTTCACCATCGGCAGCTGCAACGACTTGTTTGATAGCTATAGCGTACTTTTTGGCAAACTCATAATCACGCTGGTCGTGACCGGGTACCGACATCACAGCACCGGTGCCATAACTCATCAACACGAAATTAGCTATCCACACCGGCACTTGTTCCCCCGTCAAGGGATGTACTGCCATGTAACCGGAGTCTATACCGCGTTTTTCCATGGTTTCCATAGCGGCTTCCGATGTTTCCATCTGTTTGCAAGATTCGATAAAATCAGCTACATCAGTATTGGATTCTGCCGCCTTTTTAGCGATAGGATGTTCGGCGGCCACGGCAAGATAAGTTACCCCCATCAGGGTATCCGGACGAGTCGTGTAAATACGGATCACCGAATCAAAACCGTCCTCGGCGCTAGTTCCGGATAGCGCGCTAGCTTCTGCATCCATGCTGTCGACGGCAAAATCCATTTCCACGCCTTCGGAACGACCTATCCAGTTGGCTTGCATGGTTCTGACCTGTTCAGGCCAGCCTGGCAAGTTTTCCAATGACGTTAACAACTCATCGGCATACTCGGTGATTTTTAAGAACCATTGCGAAATCTCTTTTTTCTCGACTTGTGTATCACAGCGCCAGCAACAACCATCAATAACCTGCTCATTAGCCAAAACGGTTTGATCATGAGGACACCAGTTTACCGGTGCGGTTTTTTTGTAAACCAGATCTTTTTCCAACAGACGCAAAAAGAACCACTGTTCCCAACGATAGTATTCCGGATCGCAAGTCGCCAGTTCGCGACTCCAATCATATCCAAAGCCCAAGCGTTTTAACTGATCACGCATGTAGTCTATGTTGGAATAGGTCCAGTCAGCCGGATGTACTTTATTTTGCATAGCCGCATTTTCCGCCGGCAAGCCAAATGCATCCCAACCCATGGGCTGTAACACATGTTTGCCCTGCATACGCTGAAAACGGCTGATTACGTCGCCGATGGTGTAATTGCGTACATGACCCATGTGCAATTTGCCACTGGGATACGGAAACATCGACAAACAATAGTATTTTTCCTTACCGGTATTTTCGCTGGCGATGAACACGCCGGATTTTTCCCAGTCAGCTTGTACCTTTTGCTCAATTGGCAATGGTTGGTAATGCTCTTCCATCCTATTCGTCTTTTGGTGTAAAAAGGCGCTAGAATACCTCACAGACGCTTAAATCTAAAGCGTGAAATCATTAAACCACCAGGAGTAACCATGGGCGAAAACAAACTAATCAAAGCTTACGACGATCTGATGGGCCATCTTTACGAAGCATTAGACGACACATTGCACTCAGTTGCAGATGCTTTGGAAATCGCCAAAGAAAAAACCAGCGCACTCGGCGGACATACCCAAGAAGAAATTAACAAAATCTCCGATTACGTGATGCGCGATGTTGAGCATGTCGCCACCTCAGCTTCCCAACAACAAGATAACGATTCCCTATCAGAATGGTTAAAGTTCGACATCGACTTGATTGAAAATTTTGCCTTGGATGCCTTCATGGACATCGCCGACAAAACCAAAGTCAAACTCGCAGCGCTGGAAATGGAAGCCAAGCAATATCACCCGTATCAAAGTGGCGAAGCAACCAGCCCCGGTACTTTTACTTGCGATGCCTGTGGCAAACAAATCGCCTTTAAATCAACCAGTATTATCCCCAAATGCCCAGCCTGCAATGGTGACAACTTTACACGCTGTTGATATTGCAAGCATTAACCTTATAATGAAGGCTTTTATTTTTTAAACTATCGAGGCGATTATGCGCAGGGTGATTTTTAATCAAAAAGGCGGTGTCGGTAAATCCACCATTACTTGCAATCTGGCAGCCATCAGCGCCATAGAAGGCAAAAAAACCCTGGTAATCGACCTGGATGTACAAGGCAATTCCACTCAATATCTCTTGGGTGGAAAAATTTCAGACTCCGAAAAAACCATTGCCCACTTCTTTAAAGACAGCCTGGGTGTAGGCTTATTTGGTGGTGGCAGAGAGGGGCTGGAATCAGCCATTCATGCAACGCCGTTTCCTAACTTATTTGTATTACCCTCGCATCCTGATTTAGAAGGCCTACAAAGTCGGCTGGAATCGCGTCACAAAATCTACAAATTAAAAGAGGCATTGGAAAAGCTCGAAGGTTTCGAATATATCTATATTGATACGCCACCCATTCTAAATTTTTACAGCCTGTCAGCTTTAATCGCGGCAGAAAAATGCCTGATTCCATTCGACTGCGATACCTTTGCCCGTGAAGCCTTATATACACTGATGCGCTCGATTGCAGAAGTAAAAGCCGATCACAATCCTAACCTGGAAGTTGAAGGCGTCGTAGTCAATCAATATCAAAAACAGGCCAACCTACCTCGTCAGCTGGTTGATGAATTAATTGCAGAAGGTTTGCCGGTTTTAGAAACAAAAATATCCACATCGGTAAAAGTCAGGGAATCTCACACTGACGCAAAACCTTTAGTGCATTACGCGCCTACGCACAAATTAACTGAGGAATATCGCGCCTTGCATTTGGAAATACATCAATAGTTTCAGTTAAAAGACTGATAGCTTTCAGTCTTTTTATTCCAAACCTTAATTGGCTTTATCGACATTTATTAGCATGTTTGCTCAGCAGATTTAATCACGTCAGCACAATACTCTGCCTGAACGGCCTAAAAATCACTTCCGATTAAGTGGTTACAGCCAGACCCTGACAACCTTACGTATAATTGACAGAAATTCTTTGGACTACTGAGTAAAACCACATGAGTGATTCCATGCGCCTAGGACAGGCGGCAATTCAGAACAAAAACCTCCCCGAAGCGATTATCTATTTTAGCCAGGCACTAAAAGAAAGCCCTAAAGACCCGCAAATACTGGCTTGCCTGGGACAAGCCTTTTGCTGGCAAGGCAATCTTGATGAAGGCCTGGTTTATCTGCGCCAATCCGGACAAGTGTTGGCCAAAAAAGCCCGTAAAAGTCGTGACGTCAAACTGGTAGTGGATTTGGCAGATCAATTGCAGCATTGGAACGACTATCCGGGTTCCGCAGAATTATGTAAACAGGCCACACAAATCAACCCGCAGTATGCCCGTGGCTTTCAGCTGCTGGCTTTATCGCATTTGCGTTTGAATCAAAAAAAACCGGCATTGGCCGCAGGTAAACAGGCTTTAAAGCTGGCACCGGACAGTGCCATGCTGAACATTCTGGTCGCCACCCTGGAAATCACCAACGGCCAATCGGAAAGCGCCCGGCAAAAGCTGGAAAAAGCCTTGCAAAACCCCTTACTGACCCCGGAAGAGAAATTTCGCGCCCACAAAGAACTCGCGCGGGTGCTGGATAAATTGGGGCTATACGAACAAGTATTCAGCCATTTGCATGCTGCTGGCGAAGTATCGCCGCGATTACCTGAAGTCCAGCGGCAAGATGTAGCAATGGTACCCGGCATGTTGGAAACTTACAAAGCTGAGTTCGACAGCGAATTACTGGGCCGCTGGGCCAATACGACATTTCCGGCCGACCAACCAGCACCGGTGTTTTTGCTAGGGTTCATGCGCACCGGCACCACGCTAACACAAGAGGTTTTAGCTGCTCATCCTACAGTATTTGTAGCCGACGAGACCGATCTGATCATGTCGGTCGTGCAAGAATTAAAGCGCATGTTCAATCAGCGGGGTAGCGTACCCGATATGCTTAGGCAACTGGATTTGGATGGCGTACTGCACTTGCGGACCTTCTATTGGCAACGGACCAAGGCTTTATTCGGCGATAAAATTGCCGGCAAACTGTTTTTGGACAAAACCACCATGAACAGCATCGATATCGGCCTGATCAACTGCTTGTTTCCGGATGCCAAACTGGTGTTTTTGTTGCGAGACCCACGGGATGTGTGTTTGAGCTGTTTCATGCAAACCATGATACCGACACCCTCTACCGTGCATTTATTAACCTGGCAAAACACCGCCAGGTTTTATGCTCAAATCATGGACTGGTGGGCGGTCGTTAAACCCAAACTCAACATGCAGTTTATCGAGTTTCGCTACGAAGATGCGGTTTTCGAATTTGAACCGGCGTTTCGCAAAGTATTCGATTTCCTGGGATTAACCTGGGATCCCAAGGTAGCCGATTTTCACAAAAACGTCGCCGGTAAAGTCATCGCCAGCCCAAGCTTTAGTCAAGTTGCGCAGCCTTTGTATTCATCATCGGTAGGCCGTTGGCAACATTATGCACAGGAGTACGAGGCAATAGCAGAGACGCTTAAACCCTATTTAGACGCTTACGGCTATCAAAATAGTTAGCTATAAGATTTATTCAGCCTAGGTAGCCCGGATGAAGCATAGCGGAATCCGGGATTTGCAAACCCACCTCAAGCATACGCAATAACCACTCGCTCTCCATATGAGTCATTTGCCGCACGTTATGTTTGCCTTATTGTTTATGACACTCACCGTTTATATGTTGGATCGCCGGACAATCGACGGATACATCATTGCCGGTATGGTGTTCATTGTCGCAGGCTCATCAGTCGAGTTCTGGTGGCCGGGCCTCGCTATCGGGATCGCAGCCTGGTCATACTGCAAAACACCCAGCCTAAGCGCTATCTTTATTGCCATAGCGGCTCTTGCCGCTATGCGAATCATTAATGGGAATGACTGGGCATTAACCGTTATTCCCATAGCCTTGCTTGGCTGTTTCGTGACCGTACCAATGCCACGATACCAATGGGCGTTTTATATTTTCTATCCACTCCATTTATCCGTGCTATGGGCGATTACCAAGGCAGGAACCGCCACCATTTAATCTACCAAGGAGAACAGATTATGTGTAAAACACGCCTATTAACGCCATGAATAAAGATCAAAAAACCATACAGCCAGAAAGCGTGACTCACCAACAACAGTCAATAGAGCTAATGCAGTCGCAATTGATATTGTCCTTATTTCCGGGTATCGATCTGTTGGGCAAAGGATTTGAGTATGTTGTTTTTGCGGCCTATGGCAAACTTCCCAATATTTTCATGTTCCAAAGGGGAAGCAAAACAACCGATCAATTAGGCAAAAAGCTTCTAATGAATTATCAGGGAGAAAGTAAGATTCCGGCAGTAATCTATCGGGATATTGTCACTACGTGCGCCCAATGCTGCACAGATCCATTGTTAAATCGAAAATTAATGCTTGAATTCGGTGGACGACATAAACAATACTTCGGGGAAATGGGAAAGGAGTTTCGCACATGGCGATAAATACCCGGAAGTTGCGGGGGAATGAGTTAATGGCCGCTGTTTCGGCGCGGTATTAACGGTTTCATTTGGGCCCCAATACCCCAAAAACTTTAGTTGTAACGGGTCGAGTAGCACAAGGGAATTACACACCAGGCAGTGATAATGGGGTTTATCACTCACCAGAAAACCGGCTAAAATGCACCGGACTCGACATGTTTAATCAAAAAGATTATATTCGATTGGTCATGATTAAATTAGAAAGGAATTGCCATGAGCAACCGTGTCGTCACCGCCCATATTCCCAACGAACTTGCTGAGCAAGTGGATCAATTAGCGGCGCGGCTTGATCGCCCTAAAGGCTGGATCATCCGACAGGCTTTAACGTCTTGGGTTGAGCTAGAAGCTAAACGCCATCAATTAACACTGGATGGTCTGGCAGATGTTGATGTAGGTCGGGTGATTGATCACGCATCCGTTGCAGCCTGGGCAAAAAGCCTCGATCAACCGGTATAAACACCATGGTGCTTCAATGGACGACGAGCGCCAACCGTGATTTGGTCAGACTTCATGCTTTTCTTAATCCGCTTGCCCCTCGCACCGCCGCCCAAATCGTGCAGCAACTGGTAGCCGCAGCTGAACAACTCTTGACTTATCCGCAGCTTGGCGAGCGCATTACGGCGTTCGCACCGCGCGATGTGCGCCGACTGATTGTTGGCGACTATGAGCTCCGATACGAGCTTGCCGATACAACAATCACTATTTTGCGTCTCTGGCATTGTCGGGAAGATCGATGAGCAATATTTCACAGCGGCTTGCCACGCTCCCTAATCGCTCCGGACATGGGGATATTTTGGAAAAATAACCTTTGAGAATAGCCGCCCTTCCGCAATAGCCATGAAGCGTTTATTTAACAATTCTGCATAACGGAACGCTTGCTTACGTCAGGTAACGCCCATGTCAAATCAAAAAGTTAACGCATCATCGATTGCGACCTGTCCCCGCCTGATAACCGCCGCCGGTGACCAGGCGCACCGCCGTTTTCTGGAATTTTTCGCGGCCAATATCCGCAACCCGCACACACGACGAGCCTATGGTCGCGCCGTCACGGAATTTCTCGATTGGTCTGAGGTGGCGATGGGTGTCGTCTCGATCATTGAGGTGCAGCCTCTGCATGTTGCCAGCTGGGTCGAAAGTAAAACTCGCCAGGTCTCCGCCCCAACGGTCAAGCAACAGCTAGCCGCCGTCCGCCATTGTTTCGACTGGCTGGTGACCGGATAGGTGATGTCGCATAATCCCGCCGCCTCGGTGCGCGGTCCGGCGCATCGGGTACAAGTCGGCAAGACGCCAGTGCTGGATAGCGAGGACGCCCGCCGCTTGTTGGACAGCATCGATACCGGCACACTTGTTAGTCTGCGCGACCGGGCCCTGATTTCGCTGATGATCTATTCCTTCGCCCCCATCGGCGCGGCCTTGGGCATGAAGGTCGAGGACGTCTACACGCAAAGCCGCCGCCTGTGGGTGCGGTTGCGTGAGAAAAGCGATAAAGGCCATGAAATGCCTTGCCACCATCACCTTGGGGGGGGCTTTTTCACCTCCTTTAATTGAAGATCGTTGGGCGGCCCATATCTCTCATACACAATTGCCTTCATACGCCACTCTCCAGGGTTGCTTGATCTGCGGTCTCTCGGGTTTCCAACGTGAAGCTAAGCCGACCGGCGAAGCGGAACCGGCGCTATATTGGACATTTCTTTAGCATTTGCCAGCAGCTCTTAGTAGTGCATTGCAATTGGCATTATTCGTTTTTCCAACGTTGCTTGATCCTTTGGTAAAATCCGTACACATAGCATCTGCCCCACTTGCCATACCCCAAGTCGCCACTTTGCCGAATCCAGATGGTTCTAAAATTTCACATTTAAAAGTGGCTCCATCCTCAGTTTTAACGGTGTACTGCATTCCGTTATAACCTGCTGGTGCTTCTGTTACCTGTGAATTAGTTATTTTAAAATTGCCAATTTCACGGCCAATCGACATTGATATCTTCTTTTCGGCTTTGTTAGTTCCTTCAGCCAAAGTGTTATTTGAAGTTGTAGCGCATCCATAAAGAAACAATAAAAGGGTTGCCGCAAGAAATTTTTGTGTCATTTTTGAATCTCCGTCGCTCCGAGTTAACGAAATGCAGGGCATAGGAGCGTAAAATACGCCCAACGTTTGAAAAAGCTTGGCGGCTAAAAGCGCAGCTTATTGGCTGTCCGCTTGATTGATGGGTTTGGAATGAAAGTTATGTTCATTTGACTTGGTCTCTATTTTGACGATACAGCGATAGAGCCTCATGAATCACAGAGATAACCGCTTCCGGTTTTTCTAGTGGTATGGCGTGGCCGCTATCAACCCATATTTGTTTAGACCCTGAGTAAAGCCGTGCAATATCCTTCCGCTTCTCGTTTGCATCATAAGCCAGCATAGATTCTTCCTGCTCTAATGGTTTGGAGGCGCTGAGAACGAACACGGGTTTGTTCGATAAGGTTGGAAGGCTTAGCACTTGCTTTCCAGTTTGCGTCAGCAAATCAAGTTCACCCTTTGCGGCACCGGTCACCAAAACGCCAAGCAATCCACGAACAAAGAATGACTGTTTATCCAAGGAGCCTTCGCCATCCAGCTGTTGCGGATGCGTTGAGTCCACCAGCACCAATGCGGCGACTTCATCGGGATATTGGCGGGCAAAGAGTTGCATGTATAGCCCCCCGAGTGAATGTCCAACCAAAATATAGGGTGGGTTGAGGGCTTTGGCTCGAAGAAGAACCCTCAATTCATCCACGATATGTGCGCCGTCACGCGGGGTAGATACCGGATCGCTATCACCAAGACCGGGACGGTTATAGGCGAATGTCGATGCATCTTTCGAGATTTCAGGCAATACCTCTTTCCACCATTCCATTCTTCCGCCGAGTCCATTTTCAAAAACAACGGGGATCGTGTCATGTCGAGTCAATGCAAATTCGATATTTCTATTGCCAACTCTCTCAGATGTCGAATTCGGTAGCGACGCACAACCGGAAAGCAAGGCAAGTATCAGCACTGAAATGGCTTTGGTGAATAGCTTGGTTTGGTAGTTCATCAATTGGATATTCCCTTTAAAACTGGGGCCTATAACATCCTTTTGGACCCGTGTACGATTATGCACCGCTAAATCGATTTGGCTCATTGCAGGCAGCTTTTTAGTTGCACACTGAATACGTCATTATGTAATCATCGTATTTTTCAGAACACGTTCTCATCACCATACTCATGATGACTTTTATATTTAATAGTGTTCTCAAGTGTTCACCTTTTTTGGATTGTGTGGATTCGTCGCACGGGTAATAATCAAGCGGATCTGCCGAATGCGCGTTTGATGCTTTCCGCTTTTGTCATTGCATACGTTCATCAAAACACTCACAACCGAAATTGCGGATCACGTACACGGCGGTTCGAAGCTTCATACGAACCGTTCCACCAAGTCGGGTAGCCCATTTGCGTAAATACCTTCGCAGGCAAGCTCAGTAATAAAGGGTGGACAAAAAAACTGATCACCTGATTATTTGGATTGCTAATTGACATCTATGAACGCTTGATTGTTTCGGACATCGCATTTGAGCAAATAGGTTTGTCCTGCTTGTAGCGTTAGTGTTTTCTTGGGCCTATGACTCGAAAACCCTTTAAAGCAATAGACTTGAACTTCATACTCTCCTGGCAAGACATGAATTTCGCTGGGGTAGTCCGTAAAACCAGGCAACCCGAAATTCTTTTCTTCGTCTGAGCCGTTGGATTCAATTTTGGTATAGCCGGTAATGGTTGCGTGATATTCATCAGAAAAGGGGATTCCTACATAACTTTGGATCACCGCAATGTCGGTTTCTCCCAGGCTGACACCCGCATATTGTTTAGCTGGCGTCATAAAACCACATGAAAAGAGCAGAGACGTGACAATAATCGTAATTACATTTTTCATTGATTGTCCTGGTACTTGCCTAACGTGAAACTAAGGAGGCGCCATTTTTAGCGCGTCCTTCTTGACTGCTGTGTTTGGCTTGATGCGTATGCTGTACACCGACGGTGACACAAGCTTGTTAACCGCCTCGGCTTTGTCGGCACCGCAGCATCAAACCCACCAAGCCACTACCGAACAGCCAGATTGCGCCGGGTAATGGGACGGGGGCCGATGAATACGTCAGATTGTCAACAATAAACCCGTCGCTGGATTGGCCATGGAACTGGATTTTATCGACCAACCCAGCATAACCCGATGCTAGCCAGTAAATGTCGAGTGGTTGATTCTCGGCATCAAGCAGCTCGCTGTAGACCCGTTGCCCCTGGTAGAACAGCGAAAAGCTGACGTCGGTGTCGGAGCCCCAATAGTTGTAATAAAGGCCTTCAAAAATCACTGGGCCTTGATCGAATGTCAACTCGCCAGCACGCGTATGCAGCCGGTTCTCGCCCAATGCAGGGCCATGCGCTTCAAACTCCGAATAACTCGACACCTGACCAGCCATGGATTCCCAACCCGACAAACCGCCGTAACCGTTGACCAGATCCCAGTCGAAAATACCTTCGAAATCTACAACGGTACTCGTAGCATTCGCATCGGCCGCAGTCAATAGAGATGCTGCCAGTAAAGCTGTCTTTAAAATGTGTTTCATAACGATTCCTTAAAATTTAATGGAGAGGGTGTTAAGTCGGCAGAATTGTTGCCGTGCGGCGACGCTCCGAATACAGTGCGCTTAGCAGTGCGGAACCGAACAACCAGACTGCACTGGGGATAGGCACGGCGGCAACATCCCCATCGCGAACGGCCCACACATACTGAAGTTCTGTTTTGGGGTTATGTCCTTGAATGCCAAACGTGGTATTGAATTGCCAAGCCTTGTCTAAGTCTGGCGCATAAGGACTGCCTGACCAGTAATTGTAGGCACGCAAGTTTTTCACCAACCCCACATCTGCTTGATCAACCGCGAGGTTGCCATTGGCTATGCCAAAATCCGCCTGAAAATTACCCTGGCTGTCGTAAATACTCTTTAACCCAAGATTTACATAAAACATATAGGACAATTCTGATGTCGTCGTTTGAGTATTGTGGCCGCAGTCCGTGCCGCCATACGCAAAGTTGCATCCAGGGCTTCCGGTATCGGTGATAGTCGCCAAACGCCAATCATCAAACCCTCCCACCTGAAGGTTGTCCGCCCATTGCATAGCGTCTTGCCAAGATAACCGGCCAGTAGTGCTGTAACCATTGGTTTTCGCGTAATTGGCGTCCTGCAGCCAGGTTACGTTTAAAACCGTGTCGTAAAGCAGGCCGCCACCGCGGTCGATTAATGCGGCTTGCGAGTTCGATGCGTTAAGGCCAAGCAATAGTCCGGCGGCTAGGGTTGCATAGTGAGATTTCATGGAGTTTTCCTATTGAAAAGCGAGTTAAATAAAAATCGAAATACTATTTTCCTTAGTGGGTATTAATCTGCACGGCTTTGCGTTGGCGGTTACCAATTGTTTGGTTGATCGCACTTTACTAATGCTCCACCTCATCCCAATTTCATCTTGGCTGACCGGTTGTTAAATGGTTTGATCATTGTAAAAACACAGGTTTGCGAATTCACTTCAAATTCTTTCAACCGCCACCATGCATCTGCGGAAGAGAAAAAATTCTGCGAATGGCGATAATTCGACGACGAAATGCACTCAAAAAAATGCCGGAGGAGGCGATAATGCAAACATGAACACGGCTAACACTTTTTCCGAAGACACAACTGGAACCTGCGGCATCATGCAGGCCGCGCTGCGGCTCAATGTGCTGTATTGGCTTTGTATGTTTGTTGCGGACAGTATCCTGGGTTATTTCATCAACATCGACCCAGTCGAATCGGCCCCGCTTAAAGTCGTGCTATTCGGGATAAGCGGGGGGATGACCTACCTGATGGCGAGGTTGTTAATTCGACTGAGGCATAGACTGTCCTTTTTGCAAAAAGCGCTACTCTGCTTTCTGATGGCGGCAATCACCGCTCCGATCTATACAGCAATCGACTTCATCAACTACACTATTTGCCAATATCCTAAAGTCGTCGACTTCGATCCGACCTACTCTGGCTATACCTTGATTGAAGGGGCTTCCATGCTGTTTGGATGGAGCTGTTTATTTGTCGCAGTACTCGACAACTTTGAACTGGTCGAACGCCAACGACTCCTGGAAATTGCTCGTAAAGAAGCGCTTACCGCCCAATTGCAAGCACTCCGCTACCAGATCAATCCGCATTTTTTGTTCAACACACTCAATTCCATTGCCGGACTAATTGAAGAGGGCGCCGCCACGCGCGCGGAACGCATGGTGCTTTCGCTCTCCACCTTCATGCGCACCACACTTGCCCTCGATCCCATGCACGATGTATCGCTCGCCGACGAAATCGCCTTGCAGGAAGAGTATCTGGAGATCGAACGCGAGCGATTCGCCGACCGTATGTCGTTCAAAATCTCTGTTCCGGACGACTTGAAGTCCGCCCTTGTGCCCAGTCTCATTCTTCAGCCTCTGATTGAAAACTCAATCAAGCATGGCGTCGGTGCGACGGTTGGCCCCGTGGAAGTCACGCTCCGCGCCTATCGTGAAGATAACCGGCTTCATGTTATTGTCGAAAACGATATGCCGCGTGACGATGCATCCGCCAATTCCCGCCCAGGCATAGGCGTGGGTCTGCGCAACGTGGATGAGCGTCTGCGGGTGCGCTTTCAGGATGCCGCCGGTTTTCTCGCAGGCCGAATATCCCCCAGCCGTTACAGGGCAGCCCTTATTCTGCCTTGGAGAACCGCATGAGTAGGGTTTCCTTTTCATATCGACACGAACTGCTGGCCAGACGGAGCCTCATACGGATTTTGCGCCATCTGGACTGGATCGGCCGAATCGAGGAAGCCACCGATGTCATGGAGGCGCGCGATAAGGAAGGCATACCCCCAAGGTTAGTCGAACAATGCGTTCGTTCTAACGAGCGAGGGCTGACTTGACCTTGAATTCGTTTGCAGGGTGCCGATCTGGGGAAGCCACGATGCAAAATACTCAAGAAAGATTATCGGCTCTCTGGTTATTTGTGGGGCTGAACATGGTGTTCGCGGACGTCGTGGGCTTCCTGGTTTCGGGGGGGGCTTGAAGCCATGTTATGGTTCACAAAACTGAAAAAGACTATACACATGCTGGAAGATATAAAAATCAACATAAAAGTGCAACTTACTGCTCTATGGACTGCGTTCATGTTTCTCTACATCTATGTCGATTATTTCCACTTGTATATGCCGGGTTCCATAAGAGATATTCTGGCAGGAAAAATGTTTGTATTTGACATTACACAAGTCGTTCTATTGACAGGACTGGCCTCGGTGACGATTCCAGCTCTAATGATTTTCCTCTCTGTTGCCTTGACAGCTCAAGTAAATCGCTGGACAAACATAATCGTAGCCACGGTTTATATCCCTTATACGTTTTTCAATTTGGTAGGTGAGGCTTGGATGCATATGGAGTTTGGCGCTGTTCTAGAAGTCGTTCTGCTTTCCCTGATTATCCGTTATGCGTGGAAATGGCCTCGCCAAGGTAGTGAACCATAACAACCGCTTCCACTGGACGGCGTCGCTGACGCGCCGGCCCCAGTGAAGAGTGCCGATGGCCATGAAACCCACAACAATAATTTTTCTAGCGTTTTCAGTTTTGCTGGAAATACCCATTGCAATGATTTACTTGGCACGCTTTGCGCCTTATCGGATAAATCGTTGGGTGAATATTGCCGCTGTCGCTGTTACGTTTTTATTTGTTCTGGGCGGGAGAACACTCATCCCTCTTATATTTTTTTTGCAGGTGTGGGGGAATTGGAATGTTATATATCGCATGGCTTGCTTGGAAATGGAAAATTAGCGAATAATTGGAGAATATGATGTCGTTGCGCAAAAAACAAAATGATCAGCTATTTATTTTTGGCACACTCTCGATCATCAGTAGTTATGCTTTGGCATGCCCGCCCGGATATTATCCAACCGGCGGAGGTCATGCTGGCTGGCACGCTTGTGCGCCAATGGATGGTGGCATTATCAATGAGTCGGAAAACGACAAACCAGCAGGAGAGCAATGTGAAGATCCTGGGGTGCCATTGCCAATGGGGCGATGGGGCAAGTTGTTTCCAAGGGGAGGCGAAGGCAATGTTGCCGCAAGAGGGCCAGATATTACTGAGGTTGAGCAAAGAGCAACGGAAAAATGTTCAGAATCTTTCAAATTTATTATTCGGCTTGTGGCCTGCCGGAGAGAAATTGATGCGTCAGCCTGAGTCGGACGACAAGTCTCTTGCCAGATGCAAGACTATTCAGTCTTTACAACTTCAGATCGAGGATGGAATACCTCCTCGTGAATCCCTCTTTAGAGAGGCATTCAGGCTGGGAGTAAGCTACCTGCTCCTGGCCACTTTATTCTTCAGCCTGTCTTCATATATTCCTAACCCGGAATCATACCAACACGTCCCAGCGGGCTTCGTCGATCATTCTGCGCTGGTCGAAATTGTGTTCGGACTTACATCTTTTTTCATCATGTCGATTGCAGTCTGGCGCCTGCGAAAAAACAAGATGATTCACAACATCATAATATGCTTCCTTATATCCGCCATTGTTTCCATTGCGGATTTCATCCTCACACAAGAGTTTTACAAAATGCTCTACGCCCCCAATAACCTGAATTTTTCATTGATTGACAACATCATGGAATTGTTTATGTGCTGGGCTATGTTCTTTGGCTGGTCCAGCGTGTTTCTTACACTTTTGTACAGCTTTGATGTCAGAGACCGGGAACGCCAATTGGCTGCAGTTCGGGAAGAAGCACTTTCCGCGCAAATGAAAGCGCTGCGTTACCAGATCAATCCGCATTTCCTGTTCAACACACTCAACTCCATTGCCGGTCTGATCGAGGAAGGCGCCGCCACGCGCGCAGAACGCATGGTACTGTCGCTGTCGACCTTCATGCGCACAACACTCTCACTCGACCCCATGAATGATGTATCTTTCGCCGACGAAATCGCCCTTCAGGAAGAGTATCTAGAGATCGAACGCGAGCGATTTTCCGACCGTATGACCTTCAAAGTCGACATACCGGATAACGTACACAACGCGCTTGTGCCCAGCCTCATCCTCCAACCCTTGATTGAAAATGCCATTAAGCACGGCGTCGGCACCACAGCCGGCCCTGTCGAGATCGTGCTCAGCGCCTACCGCACCGCCGACCGTCTGCATATCACCGTAGAAAACGACATGCCGCGCGATGGCACAGAAGAAAATCGCCGTCCGGGTATGGGTGTCGGGCTGCGCAACGTCGAAGAGCGCTTGCGTGCCAGATTTCAAGAAGATGCGCGCTTTCTAGCCAGCTGTGCTTCACCCGGCCGCTACCGCGTCGCGATGGATCTGCCCTGGAGGCAAATATGACAGGATTCATCGTTCTTGTTGTGGATGACGAACCCCTCGCCCGGCGCAGGCTGGTTCGGTTATTGAGCAAACTGGATTGGGTCGGCCAGATCGAACAAGCGGCCGACGTGGAGGAGGCACGCCGTAAAACGCTCGAGCTACAACCTGACATCCTGCTTCTGGATATCCTGATGCCCGGCGGCAGCGGTTTCGACGTATTGGAACAATTAGGCCCGGAACCGCCCATCGTCGTCTTCGTCACCGCATTCGATCACCACGCGTTACGCGCATTCGAAGCCAATGCGGTCGACTACCTCACCAAACCCATCGAACCCGGCCGTTTTGAGCTGGCAATGGATCGGGCAAAATCGGCCGTCGCCGCGCGCAATCAAACTGATCGTGTCGCCGAATTGCAAGAAACTATCGCCACCCTCAAACGCGCCCTGCGCGAACAACCCAAGCAAAACCACGAATTCTGGATCAAGGTCCGTGGGGAACATATCCGCATTACCCAAGACAGGATCACTCGTATTCAGGCCGAGCGCGATTATGTGCGTATTCATGTCGACGGGGCGGAATACCTCTACCACGAAACGCTGACCGAACTGGAGCAACGCCTATGTCCCGAAGACTTCATTCGCATCCACCGCAGCGCCATATTACGACGCAACGCCATCGCCCGCATCAAACAAGCACCATTCGCCGCCATGATCGCCGTCATGAAAGACGGTGCCGAAGTTAGGATAGGCAGAACTTACGCCGCCGTGGTACGTAACCAGCTCACTAAAAATCGGGAAATTAATCATGCAACCGAATAAAGTTTCTAGAACGCGGTTTTTCCTTAGCACTCCAGAGGGATGCAAACCTCGTGAGGCTTCCAAAAAGACGCTTTGTCGGGTTCTTAAGCCAAACAAAATTGTTGGCGGCAATGAACCCGTCAGTAGTCATTGATCAATGAGCGTTCTGTGGCAGAAATCGGCCGGTGTGAGGCAGTGATAATAGCAATTTGCTCGCCGAGTAGCGGGCAGTCAAGAGTGATCATCGTCTAATCAGTGGCTAGTAAAGTGTGAAACCAGATCCTGTCTAAACGCTTGTTTTTATTATAACTTATGGCGGTAAATCTCGGCAATTTAACATAATAAACCTTATGCGAAGTTACAATGTTAATGCAATAGAGTAATGTCCTGTTTTAGCAACGTTGAAATATCCTAACCATGTCGCTCCCTAAAGTCGGCCTCAAAAATGTACGAAAACGGTGTCGCTATGCCTGTTTTGTTGCCAACATTTGGCCTTTGAGAAGCGATTAGATTTCTGTCTCTTTGCTGTCGATAATGTCATCAATTGACTGATCACTGATGCCGCTTTCCAAGCCTTCCCTGAGGGCCTCTTGAACCATTTTTAACTGTTCTTCGTAACGTAACGTATCAAACAGGCATTTTTGTTCTTCTGTCGGTGTTGCCCAAGGGTAACAAGGGATTTTCTTCTCTTTCACTCGATTAAGTGACATGATGCGCCGGCTCTGGTTCAAAGCTGATTTTAAGCCGTGATCCGGTCGCCTTGGCTATTTTTTCAAGGGTGCGCGTGGTGGGCATAACATGACCGCTTTCCAGCCTTGCGACAACAGATTGCTTGGTTTGCATCCGGTCGGCGAGCTCTTCTTGAGTTAGGCCAGCCCGTGAGCGAGCTTCAATGACAGCGCTTGCCAATGCGAATTCGTCTTCCAAAGCCTCATAAGCGGCGGAATAGTCGGGGTTTTTCAGCCATTTGTTGTGCAATTCATTGATCTTAGTCATTTTCAACCTCTTTCGCCCGTGTTAAAGCAATTTCTATCTCTCGGCGGGGTGTTTTTTCAGTTTTCTTGATAAAAACCCGCACGATCACCATCCGTTTTTTTCTGGCCGTCACATACATTGCCCGTGAAATCCCGTCCTTGCCTTTCAGCCGCATCTCCCATAACGGGCCTTCAAGATGCTTGATGTGCGGTTCGCGGACATTTTCAAGGCCAACGGTTGCGATCAGTTCCGCAATGCGGACTAACCGTGCGCGCATATCAACAGGGAGAGCCTCAATTTCTTCGTCCACAGTTGCATTGAGGGTTTCAATGGTCCATGTCATAGATTCAAATTATAGCAATTCTGCTATAATGTCAATTGCACTATTCTCCCCTACTCTTCCATCTCTGGGGTTGTAGGGTGACCGTAAGGATTCGTGCGATTTTGGGTAATAGTAGCCAAGTTCATGTGCTTTATGCTTCTACGATGCAAAACTATCATGTTTACTCTGTCGGAAAACAAGCGTATTCCGACAGGTCGATAATGGTTAGTCCCTTTGAACTCTGTCTATATGTTATCTGGCTGTTGCCAGTAATTAAGTGTTCTTTGGAACTCGGCTATCCAGAAAGCTTCACTGTCAGCCACGTTAAATCCAAGCTGTTCAGATATATCATAAAACCCATCTCCAGGCATCAGGTCACCAGTTGCGTGGACAACTAGAACAGTAATTAAAGGACGCCCATTTGTATGTTCGGCGATAACTATTTCTTCAAGGAAGCTGGATAAGCGGGGATCGTGCGCCCCAATTTGTATAGCAGTCAAGCTCTCAACTAACTCTGTGTACGATATGGTTTGATTATGGCGTCTCGCGGCACGATTTCGTAGCACATGAAGAGCCTCATCTTTTGCCGAATCCCATGCATTTTTGGGAAATCCATGCTGCATATTGTTCTCCTTCCTATAAGTTAGGGTGCCTTTGTAAACCTTCGATCCGTAAGTCAATCAGCACGTTGAATCGCTATCACATGAGTTTATCTGCTATTGCCCATTTTCGCACGAATCCTTGCGGTGACCCT
>NZ_LUUI01000118.1 GCF_001644015.1 Methylomonas lenta
ATATTGCGCTGTTTTCGCATTTCATTCCCTGTGGTGTCTGGGAAGCAGTGTATATCCTGGATGGGCTGACAAAGAACAAGTCGGATATTCAGCCAGACACACTGCATGGCGATACCCAAGCGCAAAGTGCACCGGTTTATGGCTTGGCTTTTTTGCTGGGTATCAAACTGATGCCGCGTATTCGTAACTGGAAAGATTTGAAATGGTTCCGCCCGACTGCCGACGAAGTGTATAAACACATTGATGACCTGTTTACCAAGGATGCGATAGATTGGGATTTAATCGCCTGTCATTTGCCGGACATGCTGCAAGTGGCTCAATCGGTTCGTGCAGGGCGAATTCAACCATCGACCATCTTGCGCAAGCTCGGTACTGCCAGCCGGAAAAACAAACTGTATTTCGCCTTTCGTGAGTTGGGCCGGGTCGTCCGCACTATGTTCCTGTTGGAATATATCAGCGACGATGCGTTACGTCAGGTCATCCAGGCAGCACAAAACAAGTGCGAAGGTTTCAACAACTTTGCGCAGTGGGCGTATTTCGGATCGGACACCATTGAGGAAAATGTGCGCGAGGATCAGTTGAAGATAATCAAGTACAACCATCTGATTGCCAATCTGATGATTTTCCACAACTGCCATACCATGACGAAGGCCTTCAAGGAACTGGAAGCGGAGGGAATGAAGTTGACGCCAGAATTGGCCGCTGCGTTTAGTCCCTATCGGACGCATCACGCCAATCGTTTCGGCATGTATGAGCTTCGGGAACGGGATTTGGAGCCGATTGACTACGGCGTGACGTTCCAGATGTAACCAAAATCAGGGATGTTACTCATTTACGAAGGAATCCTTACGGTCCCCCTAAATCAGCGGGTACCGCTGAGCGGCCGGGTAATGACCCGGCATAACGGGAGGTACGAGCGACATACAGCAGGGCGATAGCCTTGCGCTTGTAGGGATAAGCCCCAGCGGCTAAGGGGTGTTCGGCCTGTCGCGTAGCAAAAGGCTGAACTGCCCTTATTGAGCGCGGCAAGGCGGCCTGGTGGTTGTAAGCAGTAGCTTACAAGTCCGAAGGACCGAGCGAATAGCGAGCCAAGAAGGGCGTCCGGTTTTCGCGATAGCGAAAATGCCCCAAATAAATAAAAATGCTGTTAAAGAATTGGCGACAACAATACACGGGTACCGGTAGCGATCGGGACATGATGTGTCACCAAACTTGTACAACGTAAAACTACAACAAAGAAAGTTGTTTCGGTGGTGTAGACGACACAGCAACGGAAACCGACGCCGACACATGCGTAGGACTTGGATACAAAACAAGCCCATTCGGGCTATCGGATACTCTAGCGGCCGGATAGATTATGAGAACGTGCTTTAACTCTCTCAAAAACGCCCGTTTGAAATCACGTAAACCCTGATCGGTCACAGCATAACCCGCCCCAAATTGACCAGACAACGAAATCCAAGGAATTGTTGTTCGTTTTGAAAGATAGCTCATTCGATGCGTGAGCCACACATAAATATCTAGGGCAAGCGGCGACTGGCGAAGCGCTCGAATGGCCCGCATGTCAAAAGGTAATTTGTGTTCTACGCACTCATTGAAGAACCGTTCCGACAAAAACACGCGCGATTGCCATTCGCCGGCTTCCTCCGGATTCTGAGGCGTCCACCAGTTAACACCATCCGCAAGAAGAACGTTCTGCAAGGCCCATTTATTAGCGCCTTCGTAGTGGCACGTTATGACAGAGCTAAACAGCGTCGTCATAGCGTGTTTTAACCGCGTGATGTCGCCACGCTTGCCACCGGTATTATGCAAACCAAGTTCGGCCAGATATGACGCGAGATTAGGCCCAAGGCTTAGCTCACGTTCCCGGTGTTGCGCTACTTCGGTACAAACCCAAGTAAGCAATAAGCGGGGCAGGGTGCCGTAAGGCAGCCCTTCAGGGTGAGCCGTCATCATCGTCAACGTAAAGTCGCCATTCTTCCGGACGAATCGAAAATCCTTAACGCGGCGATGCGGTAATGTGGCAATTGCTAAAGAGCGGGTCATAAAACCGAGTGTACCGGCGCTCTTTGCGTCTTCAGTCTCGATTGCAAGATGCGCCTCGATCAGATTGCGAACCCGGTCGGGCAGTTGGCCGGCCTGGTAGTCGTAAACTTCCATTTCATTTGAATTCGAAGCGGATTCTTTACGAGGGCTTTTGACGATCTTGTTTGAAGCGCGAGGCTTCTTAGCCGGCGTAGCCGGCTGGATTGTAGATTCTTCGATAGAAGAGCTAGACGGGATACGTCTATTCGCCGCCATCTTGGCGGCGACTTCTGCCGCCGTCGCGGGAGATAGACCGGCATGAATAAGCTCGGCGCGATAATCATCTTCGTTATATTCAGCGGCTGGGTTACTCATGACGGCCTATCTCGGTTTGAAGTGGTTGGGTTACTGGGAGCGACGACGGCCGGTTAAATCGTAATGTGTGAAAAACACATAAAACAGGGTGGCGAGATAAAACGCCACCGGCAAACCGGTCGCGGCATAAATTGAAAGCGCCGCCCAACGTGGCAAAAACAAATCAACGGCACCCAAAACCAAAAACATTGAGCCGATAGGAAAAATAATAGGCAGGTGCTCCATGCTCCTGGCGAAGGCGGAAACGGCATCAACAACGAACATTACATAAGCAAACCAAATTTCATAAAGACGATACATTTTTAAACTCCAACACTAATTTGCAGATTTGAGCGCCCGATAAACGGACGCACGGCTAATACCAAGCTGATTGGCAATTTTTGTTGCTCCATGTTTTTGACTATGTAGCTCAAGAATTCTGTCGTTATCGACAGTCTTCTTACCCCCTCGATATACCCCTCTGGCCTTGGCTGCTTCAATTCCTTCCCGCTGCCGTTCCTTCCTTAAATTTGTTTCAAATTCAGCGAATACACCAAGCATGTCGTAAAACGCCTTACCGCCCGCCGAATCGGTATCGATAAGCTGTTCGGTCGCCCGTAACGATACGCCGCGTTTTTTGAGTTCTATAACGATGTCTTGCAGGTCTTTAATGCTGCGAGCTAAACGATCCACTCTTGTCACCATAAGCGTGTCGCCTGGTCGAAGAAAGTCGAGCAGGATTTTCAACTCATGCCGTCCGTGTCGGCTTGTGCCTGAAGCTTTTTCAGCCCGAATAATATCGCAACCAGCCTGCCTTAAAGCTTGCTCTTGTAACGTGTAATCTTGATCTGCGCTGGATACCCGCGCGTAACCGTAAAGTGCCATTTGAGTATAAATAATGTTTCAACAGGGTTTAGACTTGTTCAGAATAACAAGTTGTCTCAATACATTCAACCCTGATGAAACAAAAAACTGTTTCAAAAAAAATGAATCAGCAAGGTATACCCTGGAAAGGCACCCGCTAGAGCGATAGCGTATAGCGGGGCCGTTGATTTATGCACATCTGAAGTGTGGGGGTCATTCAATCAACCCCCGAAAAGCGAAGTTGTGCATAAATCATCAGGTATATGGCGACAGCATAGCCGGGATAAGCCCAGCGGCTAAGGGGGTACGCCGACGCGATAGCAAAGGCGCATCCCCTTATTGAGCGTTTCGCCGCAAGGCCAACCTGGTAAGGTTGGCCTTGCGGCGATTTCAACTAAATATATCAACCTGAACAGCTAAATCATTGAAATAGTCGGTCACATAGCGCCTGGCAAGCTCAAGCGCCGCATCGTAGCTAGAATCTTTATAAAAGAATTTCTGGGCAGGGCCGCCCATAATACGGGCCAGCACCTTATCACCATCGATATGCCGGAAAACTTCGGCAGATGGGCGGCGGTCATCGTGGCGTTGCGCGGTCGGATTCGGCCCTGTGTTGTACTCGAAAGAGCTGCCGCCGTTATACAAACTAAACCAGTTATCACCTATTGCAGTTATATCCATGCGCTTACACCAGAATCAAGTTGAGTGAAGAGCAAGGAAGGGCGCGGCCCTTCCTTGCTTGCCGACGTTGCTAGGATTAACTGGCAATGTCAGCCGGTCGCGCGGTAACTAACAGCCACAAAACAGACTCGGCAAGCGCGTTGATAACGTTGCTGGCTGCGGCCGCGTTGTCTGGGCTTAATGAGGCGCTTTGTTGCTTGATGGCATCAAGCAAGTGCATTGCCTTGGCGTGGTCGGCTTGGGAAAGTTGATAAGCGGTTTCGTTCATATGTGATTACCTCACTCAAAATGGCCTTGGCGGAATGCCCGGCCTGATTCTTATAATACGCCCCATTGGGGCGTATGTCAAGCAATACTAACGCCGCTCGCCTCTTTTTTATGCGTACCAAGTAACGCGGCGCGGGGTGCCGTCCCACTTCTGCAACTGGCCGCGCATGTTGCCACCATTCAAAACATGCACACCGCAAGCCCGGCGCGTTTCGGACTTTGCGACCGCCACGAATTGGCCCGGCTTCGCCGTGGTCTTGCCGGTCATGCTGCCCGGTTTATCTTCTATGGTTTCGCTCTCGATCTGCCGCACAACAGCGGAAAGAGCGGTCGGCACTCGCACCACTTCAAAAAAATCAACATTGGTTTGTTCGTAGCCCCATGTTGAAAAGACAATATCGCCAACTATCAAGCCGTGGCCGGTTTGGCGTCTTGTCCGTTTCAACGCCTCGAACTCTGTTTGCTGGTCGATGTAATTGGATAAATGCCTATCGCGTCGATCTGGCGAAGCGAACGCGAAAAACCGCGCGGGCTTGCCTTGTCTGCCTTTATAGGCAACATAGGCCGGCCCGTTTTTGCTCTCAAAGCAGTAGGCGACAACAACGGCGGCGGGAAAATCGCGGGTTTCTGAGTTAGTGGGAATATAGCGGCTCATAATGGTTTCTCCGATCTGTTAGAAAGGTGCCCATTGCTGGGCACCATGTTTGCAAGGCGTCTAGCTTTTAAGCGGCTTTGAGTTTTTTCATCTCTTCGGCCAGCGTCCAAAGCGCCTTATTCAATCTAACGTTTTCGGTCACGCTCTTAACTTCCCTTGCCCGTTGTGAGTTTTTAGTATTGAGGTTCTGCACACTAACCCCGCCTTTCAAAACCTTTTCTTGCAACACGTTAAACGTTGTCCAAAGGTCGGCGGATTGGTCAGCAGTCCGGCGCGGTCTTAATAGGTCGGCATTGTTAACGCTGACCTCTTCACCGTCCCAACGTAAACCCTTTGCCGCTTCTGCAAAAATCCCTTGTTCGGCTCTGGTCAGCATGAGGCCGCGCATTGCGTCCATGTGTTCAATGGCCTTCGGGGTTTCTGTCACAATTCGATAAGTCCCCTCGATGACGTTATCAACCACGTTGCCGCTGTGGCGTACCCGTACACAATCGATTTGCCCATCACTAACGATCATTCCGTTGCTGCAAATCAAGCGGTAAAGTCCGGCGCTTAATTGATAGCTGCTGGTTCCATCGTGCGAATTAACTAGAACGATTTCGGGTTTAACCTCGCCGACGCTAGAAAAACCGTCGTGCTGGCGGAAGCGGATCAGGTGTTTTGCAAAGCCTTTTTTATCTTCGCTACGGGTGCGAGACTCGGAAGCGAACACCGGCAAAAATCCCTCTTTACGCAAGGCATCAACAATATTGATGGTCGGTATAAATTTATAGGTTTCAGCGCGTGAAACGTGCTTAGCTTCAGCGAAAACGGACGGAGCCAAACGGCGCAAAGCGTCATTTTCCAGCGGGCCTTGGTTCATGGTGTTATAGAAGCGATTGTTAAACATGGTGACTACCTCACTCAAAATGGCCTTGGCGGAATTGCCCGGCCTGATTCTTATAATACGCCCCATTGGGGCGTATGTCAAACGCTTTTTACACTTTGAACTAAAATAAAATATTGATTCTAAACACAATATTGGTACGGTTTGTGCAATCGGGATTAAGGGTTCAGGGAAGCGGGGAATCAAAATAAAGCGCGGCATCGCCGCACCTTATCTATGCTTAACGGGGCATACTCCCGGCCTGGAGTGAATCGGTCTTAATGGGACGAGGGCTTGCGGTGCGTATCGGTTGACAGGGAGGCCGGCGCGGTCAAGGGGACGTGGAATAAATAGGGCGCGATAGCGCCCGGTTTATGCCGCGAAAGCCCCTTGACCGTATAAGCCGGCCTTTCTGTCAATATCGTCGCACAGTGAGCAAGCCTCTCTCATTAAGACATTTGACGGATGCTGTGAGCAACGGAAGTTCGCGCAGTGGTTGACTGATTCATGGATTTGCCGCCCTGGGCGTTACCCGGTAAAATTTGGTGTCATTTTAAGCGTTGGAATAGCTTACGCTGTCGCCAAATGAGGGTGTAAAGTCTGGGGATAAGCCTCAGCGGCAAAGGGGGGGGTAACGCCTGATAAGGCGATGCACCCCTTTTTGAGCGCGGCAAGGCGGTCTGAAAGGTTGTAAGCTTATGCTTACAAGTCCGAAGGACCGAGCGAATAGCGAGCCTGTAAGGGCGTCCGGTTTTCGCGATAGCGAAAATGCCCCAAAGAATCAAAAAAAGGCCGTTGATGAGGATGACATATACACAGTTTTTCGCTTTTTCGGGGGCAGAGTGGAGGCCCCCACGCGAAAAAATGTGCATATGTCTTGTTTTTTTTTTGATTTTAAAACGCTACCAATATTAGGCACCTAAAATTATCGTAAGCGATAGCGTTAAAAATAATGAGATTTGTTTTTAAATAAAAATGTCCTGTAAAATTGTCAGTATAAGCGTACAAATAACATTGAATAAAACGCAAATATAACAATAAACATCTACCAAATTATAGTAATCTGGTAGTAGAATAGGGTATTTTATGGCATCACTAACAGACAGAACACCTATGAACTTACTGCCTTGCAGTCTCGCCAGTAGTATTTTGGAAGGCGATTTAGAACTAGCCGCGCAACAGCAAACACTCGACAAGCTGATCGTTATGGAGACGCCAGGCGGGTTTTACGTGATTGCACGTTTCTTATGGGCAAAAGATAGAGATTGGTATCTGACGACTCGGCGGAAACGAACAGAACCCAGGCTCTATAAGGACTTGATACGATTAAATAAAAATATGAAGGAAATATTCCCAACCGTAGGATTTGAGCTACTGAGGGATCAAGATATGCCGCCCGCCCACAGCGCCGATTGACCCACAAAGACCCTTAGCGCGACCTTAAAAAATAAACCAAATAATAGTATCCGCATATACCAAATTATGGTATATTGGCAACACCTAAACAGTGTTGATTCGGAGAACTATCGATGTTTGACCTTCTGGCGTTGGCGCAAGAATGCGCTCCTACCGTAGCACCTACGACAATGGCGGCAATCGTCAATGTCGAATCTGGCAAAAACCCTTATGCAATCGGCGTGGTCGGCGGACGACTCGAACGCCAACCTTCGAATCAACAAGAAGCCGTAGCAACCGCTAAGGCCTTGGCCGACAATGGCTGGAACTTCTCGGTAGGCGTTGCGCAAGTCAATCGCTATAACTTACCTAAATATGACATCAGCCTTGAACAAGCATTCGACGCCTGTACGAATATACGAATAGGCTCGAAAATCCTTGAGGATTGCTACGTGAGGGCAGCAAAAACGAAGCCCGACACACAAGCGGCCCTTCAAGCCGCGTTTTCATGCTATTACTCCGGTAACTTTACTCGCGGCTTTCAACCCGACGTAGCGGGTAAGCCTAGCTATGTAGAGAAAGTCTTAGCCAGCGCCGACAACGCCACACAAGCAATCCCAGTTGTTCCGAATATCCAATCAAACGGCGTCAAGCCCAAGTCAGTTCGAGCGGCACCTACAACCGCTACCGAACAAATGATACCATCCGATAATGCACCGGTCTTACTGCGCCGCAGTAATGACGAGGTGCAACTTAAAGCAGTGGAGACAAATCAAGCTTCCGGACAACCCAGTTCTACCCCCAATTCACCAAGGAAGATGATAGACAAAGAACCAATAAATAAAGAGACGGACCTACCGCGTAGCTCAGCTATTGTGTTTTAGGAGGGCAACATGAAACTGATGGTTGTTGAAAGTCCGAACAAAATAAAAAAGCTTGAATCCATTCTCGGTAGTGAATGGAAAGTCGTCGCTAGCGTCGGCCACATACGCGATTTGCCAAGAAAGGAATTAGGTATTGAGCAGCCGGGATTTACGCTTAACTACGAATATATACCTTCCGCATCGGCAAACGGCCGCACGTTCCCCGGTGGCGAAGAGCGCGTTGACCGCATCCGTAAGGAGGCGGGAAAAGCCGAAATGGTCTACCTGGCCAGCGACCCGGATCGCGAAGGCGAAGCCATCGCCTGGCACCTGAAAGAAGCGCTCGACTTAGACGAAGCGGACTATTTGCGAGTGACGTTTGACGCGATTACAAATGACGTGATCCGTAATGCCCTGACGAAAGCCAGAAAAATCGATTACAACCTGGTACATGCACAAGAAGCGCGTCGGGCGCTTGATCGCATGTATGGTTACTTGGTATCGCCTTTGCTTTCCAACATGCTAGGCATGTCGTTATCGGCCGGACGAGTGCAAAGCCCGGCCGTGCGCCTGGTTGTCGATCAAAGTCGGCGTATCAAGGCCTTCAGGAAAACGACGCACTTTGGAGCCGTCGTTTTGTTCGATGGCGATACCTGGCAAGCCGAATGGAACACCAAGCCGTTTGTCAGCGAAGACAATCCTTATATTCTGGATGAAGCCCTGGCAACACGCGTGGCGGCTTGCCGCAAATTTAAAATAACAGAGTCAGACAACGGACAGGCGAAGCAGTCGCCGCCACCGCCGTTTTCTACCTCGCTGCTGCTACAAGCAGCCAGCGTAAGCTTAAAATTTGATCCGGAAATAACCGCAAAGCTTGCGCAAAAACTGTTTGAGCAAGGCGCAATTACCTACATCCGGACGGACAGCGTAAATTTCAGCGCTGAAGCGATTGCGGAAATCCGCGACTTTGCCGGAGGCAAAGGTTGGCCTCTACCCAGTAAACCTCGTAAATTCAAAGCAAAGGGCGACGCGCAAGAGGCGCACGAAGCCATTCGGCCAACGCATATCGATGTGGAGCTGGCCGGCGAAGACGACCAGCAAAAAGCATTATATCGGCTCATTTGGCAACGCTCCGTTGCCTCTCAATTAGCCGATGCCAAATACAAGGTAAACACCGTCACGCTCGAAACCACAGATAGCGAGCAGGTTTACGAATTCAAGGCCAAAGGCCGCGTACTCGTGGAACAGGGGTGGCGAATCCTAACCGCGAAAGACGCGGTGAATGAAGACGAGGGGGAGGGCGACGACGCCAGCGGCGGCAAAGTCCCGTTGCTCGATGTCGGTTCGGCCAAAGTGGCCGAATCCGGCAAATTACTCCGGAAGGAAACAAAGCCACCCTCACGCTTCACTAAGGCCAGCTTGATAGCGAAGCTCGAAGCCGAAGGCATCGGGCGGCCGTCCACCTACCCGGCAATCATGCAGAACATCATGAGCAAGGGCTATCTGGTTGAAGAGAAGCGGTTTTTAGAACCGACAGAAACGGGCGTCTTACTGGTCGATCAGCTAGTAAAAGCCGAGTTCGCATTCATTGAATTACCATTTACGCGCGGACTTGAGGAAGAGTTAGACGGCATTGCCGAAGGCAATAGCGGCTATTTCGATGTGGTGGCTCCCGCTTTTGACCAGCTCCAGACCGACATCAACGCTGTGGCAAGCGCGGGAACCATAAAACCGCGCTTCCCTTGCCCGAAGTGTGGCGGCGGCCTACGCCGTTATTCGCCGGCCGGGAAATCGCCTTTCTGGGGTTGCACGAACACCGAATGCAAGACATTCATGGACGACGCCGACAATAAACCTGCGTATTCCAGAGCAAAG
>NZ_LUUI01000119.1 GCF_001644015.1 Methylomonas lenta
CAATATACGTGTCACTGATATGGTAGTAAGCAATGCCACCATATCCGCCGTAACGGATATGACTCTCTGATAGCAGATTATTTTCATACAGATTCCATTGCGTACCGTCTGCCGCCGCGCGTTTTGTGTCACCCCAATAACGTGGCAGTTGAAATTGATTGTACGCATTAATTGTCGTACAGATAGCGGCTTCCAGTTTCTCCGTAGTGACTTGGCGTTGATTGACGAACGACACTTGACGCGCACTGACATCGGCAATGTTTTTGGCAATTTGCGTCGGCCCCAATCCGGTGCCATAGGCGAACACCGTCAGAATCTTGCGCCGGTCTTCCTCCTGCAACTTACCTTGGTGGCCACTCAACGGGCCAAAATGCTTGCCCCACCCAATCCATTTCATGGTATCGGCAAGCACATCCAGCAACGAAAGGCCCATGCCATCGAGTATGCGCCTTAATGCGTCATCCAACTGCTTGAATCCAGGTGGTGTCTCTTTTTTCTCTTGCCGACACAGCTTCGGCCTGCCATCAACGATCTTGAAATAAGGATTGTCCTGATAGGTCTTATCAGCCTGCTGTGCCGCCTCTGTCAGCAGGATGCGAATATGCTTGATAAATGCCGCACTCTCGACGGGTAAACCTACTTTCTCGCCATAATCCGCGCGTGTACGTTCGCATTCCTCCATCGGCACCAGTTCGTTCCGGTGGTCTGAATACGCATCGCTGTCGATCACGCAAAGGTCGCCCGATTTCAGTTCCCTAACCATTTGCAAACAGACGCATGCCTCGAACTGGCGGCGGTTGATTCGGGTCGGAACGGCATCGCGTTTGACCTCGCCCGTCACCAACTTCCACCATTTTTCGGGAATCCAGACCAGATCGTCGGTTGTCAATGCTATCTTGCCTTTGCTCTTGAATGCTAGCCACTCGCTTTGCTTTTGGCAGTTCTCCAACATAAAAGCCAATGACCGTTCAAAACTGGCATCCTGACTGGTGGACTCTAGTTTTAATTTGTTCAATATCCGTAGCATCTCCGCCCGCCGTGGCTTAAAGAACTTCCAGACAAAACGGAACTCGTTCTTCCCACCGTATTCCGCATGCAAGCGCGAGAATTCGCACAAATCAGGGCGAGCCGTCACCGCTTGGCGAACCCCTTTCAATTGTTCGTCAGCAGATTGGGTGGAGTTTAAGAGCGTTTCCAGCATTGCAAACCGGCGCAAAATCTCATCGGTCTTTTCTTGGTTGTCCTCCAGATATTTTTCAAGGGCTTCTTCGGCGCGGTGTAACGCTTTCTTCATCTGCCTGCAAAAAATATTGCAGAGATCATCGATCACTATTGCCAGACGTTGTCGAATCAAGGCCAAGGCAACGGCGTAGCGTTTGGCGGCAGCCATATCCACCATGCTGGCGGCATCGAGACTGTTGCCTTCCAGCGCCCATTGTTTGATTTTGACGACCGGTATGGTTTTTAACAGATCTGCGTGGCAAGCTAACTTGATCAGTCGGTCATAGCGTTCGATCAAATCGCGCATGCCGTCTATCGTCGGTTTGGCGGCATCTTGCTTAATATCGTTCCAAGGACTCACGCGGCGCGGATCATCACCCACGACGAAGAGCTTGTCGAGAAAAGTCCGGCCAGCATCTCCAAGTGCATCGTGAATTTGCGTGTGCAGCGCCTGATTCGTTGCAATCCGCTCGACGCGAGCTTCTCGCAGCATGGTATCGAATGCCGGCAACTCGTAACGATGACGCACCAAGGTTTCGATACCGATATTGATAATATCAATGACATCTTCCTTGGTCAGCGCCGCTTCGGCAAAAGTGTGTCGCATCAGCGCCTTGCCATCGTCGCTGAAGGGTTTGACCGCCAAAAACTCCCGCACTGCCGACAAGTGTTTGCGTCTGGCCTGGGAGACATCGTACTGCCGCAAATTCTCCCGATCATAGGGTTCGCCCATGCTGGAGGAGACATGTTCGGCAATGGCATTCGGTACTTGCTCGGAGGTTACAAAATAGCCCAGCCGTTGATAGGTTTTTAATAGTAGGGCAAATCCTAATCGCGTGGTGTTTGAGCGAGTGGCGCTATCGCAACATGCCAGCTCGACATCAGTCACCGTGTAGAAACGTTCCAATTCCGATTGGGCAAGCCGGCTTTTGAATCGGGGATAGGCGGTATCGCTGGGTTGCAATTTTAAAAACCGAAAAGTGATCGAGCACAAGAAAAACGTCCGTTTATCTTGTACGCTAAAAATCGCCCAAACCAGGCAGTAAAACCACAAGAAAACCCATTGAGAAAATCAACGCAACATTGTACCCTCATCCTTATCTTTTTTTGTACTGTAAAGTATTGCAAATATGTTAGTCGGTTATGTCCGTGTTTCAAAAAATGATGGTAGCCAGACACTAGCCCCACAGCATGACGCTTTGGCCGATGCTGGTGTTGAGCCAAGTCGGATTTACGAAGACTTGGCATCAGGTCGTAAGGATGACAGGCCGGGATTGAATGCTTGCCTCAAGGCCCTCCAACCGGGCAATACCCTGGTGGTATGGAAACTGGACAGGCTTGGCCGGGATTTAAAACATTTAGTAACTACGGTTGATGATCTTCGCAACCGTAACATTGGGTTAAAAGTTTTGGCCGGTGCAGGGGCACAAATCGACACAACCACTTCCAACGGGAGATTATTCTTTGGAATTTTTGCGGCCTTGGCGGAATTCGAGCGGGAACTGATTGCCGAACGCACCCATGCCGGACTTGCGGCGGCAAGGGCAAGAGGCCGCAAAGGCGGACGACCACGCAAGATGGATCGGGCTACGTTGATGATGGCGATGTCCGCTATGTCAGACCAAAAATCGAATGCGATAGATGTTGCCAAACGACTTGGGATCACGACCACGACGCTTTATGCCTATGTCAACGGTGACGGATCGGTGAAGGTGGCAGGGCAAGCCGTTCTTAACCAAGACAGCGATGAGCTGAAAAACCCTCCCAAAAAATAAGCCAATGGGTACTGTGAAAAAGTAATAAGCACTCTGAAAGGAGTTTTTAAATTCTTTACCGAAAAAACATCACATAACTCGCTTGCAAAGTAATCATCAAACCATCGAGCAATGCGATGAAGGCGAAACCCTTTTTCGTAGCGCGCGGAGAAATCCATTGCGCAAGAAATGGCCCCAGCCGTCCGCCCCAGAGTACGCCGAGCATGGTGAATGCCGCCATATCCCAGGGTACGCCGCCGTAATAGAAGGCATGAATAGACGCCAGCAGCAGGGAATTTAACGACAGCAACACCACGCCCAGTCCGATCGCCCGGTTAGCGTTAAGGCCGTAGGCGAGCATGCAAAAGGCGGCGATGATTTCGCCCTCGCCAATTGCAACCCAACCGGTAATCATGCCGCCTATAAAAGAAACCAAAATAATGGGGAGGCTGGCGCTTGCCGGAAGCTCAATCAATCCGCCTTTTCGATCCAGCGTGATCAGCGTCAGCAAGCCCGTTATGAACGCAATGGGGCCAAACAGCCCTTTGACCAGCATCGGCTGCGGGTGGATCAAGAATGTGGACATCATCGTCCCGATAATAAGCGCAGGCACGGTCCATTTCAAAAGCGGTAACGGCACTTCGCCGCGCCGCAGCCAACCGGATGCGCCGCTGGTCATGCCGACGGCTTGCGTGACGAACGCGAGTTTCAAGGCGCTGACGGGATCTACTTGGTAAGCGAACATCAGCACAGGGATAAAAACAATGCCGCCCCCAATCGCGGTAGCGTTGCCGATGAATGCACCAAACACACCGACGATGACCAGCGGCCAATTACTGGCGGCAAGCCCGATTGGGTCTGGAAATACAGTCACGTAACCGGCAATCCAGATCAGGGTGAATACAAAAAGCCAAGGCGTAAGATACGCAAAGCTTTTTGCCGATGAACGGTTTTCTGGCTTAACCACAGGGGCGGAATAACGGGAGAACTGCTGTTTTTGATAGCTTCTCATAAGCGGGACTCGTTAAGTATTTTGATTATTTTTTATTTGTTGCAGTCGGATGATGAGCGCATTAAAAACAGTTTTTGAGCAATGAGCTAATTCGGAGCTTTTCTGCTTGAGAAATTCCCACATTAATTGATTAATACTGGGCTTGTTTTCAGAAGCACAAACCGCTTCAGTGCTTGAATAGGTCGAAACGCAATAAGGTACTAAATAGGTCAGGGTAATTTTGATGAATTCCTTTATCGATAATCCATTGCTGAGTATTACATCACCGTGATTGATCAACATCAGAATTGAACCAACGACCAGTGCAACCTTGAGCGCGCGGGTCAGAATATTTGTTTGCAAGGCGATTTTAAGCCATTCATTTATCATACTGTGTCATCCTTACCCAGTTAATGTGTGATAAACACATCAAGAGTGGGTGTTTAATAGTTAAAATCTGATTGTTAAGATTTGTGTGTTTATAGAGTGATTGCGGATGATTAGATGACAGCCTGCCAAAGCAGCCGTATCCCGACCGCGAACAAGAACAGCGCAAATATCCTTTTTAGGTTCTCGGTTGGCAACTTATGTGCGAGTTGCGCCCCCATTGGGGCGAATACCCGGCTACTGGTTACGATACAGAGAAACGCCGGCACATAGAGATAACCCAGGCTCCAGCCAGGAAGACCGGCGTTGCCCCAGCCCAGGATGATGTAGCCGAGAGAACCGACGATAGCGATGGATAATCCACAGGCGCTGGAAACGGCCACGGCTTGGCGCAAGGGAAACTGACGCTTGACCAGGAAAGGGACGATGATGACCCCGATGCCGGCACCCAGGAGGGTACAAAGTACGCCGGTAATGCTGCCTGCACCGACAAGGTTTCGGTCGCCAGGCGGCTGGTCAGGATCGAGCGCTGGCGAGTAGGGTTTGATCATCTGAAAAGCTACCCATAACGGAAAGAAGGCGAACAGCGTTTTAAAAAGATCGGTCGGCAGGCTGTCCGCGACAACTGAACCCAACAGAGAACCAACCAAGACACTTGGCACCAGTTGCTTCACGACCGGCCAGTCAACCGCACCGAGAAGATGGTAAGACTGAAGGGAGGCGGCTGAGGTGATAATGATGGTGGCTAGTGAAGTCGCCACGGCCATCAGCATGACCAAGTCCGGCGCAATCCCCTGAGCCGAAAAAAGCCATACCAGGAACGGGACAATGATAATGCCACCGCCGATGCCGAACAGTCCGGAAAGCAGGCCCGCAACGCTTCCCAAAAGCAGATAGTAAATACTTGGCAAGCCGACCATCGCCAGCGTGATTGTCGCAGTAACCCAGAACAGTGTCTTATACAGACGCTCGCTTTTAGGCTCTGGGCCAGTCTCGCCAGATTCGTCGGTCTGAACGGATGACTGATAAAGCTTGCTATGGGCAAATACGAGACAATTAACCGCTGTGAAATTAAAGATCGGGCTCAGGAAGTGCAACACCGACAGGTGGCTGATGGCTGCGCTGCCAAAACCGGCCGCCATCAACGCCAATGGTGTCGTGTTATAAAGGGAAGCCCAATCGCGACCGTGGTATCGCCAGAGATCAACGAGTCCGACTCCGAATTTCACTTGTAACATGGTGTTTTCCTTATAAAAAAGCAGTCGATAAGGTCATTTCTAATGGGAAACAAACTAATCGACAGCCAAGTTATACCCCCTAAAAGCACGATTGAAATAATAAATGCCGTACTTAAGAACAGAGTCAAGCAGAAAACTAAAAAAGCTGCGTTTTTATGATATTGGGCAACAGGGCCTATTTTTCGTCGGATGAAGACTCCAGGTGTTTTCTTTTTTCATCCAGTTGTTTTCGTTTTTCTTCTTTTTCTCCTTCATCCAAAAGCCCAAAATCTTCTTCAAAAAGATTAAAACGAAAGCCTATAAACTTAAGTACGACAAAGGCAATGAGAAAGCCAATAACCGGATAAAAGAATAATTGCGTACCCCAAGGTATGTCGTGCGGGTCTTTCAGGTCAATGCGTAAAATTTTAGTAAAAACAAAAAACATAAAATCTGTCATTTTATTCCACCTAAAATAGGTTATGAACAACAGTCGCTGATTAAGGTTTAGCCCATGTTGAATTAATCAATATGAATGGCTAAATGCATCGCTCAGTCAGAATCCCCAGTGAGATATAAACGCATTTGTTGCCGAATAAAAAGAGCCGATTGTTTTTCCTTTTCAGGAAAAACAATCGGCCGGCCACTATGAAGAAATTCAAAGCTCGGTTGAGATCATAAATGACGTACCTTAGAACAGAGTCAAGCGGAAAATTAACAAAAAGGGTCTATTAAACCGAGTCCGAACAGCTGTTTGCAATACATTGGTTTAACTCCATCGAAATATCTTGCCGGCTATTTTGTCTGGCGATTATTTCAATCCGGCTGTTTGCTGAAGGTTTACACGGAACGATAGTCATGACCCCGTCAGCTACATTAAAAATGAACCAACCTTTATCAGTCGCAAAAACCGCTTTTATTCTTTCCGCCTCCAGTTGGTTTAATAATCGCGTGATGCGTACATAATCAAAGCGACTGTATTCCGGAAATGCAGTGCCAAAACTCCGGTAACCGTCCGCCGCATTTTGCAGCGGCGAATTCGCTAACGCGCTCTTACGGGACATTCGCCCATTATCCTCATCAATTTGGATCGATCCGGCTTGATGGGCGTTGGGAAAAGAGGCTTGCCTTTCCGGATTTCTTGTTACGTCCAGCCAAGCAACATCCAGTTGTCCTTGAACGGTTTGAGCAACTACCGCTTTACGGGGACGGCTGCCATCGGCCCAGCGCTCGAACAACTGAGTCGCTGCCTTGTCGGCTAAATCCATTTTATTGGCGGCCAGCACATCGGATAAGGCGATTTGATCGACAAAGTTTTCATGCGACATGTAGCGGCTATCGCTTAGCTTTCTCGGGTCAACCAGACAAATACTGGCGCGCACATCCAGCACGGTCCGAAAATACCCGCCGGCAAGCATGTCCAGCACCCGCTTTGGATGGCCTAAGCCTGTCGGTTCAATAAGCAAACGATCCGGTTTGACTTCCGTTAGCAAACGATTAACGGCAACCTGAAAAGGCAGCCCCACCGCGCAGCACAGACAACCTCCGGCCACTTCCCTGACACTTGCGCCCGAAGCCGCGAAGATGGCGCCGTCAATGCCGACTTGTCCAAACTCGTTGACCAAGACCGCCCATTTTTCGTCAGCCGGTTTTTGTTTAAGCAGATTAAGAATGGCCGTGGTTTTACCAACGCCGAGAAACCCCATGACCATATTGGTTGGAATATTGGCAAACTTTCGGAACATTTGGACTTAATCCATAGAGGTATAAAGCTGTAGTGTAGAAACGCTCTACAGTTTGATTTTATTAAACGCCAACAGTGCCGCCGTTAACGACATCAGGAATATCGCCGAAAAAGCCATGACAGCGGTTACCGTATCTGCTGAAAGCAAACTACCCAAAGCTGTCCCGGAAAACAGCATGACCCAAAAAGCAATATGACAAGGGCAGGCAAGCAGTGCTAAAGACGCAAAACACCAACCGGCTAAACGCCTTCTCGGTGACAGGGGGTGGTCGGAATCGTGTTGTGCTAAAGAAATTGCACAAGGCTTGCTATCGCACTCGGATAAGTGGCCTATTTTTGAATTTGTTTTCATTACTCCTTCTTTCTTTGTTTCAATTCATTTACCACAACAGCCCATATTTTCACCAAAAACACCGGCATAATCTGTTTGCCACGCTAACCGCGCAATGAAATAGTGCGGATCTTTATTGAAGACATCCAGACAATGAGGGCAGCGACAAAATGCAACCGGTTTGCCGTTAAAATCCATTATCACGGTGGCATTAACCGGTTTTTCCGCCAAACAAACAGGACACACTGTCAAACCGGCTGTTTCGGTCAAACATGATTCAGGGTCGGTTATGAATAACTCCAGACACCCCTTGCAACAAAACCAGTATTGCTTCCCCGCATGGTTATGTTGAACAGCTTTTTGATTAGTGATACCTAATCTGACTAATGAACATCCACAAGCCGGGCAAATGGGGGTTTCCATCGTTTGTTACCGGTCTTCCGTCTTGCACTCGTCATCCGCACAAACCGGACTGTTGCGTCCGATCATAAAATCCCAGACATTGGCGGCGATAAAAAGCGCAAGCCCTATATAGACCAGACTAACGGCGACCGGCAATATTCCCGTCACGGTAAACCCTAAGCCGAGGGTACTGACCAATGCGCCGATGCCGCCAATCCAGAACGCGAGCATCGCTTCCTCCGAGAGTGCTGCATGTTTCCTCGCGGAACGATAAAGCGTCCATACATTTAAAGCGACGAACCCTATAAACATCGGCAACAAAAAAGCATCGTTTATCAGAAAGCCAAGCCCGACGGCAGCCACGGCGCTGAGCACCACAGTGACGCCAAGACAGCAGGCCGCAGCAACTACGGCACCGAACAAACCGCCATATTGACTTAATTTTTCATTCATTTTAATGCTCCACAATATTTTGCTTAAAGCGAGACCACAAAATGTTGCTTCAGGCTTTGTTCAAAACAATTTAATCGATCTCGACACGTTTCAATATATTGAGTCAATTCAGCCAGACTTGTTTCCGTAGCGTCATCGTCCCTGTTATCACGGGCGGCCAATAAACGGTCGATCTGCTCTAATGGAACATCTACATTGCGAGCCATTCGAATAAACCGCAACCGTTCGATCACCGGCTCGTAAAACAAGAACATTCCCCCGGCTGTTCTGACGCTAACCTGAATCAAGCCACAATCGATATAGGTTCTAATGCAATGAACGCTGATACCGGTTTGCTGAGCCAGGGTTGAGAGCCTGATCAGCTTGTCGTCACACGACAAGCACTTATCATTAGCCCGCACAGCAAGAAAGCTCTTTCACATCCTTGCTGAAGGTTTGCGCGCACAGTTTGAGGCCTTCCACCATCGTCAAATACGGGAACAATTGCCCGGCCAAGTCTTCTATCGTCATCCGGTTATGGATGGCCAGCACCGCCGCCTGGATCATCTCGCCCGCTTCCGGCGCCAGGATTTGCGCGCCGATTAAACGGCGGCTGCCTTGTTCCATGACCAGTTTGACAAAGCCTCGGGTTTCAAAGTTAGCCAAGGCACGCGGCACATTCTCCAACGGCAACAGGCGGCTGTCGGTTTCGATGTTCTTTAGGTGCGCTTCAGCTTCGGTCAAGCCTACGGTAGCCATTTGCGGTTCGGTAAACATCACTGACGGCATCGCCGCCAGATCGATGGCAGCATCACCTCCGGTCATATTGATGGCGGCGCGGGTTCCGGCCGCTGCCGCGACATAGACGAACTGCGGCTGGTCGGTGCAATCGCCGGCAGCATAGATATGTTCGACAGCGGTGCGCATGTGATCGTCAATGCTTATCGTGCCATCCTTATTGACTTTAACCCCCGCTTTTTCCAGACTTAAGCCTTCCGTATTAGGCGGCCTACCGGTGGCAATCAGTAATTGGTCTCCAGAAAGAATTTGGCCTGACCGGGTTTTCAGGGTAAATTTTCCAGAACCGAACAGACTCTTTTTATAGCTCACGGCTTCAGCCTGAGTATTGGTTAGAATAGTCATGCCTTCGTCTTCCATGACGGCTTGCAATACTGACCCTATTGCAGGGTCTTCCCGATACATGAGCGTATGACGAGCCAGCAACGTTACTTTCGACCCCAGCCGTAAAAAGGCTTGCGCCAATTCCAGAGCGACTATCCCTGAACCAATGATGATTAAATGTTCCGGCAGTTGTTCCGCCACCAAGGCTTCGGTGGATGTCCAGTAAGGCGTGCCCGCCAATCCCGGAATGGGCGGTATGCCCGGAGACGATCCGGTGGCGATCAGAAAGCGGTCTGCGGTGATTTCGGTGAATTCGCCGTGTTCCCGATCGACAATGAGCGTATTGGCGTTTTTAAACCGTGCCTGTCCTTTGATCAGATTAATCTCCGGATGGGTTGCCAGAATATTTTCATATTTGGCCGCTCTGAGTTCATCGACTCTGGCTTGTTGCTGGGCAACCAGTTGCTTGCGGTTTATCGTTGGCTGCTGTTTTCTAATGCCGGGAAACGCATGATTTTTTTGTAAGTGGGCGATATGCGCCGCACGAATCATGATTTTGGAAGGGACACAACCGATATTCACGCAAGTGCCGCCAATGATCGGATTGCGTTCAATCATCGTCACGTTGGCGCCCTTTTCCACCGCTTTCAGGGCGCAGGCGAAAGCGCCCGAACCACTGCCGATGATCGCCACATGCAGCGGCTTGCCATTGTTGGCAGCCGTCGTTTTTTTATCGGCTCCGGGCGTTTTGTCGCCGATCTCTTTAACCTGATAACCTTTTTGCGCAATTTGCTCAAGCAGTGATTCAAGAGAAGTTTCACCGGTAACCGTCAGCATAGCACTGCCTTCCGGGTAAGAAACTTTAATTTCAACGCCATCAAGCGCATTGAGTTTTTTCTCGATACCATCAGCACAGCTTGGACAGGTCATGCCGTCAATTTTCAGTTTTTTGGTCCACATCAGGATTTCCTTTTCTAGCACAGCACAAGAAGCCTTTTATATCAAAAAGATAGCATAGAAACGCAAGTAAAAACGGCCATAACAGAAAGCCCACTAGCTTAAATACAGTTTCAATATCCATAATGGTCTTCGATTTAACAACAACGTGTTGAAACTGAACATTCATCTGATTCGGCCTTTTTGTTATCAACCTCTTTAACCTGATAACCTTTTTGTACAATGTGTTCAAGCAGTGATTCAAGACGGGTTTCACCGGTAACCGCCAGGATGCCGATACCTTCCGGGTACGAAACTTTAATCTCAACACCCTCAAGCGCATTGAGTTTTTTCTCGATACCATCAGCACAGCTTGGACAGGTCATACCGCCAATTTTTAATTTTGTAGTCCACATAATGATTCCTTGAATTACTTTGGCTGATGAACAGTCGCCGGGTAACCGGCATTAGTAGTCGCTTTAATCAAAGCTTCTATGCTGGTTTTTTGCGGATCAAACGTGACATCTGCCATTTTAGTATCCCCATCGACATTTACCTTTTGTACACCATCGACACCCTGCAAAGCCTTTTTAATGGTGATTTTACACATCGCACAGGTCATGTTCTGCATAGCTAATGTGACGGATTGGCTGCTTTGCTTTTGCACAGAAACAGTTGCCTCGGCATGGGCTGTCTGCATTAATAAAGATGCGGCCAACAAGCTCAACGTTAAACATACGGTTTTAATAGTCATCATTATTCTCCTTAATCCATAAAAAACGGGGCATACCAGGGAAATGTCAACAGCAGCAAGATCAACGCCGAGCCAATCCAGAAGATCATCCGTTGCTTGTGCTTGACTTCGGGTAATGCACAGGCCTCGCCCTCTTCACAGCTATCCGGTATCAAATAGAGTTTGCGATACCCCAAACCAATAAAAATCAGGGTTACAATAATAAAATAAGGCCTGACCGTTTCCATTGAAGTGAAGGCGCTCATCCAAGCGCCGCCAATCCCTAAGGAAATAAGCAGCAAAGGGCCGACACAGCAGACCGATGCGCCAATGGCCGCTAACACGGCGCCAATGCCTAGCCAGGATGGGTCTTCTGTGGGTGGTGTTTCATGTTCTGTAGTCATAAGCATTTTCCTAAATAAAAACCAAGCGTCTGATAACCTGCATCCAGCGAGGGCATAAGATGAATGCGGAGAATGTCAGATTTTGAAAGTTCGGATAAGAGTCTAAACCCTGTACTACAGAACAGAGTCAAGCGGAATTTACATTATTTTTGTGGGTGTAGAGACGCAATGTTTTGCGTCTCTACGTTATTCGAAAGCGCATCGATGAGGGAACAATGTTCTGCAGAAGAATCACTCTGGCAGCGTTTCACCAGCGCATCCAATACACTGCGAAGCGCCGTTAAATCCTGTATTTGTGCATCGATTTGCCGACATTTCTGTTCGGCAATTTTTCTCACATCGGCGCAATGGTCGTCATCAAGCGATAACAGCTGGGCAATTTCTTTTAAGGTAAAACCCGCTTGTTGAGCACGTTTGATAAACCGGATTCTGGTGATGGCATGGGCTGGATAGTGCCGAAAACCGGTACCGGGTTTACCGGGTTCATCCAGCATACCGATGCGCTGGTAATAACGGATGGTTTCAACAGTGACTTCGGCTTGTTTGGCTAGATTGCCAATCGTAAGTTTCATCTTTGCACCAGCATGTGTGTTTCAGAAAGCGACTAATGATGTGATGCGCGGTTGATGGGTCCGATGCAAAACGCACTGCCTGATTTGCATCCAGCATAGCGGTTCACAAGCCACATCAAGAGCGGGAACGTATCGAATATAGTCTATATGAATGTCTTCTTTTCAGCCAATTGTGCATAGTTACGAAGGTATAGTGAAGAAATGGGTTTTGTCTTGAACGATTTCAGCATGAAACTTTATGACTTATGCACAGGGACACTTAATCCAGTGTCTCTGATTTGATGTTACTCATTTACGAAGGAATCCTTACGGTCACCCATTTAGGCCGTTTCCACATCCACGCCCTCCTTCGTTGATGGTTTGCTTATTTCGCTGTGAACCTTTCGCCTGCACATACGGTAGACCAGCCGGGACATATTGCAAGGGAAGGCTACGCCCGAAATCCTCACCCGTTCGCACTCGCCATGCGAGTTTGCGCTGCGGCTTCCGGTTTCGCCCTTGCAATATGCCTATCCGTCCGGTCCTCGTGACGTGCAACTACGGCGAAAGGCACTCAGCGAAGCAATGTTATCAACACTAAAGGAGGACACCGATATGGTTCACAAACTACAAAATCAAAAGCCGGCTCAAGCATCTTGCAACGCAATGTGTGAGGCGGAGCATAGAAACTAGATAAGGGCGTCTCTATATTTGGTGACAACTATCTAACCTGGTCCTGCTGGATCTGTCGCCAAGTCGCCCAACACTTGAAAGGAGTATCCCATGCAATACCTTGATGATCTGATCGTGGCATTAGCGACGTACATTCTACGGGGTGTTCTCGCGGCCGGCACTGGGGCTGTTTATGTACAGTTTTTGGCGCTGTTGTTTTTAGCTTCCATGGTTGGCACTGTGTCTTTCTCGGTGTTGCTGGTGGCGGCGTTTAATGTCTTATCTGGAGCGTAACGTAACGTATGAATCAGAAAAACAAACATATTACAGAATTGATGGAGCTGGCCGGCCAGGCTAAACCGTTGATCGAGGCGTTAGCGTCGGAAATGACGGTCATTACAACGCGCATGGCCGCCCTGGAAGCGCTGGGGTTGATTTATGCCTCTGAATACTGGCGGAAGGATAGCGACGGTCAGCCAAAGTATTTCTATTTACTGTACCCGCTTAGGCAAGGCGAGCCAAGGCGACGCGATTATATTGGTTGCGATCCAACTCGGATAGAGGCGGCTAGACAAGGCCTTACGAGGGCTAAAGAGTATGACGCGCTGGCGGTTGAGCTTGATTGTCTTGAAGGTCGGGCGCGTAGCGGGTTGTTCGGTATGAAAGACGCCTTGCGGCATCTTTCTAATAAAAATTACCGACAATAATGAATAATGCTTGTAGTAATGTAATAATAATAGTAATATTACTACTACAATTATTATTTGGTACCACACACCGCAAGGCGGTCTTCCAGGGGAATTAAAATGGCCTTAAATCGGGGTTTGAAGTCCAACGGTACGAAAACGTACGTTAGCGTCTAGCTTAATTCTATTTTCAGCAAAGACCACTAAGGAAGGATGATATTATTTTTTGATGACTGGTTTAGCGGCCTGAGTTGCCCCATCATGATTTGCTCTGCCAGTGTAAATGAGTAGTGCCCTAGCACATTGATATGTCCATGCAGCAAAGGCGATAGCCTTTTTTCATCTTCTTCTCTAATTTCTTGTGGCTGTTGCCGCAAATGATCCAGCGCTGCTTGCATATATAGGGTGTTCCATAATACGACGGCATTGGTTACCAATCCAAGCGCTCCCAGTTGATCTTCCTGCCCTTCGCGGTAGCGCTTGCGAATTTCTCCCCGTTGTCCATGGCAAATGACGCGAGCAACCGCATGCCGTCCTTCCCCCCGGTTTAGCTGTGTTAATATCCGCCGGCGGTAATCTTCATCGTCAATATAATTCAGCAGATACAAAGTCTTGTTGATGCGCCCCGCGTCGATGATGGCTTTAGTCAGACTGGATGGCCGATCACTTTTCAAAAGTGAACGGATAAGCTCTGATGCCTGTATGGTCCCCAGTTTAAGCGACCCGGCTATCCTCAGCATATCATCCCAGTGCTGTTCTATCCGGCGAGTATTGACAGAACCTCTGGCCAGATCATTGAGCACGCCATAATCCGCATGTTTATCGATTCGCCAAAAAACCGCTTCACCGGCATCGGCCAAGCGCGGTGAAAATTGATAGCCAAGCAGCCAGAATAATCCAAACACTAAATCACTGGCTCCAGCGGTATCCGTCATAATTTCCGTTGGATTCAAGCCGGTCTGTTGCTCTAACAGTCCTTCCAAAACAAAGATAGAATCTCTCAATGTCCCAGGAACGACGATGCCGTGGAACCCTGAAAATTGATCCGATAAAAAGTTATACCAAGTAATGCCCTTAGGGAAGTATTTCCTATTTGGCCCGGCATTAATCGTACGCACAGGCGTCACCAATCGCATTCCGTCGGCAGAAGCCACTTCACCACCACCCCATTTTTTAGCCAAAGCGAGGGTTGATTGATGATCGACCAATCGGGCATTGGCCCGAACAAGCGTTTCTGCCCGCAGGTAGTTTTGCTTAACCCAATTCAGGCGATGGCGAGTCAGCGCCGGAATGTGGTGCTTGATTAAGGGTTCCAGTCCAATATTACAGGCTTCGGCCATGAGTACCGCACAAATACTGACCGATAAATCATTGGCACGAGCATTGGCTTCGCTTACATGCGTAAATTCATCGGCAAAGCCAGTATGAGTATGGATTTCCAATAGTAACTCGGTAAGATCCACTTTTGGCAATAATCCGGTCACCTGCTCATTGAGCCGAATGAGGCTGGGCGGCTCATCCAGTTTATCCAGGTTGGTGATGGTTAAAGCCGGTTGCTTGCCGGAATTGTCAATCTTGACGGCTGCATTATCTGCAAAGTTGGCGGCAACTTGTTTATAAGTGGCATCCAGTTGCTGTGTTAAGTTAGTAATTGCCTCATCGGGTTGTACCGGCTGTCCAATCGAGCGACAAACCTGGATTCGGTTTGCTTGCCAATTAGCACCTTGCAGCAATTTTGCCCTGGGATCGCCCCAACGATCACTATTTTCAACATAGATATCGCGCCTTCGCAAGGCATCTTGTAATTTGTCGAGAAAACACAGTGTGTATCCCCGTTTAGTGACTCGCCCGTCTTTATCAAAAATCAATCGCTTCCACGGAGCGGAAATAATATTCATGGGCGGCTTATCCAAAGTATGTTTGCGTGATGTACCAGAAGCGGCAAGATAATTGAATGCAGAAAGCGTCGTTTCCCCGGCGGGCGCGGCCTTGAAAGTAATGTCATTGAGTAGTCGCGGTAAAAACCGGCAAACCCGACCATACTGCTCAATCAACTCATCATGAAATTTATCGTCATAGGGGCGGGCCAAATCCTGAACGATGGCAATCGATTCGGCTAATCTCTCTTTAGTGATCTGGGTAAAAATGACATCGCGTAACTGGCCGTCTTGTGTTTCTTCATTCAAAATCAGTGTACAGACATCCGCTAATGTCAGCGCAGATTTATCCAAATCTTTCAGTGTCCGTAACCGATTTTTCTGACCCATTCTTTTGGCATTACCCGCAATCTCGGTTATGAGTTGATCGAGTACATCCAAGGCATCATCCAGGGCAATGGTTTCAAAGGCCTTCACAAAAGCCACCAGGATTGCCGTACGCTTGTCCTCTGGCATTCTGGCTATTTTAGGTACCGTGATAACACCCGCATGGCGGGCGAGGTTCTTCAATCGAACCGGTGGTATATGGGAAAAATCGATTTCTTGCATACCCAACGCCTTTAATTCAAGATAGCGTTCAACGGATGCATTAAAGGCTGGCCCGCTGATGGTTACCGGGCCTTTCTGATAACGATCAAAAGCCGATGATCGTGTGCCTTCTGGCACTTTGAGTAAAGTTTCCAGTTTGGCTTTTTGCTCAAGTGTTGGTAAAACCGCTAATCGCCGCCACAATCGGTTAACCGCTCTTTCCCTGATTTCGGAAATCAGCCGTGATAAAGTCGTAGCACCAGGTAGCAGCACCTTGTTTTGATTCAGCCAGGCAGTAGCAAAGTCGAACATTAAGCCGGGTCTTTCGTTGCTGATCCAGGCACGGGTATAAAGTAACCGGCTAAGACGGAATGCCCAAGGTGGTTCGGTAAATTCGCGGTAGCCATATTGTTCGCGGATAAGCGCGGTGTGTTCGCGTTTAGTGGTATCCCTTTGGGCGTAATCCGCCAAAATAGCCACATCTCCAATCGAAAGCTGTCCGGCCACAAAGGCTTGGACGTTGGCTGGCACCAACGTTAGATCGGAAAGGAAGCATCCTAAAAACCTGACGGAAGTTAATTGCAGCGCAAAGCCAAGTCTATTTTGATCGCCACGGCGATTTAAAATGAATGTCAGGTCTGCTTCGTCAAGGTGAAAGTACCTTGCCAGTTGGATTTCATCTGGATCACCGGCAAATTGACCGTACTGAGCCTTCTGTTCTGCGGTTAAAAAATCGACGGCCATCCATTTGCTCCAGACCAGAGGTAAAATCGAATTAAATATAAAGCTGTAGGTGTCTACAATATTATAAGATTGTGGACAGGGTAATTCATATGAAATAAACTGTCTATAAAATCGTTTTTCACATACTTAATAGACAATCCGTCCATTAATCGACTTAGGAGACAGTTTTAAGCGATGCGACTCTTTGGTTATGCCCGTGTATCCACGAGCCAACAATCCCTTGATGGCCAGGTCAAGGCGCTTAAGGAAGCGGGGGTCAAAACCAACCGCATCTTCACTGACAAGGTTTCCGGTAGCCACGTCAATCGGGACGGCTTGCATTCGTTGCGGGTCAAGGTCGAAGAAGGTGACGTGATCCTGGTAAAAAAACTGGATCGCCTGGGACGGGATACGGCAGACATGATCGCCTTGATCAAGGAATTCGACAGTATCGGCGTCGCCATCCGGTTTTTAGATGACAGCATCAGCACCGAAGGCACTATGGGCAAAATGGTTGTCACCATCCTGTCGGCTGTCGCCCAAGCGGAACGCCAACGTATCCTTGAACGTGGCTATTTTTGCCCATCCCCTCGAAAAGGTAAAAATTAGCAATAGCTAATGTTAAAGGTCGCTACCTTCTTCCACAGACTTACGCCAGAAATCAGGATCGTTATATCGTGCCGCCAACGCATCGATGTCAACCTTGGCGTTTTCTTCCGTAAATTCAAACTTACCGATCAGATTCACATTTTGCCAGGCGACGGGCGACGTGCCTTTGATGATCTCGATAGCATCCTGGTCGCCGGTCGCCAGTTTTTGCTCATACACCCGCGACAAGATTAGCGTGTTGTAGTGGATGATGGCGTTGGCAATAAGCCGGGAACAATCGTTCCAGATTTGCTGCTCCGCTTCGGTTTTTACCCGGAATTTGCCGGCATTGACATAGGAAATGGCTCGTCGCATGCGATGATACGCCTCGCCGCGATTAAGCGCCTTTTGGATGCGCTGCCTGAGTATCGGGTCATCGATGAAATCAAGGATATGAAGTGACCGATAAATATTGTCCAATTCCCATAGCGCCTTCTTGGTCTGGTTCTGCCGCTTATAACTGGCGAGCTTACGCACGATGGTTGCTTGAGTCACATCTTTTTGTGCAAGCGAAGCCAGAATGCGCTGGATATTCGGCCACTCCTTGCATATTAAGGTATCAAAGACCTTACGCGATGGCTTAAACAAGGCATCGCCATAACGGCTTGGGTGCTGGAACCCAACCAGGCTATCGATCTTTTTATGCAGGTCACGATAACGTGGCGAAAATTGGTAGCCGAAGACGCGCAAGATAAAGAAATTCACTTGATTGGTGCCATGCGTGTCCGTCGAATGCCTTTCCGGCTTGATCTCCGTTGTATTGTTGTACAGGATGTCGAACACGAAATGTGATTCGTGTTCGTGCGCACCGATAATTTTGGCATTAATCGGGACATGATTCATGGCCAAGGTAATGGAGTTTACGCCTTTCTTTAGCGCGAAAAACTTGCTGGAGTGTCGGGCATTGATCGTGTCGATCTGCGTGACTATATGCTGGCCGTCACTGCTAGAATGCTTCTGGTGGTGGATGTCGTACGCTTGGAAAACGGGTAACGCAGCCGTAGCGTTGGAAATGACGTCATTCGCTGCATGCAGCGTTTCCGCCCGCAGGAAATTGCGCGCCGTCGTCAGCAACGCAGAATGACTAAGCCCTGAGACTTCCGCCATTTTCCATAAACCCATATTGGTACCCATGGCAACGATACAGGCCAGGATCAGTTTCGGATCGGCATCTTGTTTAACGTAGCGTTCCAAAACGTGGGCAAATGATTTCAAGAATCCTGTTCTTTCAGCGACAAACCAAAGCAGGTCGGCCACGCCGATACTTGGCAATTGAGCATAGAAAGGACTGTTGGTTGGCTCTTCCTCGGAGGGATAAACCAACGTCCAGCGAAGCTTGTCCCCGCTACCGGTGATTTTGATATGTTTATTGTCGCCGCTTTCAATGCGCTGGTTCACTGATTTGTACTTGGCTTCCAGTTCCCGCTTGAGCGCGGCTAACGTATCCTGGATTGGTGTCAACAGAATCGGTGCGCCGATTTCTTGCAATATCGCGTCTCTATCCTTATTCCAGCGCTCGGTGTTGATCAGGTCGTCATCAAAGCTGCGAAATTCATTACTGTCCCGAACAAATACGTCACAGGCTTCAAGCGCCTTCCGTAGCTCGCGGTATACCAGGAACTCATAGCGATCAACCTCCAGGGTTTTCTTTTTTTGTTCTTCCGTCCGGGTATATAAATACCGTTGCAAATTCTTTGCGATGATTCCGGTCGGGAAGTTGGCCGGGTTCATTTGTCGTGGTGTCTTGCCCTGGCGCAGCAGCTCCTGTAGAAACAAAATGGATTCCAACAGTGGTTCATCCGACACCAGGCAGACGAAATCGAGGTTGCAGAACAAATGTCGTAAATTGAGCTTGAATTTGTGACGTAGCGTGCCGTAATACGACCATTCAAAAGCGGTTTTATCGAATTCGATGTTACGCATAAAACCGGATACGACTGGAAAGCTCTCAATGTTGAGTAGCTCGAAAGCCTTTTCCTTGATGGCCGCAAACGGTGTTTCGTCAGGGATGGAATTGTCGATGAACAGTTCCAGAACTTGGCCTGCCGCCTGTAGATTCGCGCCAGCCTCGTTGATGGCTTGCTGCATGGCCTCGTCGGCGGCAAGTTTGGCTTGTTTCTCGTATTGGCCAATGAGACAAATCAGGGCTTCGATCAAATTATCGTTGATTTGCCGAAAGCGATGAAAGGCGAAGCACAGCAAATACAGGCGTGTCGTGGGTTCCGCCATGCGCCGCAGCTTGTAGACGGAGTAGAACGGAACCAATGATGCATAGTATTTTATACTCTCATTGGACAGGCCGGCAGTACCCAGAAAGCTTTGCCCGAATTCATACAGCGGCTGAAAAAATTTGCGGCGGTCAACCTCCTGGCGTAACTCGCGGTAACTGAAATCCTTAGGCTCGTGTTTGAGTAGGCTGATGCGATACATGCCTTCCTCGGACTCAAGCAAGGCTTCGAGCTGCTTGTCGACATCCGGCGTCATGGCTTTTTTCAGTAAGTCCGTAATCCGCCGACGTTCACCAGTCACTACTCGGCTCACCATGTCCTGTAGATAAGTGTAGCCAGGAGCAATTAGGCGTTGGTTAGTAAGGTATTGTAAGGTTTCGCGTAGGATGTAAATCGGCTGTGTCGACAGCATGGCGACGCGCTGCGCTTTCTGTTCCAGTGCCGCCTTGGCTGTGCTGTCACATAGGCGGGAGTCGAATAACTGGAGGATAAGCTGCTGTTGTTCGAGCCGGGTCGGCTTGGAAAGGGTTTTGATCTTATCTAATGCCTGATCAGGGAAATACCGCTGGAGAATATAGTGTAGATCGTCGAGCACGGCCTCCCGCCCGTAAACAAAGAACTGTTGCTTGGCCTTGAAATACCCGATTTGAAGGATTAAATGGACGGCCGATGAGCGGGTATGAATGGCATCGACGGCTTTCTGTTCAACCGCGCTTAAATCGAAGAAGAGACAACGGTCATCGTCGCTGAAACAAGGCAACCCGTAAAGATCATCGATTTCACTTTTCGTCAGGATAGACAGGCGACGCGAATTGACACTCATGCGGCACCGCTTTTCGGCGAGTGCAGAAAGTACACTTTTTGCACTCTGCGTTCACTCATCCTTTCCAATTTCAATTCCTTTCATTTTGAGTGCAGAAACCTTTGCCAAAATCATAATGCATTTAACTGTGCAATGTGTTAACTTTTTGCACTATGCAAACCAATACTACCTCTACCACTACGCCATTCCATCGAGTCGGTTATGCCCGAGTCAGCAGTATCGGCCAAAATCTGGATTCTCAAATTGATGCGCTGCAAAAAGCGGGGTGCCGCAAAATATTTTCCGACAAGATGACCGGTTCGCATATGGATCGTCCCGGCTGGGATCAGCTTTTAGAATATGCTCGCCCAGGCGATACCTTGGTCGTCAGCGAATTAAGCCGAATGACGCGCTCTTTGATGGATTTACTGACAACGGCAAAGGTGCTGGAACAGCGGCAAATTAACTTAGTGTCACTGCGTGAAAATATCGACACCACCACGGCTACTGGCCGTTGTTTCTTGTCAATGATGGGCGCTATTCACCAAATGGAGAGGGAGCTACGCTCTGAGCGGGCGGCAGCAGGACGCTCATCCGCTAAAGCGCGTGGCAAAACGGGTGGAAGACCTAAAACTGACCCTGCAAAATTGGAGAATGCCAGAATATTATACGAAAACTCAGACAAAACCGCCGCCGAGGTTTGTGAGATTGCCGGAGTTGGGAGAAGGAAATTCTTTTCCCACATCGCAGCAAAACGAAATGATTCTGGTAAAACTTAAAACATCAAATGAGCTACATAACTTGGTTTACAGAACATGGAAATAAACATAAAGCTATAGTTGAAAAATTACAAGCTAAAGGTTTAAGTAAAGAAAATATTGTCGATTATTTTGACTTCGATAATATGGTGAAATCTGAATCTGACTTTTGCGAACTTTACGCTGACAGGAAAAAATGCCACGATGTGGAGAATCTAAACTGTTATCTTTGTGCATGTCCATTATTTCGATTCAATTCTAATGGCATAGAAAAAATCGACGATAAAACTGCTTTCAGTTACTGTGAAGTAAACTCAAAATTTGGGCATCAGGGTGTTTTTAGAGATGAAATTCATCAAGACTGTTCACAGTGTACCGTTCCTCATAGCAAAAAATATGTTTTGAGGAATTACGACAATTGGTTTTCGGTCATGGCAAGCTGTGATGTATCAATTATTACTAATTGACGGGCTAAGGGAAATAAGTATGAATCTTCTGGAAAAGTCAGACGAAGAAATTTTCAATGAGATAACCCCCATCATGGATAATATGATGGAAGGTTCCACTGAAATTAATCATGCTAAGCATACTCGTGACTTTACAGATAGGATGAAAGCCATTGTCACCCCGGAAAATCTTCAAATCATGTGTAAGGACTACCAGGCAAGGTGGGGTTTATTTGGTAAGCGAGAGTTTGTCGCCCTGTTTAGACGTAAGCATTCGATAGCAGTGGTCTGGAAACAATATTGCTCCAATTCGACAGATGAGCATGTTGCCGAGGCGGTGTTCGTCGAACATGATAATCGTTTGCTGATAGATCATGCTATGGTCTATTAAATTTATAACAATACGGTTTCAGAGTGGCTTGTGAGTTTAATGGTTATTGCCGGAACTGAAGGGTATACCGAGAGCGCCGATTCTCTAATCGCACGGTACGAGAGAGTTTCGTTTGCCGAGAAATACGAGTCTGTCTTTCACTTGATGCCAGAAAAGACAAGCGATGTTTTGGACATCGGTGCGGGCACAGAAGCCGATGCTGCTTGGTTCGCGGCGGCGGGACTCGGGTGCTCGCCGTTGAGCCAACGGATCGCCTTCGAGATTCTGCGAAAGCGATTCACCCATCGCCGCTGATCGAGTGGGTTGCCGATAGCCTTCCCTATCTACGAAAGCTAATTTCCCTTGGACAAAGCTTTGACCTTGTACTCTTGACTGCGGCATGGATGCACCTAACCCGGCAAGAACGTCAGAAAGCAATGCCCAACGTCGCCGCATTGCTCAAAGTAGATGGAGTTCTGCTTATGTCGCTTCGGCATGGGCCTGTTCCAGAAAATCGGAGAATGTTCCATGTATCAGTTGCATATTCCACACCAAACCAGCCACCCATTCCGATTGAAATCCGCCACTGATTCTGATTCAAACCCGGCCATCAATTCCGACACGATTACGCCAGAAGTGAATGTTGGCTGTTGTGAAGGCTAACTGGTGCTGTCGACCCTTTCCCGCCATACACCTTTCTCCAAAGCGGCCGAATGCCCAAGTATTGTTTTTTGGGTTTCGCTTCTACAAAGCAGCCTTTCGTGGTCTCCGGCAGCCGGCCATCACCGGAAACTCGGGTCGGTAGGATGAGTATCTGGTCAAAGCCTTTCTCAGTGCATGGCAAAACACATCCGTCCGGATTGCGAGGAAATATACGAAACGTATATAATTCGTATATGTTTCATATGCGAGGTCGCTGATGGGTATTGTAAAAATTTCGGAACAGATGCACGAGAACCTGCGCGTGGCGGGGAACGCGCTAAGCAGATCAATCAATGCCCAGGCCGAACACTGGATGCGAGTCGGCATGTTGACCGAGCTACACCCAGAGCTGGACTATAGGGAAATCTGCCAACTTTTGATACGGGCTGAACTGGCGGGAGGACTAGACATCGCCGGCGCAGTAACAGGACAACTTGGCAAGACCGATACATTCACGGCCGAAAAACACTGATGGCCCACGGCGTTTCCATCAAGTCGGTTGAGGAGCTCGAAATGACGCGCCGGGCCGGACGACTCGCCGCTGAGGTTCTCAGCATGGTTGAGGCATACGTGGCGCCCGGCGTGAGCACAGAGACGCTCGACCAAATCTGCCACGAGCACATCGTGAATGTCCAGGGCGCCATTCCAGCCAACGTCGGGTATCACGGGTATCCCAAGACTATTCTTACCTCCGTCAACCAGGTGGTTTGTCACGGCATTCCCTCAGCCGACAAGATTCTGAAGAAGGGCGACATCATCAACATTGATGTCGCCGTCATCAAGGATGGCTGGTTCGGCGACACCAGTCGCATGTACTTTGTCGGCGTCCCCAGTGTGTTGGCTCGGCGCTTGGTGGAGACGACATACGAAGCATTGCTGGCCGGAATCCGGCAGGTTAAGCCGGGAGCCACTCTTGGCGATATTGGCCACGCAATCCAGTCGGTTGCTCAACGAGAACATTTCAGCGTAGTACGCGAATACTGCGGACACGGCATTGGGCAGGTCTACCACGATGAACCTAAAGTGCTTCACTACGGACGGCGCGGGGAAGGGCTCAAACTGGAGCCGGGGATGGTATTCACCATTGAGCCGATGCTCAATGCAGGCAAACGCGAAACCAAGGAATTGCCTGACGGATGGACAGTCGTGACAAAGGACAGGTCGCTATCCGCCCAGTGGGAGCACATGGTGGCGGTAACGCCTTCCGGGTATGAAGTGCTTACCCCTTGGACGGGCGCCACAGTTTCATACGCAGCGGTTTGACACTCAACCAGGGTGTGGTTTGGCTTTAGGCAGTTGTTCCTTGTGGGCTGGCAACCACGGTTTCAAGTCTTGCATTGCTCAACTTGCAGCCACAATTGAATGTCCGCATCCGCTGCGATACTGGCCCTACAGAATACTGAGTTGAATGTCGCTTGAGGTCGTCGGCGACCGTCTTCTCTTCAGACTCATCGCCGGAAAGCGGTCAATAAAATTCCGATTCCCGAAAGCGGCCAGTCGTCACTGAGTGCAGCCGACCCGTTGCAGACATTCGGATATGAATTTAAACTTCCCAATAGCGGTCATTGGCAAAGTAGCACTATCGATTCATTATGCCGGCCTTGCCTAGTGTTCTTCATTGTACGCCGGGTTTTTAGCATAGGTGTATTATGAGATGTCAGTCTTCCATCTGTTCTAATTCTTCAGCAAATTCGTTTATTTCATTTGCAATTGATTCCATTTTTTCAATCATGCTTCTTCTTACTTCTGGTCCTTGGCCCTCTATCTTTATTTTAAAAATTTCAATTTGTGCTTGCATTGAGGCTGTTTTTATCTGCCCTATATTTATACTATTTGCATATTCTTGAGCTTTAACTTGGGCGTTCAACTCTGCTCTTGATGCTTTCATTTCATCCCTTTGCAGTTTAAGTTCTTTACGTTGTAGATAGATTGTGTAAATGATACCTGCAAATGCTAAACCGCTAAATAATGCGTTTATAGAGCCGAAAAGGTCGCCGAATTGGCCGCGTGATGGCCAATCAGGTAAGTTATTGAATACACTCCACCACATTATCCCCCAAAGAATAATAGCCCCAACAACTAACCATATTAGCAATGAAATGCTTTCTTCTTTATTTTGATTTTCCGACATGTTTTTTCCTTTTTTAGACATGTTGAGGTACGAACCCCAACACTTTCTGGTTCCGATCTGTTAGGCTTCCTTGCGTGAGCTCAATCTACTGCACTAAAGCTGGTAGGAGGATTACCCGCTGAATTGAGCTACCGCCCGGCCAGATCTGCGGCTAATTCTATCCATCCGGCTATGTTTTTTCGTCCGTCTTGGGCTATGAAATCGTAACGTTCACAGTGCTTCGAAAGCGTGACCACCTGCTTGCTTGTCGGAGCATCGAACCACAGGTCGCTTTCAGGAATAGGGCGCGTGTAGTCGCTGTACTTTACCCATTTATCCCCGTTCTTCTCGGCGAAGTAAATTCCGTTTTCTGTTTTGTACAACCCGATGCAAGTAAGCGGGTCCACTCCTTTGGTACAGGTTTTACCATCCTTATTTTCAACTTTGTTAATGTCTACGGTCAGTAACCCGTTCCCCTTCAACACACTTTGGACAATTTCATACCTAACCCAACGCCTAGCCGACGTCTCGGCACCAGCGAGTATGCAAGTGACTGAAGTATTCTTTAGTCCATTTCTAAGGAAAGTTTTAAGATTATCTTCGCTTTCTTTCTTGGAAGCCTCGAAGACGCTACTGTCGAAAAAGCCGTCGGTAAACAGCCCTTCAGGTTTCACAACTCCACAGTTTCGTACGTTCCAAACTCTCCAATTGTCTGGTGTATAGTGAAACGAGAAAAAAGTTCTTCTAGCCATTTGGTATGTTCCTTATTAAAAAAAGTAAAAATGTAAGGGTGAAATTGATCAAGTGATCGCCTTATTTGTTCAGCTTCTTGATGAGCTGTACTAGTTTTTGAACTAACTCGGCGTTGGGTGTTGTCGGGTTCGACAATTCTGCTACGAGAGGTTCGACCCATTTGATGCCCTTATAGTGCTTATCGGGGGCGTCTATGACCGTCTCATATATTGTCTTCGAGGCATAACCGGTAGCTCCAACTGGGATCACGACTACTCCTTTCTGTACAGCGATTTCGAACTCCCTAATGACACCGTTTGCCTCGACTACCTCACCGTCAACAAGTTTGTTGCCAAAAACGAAAATAGCTATGCCAGCCAGCGAGATCATTCGCTGTCTATACTCTTCCCATAGCTGCTGCAAGTCTTGAGAACTGCTCGCAAATTGTGGGAAAGGGCGCATCACGAGCTGGTCCTCGGATAATTTTTCAGGATTTGAGTAAATTGCCTCAAGCGCACCGTTTATAACCGCGCTCCCGATACCCCATCCAAAACCGTTTACGACTCTGAAACCTTCACGTACAAGGCCAGCGGTCAATGTATGAACAAAAGTTTGGCCTTCCTGTCTAGACAAGTTACCAAACTCCTCAGCGCTTCCTGAAATAAACACAGTTTTCTTCCGAAAACGTGTTTCGATTTCTTTTAGGATACAGGGAATTTCTACGTAATCATCTATGAGCAGCGTCTGGATTCCAAAGCGTTTGAGGTCGTCTACCCGGAGTTCTTGTTTGCGCTGCTTGTACTTCGTGACTTCATCGTCATCTCCGATCTGTACTATCTCTCGTCGCAAGAAGCAGTAGTGCTGTCGCATCGGTTGGTTGACGTAAAGTCTACTAAGAACATAATCCAGGTTCGGATCTGTAAAGCTAAAACCAATGAAAAGAAAAGTTTTCGCGACGAGATCCCCGCTTAGAGCTGTTACGAACGGAGAGTGCGTCTGATAATATCGTTCATATTGTTGCTTATAGATTACAGCTTCATTTGCGACTGTGACATCGCCATGCATTTTGTAGACAACTGCGTCCCGTTTCGGACGAGTCGTATTCAATTGGCTAACACTATGCTTGATATCGGCCACTTTATAGGCACGTTTCAAGGCATCTTCAATTAGGCTGTCATAATTCGTAGTCCAGTATGTTCCGATAGGTAAGCGTGAAAGTATTTCATGGGTTTCCGATGGCTCTGCCTGTTCGGAAAATTCCTGTAGTATCTTTTTCGCGAGTCCTGCGCTGCTTTTCCGTTCGTTCACATGGAACTGGGTCAATGAAATCAGGTCGTGTTCATTTTCAACTTTAAGCCCCAATTCGTCTGCGATGTCCCTGAGCAGTTCGGGCCAATCTACATAGCCGCAACTCTTGGACATTCCGGCACCAGCGAAAACTGCTACATTGTTTTCTTCTAAGTCTTTGACAAAATCTTTGATAAAAGCTTCGATCTCTCGGCTAAAAGTCATATGGATTGATTTTTTAAAAAATTAATATGGATTAATGAATCGAGTTTGTATCACCTAAAAAGATGCTGCTCGAATTATTTGATTTTATACCGCTAAATGCTACGACTAAAATTTAAATGCATGTGAGCATTCGCTTAATGGCTTCAATATGTAAGGTGCAACAAGTACCTGGTGGAATCTGCGGAATCCAGCGCGTAGGTTGGGCTGACGCAGAAAACCCAACGGGAATCGGAACCGAAAAGTGTTGGTTTTCATTCTGTCATATTCATCACCATAAAGCGGCCATTCGTGACAGGCAGAAATTGGCCGGATCGAGCCAAAGAGGACGCAAGGTTGCTTGCCGAAAAGCGGTCATTCGCTGAACTTAGGGATGGAAAATTTCGCCGGCGCCCTCAACGGCCGGTTATGGCCGGTCGGCGCCACTGGCGGGTTTCGATTGGAATTCCTGGCGGGTTTGACATCGGAATCGGTGGCGGATTTCATTGGAATACGCATATCAGTCGACTATACAATCCTGCTTGCCGAACGGGAAGGTCTGCGCAACACTCTAAGCATCGAAGTACAGTCTGCCCAGTAATCAATCGCCAAGCCGGTGTAACGTGGTCATGGCTTGCCTTCAGCAAAAGTTACGCCTAGCCCTTCATTAAGGTGATTGACGATCTCTATAAGTGTTCTCTGATTTTTACCTTTTCGAGGGGATGGGCAAAAATAGCCAACGTACTAATGAAGGCCGCATCGAGGCCAAGGCCAAGGGAGTGAAGTTTGGTCGCAAACGCACTATCGATACCGAAAAACTAAGGACATTACGTAAGAATGGTCTAGGCGCTACCGATATTGCCAAGCAAATGGGCATTGGGCGGTCAACCGTTTACAAATTGCTGAATGAAACGGATGAGTGAGGGTAATCTTGAGACTTACATTGTTGCGTAGGAATACTTTGGCGGCTACCCACTTTACAACATCAAATCAGCCTCATTTATAAACATGAAAATAAAATAATCTATAATTGCATTAATGTTCAACAGCTTATAAAAATTATTATCGACGTTTTTAAAATCGATATTTCCTCTGTAAGACGATTATAGCAAGGCTTTCAGGGGTGTCGCGGGACAAACCGTTCTTTTGGTGAATTAACCCCTTTTCGCATGTGATTGCCGTTATTCTCAATTAACGCTAACGGTGATCGGCAATATTTGCCTCTGATGCCTAACGCACCGCCTCCAGTGGTTAACGTACGATTTTTCCGAATTCTATACTTCCCCCTAAAAGGCCAAGGCATTTATGCCTATGTCACATTAAATCATGGTGTAAAAGGCACTGATGAATTGAAACAGGCACTTGCCGATTTACGATGGTTAAGGTTGTTGGGCATGTTTTTCATGGCGTGCTCAAGACCTAATCAAGCCATCGAGCTGATGGTCTTGCGGAAACGGGTCAGCGCCAGCACGAAAAA
>NZ_LUUI01000120.1 GCF_001644015.1 Methylomonas lenta
GAATATCATATGCAAGAATCCTGTGTAGGTGCGGATTTATCCGCACAGTGCGAATAAATTCGCACCCACAGCTGACGAACTTGTTTCATGCGCATTCCTTAGGGTTTTGTCAGAGGCGATATTCCCAAAGCAGGCTGAATCCTTTTCAAAATGCTTGCAACATTTTTTTTAAACGATACAAAGTATCCAATGCCTGACGTGGGCTCAGGTTGTCTGGGTCTAGCGCCTCCAACATGACCACTGCCGGATGACATTCGCGGCTGCTGAATAAATCCAGTTGATTCACTTCATTTTTATCTTGCTGCTCGATATATGCGGTGTTTTCTAATTGGGTTAGTTTGTCTTTAGCATGGTTAATCACGCTTTGCGGAACTCCGGCTAAGGCGGCAACCTGCAAACCATAGCTTTGACTGGCCGGGCCATCTTTTACCGCATGTAAAAATACAATTTTATCGCCATGTTCCATGGCATCCAGATGAATATTGTGAATGCCGGTTTGTTCGTCTGCCAGCGTGGTTAGCTCAAAATAATGGGTGGCAAACAGGGTGTAAGCCCGGGTTTGACGGGCCAGATAATCGGCACAAGCCCAAGCTAATGAAAGGCCATCAAAAGTACTGGTGCCGCGACCGATTTCGTCCATCAAAATCAGGCTATTCCGGGTGGCGTTATGCAGGATGTTGGCAGTTTCCGACATTTCCACCATAAAGGTGGAGCGGCCGCTGGATAGGTCGTCGGAGGCGCCGATGCGGGTAAAAATCTTGTCTATCGGCCCGCAGCGCAAAGATTGCGCAGGCACAAAACAGCCAATGTGTGCCATCAATACCATCAAAGCCGTTTGCCGCATATAAGTTGATTTACCGCCCATATTCGGACCGGTAATTACCAGCATTCTGCGTTCATTGGAAAAATTTAAATCGTTGGCAACAAACGGAATACTGGAGAGTTGCTCCACTACCAGATGTCGACCGCCAACAATTTCGATACCGGCTTGTTGATTTAATTCGGGTTGTGTCAGCTTAAGCGTGTCGGCGCGTTCAGCAAAATTGACCTGCACATCCAACTCGGCCAAGGCTTGGGCGCAGGTTTGTAAATCCAGTAATGATTCGCCCAGTGTGGTTAGCAGTTCATCGTACAAGGCTTTTTCGAAGGACAGCGACTTTTCCCGTGCGCTTAAAACTTTATCTTCAAAACTTTTTAACTCGGTTGTGATGTAACGTTCCGCGCCTTTTAAGGTTTGTTTACGGGTGTAATGCGCCGGTACTTTATCGACTTGAGCATTGGATATTTCGATGTAATAGCCATGCACGCGGTTGTAATTAACTTTTAAATTGTTAATGCCGGTGTTTTCGCGTTCACGCTGCTCCATATCAATTAAAAACTGGTCGGCGTTTTGGCTCAGGTTACGTAAATCGTCAAGCTCGGCATGATAACCCGGCGCAATCACGCCGCCGTCGCGAATCAATACCGGTGGGTTGTCGATGATGGCGCGTTGTAATAAATCGACGAGTTCCGGATGTTCGCGCAGTTGTGTTCGCAGTGTTTCAAGATGCGGATTGTCGCTGCCAGCCAATTGCGTTTGCAAGTCAGGTAATACTGCTAGGGTTTGACGTAATCCCAGTAAATCGCGCGGGCGAGCAGATTTTAAGGCTATGCGCGAGCTGATGCGTTCGATATCGCCGATATGTTGCAAACTGTCTTGCAGACTCTGGTACAACTGGTTTTCCATCAGGCTGGCAACACAGGCATACCGCGCATTGATAACCTCATGGCTACGTAACGGGCGGTGTATCCAGCGCCGCAGACAACGGCTGCCCATAGCGGTAGCGGTTTTGTCGAGCACACCCAATAAAGTGTATTGCAACTGGCCGCTGGGGTGGCAGTCCAGTTCCAGATTTCGGCGGCTGGCGGCATCCATGCTGATGCTGTCATCGCAGTCTTCAACGCGGATGCCCTGGATATGGGGGAGGGCACTTTGTTGAGTATCGCGTACATATTGCAACAAACAACCGGCAGCACAGATTGCTGCCGGCAAGTGCTCGCAACCGAAGCCTTTTAAATCATGGCTGTTGAACTGCTTTAAAATCAGTTGTCGGCAGCTATCCAGATCAAAATGCCAGGGCGGACGTTTACATAAGCCACTACGCTCTTTTATGGCCATCGGTAAAGCAATGTCTTCGCTATAAAGCAATTCTGCCGGATTCAGACGCTCGATTTCGCTGAGTAATTGAGTCTCACTGTCCACCTGCTGCAGCACAAATTTGCCGCTACCTATGTCAAGCACGGCCAGGCCATAAAGCTTATCAAATATCGCCAAGGCAACTAGAAAGTTATCCTTTCGATCTTCCAGCAGCGCCTCGTCAGTCACCGTGCCGGGCGTGACGATACGCATTACTTTACGTTCTACCGGGCCTTTGGAAGTGGCCGGGTCGCCAACCTGCTCGCAAATCGCAATCGATTCGCCTTGTTTTAGTAGCCGAGCAATATAATTTTCGGCGGCATGATAAGGAATGCCGGCCATCGGAATCGGCTGACCACCGGAATGTCCACGTGCAGTTAAGGTAATGCCGAGCAGGTGCGCAGCCTTTTTAGCGTCATCAAAGAACAGCTCATAAAAATCGCCCATCCGATAGAAAAGCAAGGTCTCGGCATGTTGAGACTTTATGCGCATAAACTGCTGCATCATCGGGGTGTGCTGAACTGACACGTCTTTATTCATATCTTGAGATTCGTTATCTATAGGCTAGTAATGCTCAATTTTACAGCTTTATTTCGGCGTAACATTTAATTTGGATTGTCTAAATGTTACGTCAGATGATTTTGTACTAAAAATTGTCGAAAAAATGCAGCGTTGCCGCTGAAAATGTCTACATTTTAAGTCTCGTGACGGGTTCAGGAAGAACGATAAGCTGTTGAAGCCACTCGTGGTGAACTTGTCACGCCTTGAGTAATATCTTTTGGTTCAGGATTTTCTTACAGCGCAGTGCAGGCGTTTGCATGGCTTCAGGCGTTGCTGAGTAGTGCTTTTAATAAATCATCCGCTGTTTGTGCCGGGCGCTTTTCGCCGTCAATCCAGCTGATTTTCAAGCGGCTATCCGCCAGCAACCATTCTGCGCTAGTCTTGTCAGTCTGTTTATCAAACAGGATGATCAGCTTTTTCAGATGCGGTTTATCAGCCAGTACAGATAATTCGTGACTACAACCCTGCCGGTCGGTGGTATAGCCGCGTAAATCCATCAATACCCGGTCGGCTTGGTTTACCAGGGTTTCCAGCACCATTTTCCATGTGCTGTCGAAACAAAAAAACTCGTTGACCCGGTAGCGGCCATCCGGGTCGCTACTCAAGTCCAATCCGTTTAAAACCTGCTGTAAACGGTCGCCATTCGTAATAAAGCGCTCTTGCAGGCGGCCGCTTAAAAAACCGAATAATTCATCCGGTTCCAGATTGCGCAGGGCTAAATCCTTGCCGGCAATCAACAAGGTATTGCCCGAGTAGCGCCAGTGTTCGATAACCTGATCAAACAGAGCCTCGATACTGTTGTCGCCGCGAAACACCCGCAACAGCAACAGCGTGGGTGGTTGATGGCGGGGTCTTAACGCCGGCCGCATCAAGAGTGTAAAGATGGGAAACAGCAGGCAGGCCCATAATAAGTGATAAGCCCGCCAATCGATGGAATGGCTTAAGGTCAAGGCCTGAATCAGCAACGTGACAATCCACAAACCGGCAGCCAGATAAAGCGGTTCGGAAAAGGCTTTGCGTTGGTAAGCATAAGCCAGACGGCGGGCCAAAAAGCGTACGGGAAAAAACACCAGCAGCCAGGGGGCAATACTGAACAGGCCAAATACCACATAGGCATTCGTCATTTGGGCTAAATCGATGATCCAGCTATCAACATTATCCCCAAGGCTATGTTCCAGGGCGCTCAATCCCAGCAAGGACGAAACCGTTAAAATAAAAAAAACCAAAATCAGATAAGGGCCTGTGCTGCGCAATCTAGGCCCGGTCATGAAAAATACTATCAGCAGCAAAGGCAGTTGCTGGGAAAAAAGCCACAGCAATACCGGCAAAAAAAGCTGATTTTCGTCGGAATTGAGCATCACGATCACGCTTGATAGGGCGACGTATTGCAGCGAAATGAAAAATATTTTACCGCGCGGCCAACGCTCCAGCAGGCCTATGGTCGGCACCACCGGCCAGGCGAATACCAACGTGAGCGTTAAAAGTCGCCGCCAACTAAAGCCGTCGGTGACATAAGCGGATTGGGCGACAGCGGCAATAATGGCGGCTAACACCAGACAGCTCAAGGTCAGGGCAAGGCATAAATTGCGTCTGGCGGCGCGGTTTTGTTTTACAAGATGCACGTTGCCTGCTACGGCCGAAACGGTAGCCGGCAATTGCGCCGATTCAGGGGTGTCGGCGGGTACTTCATCGTTTGGCTCGGCACCCATTTGCATGAGTTCCAATACTTTGTCGGCATAGCGCCTAGCAACGAACCAGCTACCCACCCAAGCCAGAATTAAAGACGCGATTAATGCGAACAGGATTTGACCGTCGAAGTTATTCACGCAGCCCCCATTGATTAGTCCATGTCAGAAGCTGCGGCGCGGAAGACATCAGCGCCGCAACGACTTCATGTAGTGTTTACAAATCTAGCAAACGTTGCAATTTGCCGCGCTGTTTAAACCACTGGTCGAAAAACTTCAAATGCAGATTGGCCAACACCCAACCCACAGTGCCGAGCACAGCTAAACCTATCCATTTGCGCGCAGTATCCAAAGGTTGCAGATATTTACCAAAAGGCAGTAACACACCGACCAAAGTAATAATAATGGCCGTGGTGATGCTGGCGACGCCCAGCGTAATCGTGGTGTTATCCAGCCAGTTTTGTTTAATCCAATAGATTAACAGAGCCAACAGCAATAATCCGCAAGCTATAAAGGCGTATTTCAGAGTAGGGATAAGCACAAAGGCTTTGCCGGCCAATAAACTGGAGGCGTTGAGTTGCATGGCCAAATCCTTTGCCTTGGAATCACCGGCTTCCGGATCGGCCGCCAGGATGGGGGCGATACTGCTGAAAGGCCAGTCTTGTGCAGGTGCCTGGATATCGAAATCGGCCCAATGGCCGTTGAGTTGCAAGTCTTGGTGTTGCCGGTCCAGTTCAGACAATTGATGCTTGGTCATGGCATAACCGCTGGCCATCAGGGCATAAGCTTCCACTTCGGTAAAGGTATCCAGATCGGTGCGGACTTGGGCCAGGCGGCGTTGCTGGCCGCGATCTATGCCGTAATCCGTGCAATGTGGTCGTTGCGGCTCGGGAGTAGGGTTATCGCACTGTATCCAGTCCAGCGGGTCGGAATGCAAATCCTGTTTTAAGTGTATGAAGAACAGACCCTGCAAGGCATTATTTTTAGCTTTGGCTTCCAGGTCTTGATATTGAGCCTCCCGTACCCGATCCTGCAAAATACTGTCGGAACGAAAAAACACACTCAAGGCGCTTTTTTTAGGTGAGGCTTGATCGTCCATTTGCCCGGAGGCGTCACTGCATAAAATCAAATCGCAGCTTTCATCCAGTAATCCTGCTACGCCCTGATTGTCATGCACACCGCCATCCACCAACCGGATAGTGCGATCCGGATACAAATCCTCTAATTCCAACGGATCGAACAGGGCCGGCACTCCGGCGGAAGCGGCCACCGCGTATCCCAACGGATAGTGTTTGAGTTTTTCGGTAGGTGCTTGCCAGTAATACAGCCGCCGGTAGCGCTGGTTCATATCGATGTCCTGCCCGGTCAGTCCCGGCGGCTCGCCCATAAAACTGGCGGTAAAGTGCCAGTTATGCCCGGAATTCAGCGAGGTGGTGTTTAACAGCAAGGTCGGTACTTTAGATCGGCGCCGCCAGTTGGCTTGTTGGGGGCGGAAGTTTTCGTCGGTAAAGGTGGTATTGCCAAGTTGATCGGCGGTGAGCGGATGAATGCGTAAATCGTGCATGGGCCGCATGTTCGGTAGGCCGTCGGTAGCGACTTGATAAGCTTCCACTTGTTGGTAGAAGTAGGACTCGTATAACTCTCCCATACGATTGCTGCGGCCGTAGCCGGATTGAAACAGCATTTTAAAGTTGTCGGGCAGGCTGGCCAAGGCGCGTACTCGCAGGTTTTTCGATACGCCGTTAAAAAATTGCGTTATCACTTCGCGCACCAGCTTGATGTAATCGTCGCGGCTGATTTCGGCGTCGGTTTTTTCCATCAACATTTTGCGTAGGGCCAAATAGTAATGCGCGCCGACGATGCTGCCGCCGGACACGGTCGACAATACTTCCACGCTGCGTAGGGCATCCACTTCCGCCAAACGTGCCAGTACACCTAGATGATACAGCGAAGCCCGGAAGCCGCCGCCGGAAAGTGCCAAGCCGACCTTGCCGCGAAAACACTCAAAACTGGCGGGTGCGTCGGCCCCTAATAAAAGGCTTAAAGCCTGCCACGGCGCAGCCCAATCCTTGGCGGATTGACCCTCTGCAGGCGGCACAAAACCGTGCATACGGGCGATAGCCACCAATTGTTGGGTGGTGGTCTGCTGTTCCCACTCGAAATGTTCGGTGTTTTTGGCTAGCTCCAGCCATTTGCCGGCTTCATCCCATTGGCCCAGGCCGAAAGCGGCTTCCGCCATGCTCACCAAAAACCACCACTGTTGCAGGATGTTTTGGTCCTGCACGGTGGCGTAATTAGGCAAATCGGCCAATAGTTGCTTGCGCAAGTCGCCGGCTTGCTTGCGTAAGGATTCACATTCGGTATCGGGGATTTTTTCACGGGCTGCATTGACATGGGCCCGGTGCGCCAATTTGTCCAGAATAAACGCCGCATTGATGCCGCAGTAACCCATGTCCTGTTGCGGGTTTTTCGTCCAGCCGCGCTGATAAAAATAATGCGCGGCTTGCAAGTCTTCCAGGCGACCGGAGCGGTTGAATTTGCGTTTATAAATGGCACCGGCTTGGCCCAAGGTTTCCGGATCCTTGCAATCCGAGCTGCGCAAGCCTATGCCTTCCAAAATTGTTAAGGCTTGGCTATAGCGTTCGTCTGGCGGCAGTTCGCCATCTTTATAGGTATTTAAGGCTAATTGCTGGGTGGCTTTTATCGCCAAATCGTCGCTACAACCTTGCGCGAGCAGTTTTTGTAATAATTCCCGCGCCAGCGCATGTTCATCCACATTTTTTAGACGTTTGGTCAATGTCAGGGTTTCTGTTTCATCTAAAGCTGTTTTAGCCAAACAGGCTTCGCCCTGTTGCTTGAGTAATTCACGGGCCTTGACTAATAATTGCCGCGAAACGCGCACTTCGCCTTGTTGATACAGTTGCTTGGATAGCATCAAGCACTTATCCGCCGCTGAGTCGGCGGGGGTGCCGCTAGGCTGGGTTTGGTCGATGAGTTCCTGGGCTTGAGTAATTAATTTTTTATAGTTTTGTTTGGCCATGGCAGGTGCTCCGCTGAGGTGTGAATGAGGGCCTTGTTAATCGTTCAGCCCGGTAAAGCGTTGTTATCGTTATAGTCCATCCAGAGGCGAGTTTTGCAATAATTTCTTCAGCGCATCGATTTGCAGTTTGCTGGATTCGCACATCCAATATTCGGAATACGGCTGAGCTTGTTGCAGGCATTTCTCGGCTTCGGCGTCATTACCCAGTCCGACCCAGGCTTCGGCCTTGGTGGCTAATACCCAGTACCTATCATCGTCGTTTTCCACATCCTTGATGGTCTTTAGCTCGGCGAGTTTGGCATCGGCGATCTTCAACACATCCTCGCGGGTGCGGCGGGCCAGCATAAAATCGGTAATGGCTTCCGCTCTATCCTGAGTTAAGGATGCGCGCACATTCAACAGGAAGGCCCAATTGATACCGTTGTAGTAATCGTTTTGTAAGCGATAGCCTTTTTCGTAAGCGCTGATGGCCGTATCCAGATCGGCCAGATCATGGCTGATGTCGAACAACCGTTTATGAATGGCGCCCCAAATACCCAAGGTTTCGGCATTATTCGATGACTCCGGTTGCAGGGTTTGCAGAATCTGTTTAGCTTCAAGCAGGGCGTTGTGCGGGTCGGGGTATTTAGCTTTATAGGTGACCAGGGCCAGTTGCTGCACCCATTGCGATTGGCGAGGAGATAAGTTGTGCAAGGTGGTCAGCAGCGCTTTGGCGAGTAAAAAATCGCTGTTTTTCCGGGCTTCGGTTACTTGTTGCAGCAATACCGATATCGCCGGAGTCGTCGGTTCCGGTTCCGGTGCAGCGGCTGCTTCCGGAGCTATGGCCGAAAAGATATTGCTGGCTTTGGCGGTGGTGACGATGCGTTCTTCCGGTGGCTCAAGATTAGTTAAATAGGTATACACCGGGCTATCGTTTTGTTCTGCATTGACAATGTCGATAATGGCCTGTTTCAGAAGCTTTCGAAACCGGTCCACTTCTTCAATATCCAACACTTTGCCATCATGCCGATAGCGGCGGATCAGGATATGGTTAACGTCAAACGGATTGGCGAATTGCTCTTCGGCGATGATGATGGTGGTGCGCGGCCTTAATGCATGCCTAACCCCCAGTTCGTAAATGGCATTGCAGTTGGAGGTGGATAAATCCGCCAACACCACATCGGCCTTCAGCAATTGCTCGAACATCGGTACATCGATGGTGCCGGCATGCGGGATTTCATCGGCCCGGATGCATTTTAGTCCGGCGTCTTCCACCGCCGTCTTGATGATGTATTTATAGCTTTTGTCCAGGTCCAGCTCGCGGCTGGTGTGATAGTCGGTTTTGATGCCGAAGCCCATCACCACGAAGCAGGTTTTTTGTTGTTGTTCCGCCATGTTGATCTCCCCTTATTGAATTAGAATCAGACAAAGCCTTTAAAATGTTCCAGCTTGATATGCGCTTTGGCGTACTCGATGCCGACCCGCTGGATGTCGCCGATATACGCCACCGAATCCAGCGTTTGCACATGCTCCGGATCGACATCGCGTAAACCCAAGGCATCCAGTCCTTCCCGTGTGACCGAAGGGTCGTAGCGTAAATAACTGAATAATTTCGGCCCGCTGAAATTAGCTGTGTTGGGTGACTGTAGCATATCGCCGATTTCCCTATCGATAAGCCCGCCATGCCGGCAAGCGCCCAAGGTGCGGCAGACCATATCCCAACCCGCAGAGGCCGCATTCATTAACGCTGACGGTACGTTTTGGGCAAAATGCAAAATATTCAGTTCGCCCACATCAGTGTTTTTGGCCAGGGTTTTGGCAGCGCTGCCGGTGCCGATCGAAACGATCAACAACTGGTCCTCGCCGGTTGGCCAGTTGATTTTATAGGGCGCGGCGGTGACCATTTGAAAAGCCAGATAGGCCGGATTGTTATAGGTGGTAACGCCGCCGTCGACGAAGATAAAGTTATATTCCTCCGGCGAGCCCTCTGCAAAGGTCACCACTTCCGGCGGAAAATAGGTCGGTGCGGCGGTGCTGGCCCGCACTAATTGCCATAACGGCAAAAACAGATTGCAATCGCGCCGGCTGAGGTCGTTGTATTTGGCCAGCGGATTATTGCTGACCGGCCAGGGTGAATCGGTGCTGTGATTGCGCAGCACCATCATCAACAGCGAACGCAATTTGGAACTGCCCAGCGTGGCGTTGCTTTCCAGCAATTGCTCGTCGAAGGCTTGTTTGAGTAATTTCGCCAGCGGCTCGTCGTTATAACTGTAACGCAGACGTTTCAGTAGCGAGGCCTTGTCGAACATCTGTTCGCCGCTGTTCAGATAGAACTGTCTGATTTTAGTCATCGACATGCCGCTGGCGATGCAGGCGGCGATAATCGCCCCGGTGCTGGTGCCGCAGACGAAATCGAAATAATCCGCCAGCACGAATTTGTCATCCTTGCCCAGCTTTACCCGCAAGTCATATTCCAGCTTGGCCAGTATTTCCACACTCATCAAACCCAAGATGCCGCCGCCATCGCAGGCGAGGATTTTCTTGGGGCCGGGGGCTTGCATGCGGTCTAACACGGTTTGGCTCATGGGTGATTCCTGTATTTAAGCTTAGAGTTTGTTGCAATAAGGGTTCTGTTCAGGCAAGCAGTACAAACCTAGGTTTGTACTCCGGAATAACAATTTATGCTCAACACCTATTTGCCAGAAGTCAATTATTTTTATGTCCTGGATTCCGGCAATCAATAACAGAGTAGGCGGCTCTTATCGGATTCGTGTCGATGCTGACCGGTAAAAAATAAGCAATCTGACTGCGTCGGACTCTAACCACGGACAGAGTCCATGCTGCCCAAAATTCGCATACCTGGTCTGTTAATTCCACCAGCAGTGCATCCGGACCGATGACCGAATTCCTTCCGTTACCTGAATTAACAAATCCCAGTCGGCGCTGGCGAAAACGTCGGCGGAGGGTTGCGTTGGAACCGCGCTTAAATCCGTCAGCGCTAGCATAAAGTTCGGGTATCCAGCCAAATCACTCGTCCGTGCTGTTTTTGTACTTCCGCCACCATATGCGCGGTGCCGCCGGGGCCGTCTCCGCCGCCGCCATCCCACAGGCAGATGAACACCAGTTTTTCCGGGCCGTAAGCCAAGCCGCTGTTCAATAACCAGAGGTTGCAGCGTTCGTATGAGTTCATGTCCGGGGGCAGGCCGCCGAGCTCGCTGGGTGCGGCTAAGGGCGGCGTGGATAGTTGTTGCCTAATGGCTTGGTAACGTTGCAGCCAGTCGCTGTTAGCTGGGGTAACGGAGTTTGCTATGAATTCCGCTTCCGTGAAGGGTTGCAGCAGTTGTAATTTTACATCGCGTTGCAGGCAGGCCTCGGCGAACAGGATGTCGCCGCCGTTAGCGCCTTGGGTAAGGGCCAGATCGGTTGAGCCGGCTTGCAAATCGTCCAGGCTGTTTGCAATGCATAGAGCGGCGAGTTCGGCTTTTTCCGGCGGGAAGCGGGGCGGGCTTCGATCGGGCGCATCTATCATATGACCGCTAAACAGTAATACCCGTTGCGGTTGCCAGGCTTGGCCCGATTCATCCAGCATTTGAAATTTAGCCGGTTGGATACTCATTCCGAACTTATCCAGACTAGTGGTTTTAGGGAGAGTGCCGTCATTGCTACCGACTCCTTTTAATTGTTATTGAGCGCGGAATTTGGGTTTTTGTTAGCTGTTTAACAGTATCCGCGATTTGTCTGCAAATAATAGCTAATTTTCACGAAATTGGGGGCAGGTTTATCCATTTTCGCCTTTTGTTCAGACGCTTTCGGCCCAGCTGCTCATCATTGTGCTCCTACTTCTATTAGCCACTTGGTAGTTTAGTCTTTATATAACTATGAGGGCTGAAGCGTGGGAATGTAGCTGCAGCAGAGCATTGGTTAAGTAGGCTTAGCGTATAATGCAGTCTACCTCTCCTAACCCCAATCAAGGCCGCCTTATGGCTATCAGTTCTACAATTAATAAAGCCTCAATCAATATCGCCGATATGGATCGGCATTATTATCAAAGCCATGATTTAACCCTGGCGCAACATCCATCAGAAACGGACTTTCGATTTATGATTCGTTTGATTGCCTTTGCTGCGAATGCAAATGAGCAGCTTGCTTTCACAAAAGGATTGAGTAGCGATGATGAACCTGATCTTTGGGCAAAGGCGCTTACCAATGAGATTGATTTGTGGATAGACTTGGGCCAGCCTGATGAGAAAAGGATACGCAAGGCTTGTGGGCGTGCCAAACAAGTGATTATTTATACCTACCATGACGCTAAGGCAAAAGTCTGGTGGGATAAACAAAAAGCCAATTTAGCCCGCTTTAGTAATCTGGCGGTGTTTCATATTCATGCGGATGGCGTGGATGCGCTGATGAATCGCACTATGCAATTGCAATGCACCATTCAGGATGGCGAGATGTATTTGAATGATGGTGAAGCAAGTATTAATATCACTCTGGATAGACTTAAAACATAAGGTTTCATCATACATACGCTTTAGCTTGTTAATGCAATTGAGGGTGCTCTGCGGCGTTTTGCATAACCGATGATACGCAATCTTAAGCCTGATTAATTACCGCTGCCTGATAGGATTTTGCTCGCATGATGTCCGGGTGTTTTACTTGCATTGCAGTGGCGTTGTTACTTTTAGTTTCGGCCAATGCTGCGCCCATTTTGGCCAGAAACGTTTTTCGCCAGCGTTATGCTTGCCCGCTGGATGCCGGGCTGAAACTGAGTGATGGCCAGCCTTTATTCGGCCATTCGAAAACCTGGCGCGGTTTAGTTTGTGCAGTTTTCTCTGTTACTGTCGTTGCCGGCTTGTTGGGTTTCGACCCTGTTGTGGGTGGTTTGTTTGGCTTGCTAAGCATGTTGGGTGATTTGTTTGCCAGTTTTTGTAAACGTCGTTTGGGCAAAACAGCAAGCAGCCGCGCCCGTGGGCTGGATACCCTCCCAGAGTCATTATTACCGGCATGGATATTGAGTACCCCGTTGGGGTTGAGTGCGCTGGATATTGTTTTGCTAGTCGTGCTGTTCTTTGTGATAGAAGAATTCGTGTCACCGTTGTTGTATAAATGGCATATTCGTCAGAGGCCTTATTAACGGCATCACGCATTCCCAGCAAACAGGCAATTTATCGATGACTGAACAGGTATTACGGGTGTTAACCCACAACATCCACAAAGGCTTTAACACCGGCAATCGTCGCTTTGTATTGCATCAAATTCGGCAGGCGTTGATTGGCGTCAATGCCGACATATTGTTTTTACAGGAGATCCAAGGCGAGCATCGTCATAAAGAAAAGCAGGTGCAGGACTGGCCGCTGCTCTCTCAGACTGAGTTTATTGCAGAAGACATTTGGCCTCATCATGCCTATGGCAAAAATGCCATTTATGCCGCCGGGCATCACGGCAACGCCATTCTGAGTAAGCATCCATTCGACAGCTGGGAAAATATCAACGTCTCGCCTTATAGCTGGGCTAGTCGCAGTTTATTACATGGCGTGATCCGGCTGCCGGATAATCGGCAACTTCATGTGATTTGCGTGCATTTCGGCTTGACTGGCATGGAACGTAAGCAACAACTCAGCAGCTTGTGTGAGCGTATCGACAGCCATGTGCCGAATGACGCAGCTTTGATTGTTGCAGGCGATTTTAATGACTGGTTGGGACGGGCGGAACGACAACTCCAAGATTGTTTGGGTTTGCAGGAAGTATTTTTAACTACCCATGGCCGTCATGCTCGTTCGTTTCCGGCATGGCTACCGGTATTAACCATGGATAGAATCTATTTCCGAGGCTTTATCCCCTTATCATGTGAGCGCTTATGCCAATTCCCCTGGCGCTTATTGTCTGATCATGCACCACTAGTGGCATCGTTTTCGTTATGAAAAATAATCAGGCAGAATCCAAATTAACCTTGCCTAACCTGTTGACCGGTTTTCGGTTTTTAGCCGCGCCTGGTTTACTTTGGCTGGCATGGCATGGCTATCCAATTGCGTTTATGGCCTTATTGGCGGCAGGATTTTTATCCGATTTGCTCGACGGCATGGTGGCGCGCTGGATGGGGCTGACGTCTGAGTTTGGCGCAATTTTAGATAGCTGGGCCGATGTGATTAATTATTTGACGATTGCCGTGGGTTGTTGGTGGCTGTGGCCGGAAATTGTCACTCGTGAGCTGCTGTATGTCGGGATGATTATTGCCAGCTGCTTGCTGCCTGCGCTGTTTGGCTTCAGCAAATTTGGTCGCTTCACCAGTTATCATACCTGGTCAGTAAAAATGGCCGCCGCCTGCATGGGCATTTCTTTATACATTCTGTTTTTCGGTGGCCCGGTTTGGCCATTCCGGATGGCAGCCTATGTTTGTGTAATGGCTGCCTGTGAAGAAATTCTGATTACCTGGTTATTGCCATCGCCTAGGTCTAATGTAAAGACAATTTGGCGTGTCATCAAAAGTCGTCATTGAGCTGCAGATCCTGTCAAGGTCAGCAGTTTCGTCGTCTCACACATTTAGTTCGCTAGACAATAGAAGTTGCTTATGTATGATCATCAGCGGAAGATGGATTTAAAACTTGATATTCCTCATAAGGCGATAATAAGATGAAAAATAAAATAAAAGTTCTCGCAGTTTTATTGCTGCCGTTGCTATCCATTAGCCAGGCTGAAGCCAATACGTTTTCAAGTGTGTACGTATTTGGAGATAGTCTTTCCGATAGCGGGGCAAGTCCTTCCTCGGTTTTGAGTATTTATAATCTCATTGGCGGTGATTGTGATCCGTCTCATCCTTGTCCAACTTATTACGAAGGGCGTTTTTCAAATGGACAAACGGCTGTGGAGTATTTGGCTGATGCCATATTGCCAGGCGGTAGCAGTAGCAGTAATTTTTTTAATTTTGCTGTCGCGGGTGCAACCTCAGGCATTGGAAATTATGGCGATGGCGGCTCTCAGTCTAGTAGTTATCTTTTACCCGGCATGGCGCAGCAAATCGGGCTTTATTTGTCTAGTTTCAGTGGCGGCGTAAGCAATGATGCGCTGCATGTGGTTTGGGGTGGTGCTAATGACTTTTTGACGCAGGATTCACCGCAGTTAGCCGCGAAGAATATCGCTGGTTATGTGAATGTTCTTGCCAGAAGAGGTGCAGACTATATTTTGGTGCCCAATATTCCCAACTTGGGTATGACACCGTTTGTACAATTACAGGGTGCAGATGCAATTAGTGCAGCTGAAGGCTTCTCGGTTGGCTTTAATAGCGAACTGGCCCTACAGCTCAGTGGAATGGCTGCCTTGTTTCCTGCAACCCATATTGCGCAGTTTGACACCTTTGGTTTTTTCAATAACATCGCTCAAGATCCTGCAGCGTATGGTTTTACTAATATCACCGATGCTTGCGTCAGCCTGCTCTCTGTCTGTACTGATCCTGCCGCGCATGTGTTTTGGGATGATTTCCATCCCACAACCCAAATTCATGCATTGGTTGCTGCCGGATTTGTTAGCCAAGTCCCTCTGCCGGGCACGATGTTATTCTTTCTCAGCGGGATAATGACTGTGTTTTCACAAGGTTTTCGGCGCCGAGCGTAATCATTTGTAATAAGACTTGGGGTGAATAAGTTGCGTGCCTTCACCCTGTTTGGGCTGTCTATTGAACAGTTTCAGTTTGTAATGACTAATTTATTGAACTAACGGAATAGGCGGTTGCATATCGCCGGTTTCCAAAATAGTAACAATATCGCCGATGGTGAGATTGCCAATACTATCGTGTAAGGCATTTTGACCAAAATAAACCTTGTTTTCCCATCTGCGCAATCGGCTCAAGCTGGTAAGCGGTTCTTTATTGATGATAGCTGTTTCGGGGTCGATGGCAGGAACCGAGCATCTGGAACAGGGTTTGGGCAGTCTGAATTCAATCTGGTTAATACTGATACGACGCCAGCTATCTTCGGCGTAACTCGCACAATCGGCAATCACTAAATTGGGCCGAAAACGTTGTATGCCAAGTTCTAATTGCATGGCTTGATTCAACGCCAGCAAAGAATTTTCTGCAACGATTAAAAACGGGAAGCCATCGGCAAAAGCGGTTTGGTCGCTCGCTTCAGCGTATCGCTGGTCTACTTGACGCTGCTGGTCGTCCGGGTGATATACCAAGCGACAATAGGTTTGTAAAAATTCACTCAGCCAATCGTCTGCTTGAGATGAAATTGTCTTGGCCATACATTGATCATGCCAGATAGTAACTTCAATCTCATCGCCAGCGATGGGGTTTAACGCTAACACTAGCTCTTCCTGACCGGGCGCGGTTAGAATTAATTGGTCTTGTTCGATACGGGTTTTAATCAACGCCATTTTTGGCAATCGGCGCTGACTTAAAAACTGATGTTGTTCATCAATCAACATCCACTTTCTATCATGCAGCAAACCGTTATTAGCAACCGGCCAGCTGGATACTGCTATACCCGATAAGGATTTGACAGGGTAAAGATAAATCTGACTGAGAATAGGCATGATGAGAATAAATAATTAACCGAATAACAAGTCGGTTTGGGTGTGTAATAAATGCTCGGCCAGCTCGGTTTGATAAGTGTCAAACTTAAGACCGTAGCGAGGAGCCGCCTGCGTGTTCGCTACTTTGCCGCTAATGGTAAAGCGTCTGCCATCTTTAAACTGCAGAAAAAAGCTAACCCGGGAATTGCTCCTTAATTTTTTATGGCTAATGATGGCAGCGCCTTTGCTGCTGATATCCAAAAGAGCGACTCTAAACAATCTCGGGAATAAAAAGCTGCGGGTTTTAAGCATAGCCTGAATGTCGTTGCGACGATAACGTACCGAAATGCGTTTATTGATCAGTAAGCTATCAAGTTCGATTTCAAGATCCAGTTCATCAAAATCAATCATGGGTAAATCTTTTGGTGTCATATTGATTGAACCGAATAAAAAAATTACTTAAGTATTAGCGTTTATTGATGAAAATTCAATAGCGACTGGCTGGATTATTCAGCGCACAGGGATAAGGTTTATCCGTTAAAATTATCATCTTTACAATTTTTATATCAAAAATATGGCTAAAAAAATTAATTGCCTGGCTTTGTTGTTTTTGATCGGCTTAAGCAGTCATGCAAATGCTGCAGACAAACTACTCATCAAAATCGCTTATCTTTCTCAAGAGCGTGAAGCACCGGCTGCGCTATCCAATCTGGATCCTTTCATTCAAAACAAAGGTGAACTGGGTGCAGAACTGGCCACTAGCGATAACAATACCACTGGCCAATTTACCCATCAGCAGTATGAACTAAAAAAAGTCATTGTGCCGATAGGGGGCGATATTGTGCAAGCCTTTAACAAGCTGGGTGACGATGTCGGTTTTGTGGTGTTGAACGTCAAACCGGCGCAAATCAATCAACTAGCTGATTTGCCGGCGGCGCAAAACAAGTTGTTATTCGATGCTGTGACTAGCGATGATGAATTGCGCGGTTCTCAATGCCGGCATCATGTACTACACATCTTACCCAATAGAGCCATGCGGGCCGATGCATTAGCGCAATATATGCTTAAAAAACGTTGGCAAAACTGGTTTTTGGTCGTGGGGCAAACGCCGGAAGATCAATTATATGCCGCCGCCATCAAAAGAGCTGCCAAACGCTACGGCATGAAACTGGTAGCTGAAAAAGCCTGGGACAATACTTACGATGCTCGCCGTAGCGCACAATCCGATGTGCCGCAATTCACGCAGGGTGAAGATTACGATGTGCTGGTGGTGGCTGACGAACAAGGTTTGTTTGGCGAATATCTCGATTACCGCACTTGGCTCCCCCGTCCTGTCATAGGCACCCAGGGTTTAACCGCCACCGCCTGGCATCGCACCCATGAGCAATGGGGTGCCGTACAACTGCAAAATCGCTTTAAAGAGCAGGCCGGTCGCTGGATGGAAGAAGAAGACTACGCCGCTTATCTGGCGGTGCGGGCGATTGGCGAAGCCAGCGTCAGGGCAAAATCCGATCAGGTGCAGGCGATTAAGGACTACATGCTGTCCGATGCGTTTGCCTTGCAGGGCTACAAGGGTAAGCCGCTGACGTTTCGCTCATGGGATGGTCAGTTACGCCAGCCGATTTTATTGGCTGCGCCGCGTTCTATGGTTAGTGTTGCGCCGCTGGATGGTTTTTTACATCCCAAATCCGAACTCGATACCCTGGGTTACGATCAACCCGAATCCACCTGTAAATAAGGAAAAAGACCATGCAGAAATTCAAGATTACTATGCTTGCCGCAGCTCTGTTATCAGGAAGCATTGCGCATGCCGAAACCGTTTTCGTTACCCTGGAAAAAGACAATGCGATTGCCATTGTCGACCCTATAGAAGGCAAATTGCTGAAAACCGTGACCATCGGTCAACGGCCACGCGGCATTGCGGTTAGTCAGGATGGCAAGCAAGTGTTTGTGGCTACCAGTGACGATAACACCATTAAAATTCTGGATAGTGCAACCCTGCAAGAAATCGGCAATTTACCATCCGGCGAAGATCCTGAAACTTTTGCCATCAGTCCGGATGGCAAGTTGATGTATGTTTCCAACGAAGATGATAACGAAGTAACGGTGATCGATATTGCCGCTAAAAAAGCCCTGACAAAGATTAAAGTCGGTGTAGAGCCGGAAGGCATAGCGGTAAGCCCGGACAATAAATGGGCCATCAGTGCTTCTGAAACCACCAATATGCTGCACTGGATCGATACCAAAACCAGCAAAATCGTTGAAAACACCCTGGTGGACCCGCGACCACGCGCTGCTAATTTTACTGCCGATAGTCAACAATTATGGGCTACATCTGAAATGGCAGGTACTGTGATGGTGTTGGATACTGCCAGCAAACAAATCGTGCAAACCATCAAATTAGAGGTGCAAGGTTTGACCAGCGAGCAAATTCAACCGGTCGGTGTACTGATCGATAAAGACCGTCGCTATGCTTATGTGGCCATGGGTCCATCAAACCGAGTGGCTGTCATTAATGCCCAAACCTATCAAGTGGAGAAATATTTACTGGTCGGTCAGCGAGTCTGGAATCTGGCCTTTTCGCCGGATCAAAAACGCTTGTACACCACCAACGGTGCCAGCAACGATATTTCCATCATAGATTTGGAGGCACACAAAGTCACCAAATCTTTAGCCGTGGGCCGATATCCTTGGGGTGTGGCGGTTAAACCATGACTGATATTGCGTTAGCAGTTGAAAACTTAAGTTTTGCCTATGGTGCTAAAAAGGCATTGGATAAGATAGGTTTTACGGTGCAATCCGGCGAATGCACGATTTTACTCGGCCCGAATGGGGCGGGTAAAAGTACCTTGTTTTCCTTAATCACCCGTTTGTACGATAGCAGGCAAGGGCGGATTGAATTGTGCGGATATGATCTGAAAAGACAAAGCCTGAAAGCATTGGCAAAGTTGGGCGTGGTGTTTCAACAAACCACACTGGACCCGGATTTATCTGTCAGCCAAAATTTACGCTATCACGCCGCTTTACATGGCATAAGCCGTAAAGCCGCCGACAAACGTATCCAGGAAGAGCTGGAACGTTTGGATATGTTTGAGCGGCGAGGGGAAAAGGTCCGGTTGTTGAACGGCGGCCATAAGCGCCGGGTGGAAATCGCCCGTGCTTTATTGCACAAACCAAAATTGTTATTGCTGGACGAACCTACCGTGGGACTAGATATGCCCAGCCGGCAAGCCATCGTCGAACATGTGCATGCCTTGGTAAAACAGCAAGATTTAGCGGTACTGTGGGCCACGCATTTGATCGACGAAATTGCCGCTGACGACAGTTTGATTGTATTGCATAAAGGCCAGATCAAAGCCAAAGGTAAGCTGACCGATGTACTGCAAGCTACCAACTGCGCAGATGCCGGCCAGGTATTCCAAAAACTGACTCAAAACCCGGAAGAGCAAAAATACCCTGCAGGGCATAAAGGATCGCAAGTATGAGAGTGTTACATTACTGGCGCGCCATGACAGGCATCGTCGGACGCGAAGTGCTGCGTTTTTTACATCAACGTGAGCGTTTTATCTCCGCTTTGGTGCGGCCTTTGGTTTGGTTATTCGTATTCGCTGCTGGCTTTCGCGCCGCACTGGGCATCGCCATTAGCCCGCCTTACGAAACCTATATCTTGTACGAGGTGTATATCACACCCGGTCTACTCGGCATGATCTTGCTGTTCAACGGCATGCAAAGTTCGTTGTCTATGGTTTACGATCGGGAAATGGGCAGTATGCGCATGTTGATGGTTTGCCCGCTACCGCGCTGGTTTTTGCTGTGCAGCAAACTGATCGCCGGCACTGCAGTGGGGGTGTTGCAGTCATACGCTTTCCTCGGTATTGCCTGGCTTTACGACATCCAGGCGCCACTGATGGGGTATGTATGGGTACTGCCGGCCCTGGTGCTGGTCGGTATGATGCTGGGTGCGTTGGGTTTGTTACTATCGTCATTCATCAAGCAATTGGAGAATTTTGCCGGCGTGATGAATTTCGTTATTTTCCCGTTGTTTTTCATGTCCACGGCGCTGTATCCCTTATGGAAAATCAAGGAGTCCAGCCAGATTCTTTACACCCTGGCCCAATACAATCCGTTCTCGCAAGCAGTAGAATTGATCCGCTTTGCTTTGTATGAACAATTCAACAGCCAAGCCCTGATTTTTACCGGCGCGGCGTTTTTGCTGTTTATGGGGGCTGCGATCGTGGGGTATAACCCGAGCAAGGGAATGATGGTTAAGAAGGGTGGGGGCTAGCCAAGGTTAGTCAGTTAAAATCAGATTTTCATGCAAACCAGCAGTAAAAGCGGCAAATAAAGCTCAGGTCGCAGCATGATTTCTTGGTGTCGGCCGGGTTTTGTAGTCCCGGCCATAATTTTTTAAGCTATTTCAACATATCCAAAACCTGACTGACAGGTTCGCAAAGCTAATCCCGGACCAACATGCCATCAATACTCTGCGAGGCATACCGGGAGAAAGCCGGTTTTAAATGGTTTGAATGTCTTAGTTCATAGAATCTTTCTTGGCTTTTTTAGCAGCTTTCTTTTCTTTTGGGCTTAAAGCCGGTTCTTTCTTTTGTTCTTTGTTACTTTTTTGAGCTTTGCTCATGGTATTCACTCCAAATTATTGATGAGTTTGCTTGAATTATTGGAAATGATGCCTGTATGCCAGTGAACACCAACGAATTAAAGTAATCCGAAATTTAACTTATACGCTGTTTCAAGAGCGGAAGGGGGATTGGCTTGGTTTTATTCGCGGCTACAGTTCAAGGATACGTTTGATAAGCAGGTGACAGGATGGGATGGTTATTTGTGATGTTGAGTCTGCAGAATATGCCTTCGCGTCAGTAACGCTGGTTTGACAATCAGCAGGCAGCATTTAGTCTGCGACAAATTGTCACATTTTTCTGGACAGATGATTTTTTATTCCCTAAAATGCGCCCACCTTGACTGATGTCAATACGATTCGTTAGAGCGTATCTTTAAAGGGGAGATGAAAGCGACCGTTTTATACGGTACAAGAATAATAAAATGCGCAAGCTATTAACCTGCTATAACTAAATGGTGGGCGTCCAAAAAATAAAAATATTACCGGACGAGGCCCACTTATTGTGGGCTTTTTTATGTCCGCGTTACTTTAAACTTATTTGTTATTCAGATGGCCGAAAAACCTGATTCGCTTCCACAAGAGATTATGGAGGCAGAAAACTTCATCAATGAGCTATTGAGCGACACCAAGCACCCTGTTCACAATCGTGCGCATCCATTCCATCAAGATTCAGTTAATGCATTAAACAATATGATGCAACGTTTGGATGCCATGCGGGACGAATGGCTATCTAGGCATTAAATCCCTTTCAATTTTCGCGGGCTGACAATTAATTGTTCATCACTATTGGCCTATAGCCTTATTGAGCAGGGTTTTAAGTCAATGCCATTAAGTTAAGAAAAAGCTCCCTCTCCTGCTGGAGAGGGTTGGGGAGAGGAGATTTATAATAAGGCAAAAAAGCTTTATTTA
>NZ_LUUI01000121.1 GCF_001644015.1 Methylomonas lenta
CTTAATGGCAGTGACGCGCCGCGTGGGAACGCAGACTATCCGCGCTGCGGTCAGGTTAAAACCAATCCCGATAAACTTGGCGCAACGGGGTTTATAAGCCCGTTGCTTACGTTTCATTTCTGGAGCGGGGTATGGTGGCGCAAAACGTTACGGACGGGTTTACAAACCCCCGTCCAGCTTTCGCGCTAAAATCGTCAAGTCTTGCAATCACGCATTTTTTCTGGCATTGCGCCTTACCGAACTTTGGTTAGTGGGGCATTATCGAAGGCACCTGATCACCACAGCTGCTAATATGTAAAGAGTCAAAACAACCATAAACTGGTTCTGCACCTGAAACCGACCCGACGACCGATGTTCACACATCCAGAGCCAGCCTGGGTTTCGACGATTAAAGTCCACGCACAATACCGGACACTCCAGCAAAGCCTCTCTATCTAGGCCTAAGTTAAACAACAGGAGATATCATGCTTTCAAAAAAAACGACTGCCAGACACAAACATTCCAGACTGCACGCGCGTACCGGCGGACTAACCGCTCCCAAGCACGCGCTTGACCTAGAAGAACGAAGCCCTAGAAATGCTTACGAATTAGTGCATGACGAAATGTTCTTCGATGCTAACCCGCGTCTGAATATGGCTTCGTTTGTGACTACTTGGATGGAGCCTGAAGCTAGTCAATTGATGATGGAAAGCTTAGACAAAAACCTGATCGATAAACCGATCTACCCGCAAACCCTGGAGATTCAGAATCGTTGTGTTTCTATTATTGCCGAATTATTTCATGCGGGCGAAGACGCCGCGGGAACGGCGACCGTCGGTTCATCCGAAGCTATTCACCTAGCCGGCCTAGTAATGAAATGGAATTGGAAAAAATGGTATCAGACTAAGTATGGCAAAGACGCCGCTCTAAAACCCAATATGATTATGGGTTCGAACGTGCAGGTTTGCTGGAAAAAATTCGCACGCTACTTTGAAGTTGATTTAATCGAAATACCGCTTACCAAGGAAAATCGGCTGGATGAAGAGGCGGCAATAGCCAGGGTTGATGATAATACCATCGGTGTGGTCGGTATTTTAGGCAACACTTATAGTGGAGAATTCGACGACATTAAACAATTAGATACATTAATCGATCAGAATAATAAAGAATATAACCGAGAAGTACCGCTGCATGTCGATGCAGCCAGTGGCGGCGGCGTGGCACCATTTACCCGCGAGCACAAAGATATAGTCTGGGATTTTCGTTTAAAATGGGTTAATTCGATTAATATGTCGGGACATAAATATGGTCTGGTTTATCCCGGTATCGGCTGGGCTATTTGGAAATCGAAGGCCAGCATTCCAAAAGATTTGATTTTCGATGTGGATTATTTAGGCGAATCTCAAGAAGACTTCGGACTGAACTTTTCCCGCGGCGCGGGACAAATCATCGCTCAATACTATAATTTCGTCAGATACGGACACAAGGGTTATTCGAGAATAATGAATAACCTTATGGATTTATATAGCGAAATAAAGCCAAAGATCGTAGCAATAAAAAATCAAGACGGCGTTAAAATGTTCGATTTAGTTTCACATGACAAAGGCTTACCGTTAATTTGTATTTCAGTTACAAAAGCAGCCACTGACCTTGGCTATACCATGGCAGCCATATCTCACCGCTCAAGAGAAAAAGGTTGGGTATTACCGGTTTATCCAATGTCGGCACCTAAGGAAGGTTTGACCGTCATGCGCATGGTACTTAAGCAAGGTTTTAATTCCGAAATGGGCGATAAACTGGTGGACGATATTACTTGGGCGGTGAATGAAATTATGCAAGAAAGAAAACAATTGAGTCTTTCGCATGGCGCTCATGGTATTTGTTAATTCATAAAACGGGCTTGAAAATGCTAATACTAGAACGCTGCAAAAAAACGGCTCCTGCACATGGCAAAGGTATCCGCTTAGCTATTTATCAGCCACAGGCGGGCCTTTCCGGGACGGAAGCCGCCATTGAAAGAGCCATCAAGCAATTGGAAAATGCCGTCGAAATCGCAAGTAGTCATGAAGCCCAATTAATCAGCTTTCCCGAGCTTTACCTAACCGGCTATGCTTTCAAGGAAAAAAATCCTTCCGCTCACGAAATTGCGTTTGAATGCGACAGCCCGATTATCAAACGAATTCAGGATATTGCCTGGAAATATCAAGTTGCTATTATTTGTCCGTATCCCGAAGCAGCAAAAGTCGCCGGGCAGGCACGCTTTTATGATGCCATGGTGCTGATCGACAAGGATGGCAGCCTACTCAAAAACTACCGCAAAACCCAGCTATGGGGGCCTGACGAGCAGAAGCTGTGGGATTTTGGCTATGTTTTCCCTGAAGAAGGCGAAGCCTTTACCACCCATTTAGTCAACGGCTTTCCTATTGGCTTGCTCAATTGCTATGAAGCCGAATATTCTGAACTAGCCAGGATTCACGCTTTAAATGGGGCGAAACTGATCGTCATACCAACTGCGGCTGACGAATGGGCGCTGGTAGGAGGTAGGAAAACCGTGATCCCCTATCCCGATGCCACCAAACTATTGATTCCGGCCCATGCGCTTGAGAATAATATTTTCATTGCCTACAACAACTACACAGGCGTTGGATTCATCGACGAAAGCGGCGCTGAGATTGAGCAAGTGCAATATCTGGGAAATAGCGTCATTTGCGATCCTTATGGCGAAAGAATGCTTGCGGCAAGGAAAACGGAAGAAACCATGCTGATCGCCGATTGTGTTCCCGATGATTACACCCAGACCCATCCCTGCAATACCAGCTACATTAAGGACAGACGGCCTGCTATGTACGCCAAGTTGACCAGTGAAACAATCGAATATGAAGACTATTGTTATCCCAACCCACCAAGGCCGATATATTAGGCCTTTATTTACGCGGGCTGAAGCTGTTGGTTAATCTGGCACGATAACCCATAGCCATCGGTAAAGACCGAATCCCATAGTCTTTTTCGTGTCATTTAGCGTTAACAGCCCTGTCACATAGTGCTGACTATAATCCTGGCCTCTTCATCATCCCCAGGAGTCATCGTTATGCGCAGTCAAAATCCAGGCTATTTTTCAAAACCCGTCGGTATCGCCGCAGCAATCGCTGCACTGTTGTTCCCCTTAGTTGGAAACGCGGATGTGGCTGATTTGCCATTAATGGATCAAGGCATACAAATCGGCGATTTAGCGCCGGGGCGTGCCATGATTTGGAGCCGCGCCGATCGGGCTTCACGCATGATGGTGGAATACGCCTTCAACGATCAATTCAACGATGCTGTGATCATTCGTGGTCCGTACGCAATGGAAAGCACTGATTTTACTGCCCGCCAGGATTTGACTAATCTGCCGGAAGGTCAGGATGTGTTTGTCAAAGTCTGGTTTGAAGACTTGACCAATGCCCACAACAAAAGCGAGCCTGTTAGCGGCCATTTTCACACCATCGGTAAACAGGATGATATACGCTTCGTTTGGGGTGGTGATGTTGCCGGCCAAGGCTGGGGTATCAACGAGAACTTCGGCGGCATGAAAATTTATGAAGCCATGCGCCAGGTTCAGCCGCAGTTTTTTATCGAAAGTGGTGATAGCGTCTATTCAGACGGTCCTATCCAAGCTAGTGTGACTGCAGAAAACGGCCAACTCTGGACCAATTTGGTCACACCTGAAGTCAGTAAAGTCGCTGAAAGTCTGGATGAATTTCGTGGTCGCTACAAATACAATTTGCTGGATGAAAATCTGCGCCGTTTCAATGCCGAAGTACCGCAAATTTGGCAATGGGACGATCATGAAGTAGCCAATAACTGGTCCGACTCCAAGGATTTAAGTAGCGATAGTCGTTACACAGTCAAAGATGTGCCATTGCTGGTAGCTCGCGCCAGCCAGGCTTTCCATGAATATGCACCGTTACGGCCACATAATGCCGAAGAACCAGAACGTATTTACCGGAAAATCTCCTATGGCAAACTGCTGGACGTGTTTGTACTGGATATGCGCAGCTACCGCGGCCCTAATACGGCAAATCTTCAAACAGCTCCCAGTGCAGAAACGGCGTTTTTGGGTGATGCCCAAGTGGCTTGGCTAAAGGATGAGCTGGAACATTCCGATGCTACCTGGAAGGTCATTTCTGCTGATATGCCGATAGGGCTAAATATTAGCGATGATTACGCTCACAATCCGCCGCAACGCTGGGAAGCCGTAGCCAATGGCAACGATGGTCCTGCTGCAGGCCGCGAACTGGAAATGGCTGATTTACTGAAATTCATCAAACATCAGCATATCGATAATATCGTTTGGCTGACTGCCGATGTGCATTACGCCGCCGCCCACTACTACGATCCAAGCAAAGCGCAAACCAAAGACTTCTCTCCATTCTGGGAGTTTATTGCCGGCCCGTTAAATGCCGGATCATTCGGCCCCAACAGCACCGACGCTACTTTCGGCCCACAAGTCGTGTTCTCCAAAGCGCCGCCTGCTGGTCAAGCCAACTTGTCGCCTTACGCGGGTTTGCAATTCTTTGGCGAAGTGAATATCGACAAAAACAGCAAAGCCATGACTGTCGACTTAAAAGATATTGACGGTGCTGTCGTGTTTAGCAAAACCCTGCCTGCCGAAGGTAAACATGATCGCGATCACCACGATCGTCATGATCGCCATGGCGATTGAGATTTAGCTGGCTGTCACGGCAATGGATTGCCGTGCTTTTACGCTTAACGATAAAGCCCATTCAATTCAAATTCATCAAGGAATTACCATGTCACAACAAAATGTTAAGTCAGCTGCACTTGCCACGGCCATGCTGGTTATACTGGGCGTCCAAACCCCTGCAAGCGCAGATTCTAAAGCAGAGCATCATCACACTATGAACAATGGCCCCATCGTCATCGGCCACCGAGGTGCTTCCGGTTATCGGCCGGAGCACACGCTGGAAAGTTATACCCTGGCTATAGAGCTGGGCGCGGATTTCATCGAGCCTGATCTGGTGTTGACCAAAGACGATCATATGATTGCCCGCCACGAGCCCATGATAGGGGCAACCACCGATGTCGCCAGTCATGCGGAATTTGCCGATCGAAAAACCGTGCGCATGGTTGACGGTGTGGAATACAACGATTGGTTTGTCAGCGATTTCACTTTGGCGGAAATCAAAACCCTGCATGCCGTGCAAACACGCGCCGGTCGTGATACGCAATATGACGGACTGTTTGAGATTCCAACCCTGGATGAAATCATTGCGCTGGCAAAAACCAAGAGCAAACAAACCGGCCGCACGATTGGTATCTATCCGGAAATCAAACATTCCACCTACCATGCAACGCTGAAAAACAGCCATGATCGTTTAATGTTCGGCGAACATCATTTTGAAAACAAGTTGCTGAAAACTTTGCACAAAGCCTATAGTAACAGCGCTTGCGCACCGGTTTTCATTCAGTCGTTTGAAGTGGCTAATCTGCAATATCTGAGCCATAAAACCAATATTCCATTGGTGCAATTGATCGATGCCGACGATGTCAATGTCGATGGTTCTCTGTCATTGGTGCCGCCTTATAAGCAACCGTATGACTTTGTTGTCAAAGGTGACGCACGTACTTTTGCTGATTTAGTGACTGAAGAAGGTTTGGATTTTGTAGCAAGCTACGCTGACGCGATTGGACCCTGGAAGCCCTATTTGCTGAAAACCGTTGCGGATAATGTCGATCGTAACGGCGACGGCAATATCACTATCAACGACCGCCGCGTCGAGGGTAGTACCGGTGTGATCGAAATGGCACATGAAAAAGGCCTTATGGTGCATACCTGGACTTTCCGTAATGATGCCAGTGGCTACGGTTTCGCCGATCCAAAAGCAGAAATGACCTATTACTTTGATTTAGGGGTTGATGGTTTGTTTACTGATTTTGCCGATACAGGGGTGGAAGCTCGTGATGCTTCAATTAATATGACTGATGACAGACAGTTTGAACATTGTGGACGCAATCCCAAAAAACACCATAAAGATTAATCTCTCTGGCTTAGAGTAGGTTTGCTTTGCGGCCTGCTCTAAGCTTTCAAAAGAAGTATTACATGTCATAGAATTTTCCTCAAAACGTCACGTTGTTGTCACCGTTACCAGTGTTAAATAACTGTTAAGCAGTTCACTGTGCTGGCGGCATGTATCCTCTAGGGATATGCCATTTTGGTTTCAACCTTGCGGAAGCAGTTCAATCATGATTAAGATCCCTTTTAAGGGCTATGTGCTCTGTACGTTAGCCCTCTCCATCGGCAGCAGCGGTTTGGCGCAAGCCGCTACACCGGTGTTTATCAACGAAATTCATTACGACAATAGCAGCACCGACACCGGAGAAGCGATTGAAGTTGCCGCTCCGGCAGGCACCGATCTTACCGGTTGGTCGCTAGTGCTTTATAACGGCAACGGTGGCGCTCAATACAGCACCACAAACTTAACCGGTGTGATCGCTGATCAATCCGCATCAGGTTACGGCGGGTTAAGTTTTCCGATTGCCGGTATTCAAAACGGTGCTCCAGATGGCGTGGCTTTAGTGAACGCCGGTCAGCAGGTGGTGCAGTTTTTGACTTACGAAGGTAGTTTTACGGCAATCGACGGCCCGGCTGCCGGGTTGACAGGTGCCGACATCGGCGTGGCCGAATCCGGCAGCACAGCGATAGGCTTATCTTTGCAACTCAAAGGTAGCGGCAGTCAATATGAAGATTTTGCCTGGAGTGGCGAATCCACAGCCTCGTTCGGTAGCATCAACGCTGGACAAAATTTTGGTGGAAACAACAGTGGTGGCGGCCAGCCGCCGTTATCGCAATGTGGACAAGGTGCAACACTCATTAGCGGGATTCAGGGCGCTGGTGCCGTCAGTCCGCTTAATGGCGCAGTGCAACATGTTGAAGCCATCGTTACAGCCAATTTTCAGGGAAGCGCCAATTTAAACGGGTTTTTCCTGCAGCAACCCGAAGCGGATTCTGACCCAGCCACTTCCGAAGGCTTATTCGTCGCTTCCAATCTGTCGGTTAATACGGGTGATAGGGTACATTTCGTCGGTACGGTTGCTGAAACCTATGGCATGACCCGTCTGGCCAATGTCAGCTCGGTTGAGGTTTGTTCTAGTGGAAATGCTTTACCTACACCTGTTGCTGTTAGTTTACCCTTCGATCCAGCAGGCAACGATCCTGAACAATGGGAAGGCATGTTAATCAATTTGCCGCAAGCTTTGACAGTTACTGAAAATTACAACTTGGCCCGTTATGGTGAGATTTTGCTGTCGTCTGGTGGACGTTTATTAACGCCGACGCAAATCGCCTTGCCGGGCCAGGCTGCTATTGATGCAGCGGCAGATAATGCCTTGAATCAATTGCTGGTGGATGACGGCTCCAATACTCAAAATCTCGACCCTGTTTTATATCCGCAACCGGATGGCCTGAGTGCGGCCAATACCTTGCGTAGTGGATATTCAGTGACTGACGCAACCGGTGTGTTGTCTTACGATTTTGGGGGTTATCGCCTGGAACCCACGCAGGCTTTGGCTTTTGTTGCCGATAATAGCCGGCCTGCTGCCTTAGAAAACAACTCTACAGCTAGCCTGAAAGTGGCCAGTTTCAACGTGCTGAATTTTTTCAATGGTGATGGTTTGGGGGGAGCTTTTCCAACCTCGCGCGGTGCCAACACGCTGGAAGAGTTCAATCGTCAGCGCGATAAAATCGTCAATGCGATTTACGCCTTAAATGCCGATGTGGTGGGCTTGATGGAAATTGAAAATGATGGTTATGGCAGTCAAAGCGCAATTGCCGATCTGGTGGCTGGTTTGAATCAATTGGCTGGCGCGGGTAGCTATGCCTTTGTCAATCCCGGTCACAGTAAAGTAGGCACGGATGAAATTACGGTCGGCATGATTTACAAACCGGCTAAAGTGACACTGCAAGGTGCGGCGGCGATTCTGGATACATCAGTCAATCCGCAGTTTCTCGACACTAAAAATCGCCCGGCTGTGGCGCAGACGTTTCTGGATAAAGCCTCCAACAAACTGTTGACCGTGGCGGTCAATCATCTTAAATCCAAGGGTTCGGTTTGCGACGATGTGAATGATCCGGATACCGGAGACGGCCAGGGTAATTGCAATCTCACCCGTACCGCAGCCGCTCAAGCGTTGGCAAGCTGGTTATCCGGCGATCCTACACATACCGGATCAAGCAATAGTTTGATCATAGGTGACCTGAATGCTTATGCTCAGGAAGATCCGATCACAGCTTTAAAACAGGCGGGTTATGTCAATTTAATCGAAACGCTGGTCGGCAACCAAGCAGCGTATAGCTATATATTTCAGGGGGCATCAGGTTACCTGGATCATGCCTTGGCAAATACCTCTTTGGTATCGCAAGTCAAAGCTGTCGGTGAGTGGCACATCAACGCGGATGAGCCGCGGGCGCTGGATTACAACACCGAGTTTAAAACACCTGGACAAGTTAGTGGCTTTTATGCGGCGGATGCCTATCGTTCATCCGATCACGATCCATTGCTAGTGCAACTATTTGTCGCAGGCGATTTGGATGCCGACGGTGATGTGGATGGCGCCGATTATAGTGTGTTTCGATCACAGCTAGGCAAATGCGGCAGCAAAACGGGCTTTAATCGCGAAGCGGATTACGATCAAAATGGTTGTGTGAGCATGGCTGATTATCGGGTTTGGTATGGTTTATTTAGGCAATATCTATCTGTAACGATTCAACAGTGATAAAGCTTAGGAATATGCATGGAATATCATATGCAAGAATCTTGTGTAGGTGCGGATTTATCCGCACAGTGCGAATAAATTCGCACCCACAGCTGACGAACTTGTTACATGCGCCTTCCTTAAGATCTCTTAAATTCAGTT
>NZ_LUUI01000122.1 GCF_001644015.1 Methylomonas lenta
CTTAATGGCAGTGATGCTTGAGTGTGCTAACATTATGGTCAATTCTCATCGGATATACAACGACAATCAACCCTCGTTTTCTGCCAAGCAAGCAGCGTCGATTTGTAGCTTAGAAATAGTGGATGTTACTGGGAAGGGGCTTTAATTCAGGCGGTCAGCGTCAGTTGATTAAGGCTGTTATACGCGGAAACATAAAGCCAGATGGACAAGCCGGGGTTTTCTGATGCCCCGGTTGCCTTTTAGAATGGGTTACTTCTGCTAATGTGTAGTTGAGTCAATCTTTCGGCAGTTTTTTGAAAATTTCGGTGACTGCGTAATCCAGGCGTTTGCGAATTCTTTCTTCGGTTGAATTTTGTTGAATATCTCCCATGGCTTCACCCACCCAGATCACGTAGCCGGTTTTGGCATCTATCAAGGCTACAGCCAGTGATGCGGCGGGAACAGTTTCCAGTATGTCTTGCTGGTTATCAGGATTGACTTTCAGCTCCATCGCTTCCATATCTACCCCCATAAAAAAAACTACCTGAAGTTGTGCGTTTTCGGCATAGTTAAAGATGCCGCGTTTGCGCAGCTCTCTATCGATGAGGAATTTGATATTTTCAGCCAGATTGATTTTAGGCGGCTGCCAAATACCTTCGGGGTCATTTAAGGCGGCGATGTCGCCCAGCCAGGTATAGCTTTTATAGTCGCTGAATTGGCTGGTTGTATCAGCTGTGGCCTCGATTTGAATATCCTCTGTGACCGATGTGGCGCAGCCGCTGAGTAAAATAAGTAGCAGGGTAATGCCGATAAAATGAATAGATTTCATGGTTATTCGTTGGTGTTAAAGTTGAAAAAGTGTCACTAAGCTAGCTCAGATTAATGCAATCGCCGGGCTATTTTGCGTTCGATTCAATGATCGATTGCGTAACCGGTCACGGTTGGCACTATATTTTAAATTGTGATTCTTGCCAATGATGGGGTAAAGCCAAGTTGGCTGCTTATCCATCATGTAAGTTAATACAAAGAATGTGGGATTATGCCTTGGATGGAAACAAAGGTTAATCACGCGACAACCAGGCTTGTGCCTCGCTCAGTTGAGTGGTTGGGAAAAATGCGATGTCTATGTCGCGCATAGGGTAGCCAATAAACATAAAAACTTCATCTTTCCATTTTTCGTCGCCGACAAATGCAATCCGATAATTTTTATCATCCTGGTCTGGCAGGAACGAGGTGCTTTCCCAGCCCGGTTCATTGCTCCAGCCTTCGAAATTTTCTAGCTCAATTAAGGTCCGCAAACGAGCGGATTGTTGCGGGCTTTCCTGGTCCAGTACTTGTATGGCTAATAAATCTAATATGGTTAGCTGGCCGCTGATTTTAATCCAGTTTAGGTCTGAGGTTTGTTTGACTATGGAGTAGGGCATGTTTCACCTGTTGATTATCTATAAATAGGCCTTTAATCAGAATTTAGTATTTTAAAGCTGAGCCAAAGTGAGCCGGTTTGATCGCGCAAATATAGCTGGTTTTCGGTTACTTCATAACGGTTGATTTGAGTCAATGCATATAAGAATTGAGCTTCTTGTGCCATCACACCTGCTTCGCCGCAAAACATTCGGGTTGTATGGGCAGGGCCGAATGTGATTTGTTGGTTTTGCAGTGTATAACGAGCAGAAAATTGATTGCAGGCGGCTTTGCCTTGGATTTCGCCGTTGCTAAATTGGGCGGTTGACAGATGGGTGTTTTTATCGGATACCACGCCGCCACGATTATTATTGATACCGCTTGCTTGCCAGTTGGTATTTTCTAAAACTTGTGCCGAGTTTTGGGCGGCAAATGTTAAAAGGGTTTTTTTATTTTGATCCAGCAGCAAAAGCCTGTCGTTTTCCAGTTTAAAGTAAGTGACTTGTGGCAACAGGCTTAAATAGGCTTTTTCCTGCATGTTGAGCGCTGGGCTACAGGCTTTTAGGCTTGAGCCTATTGGGCTGGTCAATTTCAAGTTTTGCGGGTCGCTGATTTGGTATTGGGCGAAATAATTATTACAACCGGCATAACCTGATAGTTGCTGGTTATTAAAGCTTAAATGGATTGCTGATCCAGCCATCGACTGGGTAGCTTGATGGTTTTCATCAAGCCTTGTTTCTAGCATCCAAGTCGAATTTGTTAGTTCTTTTTTGCTGGTAGATGTGGGTTGTTTTGTGGCAACAGAAGGCGTAGCGACACTGTTTTTCTCAGTTGCGCAGGCGCTCAAAAGGCTAACTAAGCCGATCAAAAATAGTTTCATAGTCATGATGGGGATATGTTTGCTTAATATTATTTTGACTAAGCATGAGGCTTACATTGTGTCGATGTCAATTTCAAGATCCGTGGCGTGTTCGTCGGATTTTAGGTTGTAAAAAAATGATCAGGGCCAACTATAATGCCAATAGCTTGGAAATGATGTAAGTTGGTCACCAATGCGTTTATTTTAGCTTGGTTATAAATAGTCTCCGATTATCCTTAAATTTTGAGAAGTCATGTCACACGATAATTCAACTAAAGCCATTGCTTATGCGTTCGCTGCCAATTTTGGTATTGCCATTAGTAAAAGCGCCGCCGCGGTATGGACGGGTTCCGGCTCGCTGTTAGCTGAAGCGATTCATTCATTTGCCGACTGTGGTAATCAGGTGTTGCTGTTTGTCGGCATGAAAAGAGCCTCGCGCCAGGCAACCGCAAAACATCCGATGGGCTTTGGCCGCGAATCTTACATCTGGTCGATGATGGTGGCGATAACCTTGTTCTCGATAGGTGGTTTGTTTTCGATTTATGAAGGTTGGTTGCGGTTTGGTGAACATCATGTGGTGGAAAATACCGGTATTGCACTGCTGGTTTTGCTGGTGGCGGTGGTTTTGGAGGCTTTGTCTTTAAAGGGCGCGATGGGTGCGGTACAAAAAGAAATGGCTGGACGCAGTTTGTGGCAATGGTTTACAGAAACTCATTCCAGTGAATTGATGGTGGTGGTGGGTGAAGATTTGGCTGCCTTGCTGGGGTTGGTGATTGCCTTTGTCATGCTGGGACTGACAATGTTGACCGGAAATGCCGTATACGATGCCATCGGTTCTATCTTGATAGGCATATTATTAGTCGTAGTGGCGCTTTTGGTAGGCAGAGAAGTGCATTCTTTGCTGTTGGGTGAAGCGGATTTTACGATTCGCGATGCCGTAACAGATTATCTTGTTACGCAACCCTCAGTGGTTAACGTGCTGAATGTTTGGGCTGTTAATCATGGCGATCAAGTCATGCTAGTCATCAAAGCCGAATTACGCCCGGATTTAAAGGTCTCAGACGCTGTTATAGCCATCAATTCTATGGAAGTACAAATCAAAAAAATGCATGGTAGGGTGAAATGGGTCTTTTTTGAAATTGATAATTCTGATTAAATGACCGTATCAATCGCTTAGATCAACTATCTGCAGAGAATAAAACCATTGAACGTTGCCGCAAAGACAAAACTCACACTTTTAACAATCGCTTGTTTTCTGTTTCTTAGTTTCCCTGCCTCAGCGCGTTATGCAGCGATCGTAATCGATGCCGATAGCGGTCGTGTAGTACATGAGGTGGAGGCCACTCATCGGTGGTATCCGGCTTCGTTAACCAAGGTCATGACCATCTATATGACATTTTCTGCTTTGCAGGCCGGTAATTTACACCTGAACGATACACTGATTGTGTCCGAGCATGCTTCTCGCCAGCCTAGTTCCAAGTTGGGTTTGCGCAAAGGTCAGGCTATTAACGTCGAACAGGCCATTTTGGCAGTAACGACGCGTTCAGCTAACGATGCGGCGGTCGTTCTAGCGGAAACATTGGGTGGTAGCGAGCGCAATTTTGCCTCCATGATGACGCAACAAGCCCATAGCATGGGGATGTATAATAGCTCGTTTCAAAATGCCAGCGGCTTGCCGGATGAGGGACAGATTAGTAGTGCGCGCGATCTGGCTTTACTATCGGCGGCGTTGATTCGTAATTTTCCACAGTATTACGGCTATTTTTCGGCCAGGGAGTTTGCCTACAAGGGTCGAGTTTTACCGAATACCAATCGTATTTTAAAAACTTATCCCGATGCCGATGGCCTGAAAACCGGCTTTACCTGTGGATCAGGCTATAACCTGATTGCCTCGGCTAAACGAGATGGTCATCGTTTGATCGGTGTGTTACTAGGTGCGCATAGCAGTGCCGAGCGCTTTAAACAAATGGCTAATTTGCTGGACTTGGGGTTTGAAAAATCACATGCCGGTGCTTTGGGTATGCCGGTTAGCCAAATCAGCGATGCTAATTTTGAGCCGCCACCGTTTCAATTATCCTCTAATCGTTGTGCGGGTAGCGCGGAACAAATGGGCGCGGATATCGGATCACATGATCAAGAAGCTATTCATATCAAGCCAGGAAAATCCAGCAAGTCATCGTCTACACGCGCTGGTAAAGCCAAAACTAAAACCGTAGCCAGTAGGGCATCAAGTTCTAACTGGGCAGTATTGTTAGGTGATCACAGTCGGAAAGCCGATGCCGACAGCGATTTAAAACGTGCGAGTTCTATCTTGGGTGCGAGTGCAAACAGTGGCCAGCCGCAGGTTGTTAAAATCAAACTCAAAGGTCGATCAGTTTGGCGTACAGAATGGATCAGGCTGGAAAAAAGTCAGGCCCGTTCATTCTGTAAAAAGCTGCGGACCAAAGGCCGTAACTGCACCTTGTTACCAGGTTAATGTTTGATAACTAGCGATTAGGTTTAATTGTTTTGGCTATCCGATATTATTTCAATCTTGGGTTTCTGCCGGGTGATTTCCTTTTATCAATAATGCGGTGGTCTCTCATCGATAATGTCCGGATTACGGTCTGATTGCGCCATATTTTTAATCTTGTCATGCAGTAGTTTGCAGGTTTTTTCCAGTTTGCCGATTTGTATTTGTTGTTCGGCAACGGCTTGATTCAGCGCCTGTATCAAGTCTTCTTGATAGGCTAGCCTAATTTCCAGTTCGATTATGCGTGCTTCGCTCATGGTTTTTATCGGTAGATTGGAGTGTGGCGGTATTCTAAAGCAAATTGCTTTGCAAAATTGACTAGCTGTTTACACCGGCATGAAAAACTCGGTTATCATTGTTCCAACATCAACAACAGCGAGGATGCGATGATGGCAACGATCACAGATCCGGCCATAGGCCGTTGGTATAAAGACTATGAAAATAATCTCACTTTTAAAGTCGTTGCAATTGATAGCAAGGACGAAACCATCGATGTGCAATACGCCAATGGTGATTTAGGTGAATACGATAACGATGCTTGGTATGCATCGACATTTGACTATATTGAAGACCCTGAAGACTGGAGTGCGCCGTTCGACGATATAGAACCGGACGATCTGGGCTATACCGATCCGGACCGCCACGCACGATCGGATCAGGAAGATTTGGACATAAACAATTTATTGGATTGAGTATTTTTTATGAGAATGACCCCGCAGCAGTTTCTGGATTGGGAATCCAAAAGTATTACACTGCTCGCCATGTCGGGTGCCGGCAAAACCACGCTTTCCAGTAAACTGCCGCAAGCTAAATGGTTTCATTATTCTGGTGATTACCGTATTGGCACCAAATATCTGGAAGAGCCGATACTGGACAATATCAAGCAACAGGCGATGGGCGTGCCGTTTTTACGTGATCTTTTAAGATCGGACTCAATTTATATTTGTAGCAATATTTCGGTCGAAAACTTATCGCCGGTCTCCAGTTTTTTAGGCAAAATTGGCAATCCTGCCAAGGGTGGACTTTCACTGGCTGAATTTAAACGTAGGCAAGCGCTACATCATCAAGCCGAAATTGCAGCGATGAATGATGTGCCGGAGTTTATTCATAAAGCTGAAGATATTTATGGCTACACTCATTTTATAAACGATGCCGGTGGCAGTGTATGTGAGTTGGATTGCCCTGAGGTCATTGAAACACTGGCTAAGCACAGCTTGATTGTCTATATCAAAATTCCACCAGCACTGGAAAAAACCATAATCGAGCGGGCTAAAAAAGAGCCTAAGCCACTGTATTATCGTCCTGAATTTATCGATGAAAAATTAGATATTTTCATGCAGGAGCGCGGCTTCAACTCCACCGATCAGATTGATCCGGATGACTTTGTCGGCTGGGTGTTTCCTGAGTTATTTAAGGCGCGGGTACCGCGTTACGAAGCCATCGCTCAGCAATACGGTTACACCGTCGATGGCGATCAAGTTGCCAAAGTACGTAATGAAGACGATTTTATGCAGCTGATTGCGCAAGCTATTGCGCAGCAAGACAGAATGTGAGCGGTTTTTTGTCATGCCCTTAGTTGCACATACCAATTTGCCGACATTTTGGCGGCTGCAGGATGAAGGCGAAGAAATTCTCACCCCCGATCGTGCCAGTCGTCAATCAATACGCGAGTTACATGTTGGTTTACTGAATATCATGCCGGATGCCGCGCTGGAAGCAACAGAACGGCAGTTTTTCCGTCTGGTAGGTGCCTGTAATCAAATCGCACAGTTTCATGTGCATCCGTTTACCATAGAAGGTTTACAGCGAAGTCCGGCTGCTTTGGAGCATATTCATACTTATTACGAAAGCTTCGAGAAAATCAAACTGGATGGTCTGGATGCGCTAATCATCAGCGGCGCGAATGTCACACATGATCATTTACAGGACGAAGCTTTCTGGCAACCGCTGACTGAAGTGTTTGCTTGGGCCAAACAAAATGTCACCTCTATACTGTGTTCCTGTTTGGCCACCCATGCCTTGATCCAAAGCTGTTACGGCGTCGAAAGGACGCGTTTGCCTGCCAAACGTTGGGGAGTGTTTTCGCATCGGGTTGTCGATAGGCAGCATCCGTTGGTCGCCGAGGTCAATACGCGCTTTGATGTGCCTCATTCCAGATATAACGAGGTATTCAAAGCCGATATGGAAAAACACGGCTTGAAAATTCTGGTGGCTAGCGAAGAAGCTGGTGTGCATTTGGCGGTCAGCCCGGATGGGTTCCGTGTCATATTTTTCCAGGGTCATCCGGAATACGATGACATTAGTTTGTTAAAAGAATATAAACGCGAGGTGATGCGGTTTTATAACGGTGAGCGTGACGATTATCCGCCTTATCCTGAGCATTATTTCGATGTGGCCGTGCAAAATATACTATCGACCTACGCCGAGCATGTTAAGGCAGCCAAACGCGCCGGCGAGCCGATTCAACAGCTACCCGAAGCGCAAATCCTAGAACATTTGGATATCACTTGGCGTGATTCCGCCAAAGCTGTGTTCAACAATTGGCTGGGCAAGGTTTATCAAATTACCAACGAAGATAGACGTCTGCCATTTATGGATGGCATCGATCCTGATAACCCGCTAGGTTTATAAATGCACAGGGAATTTTTACAACAAGCAATTGATTTGGCTTGTGAAAATGTTGTTAATGGAGGCGGTCCTTTTGGCGCGCTGGTGGTGAAAGATCAAATCGTCATTGCCAGTAGCGGCAACCGAGTTACCCCCAATCTCGACCCTACAGCCCATGCTGAGATCATGGCGATACGGCTAGCTTGTCAGTATTTGACTGATTTCCAATTAACCGACTGTACGCTTTATACCAGCTGCGAGCCGTGTCCGATGTGTTTGGGGGCGATCTATTGGGCGCGTCTTAAAGGGGTCTATTTTGCCTGCAACCGCTTCGATGCCGCTGCTGCAGGTTTCGACGATAGTTTTATTTACGATGAAATTCCCAAACAGCCAGCCCAACGCAGGATTGCTATGCAGTATTTGAATCTGCCTGAAGCCGGTTCACCTTTTCAGATCTGGAATCAGTTAGCAGGCAAGATTCGGTATTAGTCAGGTAACTGCAGCGTTTCGGGTGCAATTTAAACTGAGGCGTATTAAGGTAACGCTTCGCGAAGCCAATTTAAAGTCGGGTCTCGGCCCGACAGCCGAGTTTCTTTCTTTTGCTCGGCCAAAAGAAAGAAACCAAAGAAAAGGCCGCCCCGATGCCGCCTTGATCCTGCGCTTCTCGCTTTTGTCGAGGGTTTTCCGAAGGGGCTTCCTTGCCCCTCGAAAAACGCGCGGCATATCCCTGCCGCGCCCCTTGCGGGCTACTCTCGACAAAAACTTCGATGCTCGGGACGGCATAAGGGGATTAAAAGCATGCCTTCGGCATTTTTCTGCTTCGCGGTTTTTTAGCAAAGTCTCAATCCTCAAAAGGATTTACGCCTCAGTTTGAATCGAACCCCAGCGTTCCCAAAAAAAGGCTTAATCAACAGCCGCTAAAGCAGCTAGCGCGCTGGCATAATCCGGCTCATCGGCGATTTCGCTGACTAATTGGTTATAAATGACCTTGTCATTCTCATCAATGATGATGATGGCGCGCGCCGTCAATCCCGCCAGAATGCTATCTAAAAGTTCAACCCCATAGTCATGCGCAAAGCCGGAGCGGAAAGTTGACAGAGCCGTGATGTGTTTGATGCCTTCGATTTCGCAAAAGCGGGCTTGAGCGAAGGGCAGGTCGGCGGAGATGGTCAGCACCTCGGTATTATGCAGGTGGGCGGCTTTTTCGTTGAACTTTCGGGTGGAGGTAGCGCAGGTAGGTGTGTCCAAACTAGGCACGATATTCATCACTTTACGTTTACCGGCAAATGCACTTAAACCGACATCCTGCATTTTGCGGTTGGTCAGTTTGAAGTCGGGAGCGCTACTGCCGACTGCCGGTAGGTCGCCGATAGTGTTGATAGGTTTGCCTTGAAAGGTAATGGTTGCCATAGTGATGCTCCTGAGTGAAGATGATTTTTAAGGCACAAGGCACAAGGCACAAGGCACAAGGCACAAGGCACAAGGCACAAGGCACAAGGCGAATGGTTGGACAAATTTCCAGGCAAGCCGCTAAAATTTTTTCGCCTTTCGCCTTTCGCCTTTCGCCTTTCGCCTTAATTACTTACGTTTAGTGAAATTGATCAAGCGTTTACGCTTCTTAATCTGTCGATCGCTAAGTTTGTTTTTTAGGCCATGGAATGGGTTTTCCGGCGATTTAAATATTAACCTGACCGGCGTGCCTTTCAGTTTTAACTGATCGCGAAAATAGTTCATCAAGTAACGTTTGTATGCGACAGGCAAGGAATCGGTTTGCACGCCGTGAATCACAACCACGGGTGGATTGCGCCCACCTTGATGAGCATATTTCAGTTTGATACGGCGACCACCGACTAACGGTGGTTGATGAGCGGCAAGGGCGTCGCTCAATATGCGGGTCAACACGGGTGTTGACATATCGGTCATCGCCGCATCGTATAAACTATGTACCACGTCAAACAATTTACCAACACCACTACCGTGCAGTGCTGAAATGGGATGTTTTTCAGCAAATTCCAAAAATGTCAGCTTCATTTCGATCTGTTTTTTTACAAAGGCACGGTGTTCTGCATTCAGTCCGTCCCATTTGTTTAAACCGATAATCAATGCCCGACCGGCTTCTAAAACCAGGCCTAAAATATGCGCATCCTGATCGGTGACGCCTTCCTGGGCATCGATCAGATAAATCACCACATGCGCTTTTTCGATCGATTGCAGGGATTTGATGATGCTGAATTTTTCTACCGTCAAGGATACACGGGAGCGGCGGCGCATGCCGGCAGTATCGATCAGGGTGAATTTTTGGCCGTTGCGTTCGAACGGGATATAAATACTGTCGCGAGTAGTGCCGGCTTCATCAAATACCACTACCCGTTCTTCACCTAGCAGGCGGTTGACCAGCGTAGATTTCCCCACATTGGGACGGCCGACGATAGCGATGGCGATGCCTGGGTCTTGTTCTTCAAATTCGTCATCAACAGGCGGTATCAGATCGTCGATACGATCAAGTAATTCGTGCACATTACGGCCGTGGGAAGCTGCAATTGGCACTGGTTCGCCCAGCGCCAGACTGAAGAAATCGTGAGTCACCGTATTGCTATCGATGCCATCGACTTTGTTCACCACTAGCACTATCGGTTTGCCGAGTTTGCGCAACATATCGGCAATGGCTTCGTCAGAGGCGTTAATGCCGTCGCGGGCGTCGACCATGAAAAAGACCACATCGGCTTCCTGCAGGGCAATTTCGACTTGCTTCTTGGCGAAGACGTCGATGCCTTCTTGGTCGTCTGTTATGCCGCCAGTATCGACCACCAGGCAATCGCGTTCGCCTCGTTGGACGCGGCCGTATTGCCGGTCGCGGGTCAGGCCGGGATAGTCAGCAACCAAGGCTTCGCGGCTGCGGGTTAAATAATTGAATAGGGTGGATTTGCCGACATTGGGTCGGCCTACCAGGGCGATAACGGGTAACATGGATTATCGTGCTCTCAGGGCGGCTAGAGTGCCGTCTTTGGCGTAAATGTATACAGTGCCGTCGATGATGAGCGGTTTGGCTTCAATCGGCGAATCTGCGATTTGGATGCGACCGAGCTGCCTGCCGTCGCTGATAGATAGCCAATGCACATAACCTTCAAAGTCGCCGACGACAACGTAATTGCCGTAAACCACGGCAGCCGTAAGTTGACGGTTGTGCAAATCTTTTTGTTTCCACAACGAGGCGCCGTTGCGTTGATCCAGTTGCGACACTTCGCTGTGGGTGTCGCTGATGTATAGGTAGCGAAAGTCGGCGCTGATGCCGGTATACGATGAAATGTCTTCGTTTCGCCAGATGACATCGCCGTCAATTTCAGATACTGATGAGGTGCCGCCTTGAAAACTGGAGACATATATTGCACCACGATTTTCTACTGGGTCCACATCCAGATCGACTAGTCGCTCCACTTCAGAGCGGCCGCTGGGGATGGCGATAGTGGATTCCCACAGGCTTTTTCCATCCTTCAGTTGTAAGGCCTGCAACTTGCCATTGGCAGAGCCGATGATAACGGTGCTTTCGATGACCAATGGTGCGCCGGCACCACGGATACTCAAGGCCGGTACACTGTTCTCGGCTATCCAAACCTGAGTGCCATCATCTTCGCGCAACGCAATGACTTTGCCATCGGTGGTACGCACAATCACGATGCCATCAGCAATTACGGGAACTGCCTGTACTTCGCTAGGTACGGTAGTCAGCCATTTTTGTTCGCCGTTCGCGATGTCATAGGCAATGACTTCGCCAGACGTGCAGCCGATAATGAGTGCTCCACGTGCCAAGCTTGGTCCGGATGAAAAAGCGTATTCGTTGTCAGTTTCCCAGACCAGATCACCGTCAGTGGTATTGCGTGCCTGTAAGGTGCCATATCGGTCGGCTGCATAGATTCTGTCGCCTTGTACGGTTGGAATCAATTTCAGGTATTGCTTGTCAGCGCCGTTACCTACGGATGCTTTCCATACTTCTTCGATCTGCACTTCAGCTTGATATTCAGTCAGCACAGCCGGCGGATCGGAGCTGTCATCTTCACCAAAGATTGCGTCTGACAATCCCGAGATCATGTCGCGGCCGGCATCCAGACCAGCGCATCCGGTCAGTAAGGACAAACAGATCAGCAAAGGGATTAAGCTGCGAATTATTTTAGGCTCGGTGGTCATGGGGTAATCGGCTGCTATTGTTTAGTAGCTGCAGGATTAAACGCAGGCGCTGTGATGTCGTCCAGTTTGAACTGTGTCAGCGGAGTAGCCTGATTGGTTTTGATGGCATTTTGATAAGCATTGCGCGCTTCATCCAACCTATCCATAGCGACATATATGTCACCTTCCAGCTCGTCATAACTAGCAGCAAAGCCTTCAATTTTGGATGGGTCAACTTCGGCAATCAGTTTCAGGCCTTGTTCATATTCAGCATTGGCTAGTAACAATTGAATTAAACGTAGGCGGGCAACATTTTGCAACTCCTGACTGCCGGCATTGTGCACTTGTTGCTGCAAAATAGCTTTTGCAGCTTCTATGTCGCCTTGTTCCACTTTGCTTTTAGCTTTTGCGAGCGCAGCAAAATGCGCATAAGCCAATGAATTGTATTCAACTGACAACTGATCAGCCAGTTTATCAATCGTAGCGTAATCGTTTTTTGCCGAACTATCCAACAGTTGTTGATAAAGTTGCGATGCTTGGTTACGTTGTTCCAGTTGATGGTTTTGCCATACATTCCAGCCACTCACCAGCACAATGGCTGTTATTACGCCGGCAATCAACGAGGTGTTGTTGGCTTCCCACCATTTTTTTAGCTGTTCGACTTGTTCTTCTTCAGTATCGTAAATTGCCACGGTATTTCTCGGTTAGTTTTTATGTAAAAGAGGTTTGTTAGCATGCCATTGCTTAAGGTAATCCAGCAATGCGCTGTGCTTCAGGTTGGTTTGTTCCTGTTCAATGCGTAACGATTTTAAAGCCACTTCACCGCGTTGGGCTTCATCATCACCAATGATAATCGCAAAAGCAGCGCCGGACTTGTCTGCTTTTTTAAATTGGCTTTTAAAGCTGCCGCCACCACAATTGAGTTGAAGTTTCAGGCCGGCAATTGCATCACGCAGTTGTTCGCTCAAAAGCAGGCCGGCTTTTTCGGCTTCCGCACCGACACGAATTATATAGATATCTACATTAGGTTCTACGACAACGTTTTCCAGTTGTTCAACTAAAGCTAATATACGCTCCATGCCCATGGCAAAGCCTATGGCATGGTTGGGTTTGCCGCCCAGTTGTTCAATTAGACCATCATAACGACCGCCAGCACATATTGTGCCCTGAGCGCCCAGTTCGTCAGTCACCCATTCGAAAACGGTCTTGCCGTAATAATCCAAGCCGCGTACCAAGCGAGTGTTCAGTTGATAACTGACGCCCAAATCATCCAACATGATTTTCAAGCTGTTGAAGTGTTGCAGGCTGTCTTCGCCCAGATGCTCTAATAATACTGGAGCTTCGCGTAACATCAATTGCATGCTGGGATTTTTGCTGTCCAGAATACGCAAAGGATTGGTTTCCAGGCGGCGTAAACTATCTTCATCCAGAACGTCGATATGATGTTTAAAGTATTCGACCAAAGTATCGCGATAAGCGCTACGTTCATCGGTGGTGCCTAGGGAGTTTAATTGCAGTTCGACTTTGTCACGAATACCGAGTTGTTTCCATAATCGGTCGGTTAACAAGATGACTTCTGCATCAATGTCTGGACCTGGCATGCCATAGGTTTCGACGCCCAGTTGATAAAACTGCCGATAACGGCCTTTTTGTGGGCGTTCGTGGCGAAACATGGGGCCGTAATACCATAAGCGATGGCTTTGATTATGCAGTAAACCGTGTTCCAGACAAGCACGTAAACAGCCGGCAGTACCCTCCGGGCGCAAGGTGAGGGAATCACCGTTTCTATCTTCAAACGTGTACATTTCTTTTTCGACGATATCGGTAACTTCACCGATAGAGCGTTTGAATAGCTCGGTTTTCTCCACGATAGGCAAACGGATTTCCTGGTAGCCGTATGCGGCCAAGACTTGTCTGGTATGGTGTTCCAGCCATTGCCAATAGGGGGATTGTTCGGGCAGAACGTCGTGCATTCCGCGGATGGCCTGAATAGCCTGTTGTTGTTTTGCCATGTGTATTTTTTGTTACTGGATTTATTTACTGATCGCGGTTTTGGCTTCTTGTGCCTGTTTGGAAGTCGGAAAAGCGGTCATTAATTGTTCTTTATAATTTTCAGCAGCTGAGCGGTTACCCAAAGCCCGTTCGGTTTGAAAACCAAGCCAGAGAGATTCCGGAGTATGCTTAGCCGCCGCTTGATAGCGTTCCAAAAATGCCCGTGCCGACATATATTGTTGCTTGTTATAACTAATTTTCAGCATTTCCAGCAGTGCGGGGGCGTATGCCGGATTGATTTGCAAGGCGCGTCGAAAATATTCCTCGCCTTGCACGGCATCATTTTGTTGTATGTAACAAATACCTATATTACTCAGTTCCAGCCATGTCCGATTGTTCATGGGGTCGTCGAGCGATTCTTGCATCAACAACATGCCTTTTTCATATTGGCCGCGTTCGCATAAAAAACGACCGTAGTTGTTTTTGATGTAGTAGCTGGTATTGTCTTTATTAATGGCTGATTGATAAAACTCTTCTGCTTTCTCGTATTCCTTGATGCGTTCGTAAAACACACCCAAGGCATTCAAAATTTCTGGGTTTCTGGGTTCAAGGTTATAGGCGGTGTCCAGTTTTTCTTGCGCTACCTCCAGCATGCCCATGTCCAGATATCGCACACCCATTTGTAAATTCAGCTTGGCTTCTTCGCTGTTGCTCATGCTGTTGGCTGGCATCAGGCCGCATGCACAAGTAGTTGCGCAAACGGCGATGAAAACAACGTATCGCAGTGTCGGCTTAAACGACATTAGAGGCAGCCTTCGCATTTTGCAATTTTAGGTGTCTACGGCTCTTGTCTTGCACTTTTCCAACTAATTGTCCGCAGGCGGCATCAATATCTTCGCCACGGGTTTTGCGTATGGTAGTGACTATGCCGGCGTTATGTAGCACATCACGGAATTTCAAAATGACGTTGCTTTCAGAGCAGCGATACGATGACTGCGGGAACGGATTAAACGGAATCAGGTTAACCTTGGATGGTACGTTCTTTAGCAGTTTTGCCAAGGTTCTGGCATCATTTAGGCTGTCATTGATGCCATCCAGCATCACATATTCAAATGTGATGTGTTTGCGCGGACCGTCTTTGGCGTAAGCGCGGCAGGCTTCCATTAACTCAGCCAATGGATATTTGATGTTGATGGGGACCAATTGGTCGCGCAGTGCGTCATTGGGTGCGTGCAGAGATACTGCCATGCTGACGTCACAGACTTCATTCAGACGGTTCATGGCCGGCACTACGCCAGAGGTGCTGATGGTGACCCTGCGTTTGGATAAACCATAAGCGAAATCGTCCATCATCAAGTTCATGGCTGCGACGACGTTATCAAAATTCAGTAAAGGTTCGCCCATGCCCATCATGACCACATTGGTTATGCGGCGCTCGGGACCAACCCGTTGCTGCGCCAGATAAAGCTGGCCGATAACTTCGGCTGTGGACAAGTTGCGATTAAAGCCTTGTTGGGCAGTCGAGCAAAAGCTGCATGCCAGGGCGCAGCCTACTTGAGACGAAATACACAAGGTGGCGCGACGTTCTTCTGGGATGAAAACCGTTTCTATCCGGTTGCCGCAATGGGTTTGCATGACCCATTTGCAGGTGCCATCCGAGGCCAATTGTTCGGTTACGATTTCCGGGGTTTGGATCTGGCAGTTTTCTTTCAAATAACTGCGCAACGATTTGCTCAGGTTGGTCATTTCGTCAAATTCGACGACGCCTTCCTGATAAATCCATTTCAGCAATTGAGTGGCGCGAAAGGGTTTTTCGCCAAGACCGACAAAAAAGGCTTGTAGGCCTTTTCTGTCGAAATCCAGCAGATTAATCAGCGCCGGCTTAACGGATGCGGTCGCAGAGTTCATCGGCAGAGAAGAAGTAAGCGATTTCTTTTGCAGCGGATTCAGCTGCATCGGAACCGTGCACAGCATTTTCGTCGATGCTGACAGCGAAGTCTGCGCGGATGGTGCCGGCTGCGGCTTCTTTAGGATTGGTAGCACCCATCAGGTCGCGGTTTTTCATGACAGCGTTCTCGCCTTCCAATACTTGAGCAACGATAGGGCCAGAAGTCATGAACTTAACTAGGTCATTGAAGAAAGGGCGTTCTTTATGTTCTGCGTAGAAGCCTTCGGCTTGTTCTTTGCTTAATTGCATCATTTTTGATGCGACCACGCGCAAACCATTTTTTTCAAAGCGGCTGACAATTTCTCCAATCACATTTTTAGCGACTGCATCGGGCTTAATGATAGAGAAAGTACGTTCAATTGCCATTTTTAAACTCCAAGGGTAAGGTTAATGATAAAAAACTGTTAATTATATGGGGTCTAGATTGAAATCTTTTCCAAGCGATGGTCGCCACCGTAAATCCAGTTGACCAGCATGCGGGTGCCGGTAATGGCCGTGAACATCGAGGTCAAAATGCCTAAAGACAACACGACCGCAAACCCTTTTACAGGGCCTGTGCCGAAACCGAATAGCAACAGAGCCACTAACAAGGTGGTGACATTAGAATCTAAAATAGTAGCAAAGGCTTTTTCGTAACCCACGTAAATACTGGCTTGCGGGCTATTGCCATTGCGTAGTTCTTCACGGATACGTTCGTTGATCAGTACGTTGGCATCCACCGCCATGCCCATGGTCAGGACGATACCGGCCATACCTGGAAGCGTTAGCGTGGCTTGCAATAACGACAGAATGGCGGTCAACAGTACCACATTGAAAATCAAGGCAAAGTTGGCGATCAAGCCAAATGCGCGGTAGTAAATCAGCATAAACACCACCACCAGTAGGAAGCCGATGTTAATTGAGGTCATGCCTTGGTCGATGTTTTCTTGTCCCAGGCTAGGGCCGACCGTGCGTTCTTCGACGATTTCAACCGGAGCGGCTAGCGCACCTGCTCTTAACAATAAGGCCAGGGTGCGGGCTTCTTGTGGACTGTCTAGGCCGGTGGTTTGGAAGCGTTTGCTGAATGAATCGCGAATAGTGGCGACACTGATGACTTTTTCAATTTTTTCCTTATGTTGAACTTTTTTGCCGTCGACGATTTGAGTATCCGATTTATATTCGATGAATACAACTGCCATCGGTTTGCCAATATTATCTTGGGTAAATTTACCCATTTTTTTCGCACCGATACCGTCCAATGTGATGAAAACGGCAGCTTGACCATCTTGATCCAGGCCGGAAGAGGCATCGGTAATCTGGTCGCCGGTCACAATCACGGAGCGTTTCAGCAAAACTGGCGCGCCGTTTTTATCCTTGTACAAGCGACTGCCGACGGGAACATGGCCTTCGACGGCGGTTTTGACGTCGTGTTCGACATCGACTGAGCGGTATTCCAGTGTGGCGGTTGTGCCCAGTAATTCTTTGGCGCGTGCTGTGTCCTGTACGCCGGGTAATTGCACCACGATGCGGCTGCTACCTTGTTGTTGGATGATAGGCTCAGCTACACCCAGTTCATTGACTCGATTACGCAATGTGGTGATGTTTTGATCCAGTGCGGCTTTTTTAATGGCAATGATTTCACGTTCCGGCATTGTCAATAAAAATTCATTCGGGCCGTTTTCAGTCAAATCCAGATTATGAAAATCTTTGTCCAGCACTTGGGCAGCGATTACCCGGTTTTCTTCATCAGTTAGAACAACTTTTATACCATCGGATTCTTTGCTGACCGATTGATAGCGGACTTTAGCATCTCTAAAGGCGCTACGGATATCGTTGATATATCGCTCATCAGCTTGTTTCAAAGCGGTGTCCATATCGACTTCCAGCAGAAAATGAACCCCACCACGTAAATCCAGGCCAAGGTACATGGGTTCCGCGCCGAGCGCTCTGAGCCAATCAGGGGTTGCGGGTGCTAGATTAAGGGCTACGGTAGCTTGGCCGGACATTTTGTTTCTAAGCATGTCGGCAGCTTTCATTTGCTCGTCGGTATTTTGGAAGCGCGCCAGAACTTTACCGTCTTTGAATTCAAATGACTTTAATTCAAAGCCAGCATCTTTAAGGCTGCTAGCCACTTCATCAGCCTGGTTTTGCTGCAACGGTGTTGCGTTGCTGGAAGCAAGCTGTACCGCAGGATCGTTACCAAAAAGATTTGGTAGGGAATAAAGAATGGCGAAAACCAGAACGGTCAGGACCAGAATGTTTTTCCAAAGTGGGAAATGATTTTGCATAGTTATTCCGTTAAAAGCAGGGACAGCTGTGCCGCTACCAAAGATCGGGGATTGATGAGTATGTGGAAATAAAACTTAAACCGAAGATTTTTTGTTCAAGGTTTTATAAGTGCCTTTGGGCATCATGTTGGCAATGGCATGGCGCTGTACTTGGATAAAATAGTTGTCGGCGACTTCCAGTTTGACGAAATTGTCATCCAGTTCTGCGACTTTGCCCAAAATACCACCGGTGGTAACCACTTCCGAGCCTTTATTCAATGCAGCCAACATTTGTTTTTGTTCTTTGTTGCGTTTGGATTGCGGGCGAATGAACAGAAAATAAAAAAACACTAAAATACCTAAAGGAAACAGCATACCTTCAAAACCGGGTTGACTGGCTGCTGGTGCGGCTTGGGCCATGGCATCAGATATAAAAAAGCTCATTGTTATCCTCTTAAAATTATAATTGTCGTATTGTAATTGATATCTGGCATCTGACCAGAAAGTTCGGCATTATGCCACACTCGTGTCGGTTATCACATTTCTGGGTTGTTTTCAGGTTGTCATAAAAAACTATGACCTATTTGCTCACCCAGTTTAACGGGCTTGCCGGCTGCCAGTGTCTCGTCCCAGGCGATTTTATCTTTGCCGAACAGTACGATGATGGTCGACCCCATGTTGAAACGGCCCATTTCCTCGCCTTTTGCCAGTTTTGGCGCGTTGTCTTGATACTGCCAAAAACGGGGTTCGCTGATGGTGGGGGGGGTTACCACGCCATGCCAGACGGTTTCTACGCTGGAGACAAAAATTGCACCGACTAAAACAAGGGCCATTGGGCCAGCTTCTGTGTCAAAGATACAGGCTACTCGCTCATTGCGGGCGAACAAATTGGGTACGGCATTAACCGTAGCGTTGTTGACGCTGAACAGGCGGCCGGGAATATGTACCATTTCTTTTAGGGTGCCGGCCAAGGGCATGTGTAGGCGGTGATAATCTTTCGGCGATAAATAAATGGTGGTAAATGAGCCGTTTTCAAAAGCTTTGGCACGATCAGCATCACCACCCAATAATTCCAGTGCTGTGTAGTCGTGGCCTTTGGCTTGAAAAATTCTGCCATCTTTGATGGCTCCTGCCTGGCTAACAGCGCCATCGGCCGGGCAGGCAATGGCATTGGCGTCAGCTGCAATCGGTCTGGCACCTTCCTTTAATTCGCGGGTAAAGAAATGATTAAAGCTAGGGTAGTGATCCAGCGACTGAAATTTGGCTTCGCTGATGTTTACACCATACAGTCGGATAATCAGCCTAATGAATTGATTCTTAAATAGCGTGTGCTCGCAATGCGTAAGCTTAGCCATCAATCCAGATAAGAAATGATGCGGTAAAACGTATTGAGGTAAAACGGTTAATAGGGTTTTTAAAGTCATGATTCGTTGTCGGGTGTTTTTCCGCTGATAAAGTAGGCAAAAGCGATTACTTCAGCGACGGCTATATATAATTGTTGCGGAATTTCATCGCCGAGTGGTACTTGCGCCAGAATGCGCGCCAATTCGGGTTCGTTTTGCAGCGGAACGCCGTGCTTTTCTGCGATTGCCAGAATTTGCTGAGCGGTAAAGCCTTCGCCTTTGGCGGTGACTTTAGGTGCATTTTTGCCGTCGTATTGCAGGGCAACGGCAATGTCGCTGTTATAGAAGGTTCTGCCGCTCACGCTTGAATTAAGGTAGGTTGACCAATTCCGGCACTTGCCAGACAGGATTGCGGTGTTCGGCTATCACTGTGGTGTAAATGCCGCCACGCACATTAAATTCGGCTCTTAGTCGCATGAAATTAGGGGCAATCGCCGCAACGATGTGATCCAGAATCTCGTTGGTAACCGCTTCATGAAACGCACCGCGTTCACGGAATGTCCACATATAGAGTTTTAGCCCCTTTAATTCGACACATAGCTTGGCGGGTACATATTCGATAATCAGCTTGGCAAAGTCAGGCTGGCCTGTCATTGGGCACAAGCAGGTGAATTCCGGAATATCGATACGAATGGTAAAATCACGCTCGGGTTTAGGATTTTCGAAGGTGATGAGGTCTGAATTAGGTTTTGTCGTCATAAAAAATATTTGTTATGGATGGTTTTAGCTTTGAGTTTTTAGATTTACTTATCTCTCGCTGCAAATTTTATCAGCTCTGAACACAGAAAAAATTAAACTTTAACGTCAGTAGTTTGAAATACACGGCGATATTTTTGAGTGCTACATGGCATTTTTGTGAATATGAACCAACAATAATTCTTTATTGGGGTAGGATCCCACAGATAGCAGTGCTAAATGCTAGGAATAACAACGATGAGGAGTCTATGATGGACATCAATGCAAGCTATACAAAAAACAGTTTGAACACTCAACTGACTTCGACCCAATCTAAATCGGCCGGAGTGGGTAGTCTGGCTGGGCAGCAACCCATTCCTGCGACGGATAGAGATGGTGATCAAGACAATAGTGTCGCTAAAGACAGTGTGACCTTATCGAGTCAATCACTAAAGTTGGCGAGTACGTCCAGTGTTCAAGGTACAACGAATCAAACACAAATCCCGAATCGCCAAGAAGCGCAAAAACTGGTCGATCAGCTGGTAACAGGGTTGCAGAATAATCCAGAACAGGCGCAAAACGCCGTTAGTAATGCATCTTCAGCAGCTGCAAGTAAATTACTGGCTTAGACCACGACTTGACTAAGCGCTGACAATTCAAGCGCGCCGTTCCTGTAAATGCGGGAACGGCGCAATTTCATAAGCTTACAACCACTTCGCCCGCTTCAAGCGCCAATAAAGTAATAGGCTGCCGACCAGTACGCCAACGATGACTAGCGGATAACTGTATTCCCATGCCAACTCCGGCATGTGTCTGAAATTCATACCGTACCAGCTGAATATCATGGTTGGAATGGCCAAAATAGCACCCCAGCCGGCCAGGCGTTTGACTACTTCATTTTGTCTGACAGTTTCAAATGTTAGATGGACTTGCATGGCGGCGATCAGCATTTCCCGCATGCCGTCGATGGCTCGGTCGATGCGGGAGATATGATCAGCAATATCACGAAAATATAAGCGAATATCTTTGGGTATATTGATTTCATGTGCATGCATCAACACATTGCAAATATCAATTACCGGCATGATTACGCCCTGCATTTGAATTAATTCTCGCTTTAATTCGTATAAACCCTCCATGGTTTGTAGGCTGGGATGATGGGTGAAAATGGCTGATTCCAGCGCATCAAAACGTGCCTGCAGGCCATCCAATACCGGCATATAGTTATCTACGATGTAGTCCATGATGGCATAGAGAGCAAATCCTGGGCCTTTAGCTAATTGATGCGGTAAAGCTTCGCAACGGGCACGCACTCGGTTGAGGCTGAGTGAGGCTCCGTGACGGACAGTCAGCAGAAAATTATTACCGACAAAAATATGCGTTTCGCCGAATTCGATTTCATTGTTACCCAAGACAGCGGTATGTAAGACAATGAACAATGAATCGCCATACTCCTCTATTTTAGGACGCTGATGTGCTGAGCGAGCATCCTCCACAGCCAATTCGTGCAAGCCAAATACGTCTTGCATTTTAGATAGCAATTGAGTGTCCGGCTCGCGTAAGCCCAGCCAGATAAAATGATTGGGCTGGTTGATATCTTGTTTGATGTGCTCGATGCTGATGTCGCCCAAACTGATCCCATGTTGATAAACCACACCTTTCATAATCATGTTGTCATCGTTGATACTTGGCAATGCTAATCTCCAGAATTGTTGGGTGCAGCTTGTTCAGGGGGTAAGAATTAAAACTGGTCTCTCAGTATGGATAAAGCGGGGTGGTAAAGTCAAAAAACGTAAGAGTTTGGGGTATGTTCAAATTCTTACGCAGAATGGATAATCACAACTGATACGGGGTAACCCATAAAGGACACGGTAAAGTTGTCTCAGGCGGTACAGAGCTCCTGCAAGAGTTTATACGCCGTATTGCACAACTCTGGTTGTGTTGTAAAAATGGCTAATGGCATCATAGCTATAATGTTTGAGGTCAATGATATTGTTAAACTTCGGTTTAAGGTTATGGTTTTGCTTGATTCTGATTTGCAGTCCGTGCCGGAGGTTGTTATCAATCTTGCTGATATGGGGCTAGATGATCGGGGAAATCTCCTGACTATTAGAAACATAGTAAAAGCCCAAGACTACAGCATTGATATTGCCAAATATTATCAACACGTTGTTCTACAAAATGGCTTTGCGCAAAATAAATCCTGCATGATTCCCATACTTTAATTCCTTTAAATGCACGCTTTGCCGTCGCCGCAAAACAACTGCAAGGCATGTGCGATGCGATAAAGATGACAAAACGTGACGGAATCTGCCTTAACTGATTAGCCCTAATCATTCATTTCTCTTAGGGAACGTATCTCAAACCCTTTAAGCCAAACCAAACTCCCATAAAGCCTTCCAATACGTTTTTGGCTCGAGTCAGATAGTCGTTGTTGGCAGCTCAGCTGACATATCTGGCATATGTCTGGGTAAAAATAAAACCTTAAAAATTATTTAGTCTATTGATTTTAAATGACATATTTATATATGGCCCAATGTGTGCTTTTAATAAATGGTCAGGCATGTTGCCGCAATTTTTTTTAATCACACTCTTAGGAAAAGCATTGAACATGGTCATACGGAAACTCGTCAAGTTAATTGCGTTATTCACTCTGATCTTAAGCGCTCAAACTGTTCAAGCGGGCGTAATAATTGATGACTTTACTGATTTTCAAGCTGTATCGAACGGTGAGAATGGACCGATAAGCGTAGTCGGAACAGATTTGCCTAACCTGTTGCGGACATTGACCGCCACAGCCTCCCCTGGAAATGGTGAAGCCGAAGTAGTTGTTGCAAATGGGGTATTAAATATTTCTAACGACTTCGGCTCGATCGGAACAACCAGTATTTTTTATAGCTTTAATACCATTGATCTGGCAGCTATCGCAGATGGGTTTTTGTTCAATATTAATTTTATTGATTTGAGTCATGAAGTTCAGATGGTTGCAAATGCAACTTCTTTTTTTGATTTTGTTAACTTTGGTGGTGTAGGGCATTACGAAATCGGATTTTCTCAGTTCACAGATCCTTCTGTGTTTAACCGGTTAACTAGCCTGCAACTCAATTTTCGCGGTGTGAAAAACTGGGATGCTCGTTTTGGGTCTCTCGTAACGGAAACTAAAAGCGTTCCTGAGCCGTCTGTAATAGCCTTGTTAGCCGTTGGCTTAACGGCATTGAGTAAAGTAGGCAATAGAAAAAAAGCCTAAGAAATCCAGAGTACTCACCACTGTTTTTAGCCTTAAACAATCATAGATAGGACTAGCAAAGATGCATTACAAAATTCTAAGAAAAATATTCGCAATACTGACATTTATGTCGGGCGCATTATTCAGCTATTCTGGATTTGCCAGTGAATTGACTATCGATAACTTTACGGATTTTCAAGTTGTAAGAGATCGAGGAGATGTTATAGGAGCCACAGAGAGCACTCTGCTGGCATTGACGGGAACCAGTTTACAGAATACATCAAGGACTTTTACTGCTGAAGCAACAGTCGGAGATTATGCTTCTAAAATTGGCATTAAATCAGATGGCAATTTGTTAGAAATTGGTAATAGTGGTTCATCTTCAGGCAGCGCATCCATAGAATGGAATTTTGATCCCATAGACTTTACGCAATTTGGAAATGCGATTTTATTGGAAGTCGTAGATATAGACCTGAATGTCAACGCTGAAATGGTTGTTAATGGCATCGCCAGTTCAGGCATTAAAACCTTTAGCGGGGTCGATAATTTTCTGGTTAATTTTAATGACTTTTCTAATAGCGGCGTGTTTAGCAATGTGAGCAGCTTTCGTCTGAACTTTAGCGGTCCCTTGGCTTGGGATGGCCAGTTCAGACTTTTAACTACTACAACGCCGGTTCCTCTACCTTCAACCTTTTTATTGATGGGTTCTACCTTGTTTGGCTTCATCGGCATTTCTCGAAGAAAATCAATTATCTAGTAACTAAGGATTTCGCCAAATTTAACTTCCGCTTATGGATCCCATGCTTTGCGTCACTGCCATTAAGTTAAGGAAGAACAATCCCTTCTCCCTCCGGGAGAAGGTTAGGATGAGGGGATTAAATAAAGCTTTTTTGCCTTATTATAAATCTCCTCTCCCCAACCCTCTCCAGCAGGAGAGGGAGCTTTTTCTTAACTTAATGGCAGTGACGCGAAGCGTAGGAACGATGCGCTTGGGTATCGGGAAGATATTTCCAATCATATCCTAAGGTGATTAAAAAGCAGTATTTGTATGCAGGCTTTGAAAAGAATAAGATTTACTGGCATTGCTGACGTTTGGCATTTGAGAGGCATGAAGCCGCTATCTCCTTTGCCGAACATAAACCAAAGATATAGTGCTGGTTTTGCTGAATATTTATGCCGATGTCTTTCATCGGGCATCGGCTGATTTGGGTTAGACTGGCTGCTTGACTCACCGAAATCTTTCAGGATAAATGGCTGGCTTTCATCCGAAGCACATATACTACCCATACCAACAAACCGGAAGCGATTGGTCATATCATGACTCGCAAGGTTATTACTCTGCCAACCACTGCTCATATCGTGAGTTGCTACCGCTGATCGTCAACCAAGGCTATCATCATGTGCCTATCGTTGATGCAGACGGGCTTTTGGGCATGGTTTTCCAAAGCCGTCTGCTGTCTACACTGTTTAATGCCAAGGGCTTCAAGCATAACCCTAGAAAGTAATTTAGCATTGCCAGGGAATTATTCGCTGATATCAAACTCAGTGATATTTTGATGCTTGATGCGAGAAGCAGCTTGACCAAGCACGTAAGACTGTCTTTCATCAGCAAAACCGTTCACAATCGATTCTGGGTTTATCTAAACATCAAATACGGAGGTCACTATGGACAAAAAATATTGGATAGTGGGGCTTTTGATGGTTGTCGTTGTATTTTTTCTGTTCGACGGCCCACAGATACTGAGTCTTGAAAATATTCGTGAAAATCGGGATGCTTTGCTTGAATTTACTGGCCGGCATTATCTAAGCATGCTGCTACTGTGTGGCATAGGGTATATTGTTTCCACAGCCTTCAGTTTGCCGGGCGGTACAGTATTATCGTTGTTGTTGGGGTTTTTGTTCGGGCGCTGGGTGGGCACGTTTTTGATAGTGATTTCGGCCACGCTAGGTGCTGCGGCAGTATTTTGGCTGGCACGCTATTTGTTGGCTGATTGGGCGCAAAAGCGTTTACAGCAAAGTGCCTTATCACAGAAATTACTGAATGGCTTTGATGAGGATGCGTTTAATTATTTGCTGTTTCTGCGTCTGGTGCCGCTGTTTCCATTTTGGTTGGTCAACTTGGCACCAGCCTTTACCTCAGTATCCATGCGTACTTATCTGATAACGACGTTCATCGGTATCGCGCCCGGTAGTTTTATATTTGCCAATCTGGGGCAATCTTTGGGCAGTATCGATAGCCTGGATCAGTTGTTCTCCTGGCAAACTTTATTGGCATTGAGTTTACTGGGCGGTTTGTCATTGGTGCCGGTTTTGTCAAAACGCTCACAACCGAAGTAATTTTCGACATGAAATATTTTTTAAGGTCAGATGTGTGATTCTTGAGAGCCGAGCTTTACTCAGTCATTGCCAGAATCTCAATCTTGATTGACCCAACTAACAGATTGCCTCTCTTTGCTGTCTACGAGGCAATGTCGATATTTCTGCCTGGCTTTGCAAGGAAGGCTGGGGTAACCATTTTGTTGATGCAGCTTATCTGGCTGCGATTTATGACGGGAGCCATTAATGGAAGTGATTGTGCGTTTGAGTGTTTTTTTTGGCATCTTGATAGGCATGCTAGTCTGGGAAGCCTGGCGTCCAACACGGCGATTGCAGTTGCAGCGTCTGCAGCGCTGGACAGTCAATCTGGGGCTGGCATTGTTTAATATTTTGGTCATGCGTATCAGTGTTGGTGCTGCCGCCTGGCAAGCAAGTATTTGGGCGGCAGAGCAATCTGTGGGGATATTCAATGTCTTGATATTGCCTTCTTGGTTAAGTATTGCGGGTAGTCTGTTGTTACTTGATTTGGCGATTTATGCCCAGCATGTCGCAGCTCATCGCTGGCGCTGGTTTTGGCGTTTACATCAAGTACATCATACGGATATCGATTTTGATACCACAACAGCCGTGCGCTTTCATCCCATGGAGATCATGTTGTCCATGGCTTACAAAGTGGTGCTGGTGTTGCTGCTAGGTGCTCAGCCCATGGCTGTAATTATGTTTGAAGTCATTTTAAACGGCTGCGCGCTCTTCAATCACGGTAATGTCAGTCTGCCGGGTGGTTGGGAAAAGCGTTTGCGATATCTGTTGGTCACCCCCGACATGCATAGAATTCATCATTCTGCCCGACCAATTGAAACCGATAGCAACTACGGTTTTTCGTTGTCCTGTTGGGATCGATTATTTAAAACCTACACTTCTCAGGCGCAATTGCCGCAGACCGAGATGACGATAGGTCTCAACGGTTTTCGTGAGCCCAATGAGCTGGGTTTTTTCGGTTTATTGGCATTGCCATTCAGGCGTTTACGTTTACGCTAATACATGAATACTCTTTTTCCCGATTGTGTATTACTGGTGTTTTGTAAGGCACCGATAGCAGGGCAGGTCAAAACCCGTTTACAGCCATCGCTAACAGCAGAACAGGCGGTGGCAGCGCATATTCAACTTACAAGGTTCACCTTGAATCGCGCCTTTGAACAGCCGTTGTGTGATGTGCAGTTGTATTGTGCACCGGATACACAGCAAGCATTTTTTCAAGCGTGCGCTGTGGATTATCCATTGACATTGGCTAAACAAGAGGGCGCTGATCTAGGATTGCGAATGCTTAATGCCTTTAAGCAAGCACTCACAAGCTATCGTCATGTGATTGTTATGGGGTGCGATTGTCCCAGTCTCACCTATGCTGATCTTCAACAAGCATTTACAGCTTTGCAAAATGGCTATGATGTGGTGATTGGTCCAGCTGCAGACGGTGGCTACGTTTTGATCGGCTTGAATGAGTCGCAAGAGTTTTTATTTGAAAGCATGCCTTGGGGCACTAACACCGTAGCCTCTCAAACCTATCTATGTGCAGAACAGAATGGATTGACTGTATTTAAGCTAAGCCAGCAATGGGATGTAGATTATGTTGAGGACTGGCAACGATTTTTAAGGGAATTTTGTAATAGTTGATTATGTGGCCCTGGTTTTGAGTGTTAGGGTCGTCGAATGCTGGATCGTTGAAGCTGCCTTAGCAAAATACTCTATTCTTGATTTAATTGGGGGATTATTCCTTCGTATTCGGATAGAGTGCCTCACCTATAGTGACAATCTGTGCCAACTCAAGTAAGTTTTTGCTGGAGGTTTTTCGCAATATATTTGATTTATGAATCTCGACTGTACGATGGCTGATATCTAGTTGTTGAGCAATTATCTTATGGGTCAGACCCTCAATTAAGAGTGGCATAATTTCTTTTTCCCGCTCAGTCAGTGATCCAAGTAATAACTGACAACGTTGATTTTCCTCCTGTTCAGCCACCTGCTTTTCGCCTTCTTTTAGTGCTGTATTAATGCTGTTCATTAGCGTTTTACGTGAGACAGGTTTAGTTAGGAAATTCGAGGCACCGGCTTTGATGGTTTTAACACTGAGGGGGATATTGCCATGCCCTGTAAGGAAAATGATTGGTAGCGGGAAGCCGCGGTTGTTTAACTCTGTCTGGAGTTGGAGTCCATTCATTTCAGGCATATTGATATCGATGATCGCGCAACCACGCAATTCAGGCTGATAAAACTCAAGAAATGTCTTAGCATCGCTAAAACCTTCTACAGATAGGCCGTCCAGTTCGATTATTAGCTTCAGAGAATCACGGATTTTTGGGTCGTCATCTATGATAAACACAGTCATGTCGTTGGTGTTCATAAGCTGATGGGTAGGGTGATGTGAAAAGTTGCGCCAAGCTTGCAATTTTGGTCGAGCCAGAGTTGTCCGTCATTGGCTTCAATTAAGGCGCGGGTGATGGCTAATCCCATACCAATACCACCGGTTTTTGTGGTGAAAAAAGGGTCAAAAATGCGCTTTGCAATATCTGAGGATAACCCGGGGCCGTTGTCTTGAACTGTAATTAATATCATATCCAGCTTGGTCGTGGCTTTGATGCTGATAAGAATGGTTTTGGGTTCCATTCCGGCATCTCGCATTGCTTCCACACTGTTGCGTAACACATTGGTTAGTGCCAACTGAATTTGTAGGCGATTAGTGCGTACGGGCGGTAATCCGGGTTGCAATTGCAGCTGAGTCTGGAAATTGCCCAAGCTATTGTTTTGAGCTGTGCTTATTGTTTCTCTAATAAAGCTATTAATATCCAATAATTCAGTGGTGATTTTATCTTGATGAAGAAAGTTCAATAGCTCATGTAAGGTTTGACCGGCGTGTTGAGCGAGTTCGGCACAGTCTTGAACAGCTTGTTTGATTTTATTCAGGTCGGGTGATTTGTCATCCAGGGATTGATAGGCGAATTCACTGTATGCGGAAATGGCTGTTAGTGGTTGATTGAGTTCATGAGCAATAGCTGATATTGTTTGGGTGGCTAGTTGTTTATGATGTAACGCTCTAATTGCAAGGCCATTGTTTTGTTTTGCAAGGGCATTCTTTTTGTGGTTGCTGATATCTTGAATTATGCCTACGATACGCGTTACCTGATTGTCGTGGAAATATCCTCTGCCAATAGAAGAAACCCATATCTCATCATGCCCCGGCGGCTGTAGAACCCTATATTCGAGATGAAATTGCCCTAATCCTTCCTGCGTCAAATATTCACATAACAGCTGTTCTCGATTTATACGGTCTTCTGGATGTATGCCTGAGAGGAACTTTTCAAGCGTAAACGATTCCTCGGCGCTAACACCCCAAATATCGCGAAGCCGCTGATTGCAATGTATGTGTTGGTCGATCAAATTGATATCGTATATACCAAAGTTAGTGGCAGTTTCCGCGAGTGTTAAGAGTTCTTTGCTGGATTGTAATGCCAATGCTGTTAAAGCGCGCTCGGTTACATCCACCACGATAGCAACGCAATTACAAGGTTGGCGTAAGGCGTCATTGATACGGGAAAATGAAATATTGACCCAGGCTTGGTGGCCATTTTTACACAAATAGCGCGTTTCGAGCGTATAGGGACGGTTGTTAGTAATCAGTTCTTGAAAGAGTTCAATATGACGTGGTTGTTCATTAGGATGGATGAGTTCTCGCATATTGATACTTAGCAACTGATCCTCAGAGTACCCGGTGATTTCAGAAAAATAATGGTTAACATGGGTGATGTTACCGAGTAAATCGGTTTGTACAATGCCGATAATCGCTTGATCAAACATGGCGCGTAGGCATTCAGCATTTTCACTGGTGCGTTGATTTTTTTGCCAATGCTCGTCAATATCGCACCGATTGATCTTTACACAAAGATATTCATTCTGCGGCAAAGCGGTAATCCTAATCTCTGTCAATATAGTTGAACCGTCACCTAGGGACACAGGAAGCACTCTACCCTTATCCACCGCACGTTTTTCCATGTGATTGAGGGATTGATTTTGTTGTTCTAAAGCTTTGCAAAGATCAGGGAATAAATGATCAATTTTAAGTTTGGCCAGTTGTTCAGCGTTGTAACCTAGCAGGTGTTGTGCGGACAGATTAGAGGCTACGACTGCACCTGATCTATCCGTTAGTAACAGGGCATCGGAAACAGACTCAAAAAACAATCTGAATACAGCAGCATCAATCAATGTGTCCAAAAGTAGACTCCAGTAGTGTAAGAGCGGGTGGTGTGAATTAATGAGTAATTTGTTCAGGATTCAAGCGCGTTTTTCTAGCGCAAGTCCGGTGATGTAAAAGGTTAATCAGCAGCCTAACAAATGCTCTGTGCCATAGTAAAAAAGTGGATTAAATAAATTTAAAAAGCTTGAAATCATATTGTCTTTTGTTTGTTTCGAATATAAGGGCTAACCCTTACGTGTTCGCACGGATAGAAAAAAAACTTCCTAACGGCGATTATTAACCCACAAACCAAAAACATAGTCCATGCGTGATTCTCCGTCGCAGCTTTACTAATCACAATGCGTTGTTTGATCCGGATGCTGGGTTTGCTTATGGCAAGAATGAAAAAGCAGTTACGTCAGTGTCCAAATTCACAGCATGGCTTATTCTCGGTAAACAGCAGGATTTTGATTGTTGAGATATGAGGGGCGACTATGAGTAGATTAGATGTGTCAACAAATTCACTATGGAACAGCTGGAATGTGTATCCAAAATGGCATAGACAGTTGGCTGTCTACAGATTGGAGCCGCTAATTGCTATGTGTGAACAAGTTAGATGGAATCCTTCAGCCATGTTAGCCATTGGGCCTGGTTTCGGGGTTGTGCAAAACAAGCATCAAGCACTAGCAAAATTTAACGTTTCTGTACGCGAAAAGTTAATGAAGATTAGCAATATTGAGAAGGATGTTGTTGATGGCGGCATGGCTATCCTGATTTTGAATGATAACGGTCGAATTCATCACTGCAACAGCAGAAGTAGTCTGTTGTTCGGTTGGAAAACTGACTGTCTTGTTGGGCAGAATGTGAGTGTCGTGCTGCCAGAGTTAACTGAAATATCCTTAATCAGTAATGGACATATTAATCCACAGTTACGATTCTGGGCGCATATTGGTCATCGGTTTGAGATGTTTGGTCAGTATGGTGATTTGTATAAATGTCAAATAAATTTTAATCACAATGAGCATCATGGTCGGCATTATATACAACTGATTATTCATACTATAGAAAAATACCTGGATGTCTTGCAGTAGAGGGTGACTGGATTTAGACGAAAAATTAAAAAATTAAGCATAGAAGCTTGCATATTAAGACAGTTGAGTCATATTATTAAAATTATTTTAACCATAAAAATAATGAAAATATTAAATAGTATTTCTGTTGTTGATAATGATAAATATTTCTTAGGATTATTAAAAGGATATTGTTATGTAAACAATATAATTTTAAATGAGCATGATTTTGATATGGCTGGAGTTAAAGAAATTGAAGTAATCAGACCTGCTTTAGTGTTTTTTTCTCTAGAACTATTAGGTGATAACACAAAAGTACTGGATACATTATTGTCTATTATAGAGAGCATGAAGGGGAATTTAATGGTCTGTGGCTTAAATAAGAACTCAGCAGATATTTATAATGGGATACCTGGCTGGTTTGGTGAGGTTATTAATGATTCTATTTGTGAGGTCGATTGGTTTATTAAGAAAAAATTCTGCTTAGATGTTCGTTCTGCTGATGATAGAAGGTTTCGTGAAAGGCGAAACTTCAAAGAAAGAAGAAGTGGTGACTCAAATAATTTCGCCGATTATGGTTCTATATTGTCTGTACAGAGAGGCGTTGAAAGAATTTGCTTTAAGGGTCTTAGAATAGACAGTAATAATAAGTGCGTATTTTTGAATGATCGTAGAGTTGATTTGACACGTAAGGAGTTTGATCTAATCGAATTGTTGTCTACAGATATTGATCGAATCTATTCCGCAGAAGAAATTATTAATCACATTTGGCCTGAAAATAGCCGGGCAACAAAGTCAGACCTTTATCAATATATGCATTTGCTAAGAAAAAAGATTGAAAATGACCCTAATAATCCAAGATGGATTATGACTATAAAAGGTTTTGGCTATAGATTGAATTTACACAATGCTGATATTGAAAAGCAAGAGGCGCTTTGTTCTTAAAGTTATTGCTTTGGCGGTCATGGTGTAAATCATGATGTTATTTAACGACGTTAAAGTCAGTAAGTCTATTTTATTTAGAGTTGGTTAATGATTATGACGTTGTAGTCTGATTCAGTTAAAGCGCTGTAAGTGGTGAGGATTTTTTGCGTCTGTATTAATTGTTTATTTGATTTATTTATCCGGAATTTTAATTAAATAATGAGATTGTTTATATGGAATTTTGAGCATCACGTTAAGCATAATTTAATCGTGGTAGCGACTGATTAAATTATGAAATTAATCGTATGTTCCACTCTCATTGGATATGACATCTGATGGAATTTGAAATTTTATCTTTTCGGAGTAAAAACAATGAAACAATTCAATAAAACATTAATAGCTACCGGTATTTTGTTGGCGTTGGGTTCAGCATCCAGCGCATGGGCGAACCCAACTAATACAGCGACTGAAGTTGTTGATAGTCAGTCGGCGAGTGTTGATTCTGCAGCAAAAGGCCAAGGTAATTCATCCATCAGTGAAGGCGGTACTTCTTCGATTGGTGCAATTACGGACACCTATACAAAGACAAATACTGAAACTTTCACCAAAACTGATAATAGCCAGGATAACGATACCAAAACCTATACAAAAACCTCGGCTGAAGAAAGCTATAACACCGATAACAGTCAAGATAACGACACTAAAACCTTCAGTAAAACCGACAATAGTCAGGATAACGATACTAAAACCTTCAGTAAAACCGACAATAGTCAGGATAACGATACTAAAACTTATACAAAAACTTCGGCTGAAGAAAGTTATAACACCGATAACAGTCAAGATAACGATACCAAAACTATTACTAAAACTGATAACAGCCAGGATAACGATAGCAAAACCTATACAAAAACCTCGGCTGAAGAAAGCTATAACACCGATAACAGTCAAGATAACGACACAAAAACCTATACAAAAACTTCAACTGAAGACAGTTATAACACCGACAACAGTCAAGACAACGACACAAAAACCTATACAAAAACATCAGCTAAAGAAAGCTATAACACTGATAACAGCCAAGATAATGACACCAAAACCATTACAAAAACTGATAGTAGTGTTAATGCAGAGGGTAAAGCAAAAGCTGAAGATAACGCAGCTGCTGTAAACGGTAGCGGAACCGCTTCCACCACCAATACAAAAACAGATAGCAGCATTGCCGACAATGGTGAATCTAAAGCCAAAGATAATGCAGCCTCTGTCAATGGCAGTGGAACCGCTTCTACCACTAATACAAAATCCGATAACAGTATTGCGAAAAACGGTGAAGTAGATGCTGAAGATAGAGCTGCAGCTGTTAACGGCAGTGGTAGTGCATCTACAACAGATTCCAGCACCAGCAATAAAAGCAAAGCGAGTGCCGAAGATCAAGCCGCAGCAGTGGGTCGTGATGGAACTGCAACTTCCACCAACAACCATGCTAAAGCTGACGCAGAAGGTTCTGCCGCATCCAACACAGGTTCTGCAACCTCAACTTACACGCAAACAAACGTGTCTACCAGTGGTGATGCTTCACCTGCTATAGCTTCAAATGGCGGCGCTGTTTCTGTTAATAACTCTTATCTGGCTGGTAGTGTAACCGGCGCGGGTGCAGGCTACGATATGCTGGCTGCAAAAGATGGTAATGGCGGCTTGATTCCTGTAGCCAGCAATAGTATTGATAATTCATACAATAACTTTGCCGGTCTGAATCAGTCTGTACAAAATTCAGGTAACTCTTCTTTGGCGCAACAACAAGTGTCTTTCCAAGGCAATGTTAGCGTCAATCAAAACACACCTGTGGCTCCTTAAAAGTTAATTATCATAGATTAACTTGAGTTTACCGGCGAACAAGAAATTGTTCGCCGGTATCTAGTTAGTAATGTAATTAAAAGGGGCAATGTATGAAAAGATTAATAATAAGTTTATTTTCAACGCTGCTGATAGGAATGCTGGCAAATAATGGGGTTAATGCTGAGACGGGTAATGCAGCATTTTTTGAGCAGGCTGAAATGGTATTAAGTGAAGATCTGGATAATCAGAGAGGACAGGGTGGGGTAGATATACTCACGCTTAATAGGCAAAATGTAACTGCATTATTGAAAGATAATACTGCCACAAATAATATGAATGGGTTTAATATTATTGATAATGGTTCATTTGCAGGGGCAAGCGGTATGATTTCAGTGATACAGAATAGTGGTAATAATGTCATTATTCAGGATTCGACGGTATTCAATGTTACGGTTATACCTTAATGGACCCTTTGATATGAAATTATCTGCTGCGATACCTGCTTTATTGATGATATTGTCCGTATTCAATACCTATGCTGATGCCTTTAATTTAAACGGTATGGCGGGTGGTGGAAATTATGCAGTTCCGGTAATGAGCTTTGCAGAAAGACGCTTTAAAACTGTATATAAGCAAAAGTACGACTTTAGTTGTGGTTCCGCTACCCTAGCGAGTTTGCTATCGTTTCACTATGACGATGTTGTGGATGAACAAGCGGTATTTGTAGATATGTACGAAAATGGAGATAAACAAAAAATTCAGCAACAGGGATTTTCGATGCTGGATATGAAACTGTATTTAGAGAGACGTGGCTATTTGGCCAATGGATTTAAGCTTAATCTGGATGGACTAATTGAGGCCAATGCGCCTGCCATTACTATTATTAATAACAAAGGCTATTTACATTTTGTCATTATTAAGGGTATCAGTGATAGCGAGGTATTGGTTGGAGACCCTGCAGCCGGTGTTAAGGCATTTCCCAGGCCTGATTTTGAAAGAATGTGGGAAAATCGTATCTTGTTTTTAATACATGACAAACAGACACTGGCTGATAACCATTTTCAGGATAAAGCAGAATGGGCGCTTAGAACTAAAGCACCATTGGATAGAATGGTCGATCTGAATCGTGACAGTTTGGCAGCGTTCAATCTATTGCAGCCAGGTCGTTGGGACTTTTAATTAACTCTGGGCGACGAAATGAATATTCATAAATCATATAAAAATACATTTATTTCGCTACGCTATGCTTATATTATGAGCGTATTTGTTTTGCAGGCTTTAGTAAGTCAGGCATTTGCAATAGATGAATTTAACGATCATGAGGATGTTTTAAATCATGTGGCACAAGCAAGCGATGAAGAACTTGATCAATTAAGAGGCGGCTTTCTATTACCGAATGGCATCAATGTCAATTTTAATTATGAAAGTGTAGTCTCTTTAAATGGCGTGGTCAAAATGGTATCTGCATTTCAGCTGCCTGATAACGTTACTTTGCTGCAAAATGGTTTAGATAATCAGTCTCAGCAACTAAATTTATCAGCGCTTGGAACAGTCATTCAAAATAATTTAGATAATCAATTCATTCAAACGCTTAACACTGTCAATATTGAATTGAGCAATCTAAAGAATATGTCTGTAAATCATAGTGGGACGATGTTTAACGCATTAATCATGCCGAATTTATAAGAAAACATCTTGGAGTGAAAAAATATTTATATTTGCGTTTTTGTCTATTGTTGAATAATGGTTGATATGCTAGTCTTCAATTGAGTTGTTATTTGCATGCATAGCTTATTAAAACTATAAAAACAAGGAGAATAAAATGGATTATAACTACAGTTATGTTTCCAAAAAAAAAGCGCAAAACAATCGGTTGCTTATTGTTTTTTTAAGTTTATTATTACCTTGGCATGAGGGTTTTGCTGAAGAGTTAAATAATGTTGATTTACTCAAAGAATATAAAAAGCTTTTAGCTGAACAGCAAAAAGAATTTCAGATTCAACGGAAAATCATTGCAGATCAAGGCCAAGAATTGCAACAAATGAAAGCTCGGCTTGATGCCTTGTCAAATCAAGCCCCTTCAAATAAGCAAGCAGCGGAAAATCCTAAAAAGCCCGTGGTTACTGCCGCAGCTAGTCAGCGTTCTGCACCTCCTCCAAATCAATTACCCGATAAACCGGTCGGAAAGGATCCGACTGAACACAAAGGAATGCAACGTCCACCCGAAATTCCTCGCCTGAGCGAAACAGTAGGCGGCGTTTTGACACGCAAAGGTAAAATTGCTATCGAGCCATCCTTACAATATGGTTATAACGATAATTATCGAGTATTTCTGGATGCCTATACCTTTATTCCGGCTATAGCGATAGGTTTAATTGACATACGGCAGATTAAACGGCACACCATGATGGCTAGTTTGGCCGCACGTTACGGTATTACCGACAGATGGGAATTTGAACTACGAATGCCTTATGTTTATCGCTCAGACTCACAGCGTTCTCGCCCCGTCGATATCAGCGCAGCTACTGACGAAACATTTAATGCCTCCGGTAGCAGCATTGGTGATCTTGAGATTGCTACACGTTATCAACTAACCAGCGGCGCAAACGGTTGGCCAATTTTAGTCGGTAACGTATTGACAACAGTACCCACAGGTAAAAGCCCATTTGATATCGAATATGTAAATGCCCAAGGCGTGCCGGGAGCGACATATCCCTCCGAATTACCTACTGGCGTGGGCTATTTCAGTTTTCAACCTAGTATTACAGCTCTTTACCCAACCGATCCGGCGGTTTTTTTCGGCAACATTAGCTACAACTATAATACAGAAACTAAACAGGATTTCGGCACATTCGATCCCGGCGATGCGATTGGCCTCAGTTTTGGTTTAGGATTTGGTATCAATGATCGTACCTCGTTTAGTTTAGGTTACTCACACAGACATGTTTTTACTTCTGCTGTTAATGGCGAAGAGATCGAGGGTAGTGAATTAGATATTGGACAATTTTTGGTCGGTTATTCATTTAAATATTCCCCGCAAACAACCTTTAATTTATCTTTAGGCATTGGTACTACCGATGATGCGCAAGCTGTGAATCTAAACTTTAGGATGCCTATGACTTTTGACTTTATTTCTGCCGATTTATAGAGTTAACCTAACTTCGCCACCTAATAACGAAATTCCACGCTATTTCACTAACCCAACATATCAATAAACTGATCAACTTGATTCTGTTCGGTTGCAAAGCTGGTGACTAGGCGCAACAAAATTTCATTCTCTCCCAGTAGCTCTTGCTTTGAGTGTGGGGGGTTCCAGGGGTAAAAAACCGCGCCTTGTTGTTTGAGTCGGTCGGTACGATCTTTGTCGATAATGCAGAAAACCTCATTGGCCTCTGCCGGCCAGGCCAGGCGTGCATGTTTGGTGTTTAGCAGACCGTTTTGCAGGCGCTGCCCCATCAGGTTGGCATGACGGGCAAGATCCAGCCAGAGGTTGTCCTGCAGATAGGCATCAAATTGGCAGGCGATAAAGCGGGTTTTAGAAAATAGCTGGGCGGCACGCTTGCGGATAAAGGGTAAATCTTTGGCCATTTCCGGCTGCATAAACACCAGAGCTTCTGCGCACCAACAACCGTTTTTGGTGGCGCCAAAAGAGACGATGTCGACGCCCAGTTTCCAGGTTAATTCCGCTGGGGTTAGGTTTAGCGCAACCAGTGCATTGGCCAGACGTGCGCCGTCCATATGCAAGGGTAGTTGTTTGTGTTGGGCGATTTCAGAAATCGCCAGGATTTCATCAGGTTGGTATAAGGTGCCAATTTCGGTAGCCTGGGTGATGGATATCGCCATCGGCTGGCCGGTGTGGATAAATCCAGGCGGAAAGCGGTTAATCTCCGCCTTGAGTTTACCTGGGTCGATTTTGCCATTTTCGCCATCAACCGGGGCAAGACGGGCGCCGTGGGTGAAAAATTCCGGTGCACCGCATTCGTCTTCAATCATATGCGCTTCGCGATGACAAAAGGATACGCCTCCCGGCCGGTTAACGGCTGCCAGTGCCAGCGAATTTGCTGCAGTGCCTGTACCTACAAAAAAAACCGCCACTTCGCGTTCAAACAGCTGATTAAATTTTTGCTCAACCTCGTGATCCAGTTCGCTGGCGCCATAGGGTACGGAAAAACCCGCGGCTTCTTCATAAAGCCGGCGGGCGATGACGGGATGCGCACCCGCCCAGTTATCGGAAGCAAAGATCATGGCAGTAAACTCTATTGATTGAGGGGGATATTTATTACGACTATGTAATTGATTTTATAGCATGGTCGGGTAGTTAACGTCTCCAGCCAGCTTAAACGCCATGCCACTATGCCTTTTTCGATCAACGTATTCGGCGCCTTTAGAACATCCGTTTATAGCAGAAACGCTGTGCCTAATCCCAAAAAAGCCACAAAACCTATCACATCAGTAACAGTCGTCAAAATAACCGAGCCGGAGAGTGCCGGGTCTATATTGAATCGATCCAGGATAATCGGAATCAAAACGCCGGAGACGGCTGCTGCCAGGATATTCATCACAATTGCCGCAGCCATCACCAGCCCAATGCCGACGCTACTAAACCAGAGTGCGGTGATACAGCCAATCACCAAAGCCCAAAGCAAACCATTCAGTCCACCGACTTTGATTTCTTTGAGTAACAACGGCAATACGTTACCTTTTGAAATTTGGCCTAATGCGATGCCGCGGACTATCAATGTTAAGGTTTGGCTGCCAGCGATGCCACCCATGGAAGCAACTACCGGCATTAACACCGCCAAGGCTACCACTTGCTGTAAAGTGGCTTCGTATAAGCCAATTGCCCAGGATGCTAAAAAGGCAGTGAGTAAATTAATCCCCAGCCAGGTTGCCCGGCGCGTGGAGCTGCGAAACACTGGCGCGAACAAATCCTCATCTTCATCCATGCCCGCGGTTGCCATCAACTGACTTTCGTAAGAATCGCGGGTGATTTCTAGCGCCAAACGCAGGGTCAATCTGCCTAATAGTCGTTCATTGGTGCCCAGCACGGGGAGTGTCATCAGGCCAGAGTGCTCCATTTTTTCAGTGGCATCCACCAAATAGTTGTCCGCAGAAATGGTAATCGGATCTTCTATGCATAGCTCTATTAGCAGCGTTTCCGGGGTAGCCTGATAAATAGCCTGTAGTGGCACAGTGCCGACATAGATGCCTTTATGCTGAATCAAATAGATACAATCGGTGTATTCAGGAAAGCTACGTTTCAGTTTTTGCAACGCCAGTTTTACATTGGCGGTGCGCGGTAATATGAGTAGTTCGTGGTCTACATAACGGCCGATTTGGTCGTCTTCGTATTGGGTGGATACTTCATAATAACGCCGCTGATTGTTTTTCATGCTTTGCAGCGCAGTAGCGACGGCGTCTTCGGATAAAGACTCTGCCAGCTCTATCAAATCTTCGGCATGCAGATCGGTTAACAAAGCTTGTAATTGGTCTTTCGACAAACTCTTGAAAATGGTTTGTCGTGGTTCGGCGCGCATGGCAACCAATACGTCGATCTGATCGGCATCAGGCACTTGTTGCCAGCGATCAAAACGTTCGTGCAGAGGTAAAGACTCCAGTAATAGGGCTAACTCGCTGCTTTCCAGTTCCTCGATGGCTACTTCGAAAATGGCTTTTTGCTCGTTATCTTCAGCAGCAATCAAACGTTCTAATAAATGGCTGATTTCTTCTTGCACGTATGTTTCTCCTTCAGTAAGAGAGACATACTAGCGGAATTTAAGCATACGCTTAGTTTTTGCTGATATTTCATCAAAGCTAAGCGTGAAGGCCGCGCTGGAGTAGTTGTAATCTTATGAATTAGATATAAAAAAAAAGCAGCTGAGGGCTTGTAGGAGGTAGAGAATTATGAGTATTCCGTGGGTTAAACCGTCCCTGTTTAGTATGAGCTCAATAACAACCGTTTGACGCCCATAAGCTCGCAGGATGATTTTTTTACAGAATCTTTAGTCGAATACTTCATTACCCGTCGGTTCCAGATGGGTGGTTTGATTCATCTGCTGGCGGAATTTGGATAACTCAAAATACAATTTAAACCGTGCCCGATTAAGATTGCCTAGTGGCCGATGTTCTGGCAGACAATGCCAGGGATTCATTTTCAGGCGTTTGGTAAATTCGACTAAGGCTTCCGATTCAAATTGCTGTTTGGGGATATGCACAGTAGCGACGGGAATAAACGGAGATAATCTTTCCGGCCAGCTTACTGAACTATCTTCGATGGGCATTAAATGTGGATCGGTTTGTAGCTGAATCATTAGATCAAATTCCACATCTTGCTCGCTGAGGGTTTTGCTCAAATTTTGCCGTAAATAATTGAAAGGCACTTTCCCAAACGGTAGACCGGGTATGCGGGATACGACTTTGGTTTTCGGCACAAAGGAATACATCACGGCCTGGCCTTCGCCCAGCAGGTAAGGTGTGCAACTCCAATAGCGTTTGTTCAGCGGGTTGGTCTGGGTTTCATTCCACAGGCTTTGCATAAACATATCCAGCAGATGGGAATCGAACGGATTCAGGAAATAGTAAAGCGTCATATCCACCAAGCTCCAGTATTGCAACTTGGCATTTTCCCGGGTGTTGGGGGTGACAAAGGTCGGTCCGCCGCTGGTGGTAATAATGTCCTGGGTAAACTTTTCTTCATCCATCAGTTTTTCACCCGGTACATCCATTAATTTAACCGCCATGCTCATAAAGCCGACATCTTGAATATCCGAGGGTACGTTCGGACCAGGGCCTGCATAGCGTACATAGGCAGGGTAACTACGCGGATTTGCAAAAATGCCTATGCGGCAATGCGCCGGTATATCCTCACGTATGGTTACCGTTGCCTTTACTACACCATGGGTTTTGGTGTTGCCGCCACGCTCATAGCCGCCCGGTTTGAAACGTCCGCGCATCTGATCGGCCATTTGATCGATAATGTTGTTCAGGCTGGCTTCTTCATCAGGGTCGAATGTTTCCTCGGCTATCTTTAGGCCTTGGTCTTTGCGGCGTAGGTTAATGAAGTACTGTACCAATCGAACCATAGGCGCTCGAAACAGCGCGTTCAACTGCGGCCGAAACCAGGGTTCAAACCGGCGCTCGATATACAGTAGTTGCAGTAAAAATCGGTGAATGGCTTTCAATAGGCAAGTCTTGATCGTCATGCTGAATGTCCTCTTCCTGTGCTAGGCAAACTTGCAAGATATTTAAGTGCGCTCAGCCCTGGCATAAAAAAATAAGCACCACCACGCACACTAATAAACTGTGGAAGATGACAGGTTTCCCGGACCGGACCGGATGGATCGGGGCGCTGGAATCGATCGGTGCTGTTACCATCGTTTAACGGATTGCGATGAGCCAATAGCGGATCTCTCTCGTTTTGTAGACCGGCAAATTTACTATTGACCAGCCAGGCATTTTGCACAAACTCAAATTGCCGGGAGATATTGGCTACCAGGCAAATAAATTGCAGGCCGCGTTCGGCAATCAGCGCATCGGGTTTGCTGGCATCTGCTGGAGACAATGGTGGGCCGTAAGTTCGCCCGCGGCGTAATAAGCGATGAAAACGACTGGATGCCACTAAATCATCATTCGGATGTTTTAATCCAAAGCCTAAAATTCTGATCAGCCGAGTCCATAAACCCGTCACACCAGCGGGCAAATCACCAGTACGCGGATTAGCTCGGCGAATATGCGCACCAATGGGACAAACATTTCCACGAGGATCGCCGACATAATTAAACTGATTGAGTTGGTCGTCGACCGGAACGCCAGGGATTTTTTCGACACCTGTTGGCATCAACGGCGCATCGTTCAGCTGTCGTCCAACCATGGCAGCGGCAAGCTGCTCGGGGGCACCATCCGTGGCTTTATTGAGAAATTGCCAAAAACCCGGCACATCCTGATCCAGCTGCCGTAACACAAGATAGCTGCCGTTGCGGGCAAAATCTTTTAAGGCCGGCTGATCTTCTGCAATCGGTAAAACGGCTGCCAGAGCATCGGTTTGCGGATCGATTAACGGCCTTACCGTGTACTGTTTGTATTCGTTAGGATAGCCAAGCACTATTTCGCCTGGTGCCAGCCAATTGGAATACTCTGCGCGTTGATGGGTGTCGGTAGATTGTCGGTTTGCCCAGTCTATGTTCGGCTGGCTAATGCCATCGGCAAATCCAAAAGGTTCACGCTTACCCATGTCTTGAGTCGGTAACTGGCTTATTAGTTGAAACGCCGCAGTAAATAACGTGTCTTCAACTTGTTTACGCCAGGCAGCTATGCCATCGGATTCAGCATATAGCAGCAATAAAACATGCGGCACCTGCTGGCTATCGCCACCCCATTCCCAGTATGCCGGTGCATTGACGCCGATGTCGCCTAAACGGCGGGAACGACTTTCGTCGCCGGTCATACCGGTTATGAACTCATCGGAAAAACCCTCAATCAGTGCTTCTTGCAGCCCGATGGCTCGCAATCCGGCAACTGAAAAAGCAATATGCAAAGCTGTTTGCGGTCTTGGTGTTGTTTCGATAGCGCTGGTTACCCGGGCGTTGCTTAACCACTGTTTAGCCGCATTTGCATCGACAATATTCAATAATAGAAAGCAGGTTTCTGATAATTGTCCATGCCCAAAACGTAGCAATCCCTGCAAGTCGTCAAATTTAAATTCGTTGGAATATTTCATCTTGCTGATTCCCTGCTTAGATTTCACTGAGCCATGCGCGGATTTCTTCGTCATTGTGCTGACGAATTTCCACTCCCTTGCGAATGCGGGAATTGCGGGCCAGATCGGTAGCCGTCAAATCAGGATAAGCTTTGTACCAGACTTCGGAAGGGATTTGATGCCGGCGTTGGGTGTATTTGAATTGCTGCTCGCGTTCCGCGCCATCTTTCAGTATCCAGCGGGTGGTTGGGTAACCGATGGCGCAACTAAAGGCGGCATTTAATCCCCAGCCGGCTTTGTTGATGAAATCGTCCATATAACTCTCGTGGCTGCCATCGTAATTGCTGGCGAAAAAAGCCCGACGGTTGTCATCCATGAACACCCAGCGGGCAAAATGTATGGTTTTGATCCGGGTCAGGAAACCGTGGTTGTAGATGTGCCGTGCCACATAATCGGTCAACAGCAGCAAAAACTTGAACGTCAGCAAGCGAAACAGCCCCGGCTTGACATCGCCAAACACATTAAACTGGTTGCTGACGTCGTGGTCTTCCAGCAAAGCCAAGGCTTTAATGTGCTCTCTATCCGGGCGGATGAATAGTTCGGGGTCGGAACGCTCCAACATACGCAGGCGTAATGCAAAAAAAGGCGCCAAGATCAGGAATAACGGTGATAACAGCAATAATATCAACGGTATCCCGATCTTGTGCAGCCGGTTCCGAATTCGCCAACACCAAGGTGTTGGTTGCTCCGGAGTCAGTTTGAGGAGGCCAGCGTATTTTTGCATTTCTACATGCGATAAAAGTTTTTGCCGTAAAGCGCGGGGATTTTGCTTGCCGACTTCAGTGACAGCTTCTTGCAGGTAATCGATCAAACAACCATGCAAAGCCGCTTCTTCATGCACTTGCACGACGGTGCGGCCCAACCAGTTAATGTAATTGGCGGCAGGCTTGATGTTATGTGCTTTCATCCATTGCAGCAGCGTTCTGCTATTGGCATCCGGAAAGCCTTCGCAATATGAAAACAATATTTCTAAACCGGCTCCAGCGTACTTGACCAGTTCTGCCAGAAATGCATCTCTGTTGCCATCGCAATCACCAATGAATGCCAAGGCTGGCTGCCAGGGGTAGGGGGGCTTGCCATAAGCCCTAATATCATTGGCGGTAATTGCCTCAATGATGACAAAGCGAGCCATATGCAGGCGTTCAAAACGGCCGAATGGTACTAACGCATTATCAGGGTCGGCAAGGCCTATGCTTTTGTTCATGCCAGCCAACAAGTCACGTAATGCGGCTAACTGTCCTTCACGCACCGTAGCGACAATCATGAAGTTGGATTGGGGTGTCATGCTAGCCAACTTGTTAAGTTAAACATGCTAAAACACCTTGCTAGCTAGTTTTGCGCGTCAAGGCAAAATCCAGGATACGCTTTTTACCCCACCAGACCTTGCCCAAATACACACCCGGTTCGATTTCGCGAATCTCGTCGCGGATGGCTTTGGCAAAAAACGAAGTTTTGGCATAATCGATGACGATGGTGTCTTTTTGATCCAGCCAGCTTTTATCGATATAGACTTTGGCGACGATAAACGTCAGGCTGAATGCGGTAATTTTATTAACCAGCACACCTGCCTGTCCGCCGGGGCAAAACAAATCAAACCGCTTACCCTGCCAGGCATACACACCTGCAAAAAACGCCACCAGTTTGGCAAACATGGAACCGGCCAGAATCGCGGTGCCTTGGGTGTCGCCATCCGGAATCTGACCGGGTGTGGCATTCAGATAAATTTCATCCAGTTCTTCCCGTGTTTTACTTAACCAGCTATTGACGGTGTCGTTCATGTTGTTACTCCTTATTTCGCACTGCAGCGGCGTTGGCGTAAACCTCTCGGCGAACCTGATTCATGCGGCCCAAAGGTTCGTGAGCAGCAAGGCATTGCCAGGGGTTGAAACTACTACGTTCGCAAGCCGTCATGGTTTCCGGATTATCAAAATCCTGGTTTTCTAGGGTAAGGGTGGCTACTATCCGGAAAGGAGAAACGGCTTCATCCCATATTACCGAAGCGTCTTCAATCGGCATGCTGTAAGCATCAGTCTGGATTTGCACGGCAAAATGAAATTGGGCGGGCGCTTGCTGTAAATGTGCTTTTACCGCAGCACGCAGTTGATGTCTGCCAGGCTCTACCGCCTGTATCGTCGTGTAGTCAGAACTAGGGATCACCGAATATTTGACCACCTGACCAGTGTTTTCGCCCAAGCGATAAGGTGTAGTGCTCCAATAGCGCACATCAAAAGGACAAAGATGTTTCTGGCGAGATTTAAAAGCAATCCCCAAGGACTTCAGGTGTGGATCGAGCGGGTTTAAAAAAAACCAGAGTTTTTTATTGGCCTGCCGCGCTCGAATAAAACTCAAAAAATCTTCCGGTGTGGCGACGAATAGCGCCGGGTAACTGTTCAGGATAAAGTCCTGAAAACCCGGTTCGCCCCACAGCACTTCGCCCTTCACGCCGGATAATCTGATCGATAATCCGCGTACATCTTTTTCTGCATCGTCCCGGCTTGTGGCATTGGCAAAGCGTAGTTTGGCAGGATAGGTTTTGGCTTCTGCAAAAATACCCTGCTTTAATTCAACCGGAATATCAGCGTGGACCCTAAACTGCGCATCGAGGCAGGCGATACTTTTGGCCTGATTGAAGCGTGGCACGATACCGCTTTCCGCTTCGTCCGAGATGACTGCGGCAATCCGCATGCTCATCTCGGCAACCAAATCTTCAATTGGCATGTCTGGTTTCATCAACGATTCCCCCTGACGGTTAAGGCTTATCGAAAACTGGAATCCGTTGCAGCGGCTTTTTGCGGTTTCCATTGCAAGGTGTAATCGTTGCCTCTATCTCTGGCCCAAGGGTCAAATACATTGACGACTCCCGCCAGTTGATCTTTGAGCTCAGGCATGGTGCGGAGCATGATACGTTTTAAAGGCGATATCTCGACCTTGTGACCATTAGACTCTTTGGCTTCATATAACTTACCATCCGGGCCATTATTCAAAACCCAATCTACGCCCATTGAGGTATAGAATTCAGGCCGAAAACTGGAGGTGAAGAAGCGGTCACTAAACAGACGCCGAGAGGCATTCAAGATAAACACATGGAATTGGGTTTCTGAAATGGCGAAACCATGCGGACGTGTGAACTCAGATAACCAGCCCACTACGGTATCCACATCCTCGATATTGTCGACTATGCTGCCGTCCGGATGACCCAGGCAATCGTTGATGGGTGATCCATCATCATTCAATTGCGCATCGGTAATGACCTTGCTGGCATCGCATTTATGCTGTCCATAAACTTCGCGTAGCAATTTGATCAAATGATGTTGCTCTTTATATTCGGCACTGGCGGTGGGTACGCGTTTGTCGATAAAGTCATCGTAACTGGTCAGTTGTTTAAGTCCGTATTGACGACGGAATTCGTTAAAGCGCGGCAAACCGCGTTCGCGATCCCGAATCACGTCCAGCGCGGCAATATCGATTTTGTTGGTTTCCGTTTGTAGACGTGGCAAATCCAGGTTTTGTAGGAATTGGGCATGATTTTGCAAGGTCAACAAGCCCAAACGTTGCCTACCCATACTCAGCGCCCAACTACTCAAACCGCCATCGGTCATGGCCTGCGTGGCTTTACCACGGAAGGTGCTGACTACCGGCACTTTTTTGCTTATGGTGTTAGGCGATTTCAAATCCCTGAATTCCAACAGATCCGGTAACAATGGATGCAAGCGATATACCGTGGGAAATTCCTCCGGAAAATTGAACGGCGAGCCGAAGTGATTGATACCGCCGTTGACATGTTCCAGATTACTTAAATCCCAGATATCCTTCTTGCCGCTCAAATGCCCCAGAAACCTGGCATGCTCTTGATAGCGGTGGCTGCCCAGACCAAATATGCCGGCACCCGAAGCAAACACCGAATAGAACTGATTGGCCTTGATTTCGTTACCGGATTTGGCCAAGCGATTCACGACGATTTTTTCCAAAACTTTGGAGACCGGGTTGTCTTTTTGCACCAAACCATTCCAGTTGGCGTTCATACCCAAATATAAGGGCTCGTCGTAGAGTAACTGGGTGGTCCATTCTATGGTATGAATTTTGGCAATTTCGGCGGCAACCACCAAGCGGGCGGCCTGATACAATTCTTCTGCGCTGACTTTTTTATACGGAATCACCTCATTCGGTTTGTCGGGATTGCGTAAGCCGGAGTCGGTATTGGGCATGGAGGCCGCTTTAGCCCGGAAGGCATCAACAAATTGATTGTGTTCGCGCACGAACATGTTGTGGTAAAAACTCATACCCACTGTCCAGTTATCGGCAAATCCTGCAGCTTCCTGGCCTTTCCAGGCAGGATTGATAGGGTCCGCCAAGCATTCTGTATCCGCATTTTCGCAGCTGTTAAAGACGGGTAGATAACCTAGCTTTTCGCCCGCACCGGTATGGCTACCCCTGGGCTGCATCAATAATTTAGCTGGATCGTTAGGATCGCGTTTCACACGTTTTTCCGACAACTCATCGAAACCGTAGATCTGCGAGGCATCCCACCAGGCCGTCACGGTATTTTCGGTGGTGCGGTGAGCACGTGCTAGATAAGTTTTGCCATCGTGGGTAAATGTGGGGGCTGGCTCTTTCTGAGCAAAAAAAGGTACATCGACTTTATCATTAGGTCGGCAGCCTAATTTGGCGGCCTGCTCTGGCGTCAGCGCTTGTTCTTTATTGTTCACCAATTGCGTGCTACAGCCAACCGGCATGCGAGCTTCGGTATTTTGGCCTTCCCGTAAATGGTAAAACCAATCGTGGGTCATAAACTGAATCCAATATGCAGCCAGAACATTAAAAAACGGGGCTTTTTTATAGTCGCATTCAGCTGAAACAGCGTTGTCCGGCAAGCCCTGACCCTGGTTACAGGCTTCGGGTTTGTGCTGTTGGCGGGTAAATAATTTACGCGAAATAACTTGCGGGTCGGGTTTTAACAAAGCCAAGCGATTGCCATGCCGATTGCGTACCAATTCGTTCGCGCCCATATCCGGGAAAGTCGAATCGAAACTGACGTTGCGGGCAAATAACTGGTTGGACGCGCCCATGGCTGGATTGAAGATATCGTTACAGATGCCGGTAATGTTGCGATGACGAATCAACTCGCCAGTACAGACCTGCTGACCTTTATTGTTAGTCACCTGCTGATAGTACCGATTATTTTCCGGCAAGCGCATCGCATCCCAAATTTTTACCACAGGTCCAGGCATATCGCCGTCGCCCTTGATGTAGATATCATAGGTTTTATTGTCGTAAAGGTTGAATCGCAGCAGCTCCATGCGTTGATATTCCAAATCCATCAAGGCACCGTCGACACCACGTCCATTCGGGTTGAGATGTTTTGCTAGCTTGGTAAGAGACTCCCAACCCCCGGCTTTACTACTTGCATCGCCAGTGCCCCAGTAATTGGCCCAATCTACCCAAACCGTATCACGCTGAGCCATGGCTCGTTTGCCACCTCGGCATTCAGCCGTATCTTCTGTGACTTTTCCTAAAAAACGCTCTGATTGTTGATTGGCAATGGGGCGCAAGCCTTTGGCGGCCATGCGGACACAGGCTTTATCGGCACTCAAACGCTCCAAGGTCGATGTCGATTCAGCACTGGCAGTAGTTGCCATGAAGCATGACAGCGTGAACAAAATGAGTACATATTGATTTTTTGTCATTGTCTTGTCCCCCACAACCGATAATGGACCAAGCTCGGCCCTAAGTACTGAGAGTTCAGCTTAGACCAACTGTAGGCAAGTCACCATGACCTAAATGGGTCAATTTAATGGCAAATCAAAAATTTAAGCGCTATGCTAGAGATACAAACATGAAAGGAATGTCTGAATAAATAGCAAGGAGATGAGTACATAAATATAACAGGGGTATTACTTGATGTGCCATATCTCCGACAACACCCACCTAATCGCAATACTGTCTAAGGCTCCTGGACATCCTTTGATTTGGCATCAGTTTCTTGATGAACTTGCTCAGCAGCTTAATTGTGATACTAGTGCTTTGCTGGTGACTGATTTAATGGATAGTGAAAATACACGCTTTCTGTTCAGTGCTCATATCGAAAAGGACTATCAAGAGCAGTATGAAAATAAACTTAATCGACTGGATGATTTCAATCATTTCATCAGTAAAAATCCGCTGAGTGTTTTTTACGATCAAGCTCTAAGTGAGACTGCTCGAAAAGTTGGAAAAGCCGAATTTAGTACGCTTGATAAGCCACTATATCGTTTTGGCGTATCCATACCCTGTAATCAAAAAAATGCCCTCAGTCTGTTGCTAAGTCGTAGCGTGGCATTTAATGAAGCGGAGCAACTGCAAGTCAAGCAAACTTTACAAGCTCTTATTCCAGCCTTAGATGAAGCAATACATGCTGAACAAAGACATAAAATAGATAGCCAATTGCGTCATTACTTAGGTGGGCATTTTGATAGCTATATTATTGTCGATCATCGATTAAATATAATTTTTTCTGATCCTATCTTTGGAATAATTATTAATCAGATGGATTGTGTAAAAATTTCGCAAAATCAATTTAGCATGAAAAACCCTGCCATTGAGCAGCGATTGCTGGCGCTGATTGAAGCTAACCAGAGTGCTTCCATTCATAATCAATGCCATTCCTGTCAAATTATGTTGATTCCGATTTCGGAATTAAAAAATCTTTACCAATGGGAGTGTTATAAGGATGGTTTTATTCTTGCATTTACCCATGATAAGGAGAGTGATCCTATGCTGGATCGTTTGATGGGTATTTATAAGTTATCGAGATGTGAGGCTATTTGCGCACAGCACTTTATGAATAACCCCTCTATTTCTGAAATTGCAACTAACACCTTTCGTTCGCAGGAAACTGTTCGGAATCATATTAAGCACATGATGCAAAAAATGAGTGTGCATAGTCAGGCTGAATTGATGAAGAAATTAATAACACTGACCTCGTTGTGATCTGACACAACCCTATTTAATTATCTTAGAACAGCTATCTGCGAACCATTTATTCAATCCGCTCCAAACAAATATCAAACTTTCACCTGATTAGTTAGTATCTTCAGCTATGACGAAAAAGTCCGTCATGCCAGTCAGGACGCGGGCATTCAGTATCATGGATGGTAAGCTTAGCGCTATCCAAGTTTAGATTGCGGCATTCCCTGTCGAAATGAAGATTTTTAGGATTTGAGGAGGATTAGCTGAGAAAACTTGCTAATCAGGTTAAAAATTGTTTATAACTGATTCACCACAAACAGATATTAATTCAGAGTCAGCTACGATTGAATCTCTATTTTTTTCTAAAAATATTTTATTATTTTTTATAATTAACACTGCATTATCAGGTTTTTTTAGTGCGCAATAAGTCTTCATTAAATTAATTAGAGTATTGGTGTTTTCTGGTTTTATTACGTTTGCTTTTTGCAAAGTCACTAATGCTTCTTCATATTTGCCAAGTCTAAACAGTGCGTAGCCTTTATAGTCAAGTGCTCTTATATTATCAGGGGATGTAGATAGAACTTTTTCATACTCAATTATTGCTTTCTCAAATTCTGTATTCAGTCTATAACTAATACCTTTTGAAAGTATTGAGTTCATTCTGTTGGCTTCTTCTTGCTCTTTAATGAGCGATAAATAGTTTTTTGATGTTTCTGAATTTTTTGACCATGAATTTGTGAAATATTCCTTAGACTTATCTATATTTCCTAATGAGTAATAAATGATTCCTAGGTTGTTAGAGGTTTTTTGTGCCAATTCAGTGTTGTTTATTTTTATTGCACCCTGTAGGGCTTTTTCCAGGTAGTTTATGGCTTCATTATTATTGCCATTATTGAAGTATGTCCAGCCTATTGAATTATATAAAATGACTTGGTCTTTTTCAGTTTTTGCCAGGGGGTGGGATTTTTTTAACACGTCCAAGGCTTTTGGGTAGTCTTTTTGGTCGAAAATTCTATTGGCTGAATTTAGTTTTTCGCTAAATAGGCTTTCAGCGTGAACAGGTGGAGAAATTAGCAATATGTTACATATAAGTAGTATTATTTTCATGCTGATACCTGTCAAAATCCAGAGTCACTGGAAGCGTTGGCATTTGTAATAGCCATTCTTTTTAACACTTCCTCTTGTAACTTAATGTTTTTGCTGAGTTCAATATTCTTATTTATTACCTCATTTATATCAATGCTTATGTTCTGTTCGTTTTTGACCAAAATGGTTGCTCGACCTGTATTATTTAGGTCAAGTTTTTCGGTTTGGTGGAAAACCAAGGTTTTATAAGGTTGTTCAGGTGGGGAAATGGACAGTATTATTTTGCTTTCAGCTTGGTACATTAGTAATAGAATTCCACCAATAAAGAAGAAAAGTGAAAAGCCTAAGAAATAACGCGTGTTATTGATCTGAGAGCAAACCAAACTTTTCCATTCTTTATACATCTCAATGTCATGAAAAGACTCTGGCCGTTGTTCGAATATTTTGGATTGAACGTCAGATGTTAATTTAAAACCAAGATAAAGCATTAAGAAAGCAAAGCCTGTCACGCCTGTATTTAGAATATCAATAATATTGATTTCCATGTTAACTCCTTCATTTTTGATTTTTAAACCTGAAAGCTAAACATAGGCGTTTTAGTAGCATAAATCAATTTTCGTGACTATTTGTCCACGCTTGGTTTCAAATAGGATCTTCGTCCAGGGGTTGGGTTATCTAGGCTGCTTAAGCCAGGAATTCGGATTAGCTTGCCAGGCTAAAGCTTCAGGCTGTAAGTGCAATATAGGGATACTTCAGAATCAGTTCCAATGCAGTCAGATCATATTGGCCTGCCAAAACTCTGACAGGCTTGGGTTACGTTTTTCTGACTTGGCCACGTATGGGGCGGTTGTGTTTGGCAGGTTTTTGTTGGCCGACGTAATTCGAATCAAAAGTAAGACATTGAGGGTTAGCCTAAGCAAACCCGGTTTCTGCCTTCTTGCTTGGCTGTGTACATTGCTGCATCAGCGCGTTTAACAAAGCTTTCTGTGCTGTCATCTTCTCGTAAAGAACTGACACCCAGACTGGCAGTGATATTCAATACATTCATACCATAAGCCAGGGTGTGGGACTCAATGCTACTGCGCACGCGTTCGGCGATGATGGCGGCATCGGTTTGATTAGTGTCTGCCAATAAAATCACAAACTCTTCACCGCCATAGCGAAATACGGTGTCGCAACCCCTTACGCTATCTTTCACCCAGCTTGCAACCGAAGCCAAAGCCAAGTCACCATTGATTTAAAGTGATCGACATCGACAAAAATCAGAGATAATCTTTGATTGCCACGTTTGGAGCGGCTTATTTCCCGCAGCAAAGTGCTATTTAAAGCTATCCGATTGTTGGTTTTGGATAGTGGGTCGGTATAAGCCATTTGCAAGGCTTGATGAAACAGTGTGGCGTTTCTTAAAGGGTAGATCAGGCGGCACAATAGACTTTCAATCATTTTGAGCTCGTAGGATGATGAGAAACCTACCGTAGCAATTGCTACAGATGCGCTTCGCGTTGTTCAACACATCCGAGCTAGTATGAGTTTTATAAGCTGTACTATTTAACTGCCTCAGGCTGAAAGTAAATCATATCAACCCGCATGCTTCTAGTCCCATCTGAGAGTGCCCATTCAAACGTATTGCCAACAGAAAATCCGATGATAGCAACACCTAGATCGGAGAGGATGGATAACTTGCCTTGCTGAAGGTTCGCATCGCTGGGAAAGACCAGCGTATATTGCATCTTTTCACCCGTTGCTGTATCGGTGAGGCGGACACATGAATTCATGGTGACTACATAGGGGGGAATCTCTTCGGGAGCGACAATAGTAGCCCGGTTAAGTTCGGCTTCCAACCTGTCTAAGAGAGCGGAGTGTGTAGAACCGAATTGGTTCGCAGTTATCAGTAAATCGCGTAAGCGGGCACAGTCAAGAGAGGAAAGCATGACGTTGCGAGCTTTCATATGATTTTCCATGGTCCTAGTTTCCTTGTCGAACAAATTGTTATTCAATTTCGTTCAACTTATACACTAGATACGACTTCTGGGGCAACTTAACTGCACTCTACAACTGGGCCACAGGGCAATCGCGCTTAAATTAGTTTTAAAGCTAACATCAAGTCGATGAGGTATGGTCATATGCCAATACTTGTTAACCCAACTTCGTCATCTAATAACGCAGTTCCCCGCTATTTCAATCAGTTATAAATTTACTTAAATCCCAAATGTCGCGTTTATCCAAGACCGTAAGGTGTAATCATAGGGCGTCAATAGGTGTAGCCGTATTGCGCCGTATGTTGGCCAGAAAGGACTCGACCCATCTGAAGTACTTTAAAACGTTTGCGTATTCCAGTGAAAT
>NZ_LUUI01000123.1 GCF_001644015.1 Methylomonas lenta
GGAAGCAGTGCTTTAATAAGAAGATAAACCCAGTCCTGGATGGTTTCATCCGGGGCTGGTGTTTAAAATCAAAAGTAAGGTGGAAATATGAAAAAAATACATTTGAACCTAGGAATACTCGGCGGGTTATTATTGATGGCTGCAGCTGTTGATGCAGCAGAGTACCCGGCAGCAGATTTTCAGCCTAAGGTCATTTACATTGATGAGTCGGTTGTTAAGACTGTGGCCTCAATCACGCCGCCACCATGTGTAAGCCAGGGCGTTGTTACTAAACAAATAGAAGAAGTTGATCCCAGATATCCGGCAAGTAGTTTTCAGCCTAAAGTTATTTTTAGCGAAGGCAACTAAAATAATATTAAGCAATTGTGGCAGGTTTTTATTATGGGCACGTTACGTTTAAAAGAAGGTGTAAACAGCCAAAGGCTGGTTTTGCATGACATTAATTCATTCGGGAGTATTCTCAAAATGAAAAAAAACAGTTTGATGAATAGCTTATTGGGCATATTACCGCCTTTGCTTTTTGATAAGCCATCTACGGGTGGTGTAGTTGAAAAAAGTTACGATGCCAGCGGAAATGACGGTCAACTGACAGGCGTCGCCCGTTATTTACAAAAACTTGAGCCAGCAGTTGAGGAAGCTAATCTAACCGGCGTAGCAAAATATTTAGCGCAACAGCAGGCGCTTGAGGAAGCTAACAAGCCGGTAATTGAAGAGTCAGGTCCAGAATCAGAGTCGGTAGACTTAGAGCTGGAATTGGTCCAGGAAGATGAAGGCACGTTAGAAGATCAAGAAGTTGAAGTTGAAGTTGAGGCTGAGGCTGAAGAAGTGTTAGAAGTTGAAGACGTTGAAGCTGAAGAAGTGCTTGAAGTTGAAGAAGAAATTTTAGAGGTTGAACCCGTTATCAGCGGAGTTGAGAAATATCTATCTCTACAAAATGAAAATCCGGTTACCCGAGTTGCTAAATATTTTATCAAGCAAGCTATTCAGGCTAGAGAAGCGCCTGTTACAGGTGTTGCAAAATACGTAACCATGCAGGAGCATGATGGGCATGTGATGACGGGGGTTGCTAAGTATGTAACTCAGCAGAGTTTGCGTGAAAGCTCAGCGCCAAGTGTTACGGGAGTGGCTAAATACGTACTGAAGAACGAGTTGCTGGCCAAAGATGCGCCTGTAGCAACCAGTGTTGCTAAATATGTCAGCAAGCAAACTCAATTGGCTAAAGATGCGCCTAAGGTTACCGGGGTCGCAAATTATGTTAAGGCCCTGGAGAAATCAGAGCAGGAACAAATACCAGCGACCGGGGTGGCAAAGTTTGTTGCAGAACAGGCTAGGTTAGCTAAAAAAGCTGCGGCAGCCGAATTAGTTGCTCGTTATCAGGAGCAGGAGGCAAGAATGCAAGCTGAAAATGCCCAGCGTCAAACTGAAGTGGTTGAGCAAGAAATCGCTGAGCCAGTAGAAGAGGTGTTTGAAGGTTCTCGTGTTGCTCAATATATTGCCAAGCAAGCATCTTCTAATCAAGCCAAGCCAACCGGGGTGGCGCGTTATCTGGCTAAACAGATTCAGTTGCAAAGCCAGGTTGAGCCCATGAGTAGTGTTGCTAAATATTTGGCCAAGCAAGCGACTTTATCCAGAAATCAGGCGCCTAAAACGGGCGTTAGTAAATATTTGGCCAAACAGCTATTATTGGTTAAGCCTGTTGTTGAAATTAGCTCTGTTAGTAAGTATCTTCTACGTCAGGAATTGCGGGAAAAAGATGCTGTTGTACTGACAGGGGTAGCTAAGTATGTTTCTAAAAGATACGGTTTGGTCAAGGATGCGCCTCAGGTATCTGGGGTTGAGCGTTATATGGCCAAGCAAGCCCAGTCTGATGATATAGGTTATATTAGAACCACGGGCGTTGAGAAGTATCTGCGTAAACAAGGTTAATTCTGTTTTTACATAAAAACCAATACGCTCAGTCAAAAATGGTATTGGTTTTTAATTTTTAGGTCTGGCGGTAAGTAAATAAGCATTAGGTGTTGTTTTTGTTTTAATGCCTGATTATAATAACTGATTATTTTGTTATGCGAGCGTGGCGAAATTGGTAGACGCGCTGGATTTAGGTTCCAGTGGTAACCCCGTGAGAGTTCGAGTCTCTCCGCTCGCACCATGTCTTTCTGTGATTCACAGCGATACAGCAGCTTTTCTTTATTAAGTTTATGAAATTCGCTGATCGGTCCCCAAATCCAAACAATCTTTTTAAATTTTTGAGGTAATCCAATGCAAGTTTCTGTCGAGAAGACATCAGAATTAAGCCGAAAAATGACCGTTATTGTGCCTGATGCATTGTTGCAGGAAAAGATGGAAACTCGCTTCAAAAAACTGGCTCGGGAAGTTAAGGTCGATGGGTTTCGCCCAGGCAAAGTACCAACCAGTATGGTGAAAAAACTATACGGTGAGCGAGTTAAGAATGAAGTGGCGGGCGATTTGATTCAATCGACTTATTTTGAGGCTTTGCAACAGCAGGAATTGGTGCCGGCTGGACATCCTAACATTACGCCCGCTGACAAAAGCGAAGGCTTTGAATACATCGCCGAATTCGAAATATATCCGGAAGTTATGTTGGATGCGGTTAACGAACTAGAAATTGCGCGCCCAACTGCAATTGTTGCCGAGACTGATGTCGATAATATGATCGAAAAGTTGAGACAGCAGAAAAAGACATGGGGAACTGTTGAGCGCGCATCGCAAGCAGATGATCAGGTTACTATCCACTTTTCAGGGCTATCGGAAGGCGAAAATTTCACCGATGGCAAAGTTGAAAACTATGCAGTTCAGATTGGTGGCAATCAGATGATTCCAGGGTTTGAAGACGAGCTGAAAGGCTTGTCTGTTGGCGAAAGTAAAACTTTTAACATTACATTCCCGGAAAAATACAATAGTGAAAAACTTGCCGGAAAAGAAGTTGAGTTTGAAGTTGAGATGGTGAAAGTGGAGGAGTCTATCCTGCCTGAACTGGATGCTGATTTCATTAAGGCCTATGGCGTAGAGGCGGGCGATATTGAGGCATTTCGAGCTGATGTTAAAGCCAACATGGAAAGAGAATTGGTGCAAGGTTTAAAAAATAAGCTAAAAACCGCTGTAATGGATGCTTTATTTGAACATGTCAAAATTAGTCTGCCTAATGCTTTGATTGATCAGGAGGTGCAATCTTTGATGAAGCCTTATGCCGAGCGTGCCAGTAAAGCTCGCATGAAATTGGAAGATTTGAATCTGCCGCAAGATATGTTTGAAAACCAGGCTAGGCGCCGGGTGGCATTGGGTTTGATTTTAGGTGAAATCATTCGAAAAAATGAGATTAAAATCGACGCTGACAAGGTTCGGTCTGTGATCGAAGATATGGCAAAAAGTTATGAAAAGCCTGAAGATGTCGTGAATTGGTATTATGCCGACAATAGTCGATTGAATGATGTTCAGCAAATGGTTCTTGAAGATCAAGCTGTTGAATGGGTGCTTGATCGCGCTAAAATCACCGATCAATCTGTTGGTTTCGAAGATATTATGGATAGACAGCAAGCATAGGAATTTAAATGAGCAATCTGAATGATATGAATAATGTGATACTGCCTCAAGCTGCAGGCGGTTTGGTGCCAATGGTAATTGAGCAAACTGCACGCGGTGAGCGTTCGTTTGATATCTATTCCCGGTTGCTTAAGGAACGAGTTATTTTCTTGGTGGGTCAGGTAGAAGATTACATGGCCAATCTAGTCGTGGCGCAATTATTGTTTTTGGAATCGGAAAATCCAGATAAAGACATTCATTTGTATATCAACTCCCCCGGTGGTTCAGTCACTGCAGGCATGTCGATTTATGACACTATGCAGTTCATCAAGCCAGATGTTAGTACCATGTGCATTGGTCAGGCAGCTAGCATGGGAGCGTTATTGCTGGCTGGCGGGGCAGCGGATAAACGTTTTTGTTTGCCGCACTCCAGGCTGATGATCCATCAACCACTGGGCGGTTATCAGGGGCAGGCTTCGGATATCGATATCCATGCGCGCGAAATCCTGGCAATTCGTGATCGCTTGAACAAAATTCTTGCACACCATACAGGACAGCCACTGGAAAAAATTCAGCAAGATACGGATAGGGATAATTTTTTAAGTTCTGAGCAAGCTGTTGCTTATGGATTGATCGATAAAGTTCTGAGTAGTCGTGTTGTTTAAGCCCTTTGCCGCTATACGGTAAATTTGTTGGGAAAGTTGGTTTTTTGAGATAGTCTTCAATTACTGAAGCAAAGCATCACCACGGGGTTTGTGCATGAGTAAAGACAAAAAAGATAAAGATGAAGATAAGCTTCTTTATTGTTCATTTTGCGGTAAAAGTCAAAATGAAGTTAGAAAGCTGATAGCGGGTCCGTCGGTCTATGTTTGTGATGAGTGTGTTGAGTTATGTAACGATATCATTCGTGATGAGTTGCTTGAAGATGAAAAAGTCGTGGGTAATGGTGCATTACCTAAGCCGAAGGAAATTAAGCAAGAGCTTGATAACTATGTGATTGGCCAAGAAAACGCCAAAAAGATTCTGGCTGTGGCCGTTTACAATCACTACAAGCGCCTGCGTAGCAATAGCAAAAAAAGCGATATTGAGTTGGCAAAAAGCAATATTTTGCTGATTGGGCCAACTGGTTCAGGTAAAACCCTATTGGCCGAAACACTGGCTAGATTACTGGACGTGCCTTTCACCATTGCTGACGCTACCACGCTGACTGAAGCCGGTTATGTAGGGGAAGACGTAGAAAATATCATCCAGAAAATCCTGCAAAAGTGTGATTATGATGTCGAAAAAGCCGAAACTGGCATTGTTTACATTGATGAAATAGACAAAATATCCCGTAAAGCGGATAACCCATCCATCACCCGAGACGTATCGGGTGAAGGTGTGCAGCAAGCCCTGTTAAAGTTGATTGAAGGTACGATAGCGTCCGTTCCGCCGCAAGGTGGACGTAAACATCCGCAACAGGAGTTTTTACAAGTCAATACTGCCAATATTTTGTTTATTGTTGGCGGCGCTTTTGCCGGTTTGGATCGAGTGATTCGTAGTCGTACTGAAAAAGGTGGTATCGGTTTCTCAGCTGAGGTGAAAGCTAAGGATGAAAATGAGAATGTCGGTGAAATCTTTGCGGATGTACGCGCGGAAGATTTGATTAAATACGGTTTAATCCCCGAGTTTGTTGGTCGATTGCCTGTGGTGGCAACCCTTGATGAGCTGGATGAGGCTGCATTGATACAAATTCTGGTTGAACCTAAAAATGCCCTGATCAAACAATATAAACATTTGTTTGAGATGGAGGGTGCTGAGTTGGAGTTCAGAGAAGACTCGCTTTCAGCTATTGCTCGTAAGTCTATGGAACGTAAATCAGGTGCGCGTGGTTTGCGAACCATAGTAGAAAATGTTTTGTTGGATACCATGTACGAACTGCCCTCTAGTGACAATATATCCAAAGTTGTTATTGATGAAGGCGTCATCAATGGTAAATCCGATCCTATTTTGGTTTACGAGTCAGACGCAAAGCGTGTTGCCGCTGCGGAAACATAATAGAAAAAACTTTATCAAGTTCAAAAAAAGGGGTTTTGTCCACAAAACCCCTTTTTTTTGTCTCGTGAGTAAAGATACTTGTTTTATAAATTATCGACCTCATATACGATGCTATGTAAATTGCTTTCCTGCCACAGGACACAAATTAAATGACACAAGTAAAAAGTAAAGAAGATCTGATTCCTGTTTTGCCGCTTCGTGATGTTGTGGTGTATCCGCACATGGTGATTCCATTGTTTGTGGGTCGGGGTATGTCTATCGACGCACTGGATGCCGCCATAAGTCAAGATAAGCAGGTGTTGCTGATTGCGCAGAAGCAGGCAGATGTTGATGAGCCCGAATTTGATGATTTGTATAAAGTGGGCACGCTGGCAAATATATTACAGTTGCTAAAATTACCGGATGGGACTGTCAAAGTCTTGGTTGAAGGCACTCAGCGTTGCTCCGTGATTCAATATCAGGAATTTGAAGGCTATTGTGCTGCGGGTGTAATTGAGCTGAACGATGAAATCACCATTGATGAGCAGGAAATGGATGTCTTGCAAAGAACGGCGATCAGTTCGTTCGATCAATATGTGAAACTCAACAACAAAATCCCGCCCGAAGTATTGAATTCTCTAGCGGGTATTGATGAGCCGGGTCGCTTGGCAGATACCATGGCGGCCCATATGGCGCTCAAGGTAGAGGAAAAGCAAGGCATGCTTGAAATGGTAGATATTGCCAAACGCCTTGAAAGCCTGATGACCTTAATGGAAAGCGAAGTCGATATTCTGGAGATGGAAAAGAAAATCCGTGGTCGCGTCAAAAAACAAATGGAGAAAAATCAGCGCGAGTACTATCTGAATGAGCAAATGAAAGCTATTCAGAAAGAGCTTGGTGAGATGGATGAGGCTAGTAACGAAGTAGAAGAGCTGGAGAAAAAAATCCATGCGGCTGGAATGTCTGCTGAAGCCAAAACCAAAGCAGTAGCGGAACTGAATAAATTAAAAATGATGTCGCCGATGTCGGCAGAAGCCACAGTGGTCCGCAATTACATCGACTGGATGGTCAGCGTGCCGTGGAAAAAGAAAACCAAAGTGCGACATGATTTGAAAGTGGCGGAACAAGTCTTAGAAGCTGAACACTATGGCTTGGACAAGGTAAAAGAAAGAATTCTAGAATATCTTGCCGTGCAGCAGCGAGTGAAGCAGTTGAAAGGTCCAATCTTGTGTCTGGTTGGGCCGCCGGGTGTTGGTAAAACTTCGCTTGGTCAGTCCATAGCCCGTGCTACCAATCGAAAGTATGTGCGCATGGCATTAGGCGGGGTGAGGGATGAAGCGGAAATTCGTGGACATAGACGGACTTATATTGGTTCTATGCCGGGCAAAATTCTGCAGAATCTGTCGAAAATAAAAACACGCAACCCGATGTTTTTGCTAGATGAAATAGACAAAATGGCGGCCGATTTTCGTGGTGATCCAGCGTCAGCATTGCTGGAAGTGTTGGATCCCGAACAAAATCACACGTTTGCCGATCATTATCTGGAAGTGGATTTTGACTTGTCCGATGTTATGTTTGTTGCTACCGCGAATACTCTGAATATTCCAGCGCCACTAATGGACAGGATGGAAGTGATTCGATTGGCTGGATATACCGAAGACGAAAAAATCAATATTGCGATGCGCTTTTTGATGACCAAACAGGTTAAAAATAACGGTTTAGCGGTAAGTGAAATCGAAATTACTGAAACTGCGGTTAGGGATATTATTCGGTATTACACCCGAGAAGCCGGAGTACGTAGTCTGGAACGGGAAATATCGAAAATTTGCCGTAAAGTAGTCAAAGATTTATTGTTGCAAAAAGGCAAAGACAAAATCATCGTAGACTCAGAAAACCTGAATAAGTATTTGGGTGTCAGACGGTTTAGTTATGGCATGGCCGAAGATAGTGATCAAATTGGTCAAGTAACTGGTTTGGCGTGGACAGAAGTTGGTGGCGAGTTGCTGACAATCGAAACGGCGGTGATGCCTGGTAAAGGTAAGCAACAAGCGACAGGCAAGCTCGGCGATGTCATGAAAGAGTCAATTGATGCTGCGGTAACGGTGGTGAGAAGTCGCGCTGATGTTTTGGGCATTGATAATGAAGTTTTTCAAAAAAACGACATTCACATTCATGTGCCAGAAGGTGCTACACCCAAGGATGGTCCTAGTGCAGGTATCGGTATGTGCACAGCGATCATTTCGGCGTTGACCAAGATTCCGGTTAGGGCTGATGTGGCTATGACGGGAGAAATTACTTTGCGTGGCGAAGTATTGCCCATTGGTGGTTTGAAAGAAAAACTTTTAGCCGCTCATCGAGGTGGTATTAGAACGGTAGTGATTCCGTTTGAAAATGAAAAAGACCTCACTGAAATTCCAGAAAATGTTACAAGCAATTTGACCATTAAGTGTGTGCGCTGGATTGATGAGGTGTTGGAGATTGCGTTGCAAAAAATGCCGGTTCCCATAGCAATTGATGTTGCTAGCAATACTGAAACGCCAGCTAATAAAACCAAAGCAAAACAAAAATCAGTAGTTGCACATTAAAATTATATGATGTCAGCCGTAAAACCATATAAATCGGGGCTTGCAGGTATTACAAAGCTTGACACGGCTTACGGCTCGTTGATATAAAGTCTGCCTTCATACGAAGAAGAGCTGTCTATGGGTATGGTGGGGAGCCTGTTAACGGTATAAAACGCTTGTTTGCTTGAGCATAATTAATATAACGACATCCTAAGGGGTAATAAATGAATAAATCTGAACTGATTGATGCTATTGCAGCCACATCGCAATTAACGAAAGCAGATGCTGGTCGTGCTTTAGATGGTTTTATCAAGTCTGTAGAAGAAGCACTTAAAAACGGTGATTCTGTTGCTTTGGTAGGCTTTGGTACATTTGAAGTTAAAGACAGAGCTGAGCGTAAAGGCCGTAATCCACAAACTGGCGAAGAAATAACCATTAAAGCAGCAAAAATTCCATCATTTAAAGCTGGCAAATCTTTAAAAGATGCTGTAAACTAGCATTTCTTTAGTCGGGTGCTTAGCTCAGCTGGGAGAGCATCGCCCTTACAAGGCGAGGGTCGGGGGTTCGAACCCCTCAGCACCCACCAGACTTAGGAGCGGTAGTTCAGTTGGTTAGAATACCGGCCTGTCACGCCGGGGGTCGCGGGTTCGAGTCCCGTCCGCTCCGCCAAAACAGAAACCTCGGGCCGTATGGTTCGAGGTTTTTTTTTGCGTTTTAATTTTGTTGCCTGGAGTGATCAGGTTTAATGCTGTTTAAGGACAGATCTTATGCTTTTAGAGATTAGAGAAAAAGTTCAGGGCGTATTTGCGTCTATCATATTAGTACTTGTGTGCGTGCTGTTCGGCTTATGGGGTATTCAAAATTATTTAGGAGGCGGCTCAGAAGCGCCTGTACTTACGGTAGGTGACAAAGAGTTTTTTCAACGCGATGTTAGTCAGGCATATCAGCAGTTTGCGCAAAACTTGGCGGGCAGGAAATTTGATGAAGAGGTCTTGAAAAAACAGGCCATACAAAAATTGATTCGCGACGAAGTGTTATTACAGTTTGCTGAAGCTCAGAAGTTGGTGGTGACGGATGAGGAAGCCAGGGACTTTATTCAGTCTTTGGAATATTTTCAAAAAGACGGCGCTTTTGATAAAACCCAGTATCAAACTTTGCTGGGTTCGCAAGGTATGTCTTCTGATGAATTTGTAGGTCGCATTAAAAAGGCACTAGTCATGGAGCAAGTGCAGCATGCGGTGACAGACAGCGGTTTTGTCACCAAAGCTGAAGTCGAGGGTTTTTTCAAAATCCAAAACCAAAAACGCGATTTGGAATACTTGACTATTCCATTGAACCCAAAATCCGAGACACCAACTGACGAAGAAATCGCCGCCTACTATCAGCAACATCAGGATCTCTATCAAACGCCGGAACAGGTCTCGATAGAATATGTAGAATTGTCGCTGGATACCTTGGCTAAAGATGTTGTTGTGACTGAAGATCAACTAACAGCCTACTATCAAGACCAAAAGGCCCAATTTACTACTCCGGAAAGACGTAAAATCAGCCATATTCTGTTTGCTTTTGCTAAAGACTCTGCAAACGACGAGCAGACACTGCAAAAAGCTATTAAAGCCAAGCAGGAATTAAGCAATAAAGACTTTGCCACGCTGGCGACTGAAATATCAGATGATAAGCTTAGTGCAAAGAATGGTGGTGATCTGGGCTTATTTACTGTCGGCGTGATGGAAAAGTCTTTTGAAGACGCTGCCAGTCAATTGAAACTAGGCGAAGTCTCTGAGCCCGTAAAATCAGCTTTTGGTTATCATTTAATCAAGGTTACCGAATTAGTGCCTGCAGAAATCAAGTCGTATGATTCAGTTAAGCCAGAGCTGACTAAAGCCTATCAAAAAGCCCAAGCAGAAAGCCGGTTTAGTGAGTTAGGTGAAAGGTTGAGTGAAGTGAGTTATGAAAACCCAACTAGTTTGGAAGCCTCGGCTAAATTATTGGGTGTTGATGTCAAGAAATCTCCAATGTTCACACGTAGCACTGGTGATGATGTCGCCGCTGAAGAAAAAGTGCGTTTAGCTGCTTTTTCGGAGGATGTTTTAAAAGGTAATAATAGCGAACCGGTCGAGGTGGGTACTGACAAAATAGTGGTATTGCGTATGCTGTCCCACGAGCAGGCCGCTAATAAAGAACTGCAAGTAGTAAAAGCTGAGGTGATTGCCGCATTGCAAAAAGATCAGGCGCAGCAGCAAGTAGTTGCAATGGCCAATAAACTCAACGATGAGTTGTTGGCCGGTAAAAGTATGGGAGAAGTCGCTAAGGCAGCCAATCTTTCAGTGCAAAAAGTTGCTGGCTTAATGCGTAATAGCACAGATCTTGATCCGGCGGTTAGTCAGGCTGTTTTCAGAGCAGCTAAACCTCAGGCTAATCAACCTAGTAGTATCGTGATCGATAATCCTACTGGTGGCAAAATTCTCGTCAGTATTAGTCAGGTGACAGAGGGTGTAATGAGTGAGGCTGACAAAGCTAAACTGGCAGAGATTGAGAAAAGTATGGCTACTGCCTTTGGTAGGGCCCAGTTCGAAGCCATGTTGAATCAACTGCAAGCTGATGCTGATATCAAATTCAACGTCGCAAAACAATAAAAACCACGCTGCAAATGGCCATAATCATTCGATTATGGCCATCCTTCTTAGTATAAAATTCACACCGTGCCTTTTTTTAATGATTCAGTAGTCTGTTTAGGGCTGAATTATGCAATTTATTGGCAAATGTTCCCCGAAAAGACTGTAGGCTTGTCGATTGTCATAAAAAGGTAACATATCGCTGTTAAATTCCCAGGTTGATTAGGCTTTAATAAACATGATTATGGCGAATTTGAATATCCTGGTTGTAGAAGATGAAGATGCCATTAGGGAAATGTTAATAATGGTTTTGGAGCAGGCCGGTTTACAGGTTTCGGCTGCCGCCAGTGCGGAAGAAGCATTGGGTGCTTTAGCGGAAAATAGGGTCGATTTATTGGTCTTGGATTGGATGTTGCCAGGGATGAGCGGCGTAGAATTGGCGCGACGTTTGAAGCGGGAGTCTAGCTATAAAGAATTGCCGATTATTTTGTTAACGGCACGCGGCGAAGAAGAAGATAAAATTCGCGGATTGGAAATCGGTGCAGATGATTACATTACCAAGCCGTTTTCGCCCAAGGAGTTGGTGGCCCGAATCAAAGCCGTGATGCGGCGTAGCGGCAAGCTGAGCGAGACTGGTCAACTTACCCTGGGTGATTTGACGCTGGATGCTGAGCAGCACAGGCTGTCCATTGCAGGTAAGGTGATTGATGTTAGCCCCACTGAATTTAGGTTGATGCAGTTTTTTATGACCAATCCGGATAAAGTTTATAGCCGCACGCATTTGCTGGATCAAGTTTGGGGGCGGAGTGTATATATAGAAGAACGCACAGTGGATGTACATATCCGTCGTTTACGTAAATTATTGGCAGAATTCGATCGTGAAGACTTGATTCAAACTGTGCGCGGCTTTGGTTATCGTTTATCTATGGCAGAATAATTTAAATGGAACGTTGGCGAAGAGAGATTGGTATTGTAATTGCCTTGGCATTACCAGTGCTTGTGCTGAGTTTTTTTATCGGTCACTTAAGTCAGATGCTATTGTTTTTAAGCGTATTTTTATTGATCCGGCAATCGTTGGCTATCAATGAGCTAGAGCAGTGGTTAAGTAGAGGCGCATTTCGCGATTATCGTACGCGCCGAGGAATTTGGGGTGATATTTACTATCATCTGTGGAAAATTAAAAAATCCGATAAAAAACGTAAGAAAAAGCTCAGTCGAATGATTAACCAATTTCGCACCTCGACAGATGCGCTGCCGGATGCGGCGGTAGTGTTGGGAGAGCATGCTGAAATTGAATGGACTAACAAAGCGGCACTGGAAGTGCTGGGGTTAAAAAAATCCGACAAAGGTCAGCGCATACCTAATCTGATTCGAGCATCTCAATTTGTGCAGTATTTGAAGTCGCAGGATTACGGGCAAAAAATCTGTATTACATCGCCGGTTAACGACAGCAGTATATTGCAAATCAGTATCGTGCCCTATGGTGCCGGTCTGCGTCTAATGCTGGCGCAAGACGTTACCCAAGTCAAAAATATGGAAAGAATGCGTACTGACTTTGTTGCCAATGTCTCGCATGAATTACGTACACCGCTAACTGTTTTAAAAGGCTATCTGGAAACTTTGCAGGAGATGGATGATGTACCGGTTGGTTTTGTGCGGTCGTTTGAAAATATGTCGACCCAAACTGAGCGCATGCAGCATCTGATTGATGATTTACTGATGCTGGCCAAGCTGGAAACTAAAGCTAAAAAAACCGAATGCATCAATATGCGCGATTTGTTAGAGCAAATTTGTCAAGAAAGCGATTTGCTCGAAAAAGACGAATGCCGTATTGAGCTGAACATAGCCAGCGAAAGCAACTTAAAAGGGGATGCGCAAGAGTTGCAAAGCGCGTTCACCAATTTAATAGTCAATGCGTTGAAATATTCACCGGTCAGTTCTACGGTTAAAGTGAGCTGGCGAAAAAATCAGGATGGCTCGTTGGTTCTCGAGATTGAGGACTTTGGTGAAGGTATTGCCGCTGCCGATATCTCTCGTATTACCGAGCGTTTTTATCGTGCCGAGGTTAAGCGTAACCATAAAATTGCCGGATCTGGTTTGGGCTTGGCCATCGTTAAACATGTGCTGGTCAGGCATGATGCCAAACTGGATATAGAAAGTCAGTTAGGGAGCGGTAGTAAATTCCGTTGTCTATTTCCCGCCACCCGTGTTTGTTAAAGTTTGATTGCTATCGATAGCTTTTAAGCGACTTGGCTTGTAGGGTAGTTAACCTTCAAAAAATCACTGTGCCCAAGGAAATGGATCGTTCTTTTGTTGGCGCCAGAATTGCAAAATCTCGCTGCGCTGAGTCATATAATCATTGAGTATTGCTTGGTGGCGCTGTTGATAATGCTTCTGCAGCATGTCGGGTGGTTGATGAGCAAAAAAACGGTTTAAACTGTTTAGCAATACACAAGAGTTTTGAATTTCGCCTAGGTAGGTCAGATAAGTTTGCAAGCGTTTAAGGTGGTCTTCTGGCAAATCAGGTAGTAGTACTTGAGCCGATGCCAGCATATATCGCAGCTTCTTTACCGCAATGCGGTGGCGATGAAGCGTGTCAGTTTGATTGGGATCGATTGCACGGTAGCGCTCCAATGCAATGCTGTACGTGTTATCGATAGTGGCCAGTATCAGGGGTTTTAAATCAGTTTTGCCAAATTCTTTCGCCAGTGTTTTTAGCGCTTGCTGCTGCAGTTTATGCAGTGTTTTACTATTCAGGTCTAGAAAGCTGCTAGGGGCTTTTGCCAATAGTCTTTGTTCGTTTAGTTGCAAATAACGCTGGAAGGTGGCAAGTTCAGGCAGTTTGTCGCTATTAGAGCTGACTTCAAGCAACATGACTTGGGTATCGCGCAGCTCATCAAACTGATCGAGCTGCGATTTAAGGTTTTTACGTAATTTACCTAAGGCCTTTTGGGGTGCAATAGCCTGCAATAATTCAATAATAGCCAATAGTCGCCGACAGCAGATGCGAAACTTATGAACGGCATCCTCGCTGGCTGCTTGCTGGCAATGTTGCAGGCGTTTACAGTATTTTTTCCAAAGCTTGTCAAAAGCTGTTAGCAAAAGTTGACCATCTTGCATAATCAGCTCAGGATTTTCGGCTTTGCAGGCGTTTTTTGCGCATCACTAAAGTTACGATAGGCCCGGATGCGGCGTAACCGACTGAAATAAGAAATAACATGCGTTGCGGTTGAGCCATCACAAAGCTGATGACTAGCATGGCAACAATAGCAACAATAAAGGGTACTTTGTTTTTAAAGTCGATTTCTTTAAAGCTGGAGTAGCGAAAGTTACTGACCATTAACAAGCCGGTGGCAATGGTAGTAATCATCACCAGGTATTTAAAGTTTTCCACATCGTAGTCATTTTCAACGCAAAACCACAGTCCACCCGCCAGTATCGCTGCTGCTGCAGGGCTGGGTAGGCCTTGAAAATAGCGTTTGTCCGCCACTTCGACTTGGGTGTTAAAGCGGGCCAATCTTAGGGCGCCGCCTGCCATATGCACAAATGCTGCGAATAAGCCCACCTGGCCCATGCTGGAAAGTGTCCATAAATACATGACAACTGCGGGGGCGACACCGAAGGAGACCATGTCAGATAGGCTGTCGTACTGCACTCCGAACTCGCTTTGAGTGTTAGTCAAACGAGCAACCCGCCCGTCCAGACCATCCAGTACCATGGCAACAAACATGGCAATGGCTGCGGTTTCAAAACGGCCGTTAATAGCCGAAGTAATCGCATAAAAACCGGCGAACATGGCGCCCGTGGTAAATAGGTTGGGTAGCAGGTAGATACCACGATGACGTTTAGGTTGTTGTTTCTGAATCATAGTATGAGTCTACAGTTAAGAACATGGCGGCATTGTACATGGACCGTCACTAGCCTGCTATCTTGTTGGCTATAAACTATCCAGTAGGCAGCCGGGTTTATGCTTTGTTTAAAATCGCCAAACTAGTAAGGCCTGCGGAACATTGTCATGCAAGCCTTTGATGCCGCATTTGTTATGCCAATACTGATATTCAATCCCTAAAAATAGCTGATCTTCATTGCCAAAAAAATCACCCACATCCAGGCGTAATTGTGGCTGGGCTAAAGCTTGGCGGCTTGCGTAATTAGCTTTCTTGCCGATAAAGTCGGCAAAACCCTCAAAAGTCCATTTGGTTCCGGCTATTTGAAACGGCAGCTTCCACACTGGGGTGATTTGCCAGGAAGTGCCGATATCTTCGGTTTCCGTGATGCGCTGGCGCAAAAAATCCACATTAAAATAATCAAAGCCTGGCAGGTTAAAATCCAGCGTCACTCCATAAAGCCAGGCCCGAAAGCCGCTTTGCGAACTATCCATATTTTCAGCGAGGTTGACGCCGCCGGTTACCCCAAAATCTTTAAAAATACCGAAGGATAAGTCTTTATTCAGCATCTTGCCCAGGCTAAAAGTACTGTAAGCCTCGCCGTAAAGATTGATTTGCGAGGGTTCGCCATCCGTGGAAAACAGCGTATCCATAAAGAAAAAGTTGCGACCATAAGCCCAGCCGTGCGCATGGGTGACAGTAATAGTAAATTTATTGACGCCTTCCGGATTGAAGGGTTCGTTAAAATTGCTGCCGTATAGCAATTGAATTTCGCTGCTGCTCCATTGCATGAAATCGGCATAGGTAGTCGCAGGTAGTGCGGCCAGAACAGCCAAAAACAGTAGTAGATCAGATTTTATTGGTCGAACTGGGCGGCATAAAGGCATGGTTTTTACATGAGCAAAAAAAAGCCCATCAAAAGATGGGCTTTTTAGTGTCAGTCAATTAGTTTTTGCTTTTATCGACGATTTGATTAGCCTTGATCCAAGGCATCATGCCCCGCAATTTAGCGCCGACAGTTTCGATCGGATGCTCGGCATTCAGGCGGCGGCGAGCAGTCATTTCAGGGTAGCCGGTTTGGCCTTCCATGATAAATTGCTTGGCGTATTTGCCTTGTTGGATATCTTCCAGGGCTTGTTTCATTGCCCAACGGCTTTCTTCGTTGATCACTTTCGGGCCTGTGACGTATTCACCATACTCAGCGTTGTTAGAGATGGAGTAGTTCATGTTGGCGATGCCGCCTTCGTACATCAAATCCACGATCAGTTTCAATTCGTGCAAACACTCGAAATAAGCCATTTCAGGTGGGTAGCCCGCTTCGGTCAAGGTTTCGAAGCCGGCTTTCACCAGTTCAACCGCACCGCCGCATAATACGGCTTGTTCGCCGAACAAATCGGTTTCGGTTTCGTCGCGGAAAGTGGTTTCGATGATGCCGGAACGACCACCGCCAATGGCAGAGGCATAAGACAAGCAAATGGCTTTGGCTAGTCCGGAGGCATCCTGGTGGATCGCGATCAAATCAGGAATGCCGCCGCCACGGGTAAATTCGGAGCGCACAGTATGGCCTGGGGCTTTAGGCGCGATCATGATCACGTCTAAGTCCGCGCGTGGTACGACTTGGTTGTACAGAATGGCGAATCCGTGAGCAAACGCCAAAGCGGCGCCTTGTTTGATATTGGGCTCGATTTCGTTTTTGTACAACTGAGATTGGAACTCATCTGGTGTCAAAATCATAACCACATCAGCACTGGCAACAGCTTCCGGTACATCTTTAACTGTCAGGCCGCTGGCTTGTGCTTTGGCAACGGACGCGGAGTTGGCTCGCAGGCCGACGACAACGTCAACACCTGAGTCTTTCAGGTTGTTGGCATGAGCATGGCCTTGTGAGCCGTAACCGATGATGGCTACTTTTTTGCCTCTGATGACCGACAGGTCAGCGTCTTTGTCGTAATAAACTTGCATAGTGTTTCTCGTGTTTTAAGGGGTTAAATTAAATATTGGATGTCGTCTTTCATGAAACTGTCGCTGGCTAGGAGTACAAACCTAGTTTTGTACTCCAGTCATCCGTTAAAGGTGTAAGCCTTTCTCGCCGCGAGAAATGCCGGTGGGGCCGGAGCGCACCACTTCGATGATGCTGCCTTCATCAAAACCATGGATAAAAGCATCCAGTTTGCTGGAGTGGCCGGTCATTTCCACGACAAAACTGCTCGCGGTGGCATCAATGATTTTACCGCGAAAGATGTCAGTCATGCGTTTGACTTCTTCCCGCGAATCATGCGTGGTTTTAATTTTAACCAGCATCAGTTCGCGTTCGATATGCGGCGCATCGGCCAAGTCGATTAGTTTTACCACGTCGATCAGCTTATTCAATTGCTTGGTGATTTGCTCGATGACTTCATCGTTGCCGCGTGTAACCAGTGTCATGCGCGACAGACTGGTATCCTCGGTGGGTGCGACAGTCAATGATTCGATATTGTAACCACGGGCAGAGAACAAGCCGGACACGCGAGACAGGGCGCCGGATTCGTTTTCAATCAAAATCGAGATGATATGTCTCATTACGATAACTCCCTGTTCAGCGGTGTGCCAGGTGCAACACGCAGCTTCATATCATGATGGCCTTTACCGGCTTCAATCATGGGATAAACGTTTTCGGTGCGGTCGGTAATGAAATCCAGGAACACCGTGCGATCTTTTAGAGCAAAGGCTTCCTCCAGTGCAGGCCGCACATCGGCTGGTTTTTCTACCCGGATACCGACATGACCATAAGCCTCGGCCAGTTTTACAAACTCCGGAATAGTGTCCATATACGATTGTGAATAACGGCTTTGGTAGGAAAATTCCTGCCATTGCCGCACCATGCCCATGTAGCGGTTGTTCAAATTAATGATTTTTACCGGGGTGTTGTATTGCAAAGCAGTGGATAACTCTTGAATACACATCTGAATACTGGCTTCGCCGGTGACGCAAGCGACATCTGCGTCGGGAAACGCCAGTTTCACGCCAATGGCGGCAGGCAAGCCAAAGCCCATGGTGCCTAAGCCGCCCGAGTTGATCCAGCGTCGTGGTTTATCAAAATGATAGTACTGCGCTGCATACATTTGGTGCTGACCCACGTCCGAGGTGATGTAGGCATCGCCGTTGGTGACTTCGTACAGTTGTTCGATAACAAATTGTGGTTTGATGATCAGGCTGCCACGGTCATATTCCAGGCATTTAACCTCACGCCAGCTTTCGATCAATTGCCACCAAGCTTCCAGGGCTGGTTTCGACGGCTTGAGTTTGCTTTCTTTGACCAGTTCGATCATTTGTTCCAGTACCGGTTTAACTTCGCCGACAATTGGAATGTCGACCCGCACGGTTTTGGAAATCGATGACGGATCGACATCAATATGAATGATCTTGGCATAAGGGCAAAACTCCGCCAACTTGCCGGTGACGCGATCGTCGAAACGTGCGCCGACGGCCAGGATGACGTCGCTTTCGTGCATCGCCATATTGGCTTCATAGGTGCCGTGCATGCCCAGCATACCTAAAAACTGTTTATCGGTAGCCGGATAACCACCCAAGCCCATCAGCGTATTGGTAATCGGAAAGCCCAGCATTTGGGTCAGTTCGGTCAGTTCTTTATGACCTTCGCCCAAAATCACGCCACCGCCGGAATAAATTACCGGACGTTGTGCCGACAGCATCACCTCAACCGCGCGTTTGATCTGACCTTTATGGCCAACCACTACGGGGTTGTAAGAGCGCATGTGGACTTTTTTCGGGTACTTGTAAGGTACTTTGATATTTGGGTCGGTAATGTCTTTAGGAATATCAACTAGCACAGGGCCGGGTCGGCCGGTGCTGGCCAAGTAAAAAGCCTTTTTCATGGTCTCGGCAATGTCATTGACATCTTTGACCAGGAAATTATGTTTGACGCAGGGGCGGGTAATACCCACGGTGTCGACTTCCTGAAATGCGTCACTGCCAATCACAGGCGAAGGCACCTGGCCGGAAATGATCACCATCGGGATCGAATCCATGTAGGCCGTTGCAATGCCTGTCACCGCATTGGTAGCTCCGGGACCGGAAGTCACCAGCACCACGCCGGTCTTGCCGGTAGCACGCGCGTAGGCGTCGGCTGAGTGGGTGGCGCCTTGTTCATGCCGCACCAGAATATGTTTTACGTCGTCTTGTTGAAAAATGGCATCATAGATGTGCAAAACCGAGCCACCTGGATAGCCAAAAATAAATTCGACACCTTCGTCTTTAAGACACTGGACAAGTATATGTCCGCCGCTGAGTTCCAATTTTATGCCCTCAAAATACTAATCAAACCTGAAAATGCTTTTTACAAAAAAAGGTTGTGTAAACTACTGTCTTTAGAAGCTTTCGTCAAGGAAAACCAAGTGTTTTGCTTAGGTTTTTATATTTTCTAAATCACCTGTTTTAAACAAGGGATAACGAATGAACGGCAATTTTGTGGATGTTTGGTGCGGATGTTTGTCAACAGATCCAAAAACCACTGCTAGTTTGCTAGCCATATTGAGTGAGTCTGAAAGGCAAAAAGCCGAATCTTTTAACATAGCTGTAATGCGTCAACGCTATATCGCCGTGCGGGCTTTGCTTAGGCAAACCCTGGCAAGCTATCTGCCCGAACAGCCTATCAACTTATCCTTTGAAACCAGCGTACACGGCAAACCTTATCTGGCTTGTCGTTCGCTGCATTTCAATATTTCGCACACAGCTGACATTTTGATGATAGCCGTTGCTAATTTTGCAGATATCGGCATTGATATCGAAGTTATCAAGCCGCGTTCTAGTCTGGATAGCTTGGCCGCCCGCTGCTTCTCAACGCTTGAGTTGCAGGAATGGCAACAATTGCCTCCAGCACAAAGGTTGGCAGCGTTTTATAGCTTGTGGACCAAAAAAGAAGCCTTTGTCAAAGCGGTGGGTCGGGGTATTGCATTGGGGCTGGAGCAATGCGAAGTAGAAATGTGCTCGCAGGGTCAGCTGCGCGCCATTCCGGAAGAATACGGTGCAGCAGGTGATTGGCAAATCACAGAGTTACCAATAGATCCGCCTGCTTGTGCCGCACTGGTGACCAGAAACTGCGACTTTAGTTTGCGCCATTTAATTTTGGAAGCAGTTGTTGGCGATGACTAAAAGTCAAAGAAAGCATACTTGCTTCCTCGATTAACCAAGTGTCGGTTATTTTTTTGATGATTCGTAACTGTTTGAGTCTGGTAGGCTGAAGTTTGTCAATTGAGGGGGTAGCATCTCATCCTCAAATACTACCCCTGTTTTCAGCTCTATAAAATCGATAACTTTAGGTTTCGATAGTTTGACTACATCCTTTAGCCGTATGATTAAGTATTACGCCGCAATTGATTTGCGACGCCCAATACCTGCCAAGCCAGCAATAGCGGAACCAAACAACCAAACTGCACCTGGAACAGGTACTGCAGAAACAGTGGTTTGAATGGTATAGCCTTCTTTAGCTCTTAGGTGTGCAATGGCGTCGGTGTAATGAATGATGTCTGCACCCGCAGTGAGCATGGTGTTTCTTAAGCTTTGCGCAGTTGAGTCTTTATCCAGCTCTGCTTGTAAAGCATCTGTAGCGGCATCTCTGTCGGCCTGGGTGTTGGTATGACTTGCCATCGCCGCATTGTACGCAGCTTGTGCGGCTTGTAGCTCGGGGCTGGCAGTTGATAAGTGAGTGTTGTATGCAAGGGCTGCATCAGAATAAGCGACGCCATCAGTGAGATTGGCATTGTACAAGCCTTGGTAATTGTTTTGTTGGGCCACAGCATCGGCCAAACTGGTGCCGCCGATCCAAATGCTGTAATCGCCAGGGCCTAACGTGAATGTGCCGGTTACGGTATGTGAGCCGTCAGCACCCATTATATGATCGACATATTCCAGCAAACTCGTGTTGTTACCACCCAAAGTAGGGTCGGTGCCGATTAAAGTACCGTCTTTGAATTTGGCAGTTGCGGAAAGGTCTCTACCAGACACCCAGCTTGCAGTGGAGCGGAAGTTACCCCAGGTACCGTTACCGGTATAAGTATTGCCGGTGGTGGCTTCATACGTGGCATCGGTCGCTGCAGTATAAGGTTGCGAGGAACCGTAAGGGCCCCATTCTACATTTCCGGGCGTATTGGCTGCCAATCCAGTGTTATTCGCGGCAGCACCTTCATGAGAAGACTGGGCCGCAAGACCTTTAAAAATACTGAATGCAGGCGTCCAATCGATGCCGGAAATATCGGTATAAGAAGATGTACCTGTTGGCGTGACTTGGGTAGCCGTGCCCAGAGTGTTGATAGTGAAAGTCACTTTAGACGTTTGCGACAAGGTAAACGCCAAGCCGCTGTTATCGTGGCTGTTGCCCCATAAAGCAGGGTCGGCTGCTTGAATCCAGCCATAAGACGTTCCGCCGGCACGAGTTTGCTCGTAAGTGCCGAATGTAGTGCCGGTGGCGGGATTAGTCAGCTCGGCAGCGGCCAGATGCATGGGGTTGGTGCCGGCATCGTTATACAGGAAAGGGCCTGAGCTCCAGTGAGCTGCTGCTTGGCCTGAAATGGCGGCCATTGAACTGCCAAGTAATAAAGCAATGGTGTTTTTTTGAAATTTCATATCATCCTCTGAATATAATTGTTTTGATATCAAGTCCATAGTGCGTGATACAAAGCCGGTTTTTTGCGTTAGGCAAGAAGCTAACTAACTATTATTACGCCAATGGAAAAGCTTCATGAACTTGAGACTTTTTTCTAGTTACTCACCTAGTAAGTAACATTAGGTGTAGCGCTAGTAACATGCCAGTCTCAATAAAATCGCAGTAAAACAGTGTGTTATTGGAGGGATGAATTATCTGTTTGGTTAAAATATGGCTTTTAGCTAAAAAACTGCGTGATATGCCGTAAATTTTGTCGTCAAATCACATGGTTATTATTAATGTGGGAATTATTTTGCAAAACTCATGCTCTTTACACGGTTTTTGGTTTTGTAAAAATGAAAGCTCAAGTTCATCATGAATTGTCAATATTGACAGGTGCTGTAGCCTGGCTAATATACTTTTTCTTGGTATTGGAAAAGACTGGAATGCCCGTTTATCTGGTTAAATTATCAAGCAGGTCAGACATTTTAAAATTGGGTGATATGGCATAAATTGGCTGTCAGGTTGAAAAACCCACCTATGCAAAAAGCTAAAACTCAGATTCGATAGGCTAGGTTTTTTGAAATCAGTGCTTAGGCATTCAAGCCAAAAAGGTGTAAATTTAGGGTTTTAATCTTTTCGACCCATAAAGAAATGCCTATTTTTATCATTTGTTGTGTGCTGTTGACGACATTGGTTCAGACCCAAAGCCTTTATCTACCCTTGCTTAATATTGAGTGGGTATGGATGGCGGGGGTTGGTCTGGCAGGGGCTTTTCTGTTGGCAGGATGCTTGAAGAAACTATCCAGTAGTATCTGGCATGATGGTTTTTCCTGCGGCCTTTTATGGGCCTGGTATGGATATTGGGAACCTTTGTTTAGTAAAGGTTCGCCGATGTTTCATGTATTTCCCATCTATTACGCATTGTTGTGCAGTTGGATGCTTTGGGCATTCATTCATAAAAGCACTCAGTTCGATCAGGCCTCACGAGATGCCTTAATTTATTTGCAACATTATCTATCTCGCTTCGATACTTGCTTAGTGGCAAGCTTGGTGCTGATTAGTCTTGCATTACCTGAGCATTATTTGTTGTATCCGATTGCCATGACTTTATTTGTCATCCGCAGCACATTACAGCGTTGTTTGGAGATAGTTAGTCAGCCTGCATAGTCTTATAAATGCTAGATATTTGATTTTACGGATGCTGTTTTACCAGCGCTTATCTGTGTGATAATGCTCAACTTTCATCAGCCGCAGATTTACCAGGTATAAAAATGGACGAGAACAAAAAAAAGGCGCTAGGCGCCGCATTGATGCAGATCGAAAAACAGTTTGGCAAAGGCTCAGTGATGCGGATGGGGGATGTCGCAGCCTCCCGCGATATTGAAGTCGTGTCGACTGGTTCCTTGTCTCTGGATATTGCCTTGGGTGTTGGCGGTTTGCCGCGCGGACGGGTGGTTGAAATTTACGGTCCGGAGTCATCCGGCAAAACCACCTTGACTTTGCAAACCATCGCTCAGATGCAAAAACTGGGTGGCACGGCAGCGTTTGTCGATGCCGAGCATGCATTGGACCCCGTCTATGCGCAAAAAATCGGCGTTAATATCGACGATTTGCTGGTATCGCAGCCCGATACCGGTGAGCAAGCCCTGGAAATTACCGACATGCTGGTGCGTTCTGGTGCTGTTGATATTGTCGTGATCGACTCGGTGGCGGCTTTAACGCCTAAAGCTGAAATCGAAGGCGACATGGGCGATTCGCACATGGGTTTGCAGGCTCGTCTGATGTCGCAAGCCTTGCGTAAACTTACAGCTAATATCAAACGTTCCAACACGCTGGTGATTTTTATCAACCAGTTGCGGATGAAAATCGGCGTCATGTTCGGTAATCCGGAAACCACCACCGGCGGTAACGCACTGAAATTTTACGCTTCGGTACGGCTGGACATTCGCCGCATCGGTGCCATCAAAAAAGGCGACGAGGTGATTGGTAACGAAACTCGCGTCAAGGTAGTCAAAAACAAAGTCGCGCCACCGTTCAAACAAGCCGATTTCGAGATTCTGTATGGCGAAGGGGTGTCCTTCTTCGGCGAGTTGGTCGATTTGGGGGTGGAATTTGGTTTCGTGCAAAAAGCCGGCTCCTGGTACAGCTATAACAACGATAAAATAGGTCAGGGTAAAGACAACGCCAAGCAATATTTGCGAGACAATCCGGATAAAGCCAAAGAATTGGAAGCCGCCATCCGTGAAAAAGCCTTTGCAAAATTAGCCACCGTAGCGCCGGCCGATGAAGCAGACGACGTCGAGTTTGTCGACGGCGACTGAACGTCGTCAGCAGATTGAGCAAACCTGTTTACGTTTATTAGCCCGGCGCGAACATAGCCAAAAGGAATTGCTGGATAAGCTGGCGCTAAGAGGCTTTCAGCGCGATGAGGTTGAGCCGGTCATACAGGAAATGGCCGAGCAAAACTGGCAAAATGATGCGCGCTACACGGAATGCTACGTGCGGCAACGTATCGCCAGTGGCTATGGTCCAATCCGTATCCGGTACGAGTTACAGCAGCGCGGTATCAACGAAACCGATTTGGATACGCAAGCCGAGGAACAAGGTGGCTGGCAAAATCTGTTGATAGATGTGTACTGCAACAAATATGACGAGGAAAAGTCGCTAACGCAAAATGAATGGCTAAAACGCAGCCGATTTTTGCAGCAGCGCGGCTTTAGCGGCGAGATGATCAAGCGTTTGTTTGCGGAGTTGAAGATTAAACTGCGTAGAGCGTGCTGAATAAATCGAGACGAAACATAACCATGCATCCAATCATATTACAGAATCAATCTGCAATAGCTGACTTGTGCAGACGCTATCACGTGAAGCGTTTGGAGGTGTTCGGTTCTGCTGCGCGCGGTGAGGATTTCGATTTGGAACATAGTGATGCGGATTTTTTAGTCAAATTTGCTGAAAGTCATCAATCGCCATCCTTAAATGATTTTTTTGCTTTACGGCAAGAATTGGAGCAGTTAATTGGTCGAAATGTGGATTTGGCTGAAGCTACAGCATTACGTAATCCATATTTGCTTGCCAGTATTCAACAAAATCGCGAGGTAGTTTATGCCGCGTGATCCTCGGGTCTTTCTCTGGGATGCCCATTCCGCTGCTGAAGCGATTTTGGAATTTGTTACCGGGAAATCCTATGCCGATTACGCAGCAGACCGCATGTTGCGCTCTGCCGTGGAGCGGCAGTTTGAGATCATTGGCGAAGCTTTAAACCAGTTATGCAAGATAGAGCCGAATTGGGCGGAACGCATTCCCGATTTGGCGCAAATTGTGGCTTTTCGTAATCTGCTAATCCACGGATATGCGTCCGTTAATGATTTAACCGTTTGGAATACCATTGAATTGTCTTTACCTAAGCTATATGAAACGCTGGCAAATTTGTTAAATGATTAAAGGTTCGTTGGAGGACCTCTTATCATCCAACGTATATTTATTTTAAGAAGCATAAAAAACAACCGAAGCAACCACCATGAAAAAAATGACCAGCGCCGAATTGCGGACCGCCTTTTTGGAATTCTTTCGCCAACACGATCATGCCGTGCGTCCTTCCAGCTCCTTAGTGCCTGGAAATGATCCGACTTTGCTATTTACCAATGCCGGCATGGTGCAGTTTAAGGATGTGTTTTTAGGTCGGGAAAAGCTGGATTACACCCGAGCAGCCACCAGTCAACGCTGTGTGCGGGCCGGCGGCAAGCATAACGATCTGGAAAACGTCGGCTATACCGCTCGTCATCATACTTTTTTCGAAATGCTGGGTAATTTCAGCTTCGGCGATTATTTCAAACAAGACGCCATTCATTACGCTTGGGATTTTCTGACCAAGGAACTGGGCATTCCGGCGGAACGCTTGTGGGTGACCGTATTTAACGAAGACTCTGAAGCAGAAGCCATCTGGCTGGAAGATGTCAAAATCGACCCGAGCCGTTTTTCCCGCATCGGCGCCAAAGATAATTTCTGGTCCATGGGCGATGTCGGTCCTTGTGGCCCTTGTACCGAGATTTTCTACGATCACGGCGAACATGTTGCAGGTGGTCCTCCAGGCAGCCCGGATGAAGATGGCGACCGCTATATCGAAATCTGGAATTTGGTGTTCATGCAATACGACCGCGACAAAGACGGCAATCTGACACCACTGCCGGCACCGTCGGTGGATACCGGCATGGGCCTGGAACGGATTGCGGCAGTATTACAGGGCGTACATAGCAATTACGAAATTGATTTATTCCAAAACCTGTTAAAAGTCGCCGCCAAATTGGCAGGTACTAGCGATTTAACCAACAGCTCGCTGCGGGTGATTGCCGATCATATCCGCTCCTGTGCATTTATGGTGGCAGACGGCGTATTGCCGGCCAACGAAGGCCGCGGCTACGTGTTGCGCCGTATCATTCGCCGCGCCATCCGTCACGGTTACCGTTTGGGTATCCGGGAAGTGTTCTTCTACCAACTGGTTGCACCGTTGGTAGCGGAAATGGGCGAGGCCTATCCGGAGCTGGCTAAAGCCCAGGAGCAAGTCGAACGGGTGTTGAAAAAAGAAGAAGAACGTTTCGCCGAAACCCTGGAACAAGGCATGAAGATTCTGGAAGCCTGCGTCGCCAAAATGGACGGCCGTGTGATACCCGGCGATGTGGTGTTTCAGCTCTACGACACTTATGGCTTCCCGGTGGATTTAACCGCCGATTTCGCCCGCGAAAACGATCTCAGCGTCGATCACAACGGCTTTGAAGTGGAAATGAGCGCCCAACGCGACCGTGCCCGCGCGGGCGGCAGTTTTGCAGCGGATTACGATCAGGACATCAAACACGATAGCAATACCGAATTTACCGGCTACTTCAATTTGAACGGCTCAGTAGAGATTATCGGCTTGTACAAAAAGGGTCAAGCGGTCGACAGTCTGGAAACCGGCGAAGAAGGCGTAGTGATTCTGGATCAAACCCCGTTTTACGCCGAATCCGGCGGTCAGGTCGGCGATACCGGTTTGATCGAATGCGACGGTGCGGTATTTGAAGTGCACGACACGCAAAAACAGGGCGGCAAGCTGTTCCTGCATAAAGGTAAAGTGTTGCAAGGTACATTAAGCAGTGGTCAGGCTTGCGAAGTCAGCGTCGATGCCGAAATTCGTAAAGCCACCGAACGTAATCATTCTGCGACTCACTTATTACATGCGGCCTTGCGTACCATTCTGGGTGAGCATGTGGCGCAGAAAGGCTCGCAAGTGAATGCCGAGCGTTTGCGTTTCGACTTCTCGCATTTCGAGCCGATGACGGCAGCAGAAATCGCCATTATCGAAGACATGGTTAACGAGCAAATTCGTTTGAATAACCCGGTAGCCGCGGAAGTGATGGCGAAAGACGAGGCCATGAAAGCCGGCGCCATGGCTTTGTTCGGCGAAAAATACGGCGACGAAGTGCGGGTATTGAAAATCGGCGAATTTTCTACCGAACTATGCGGCGGTACGCATGTGGACAGAGCCGGGGACATCGGTTTATTCAAAATCATCGGCGAAACCGGCGTGGCGGCAGGCGTGCGCAGGTTGGAAGCCGTCACCGGTAAAGCGGCTTTGGAATGGGTAGAGCAACGCGAAAATGCTTTGCAAAACATAGCCAGTTTGTTGAAAACTTCGCCGGATAAAGCTGCAGATAAAGTGCAGCAGCTGGTGGAAAAAAACCGCGCGCTGGAAAAAGAACTGGAAAAACTGCAAGCCAAGTTGGCTAGCTCGGCGGGCGATGAAATGACCAGCCAGGCCGTCGATATCAATGGCGTGAAAGTGTTGGCCGTGAAACTGGATGATGTCGATCCCAAAGCCTTGCGCGATTTGGCAGACCAGCTGAAAAACAAACTCGGCACGGCTGCGTTGGTGCTGGCGGTAGTGAACGGCGACAAAGTCAGCCTGATCGCCAGCGTATCCAAAGACACCATGGGCAAGGTCAAGGCTGGTGATTTGGTCAACTTCGTCGCCACTCAAGTCGGCGGCAAAGGCGGCGGGCGTCCGGATATGGCGCAGGCTGGCGGGAATGATGCCAGCAATTTGGCAGCTGCTTTGGCGGCGGTGCCGGAGTGGGTGAAGGAGCGCTTGGGCTAATTGGTTTTTGAGTTGGTGGATTGCGATGCCTTATGTATCCATGTTTTTTGGAATCATCATTCGGATGTTTCATAACGATCATAATCCGCCACATTTCCATGCTGAATACCAAGGTCAACGGGGTTTATTCAGCATGGATGGCAGTATGATAAAAGGTAATATTAACTCTAAGACGGCTAAAAAATTGATTCAGGAATGGGCGTTGCTGCATCAGGAAGAATTGATGCAGAATTGGCAAAAAGCCACGCTGGGCAAACAGATCGATCGAATTGAACCGCTTAATTAACGGAGAATGCCATGCAATACATGCCCGTTGTCATCGACGCTGAATATTTATCCGATTATAAAATCAAGTTGACCTTCGATAATGGCGAGAAAAGGATTGCCGATTGTTGTAAGTGGTTGCATGGCGAGGTTTTTGAACCTCTGAAAGACAAGCAATATTTTCAAAAATTTTTTGTCGATGGCTGGAGTATATCCTGGCCGAATGGGGCGGATATTGCGCCAGAGACGTTGTATGAAGAGGGTGAGGTTGTTTGAGTTGATGTGCCTCCTTGCGGGAGTTTGTAGGCCAGAATAAGCCGGTAGGCGTTTCTGGCAAGCAGGTGTCAGCCGGAAATGCTTCGCTTATTCCGGCCTACTAGACTGGGTCGAATAAAATGAAACTTAGCGTCGATTTTTATTGCTGGGTTTCGCGTTGCTCTACCCAGCCTACGGCCTTATTTATTAATGGTTGGAGGTGAGTATGTTGGAAGTTACTTTGTCAGAACAACATCAAGTTGCGATACCGGAGGAAATATTGACGACTCTGAATTTTAAAGTCGGGCAAAAGTTTGATGTTGTTGTGAAAGGCAATTTGATTTCCTTGGTCCCTAAACCGTCTATCGCGGCATTTCGCGGCATTATGAAAGGTGCCAATACCGAGGATGTCAGGGATAGAAACGATAGAGTATGAAGCAGGTTGTTGATACGTGCGGTTGGATAGAGTGGCTGACTGACGGAATATTAGCGGATCAGTTTGCTCCCTATCTTGCCGATAGTGATAATTTAATCGTTTCCACGTCGATTCAGTATGAGTTGCATAAATGGATTTGCCGAGAGAAAAATGAGGAACTTGCTCTGCATATCATTGCCCTGACTCAGCAAGCAGAGGTCATTGAGTTGACCGAGTCATTGGCATTGCTGGCTTCCGAAATGTCGTTACAACATAAACTCAGTTTTGCGGATGCAATTATTTATGCGACAGCGCAACAACACAAAGCCGAATTGGTTACGGCAGATGATCATTTCGAGGGCTTGAGTGGAGTCATATATTTCCCCAAAAATTAACTGGGTCGTCGATTTATTGATGTGGAAGTGTAGGCCAGAATAAGGTATCAGCCGGTAGGCGTTTATGGCAAGCAGGTGTCTGGTCAGATTCATGTGTCGCTATCGAGATGATCTGTTTTGAAGTCGGTTCTCGCACCGACGAGCGAGATACTTTTCTTTGCTTGTCCAAAGAAAAGTATCCAAAACAAAAGACACCCGGATGCCGCGTTGATCCTGCGCTCCGAAGGCTTTGAACGGGGTTTTCCGAAGGTGCTTCCCAGCCCCTACGTAAAACGCGATGCATTCTTGCATCGCCCCTATTGGGCAAATCACTCGGTACATCCCTGTGTCTCGCCCTTCGGGTGCTACACATGCAAATCGGCTGTCCTGCCGATTTGTCCGTTCAAAGCCTCCGGTGCTATGCAAGGCATAACGGTACAAAAACCTATCCCAATGTAGGTTGGGTTAGCGATAGCGTAACCCAACATTTCGGAGCGGAAATCGTTGAGTTATTGTTAGTTTTTGTAGGCTGGGTTGAATGAAATGAAACCCAGCGTCGATTTTTATTGCTGGGTTTCGCGTTGCTCTACCCAGCCTACGGCCCTTGAGACAGTGATGTTTAATCTTGAAAATACTCCATATCTTCTGACCCTGAAAACTGAATCTCAGCTCAAAGAACAATTGCGTGTTCTTGAAGAACGCATTGCTTTGCTTCGTTTAAATGGGGCGCTCACTGATGAGACGGTGCGCAATTATTACGGTGAGAAACGATTTGAGCAGGTAGCTGAATCAAATGCTATCGAAGGTAGCACCCTTTCTGCCGGAGAAACAGAATTGGCGGTGCTGAAAGGCGTTACTATTACAGGGCACGACCCTGCTTTTGTTCGAGATGCAATTGACTTGGATAAGGCGCTAATAAAGTTGACTGAGTTAGCGAAAAATAAGAGTACGCCTACTGATATTCAACAAATACATACTATTCATCAGCTTATATTGGGTGATAGAGCTGGTGCTGGAATATTTAGAAGTGTACGAGTTTCGATACGCGGATCAAAGCACACGCCACCAAAAACTTGGGAGGAAGTAATGACACAGATGGAGGTCTGGCAACAATGGTCAATAGATAACGCTAATTTGCCGGCTCCTATACGAGCCGCAATATTGCATGCTTGGCTCGCACATATTCACCCTTATATCGACGGGAATGGACGGACTGCTCGTGCTATTACAAATCTTGAACTGACTCGCGCAGGTTACCCTCCTATAATTATTAAGAAAAAAGAACGAGAACGATACATTGATGCTCTCGGTGAATCTGATCAGGGAGGGGATGTTAGTTCCTTTTTGGAATTAATATTTGAGCGAGTTGAAGGGGCGCTCACCGGTCTTGAACTATCAGCAAAGAAAATGCAGGGTTTCAATCCTGCGCTTGAGAAAATTCGGATTAGCCAACAAAAACAATTAAAAATTTGGGAAACAAGTGTAAAACTGCTTGCATCGATTATAGAGCATCAATTGAACTCACAACTTGATGCTGTAAAAGGATCCTGTAATTTTCGGATATTTGAAACTCCGCTTGATCTGGAAGATTATGTTGCCGTTTGTGAGGGCCATAGTGTTTCAAAAAGCTGGGCTTTGATTGTTGCTATTTCGGTTCCTGGTTTGCCAAGTATTGAAAGATTAGCCTATGTAGGGCATAGAAGCGCAAGGATTCATCAACATTTAGGCCGTGAGGGAGGGCCTTCGCTGTACTGGGCGAGAAAGAATCCTGATGGGTTTCCGAAATGGATTTCTGACGAGGAAAGTTCTCCATATGCTGTAGAGCTAACCACGCGAATAGGTAATGGTGACGAATGGCATATCCGCTTGGAAAATGATTATATAGTAACTCTTTCAACTACAGAGCTAGCCTCTAAAATTACAAGTGCTTTAATTTCAATGTCAGCGGGTGGATAAAGATTGAGTGTTTCGTAACATGGCCTTAATTCTTTATCACTCCGTACATTAGTTATTGCTAAAATTTCGTTGACCAGAAACAAAGTTATTTGGTGTCAATATAAAATATGGAGCTTTTCCTGTATGTCGCGCCAAGCGTAGAGAATAAACGGCATTTGGGTGCCTTTTCTATGGATAAGCACAAATTTGTCTAGAGCAAATTTGAACAGCCAATAGGTTGACCCAAAGAGCGAAAACCATCTATGGTTTTCGTAGTGAAAATATCCAGCTCGCCGCAGTTATGGAGTTGGAGAATTTCAATGTTATCGACGGCGCTATTCCTAGAAAATGTCGGTAATTAGTTAAAGAATGGGCAGAACTGTATCAGGAAGATCTGATAGAAATGTTGGATACCCGGAATTTTCATAGTATTGTTCCGTTGGAACCCGCTCCGATTAGCGATAGTTTAATCGGAGGAATGTCTAAATATTGGCGTTGATTAGCTCATTTATTTCTGAGGATGCCCTGCACTCAGCCCGTATCGATCCGGATTGGGGGGGAATTTAATCAGCGGGCCGTGGATATAGAGCCAAAAACCTTGTATTAATATGTCTGCGAAGTGAGTCATCAGCAAGCTGCTTAAATTTTTCAGTTTTGCTGGTTTAAAACTGGCATTAAAATAACCAGTCGCACTAGCGACACATTATATTCCCCTCATCCTAGCCCTCTCTGAGGGGGAGAGTATTGTAGGGGTGTTAGAAAGCCAAAAAGGTCAATAAAAACATGGCATTGTACGTCTATAAGTTTGGCGGCACTTCCGTTGGTACGGTCGAACGTATCAAGGCAGTGGCCGAGAAAATCAAAAATGCCCGCGATGCGGGCGATCAGATTGTGGTGGTGGTGTCCGCGATGAGCGGGGAAACCAATCGACTGGTAGCGCTGGCGAAAGAGATGCAGCTGCAGCCGACCGACCGAGAGATGGATGTATTGTTGTCCACCGGCGAGCAGGTCACCATCGCGCTGTTGGCTATGGCGCTGCATAACGCCGGTGTGGACGCCCGCTCTTACACCGGAACACAGGTCAAGATTTTGACCGATAGCGCGCATACCAAGGCGCGGATACGCGAGATTGATGAAGCCAACATGCGTGCGGATTTGAATGCCGGCCGTGTGGTGGTGGTGGCCGGGTTTCAGGGCGTGGACGAACACGGCAATATCACGACCTTGGGACGCGGCGGTTCGGATACCACCGGCGTAGCACTGGCGGCGGCGTTAAAGGCTGACGAATGCCATATCTATACCGATGTCGATGGCGTCTACACCACCGACCCGCGCGTAGTGCCTAAGGCTCGTCGTCTGGAGCAAATTACTTTCGAAGAAATGCTGGAAATGGCCAGCCTGGGCTCCAAAGTATTACAGATCCGCTCGGTCGAATTCGCCGGCAAATACAATGTCAAATTGCGCGTGTTGTCTTCGTTTATGGAAGGCAACGGCACCCTAATTACCTTTGAGGAATCAGAAATGGAAAGAGCGTTAATTTCAGGCATCGCGTTTAACCGGGACGAAGCCAAGCTGACTTTGACCGGTGTGCCTGATTTGCCGGGCGTAGCGTCGAAAATTTTGGGGCCGATCGCCGCAGAGAATATCGAAGTGGATATGATTGTGCAGAATATCTCCGCCAACGGCACTACCGATTTTACTTTTACTGTCAATCATAACGATTTTGCCCGCGCTAAAAATGTATTGGAAGGCTTGCGCAATGAGTTGGGCGGTAATACCCAGATTATCGGCGATAACGCCATTGTCAAAGTCTCTATCGTCGGCGTCGGTATGCGCTCGCATGCGGGTATTGCCAGCACCATGTTCAAAACCCTGGCCGATGAAGGTATCAATATTCAGATGATTTCCACCTCTGAAATCAAGATTTCCGTGGTGGTGGATGAAAAATACCTGGAACTGGCTGTGCGCTCTTTACACAAGGCGTTTGGACTGGATCAGGACTGATTTAATCGATAGTTATCAATAGGCCCGAAAGCTTAGGCATTCGGACCTTTTTTTAGATTGGTTGTCATTGGTTTAGCAAGTGTTGATAGTTGAGTTTGGCTTGCTCGGCGATAAACAGCTGCCAGGCTGAATGATCGTCGGCTTGCGCTTGGTTGAAGGCGGCGATGTAGTTGCCGCGAGTATTTGAATCGCTGGCGATATTAAGCAATGGCATGCCTTCGCTCAATAAAATCAGATTCATAATCAAGCGTGCGCACAAGCCGTTATTGTTTTGAAACGGCTGTAGGCACAACAATCGCAGATGCGCTTCGGCTGCGAAAACCAGCGGATGTAAGAAGCAACCCTCAAGATTTAGCCAATGAATGTGTTCGGCGAGTTGTTTTGGGACGTCTTTGGCCTGAGGAGCAGCTTGTCCGTTGATCAAGCTGACCGGTTGGGCGCGGTAAGCGCCACCCGCATGCTGATGAACCGCCTGCGACAGGATGATGTGAATTTTTTCTAACGTACTTATCGATAATAAATGTTGTTCGCTGGCGTGCTGGCGAATAAATTTGATCGCCTGATAGTGATTTAACGCACTCAGGTTTTCCGCCATTGGCTTGCCGGGTAGCATCAGGCCATTGCGGATCACCATTTGGGTTTCTGATAAATCCAGACTGCTGCCTTCCAGGCGATTACTGTCATAGGTGTAGACGATGTCCAATTGTTGTTGCAAGCTGGGATCGACCTCGGAGTCCTGCAATTGCAGGTCGGCCTTCAGTAGGTCAACTTCGGCTAGCAAAAGATCTAGGTCGGCGGTGGTGGACATGCTGTATTCTCGCTTTGGGTTTAATCAGGCATGCTGACGCCACGTAAATCGTAAAACTCTCTTACAAATTCATCCAGACGTTGCGCTTCAATCGCGTCGCGTATGCCCTGCATCAGTTCTAGGTAATAATGTAGATTATGGATAGTGTTGAGTCGGGAGCCGAGCATTTCTTTGCACTTGTCCAAATGTTTCAAATACGAGCGGGAATAGTTGCGGCAGGTGTAGCAACTGCAGTCTTCATCCAGCGGTCGAGTGTCGAATTGGTATTGGTTGTTGCGGATTTTGATCACCCCATGGCGGGTGAATAAGTGGGCGTTGCGGGCGTTGCGGGTTGGCATCACGCAATCAAACATGTCCACACCACGCCGCACGCCTTCCACCAAATCTTCCGGGGTGCCGACGCCCATCAAATAACGCGGCTTGTCTTGTGGCATGTCCGGCATGATGGCATCCAGCGTGGATAGCATTTCATGCTTGGGTTCGCCGACCGACAGGCCGCCGATGGCGTAACCGTCGAAACCAATGTTGGTCAAGCCGTTGATCGATTCGCGGCGCAATTCCGGATACATGCCGCCTTGCACGATACCGAATAATGCCGAGGGATTGCCTTCGTGGGCGCGCTTGCTGCGTTCGGCCCAACGTAAGGACAAGCGCATGGAGTCGGCAGCCTGCTGGAAGGTGGCAGGGTAGGGTGTACACTCGTCGAAAATCATGACGATGTCGGAGCCCAGGTCGCGCTGTACCTGCATTGATTCTTCCGGTCCCATGAAGATTTTGCTGCCGTTGACGGGGGATTTGAAGGTCACGCCTTGTTCGCTGATTTTACGTAAAGCGCCCAAGCTGAATACTTGAAAACCGCCGGAGTCGGTCAGAATAGGTTTTTGCCAGCGCATAAAGTCGTGCAAATCGCCGTGCGCTTTCATGACGTCCATGCCGGGCCGCAGCATCAAATGAAAGGTGTTGCCGAGGATGATTTGTGCGCCCAACTCGTCTAAATCTTCCGGCGTTAATGACTTTACGGTGCCGTAAGTGCCCACCGGCATGAATATCGGCGTTTCCACCACTCCACGGCTAAAAGTAAGTTGCCCGCGGCGGGCTTGGCCGTCGCGGGTTTTAAGTTTGAATTCCATATAATTATTGCAAACACTAAAAAGGCCGAAATTATCCGGCCTTTTAGCTAATCAAGCCAGCAAAGATGGCTTTTTAGGTGGATTAAATATCCATTAACAGCATAGGGACGCCGTAAGTTAGTACAAAGTAACTGATGGCGAAAATGATGCTGACACTGGTTGGGTAAGAAAAGAAGCGGCGCAAAATATAACTGACGATGGCGGTGTACCACAGCACCAAAAAAGTAGCGACGGCAATATTAATGCCTTCACGGAGTTCGTTTTCGACTTTATTAAACGACATCCAAAGTTCCAGCATTTCCCCGCCAACTGCTAATGTCATAATGAAGTTTTCACAGACGAAGATTGATGTGTATAACTGGTTGAAAAGATGCCATTTTCTCTCATACAACAGTAAGGCGCCGACAGAGGTGAAGGCCATGATGAATCGGCCTAAAACTTCTATGGTGCCGTCAGCAGGATCGGAGATTAGGCCTTCGACGATCATGCCGGAAATCAAGTAGAAAGTAACGTTTTTCCACATGAAGGACATCGGAGGGGTTAATTCGGCCGGGTTATTGATGAACCAGCAACTGGAAAGGTATTTCAGCAATAAATTCATGGACAGGCACTTTCAGGCTTTAAGTATGAGTGAAAAAGCGAGGTAGTTCCGATGATGCTTTGGGTCTAAAGCATGTTTGGAAGTCGCTTGATTTGCGGCGCATTATAGCTTCAAGCGAGAGCAGAGGTGTGGCTGAATCAAATTGCAGTAAAAAAGTTAATTTTTAAGGCAAAAAAAAGGCCGGTTACCCGGCCTTCAGTTTTAAGCTAAAGCATTATTTCAACAACCCTTCGGTTCTGTTGGGATTGTTGCAGCCAACGGGATGGTTTTCTCCCCTGATGCCGCGCCGAGCACCGGAGGGTTTGAGCGGATTTGCCCGACAGGGGCGCGGCAAGGAAGCCGCGCGTTTTTCGCAAGGGCTGGGATGCCCTTTCGAAAAAACCCGTTCAAACCCGAGGAGCGCAGGATCAACGCGGCATGGGGTGGCCTTTCTTTTGGATACTTTTCTTTGGCCGTCCAAAGAAAAGTATCGCGGTTGCCGGTCCGCGAACCGGTGTTAAATTGAGCGTCGCAACGCGACACCATAACAACAAACAGATTTTGAGAAATTTAAACCTTGTCCCGTGCGGTTCGTTACCTCACCGCACACTACGGACTGATGTCGGCGAAACGGGCGTCATCCTGCTCGGTTTTTCTGGGCAATCGGTTGTTAAAATTCATCATACAAGGGTGCGCAATGCGTACCATTTGAAGCTGTCACGATGGCGAAAGCCAAAAAGGTACGCGGTGCGTACCCATGGTTACGGGAATGGGGTTGTTATTCCCCTGATGCCCCTTCGAAAAACCCCGCTCAAACCAGAGGAGCGCAGGGAAAAAGCGGCATGGGGCGGCCTTTCTTTTGGATACTTTTCTTTGGCCGTCCAAAGAAAAGTATCGCGGTTGCCGGTCCGCGAACCGGCGTTAAATTGAGCGTCGCAACGCGACACCGAAAAACAAACAGAATTCGAGGAAATGAAAACCTCGTTTCTTACGTTCCTCCGATTACGCTTCGCTAATCGGAGCTACGCGGGCTAATCATTGGTGCCATGATGCGTAAATTGATTCATGTTGCTTTCGGCGTCTTAAAGTCCGCCAAACCCTTCGATTCCGCTATTCATTTGGCTTGACTTGGATAACAGTATCTACGCGGGCTACATGGCTACGGGCTGACAAAATCGGAAAAAGGATTGATGTTAATTAATTTAGGTTGCTTTTTCATTGGAACAACGCCATATCCATTTAGAATTATAAAAAATACAATTCTATATTCTCTATCGCTTTTGTATGACAGATCTTTTTCAAAACAGCTACTTATGAATCTAGATTCGACACCGTTTTCGTCGAGATCCTGTCCCGACTCTACTACGGTCGGCGCTTTAGATAGATACTTAATCTCTTGCAAGATGGGCTTCACTCCAAAACCATTTTGAAAGATACCTATCGGAACATCATTATCCAACATGCCAAAATCTATATTTTCAATTGTAAGCTGAGTCAATAAACAGTTTGATAAAAACGATATAAACTCATTAATTTTAGTCGAATTAATTTCATAGTAGCTATCATATTTTTTGTCAACTTCAACAGGATTATAAGTTGAAATATCTTCAATAGCGCTAAAGCAATATAGAAACGGATTTGGATGACGATACTCTATATCAAGTCTTCCCGAAAAGTTTATTCCATTCGGTTGCATTTCCATTTTTCCGCCGTTCAAAATATAGGAAAGTGAACCATGAGGTCTGGATTTTGAACTTCCATTTCCAATTGTTGCGTGACCGCCTGTCATACTATTGTATTGGGAATCCGTAAGAAAGATTGGATTACTATCTGGCACATTTAAATGATATCTAATGGTTCCCTCAGAACTATCTGCAATACTAAAATCAGGATCCATTTCCCTGTAATACTGAAAAGTTCCTAGCTGGAGGGTATTGCAACCGTCTCCAATATTAAACTTCTTCTCACATGCCTTTACAAATTTCAATATGATCTCCTATAGGCTAACAAGTAACTCATTAGATCCGTGTCTCATCCCAACGATAACTAATAAGGCCGGTTGCCCGGCCTTTTTCAAATCAAAACAGCTTATTTCAACAACCCCTGCAACAACCCATTCAACTTATGCACAAACGCTGATGGATCATCCAATTGACCGCCTTCGCTGAGGATGGCTTGGTCGAACAGGATGTGACTGATGTCCGCGAAACGGGCGTCATCCTGCTCGGTTTTTAAGGCCTGCACAATGGCGTGATCCGGATTGATTTCGAAGATCGGCTTGCTGCCGCCCATGCCCATCATGTTCATATTCTGGCCGGCTTCTTTCATGATGCGCTCCATGTTCAGACTCATGTCGTAAGCACCGGTGACCAAACAAGCAGGGGAGTCGGTCAGGCGGTGGCTGACTTTGACTTCGCTGACTTTGTCTTTCAATACTTCCTGAATTTGTTTCAGCACCGATTCAAAATCTTTGTTGATTTCTTCCTGGTGTTGTTTCTCTTCTTCAGTATCGAATTTGTCCAGGTCCAGTTCGCCTTTGGCGATCGACTGCATGTGCTTGTCGTCGAATTCGGTCAGGCTGGAGACCAGCCATTCGTCGATACGATCGGATAATAACAAGACTTCGATACCTTTCTTGCGGAACACTTCCAGATGTGGGCTGTTCTTAGCGGCAGCAAAGGTGTCGGCGGTAACAAAATAAATTTTGTCCTGACCTTCTTTCATGCGGCTGACATAGTCGGCCAGTGATACATTTTGAGTTTTGTCATCGGTATGAGTCGATGCAAAACGCAGCAGACTGGCGACACGGTCTTTGTTTTTGTGATCTTCGATCGGACCTTCTTTGATGACGTTACCGAATTGTTCCCAGAATTGTTGGTATTTTTCGGCGTCGTTTTCGGCCAAATCTTCCAGCATGCCCAGCACTTTTTTCACCGAGCCAGCTTTGATGTTGCTGATTTGTTTGCTTTGTTGCAGGATCTCGCGAGAGACGTTCAACGGCAAGCTGTCGGTGTCGATGATGCCGCGAACGAAACGCAAGTAGCGTGGCATCAATTGCTCAGCGTCATCGGTGATGAAGACTTTTTTGATGTACAGCTTGACGCCGTGTTTGGCGTCTCTATCCCACATATCGAACGGTGCGCGGCCCGGTACATATAGCAACAGGGTGTACTCGTTGGTGCCTTCCACTTTGCTGTGGACATGTACCAGCGGGTCCTGGAAATCGTGGCCGACGTGTTTGTAAAACTCGTTATATTCCTCGGCGCTGATGTTGTCCTTATTTTTGGTCCATAGGGCGGAGGCGCTGTTGACAGTTTCGTCTTCGATGCGAGCCGGCGCGGTTTCGTTACCTTCCTCGTCTTTCTCTGCTGGGATTTCTTTGCTCATGATGATGGGCAAAGAGATATGGTCGGAGAATTTTTTGATGATGGAATGTAGCTTCCAGCTGTTCAAAAACTCGTCTTCGCCTTCTTTCAGGTGCAGCACAATTTCGGTGCCGCGGTTGGCTTTGTCGACGGTTTCGATGCTGTAATCGCCTTCGCCGGCCGATTCCCAGCGCACGCCGGCTTCATGATCAGCGCCGGCTTTGCGTGTGGTCAGCGTGACCTTGTCGGCGACGATAAACGCCGAATAAAAACCGACCCCGAATTGACCAATCAATTCACTATCTTTGGCTTGGTCGCCGGTGAGTCTTTCGAAAAATTGCTTGGTGCCGGATTTGGCGATGGTGCCGATATGATCCTGCACTTCCTCGCGAGTCATGCCGATGCCGTTATCGGTGATGGTGATGGTTTTTTTGGCTTCGTCAAACGCGATGCGGATTTTTAGTTCGCTGTCGCCTTCATACAGGCTGTCGTTGGCCAGGGCTTCAAAACGCAGTTTATCGGCGGCGTCTGAGGCATTGGAAATCAATTCACGCAGGAAAATTTCTTTGTTGCTATACAGCGAGTGAATCATCAAGTGCAGCAGATGTTTCACTTCGGTTTGAAAACCTAAGGTTTCTTTTTTTGCTTCAACAGTCATATTGTTACTCATGCAAGTTAAAAAACGGGACTGTGGCTAATTGGGGATGCTGGTCGGTTTTTTCAAGTTTTTGATTTAAAAAAATCCATGCCCGGCGTAGCTTAATTTTGCCTATGACCTGTAGAATGCTTTGCAATGGCTTGAGCTGTCTTTAAATAGGTCAGCGTTTTTCGTTAAAAAGTGGGCAAAAATTCCCACGCCAAAGCTTTGCTACGGTGTTCTGAAACTGGCTAACTTAGTCTTTTTGCAATCGTTAGGTCTTAATAGACAAGACTTAAGTCAAATTGACATGAGCAGGCTTCTTAAAGTATGATCCGCAGCCTTTTTTATCCGTTTTATTTAATTAGGCAAACCTCATGAAAAGAACCTTTCAACCCAGTAAACTGAAACGCGCTAGAACTCACGGTTTCCGCGCTAGAATGGCTACAGTCGGCGGTCGCAGAGTGATTAATGCGCGCAGAGCAAAAGGTCGCGCTTCTTTGACCGTTTAATTGTTAGCCGAAGAATTCGGCTTTCCCGATTTATATCGGCTCAGGACGCCCGCCGAGTATAAAAATGTCTTTGCAAATCCTGTAAAATCTTCTGATAAATATTTTACAGTTCTAGCGATCAATAGTCCCTTGTCGCATCCGAGACTGGGACTGGCCATCGCCAAAAAAGCCATCAAAAAAGCAGTCGCACGGAATCGCATAAAAAGAACTGTCCGGGAGAGCTTTCGCTTGCAACGCCAGCAAATTGTCAACATAGATATTGTGGTATTGGCGCGTGGTGACGCTGCAAATGCAGACGTGCAAATTTTGAGGAAGTCATTGGAAAAACATTGGCTTAAATTGGTAGATCGATGCGATTCCTGCTTATAACCCTGATCAAAGTTTACAAGTACTTCATAAGCCCCCTACTAGGGCCGAGTTGTCGTTTTTATCCGAGTTGTTCTAGTTATGGCTTGGAGGCCATTCAGCTTCATGGTGCAGCCAAGGGTTCCTATCTCACGCTTAGACGATTATTAAAGTGCCACCCGTTCCACGAAGGTGGCATCGATCCTGTTCCAGAAAAATTGAGTAAATAAAACAATGGATAACATAAGATTTCTGCTTATCATGGCGATGTTGATGATCTCCTACATGCTTTGGGAGTCGTGGCAGATAGACTATGGCCCTAAACCTCAGGCTTTCATCTCCGACACGCCTGTTGTAGCCGGCGACATGACTCAGCAACCCGCAGTCAATTCCGATCAAACTGAAGCAGGGCTGCAGCAGCAAGTTGTAGCATCAAGCAAAAATAAAATAATTACGGTTAAAACCGATGTTTTTGCTTTAGTAATTGATACCGAGGGCGGTACTTTATGTAATTTGGATTTGTTGAAATATCCACATGAAAAAGTAAACACTTATGTGCAAAAAGCATATGCGCTGATTGGCATGCAGGCCCCGGAAAAAGATTTATCTCCTATTCGCCTGTTCGACTGCAGCCCCGAAAAAGAGTTTCTAGCGCAAAGTGGCTTGGTGGGTGGTCAAAATTCAGCTATTGCTCCTGATCATCACGCTATTTACCATAGTGAGAAAACCAGCTATGAAATGCAGGAAGGTCAGGATACGCTAAGTATTCCAATGACCTGGACTAACGCAGAAGGTTTAAGCATTACCAAGACCTTTACATTTAAACGCGGCAGTTATGTTGTTGATTTGGAACACAAAGTCAACAATCAGTCCGCTAAGCCTTGGTCGGGTCGCCAATACAATCAATTGCTTCGCGTTGAACACAGTGATAGCAATGGCAATAACTTCATAAGAACTTATTCCGGCGGCGTCGTTTACACTGAAAAAGATAAATATCAAAAAGTAAAATTCGACGATATAGCTGATAGCAACCTGGACGTTACCTCAAAAGGTGGCTGGAGTGCATTTATTCAGCATTACTTTGCGAGTGCCTGGATTCCACCAGCGGATCAAGAAAATCATTTTTACACCAAGGCGCTCAATAACGGCCGTTTCGTGATTGGCTCTTATTCGCAGGATGTCAGTATTCCATCGAATGGCGAAGGCTTATTCAATGCAAAAATGTTCGTCGGTCCCAAAATACAACCCATCATGGAAGCCACGGCTCCTGGTCTGGAATTGACGGTCGATTACAGCTGGTTGACGATTATTGCCAAACCGATTTATTGGCTGTTGAATAAAATATTCAGCTATGTCGGTAACTGGGGCGTGGCGATTCTGGGTGTCACCTTCCTCATCAAAGCCACGTTCTTCAAGCTGTCAAAAGCCAGCTTCCAGTCGATGGCAAAAATGCGCAAAATTCAGCCACGCCTGAAAGAAATGAAAGAGCGCTATGGCGAGGATAGACAAAAATTCAACACTGAAATGATGGCCATGTACAAGCGGGAAAAGGTCAACCCATTAGGTGGCTGTTTGCCCATGCTGGTACAGATTCCGGTGTTCATTTCACTTTATTGGGTTTTGATCGAAACTGTAGAGCTGCGTCAAGCTGACTTTATGTTGTGGATACAAGATCTTTCAGCGCAAGATCCATTCTACTTGCTGCCGATTTTGTACGGCATCACCATGAAGATTCAACAAAGCTTGAATCCGGCACCTATCGATCCGTTGCAAGCTCAAGTGATGAAAATGTTCCCTATCGTTTTCACCGTATTCTTCTTGTTCTTCCCATCGGGTTTGGTTGTGTACTGGATATGCAATAACACATTGTCTATCATCCAGCAGTGGTATATCACCAAGCATGTGTTGGCAGAAGACGCGCATCACCATCATTAAGCAGGCATGAAAACCGGCGACACTATTGCCGCCATTGCCACGCCGCCGGGTAACGGCGGCGTTGGCATTATTCGCATTTCCGGGCCTGCCGTTCAGAGCATCGCTAATCAAATCAGTCGCAAACCCCTCAAGCCCCGTTACGCCCATTATTGTCATTTCCATGATATAGATGAGCGTGTTATCGACTCTGGTTTACTGCTTTATTTTCCTGGGCCTGCCTCATTTACCGGCGAAGACACGTTGGAACTACAGGGGCATGGTGGTAGCGTCGTTTTAGACATGCTATTGCGCCGGGTTTTAAGTTTGGGGGCTCGATTAGCCAACCCGGGTGAATTCAGTCAGCGGGCATTTTTAAACAACAAAATTGATCTGGCCCAGGCCGAAGCGATTGCTGACCTGATTACCAGCGGTACCGAGCAAGCTGTGCGTTCAGCGCAGCAATCCATGCAGGGGTTATTTTCCGAGCAAATCAACGAACTCATAGATGAGCTCATCGAACTAAGGGTTTACATTGAAGCGGCCATTGATTTTGTCGATGAGGAAATCGATTTTCTCAGCGACGGCATGGTGGCGAACAAAATCGAGCAACTAGGCGCCAAACTTCAGAAAATTCACGCCACTGCTCAGCAAGGCCGCCTTCTACACGATGGTATCACCGTCGTACTGGCCGGCAAGCCTAACGCGGGTAAGTCCAGTCTGCTGAATGCGCTGGCCGGACACGAGGCTGCAATTGTGACGGATATAGCAGGCACTACGCGCGATGTATTACGCGAACGAATACAGATCGATGGCATGCCGCTGCACATTATCGACACTGCCGGCTTACACGACAGCGAGAATATCGTCGAACAGGAAGGTATTCGGCGCGCTCAGCTTGAGATCGAAAAAGCCGACAAAGTCTTGTTGTTGATGGATAGTACCGATAGCGAAAACAGTACATTATTGGATAGATTGCCTGCCAACATCGATGTTACTCGGGTTTTCAACAAAATCGATTTATCAGGTCATCCTGCGCAAATAATCGATAGGGTGCACCAAGTAGAAATCTACTTATCGGCCAAAACGGGTGCCGGCCTGGACTTGCTGAAACAGCATTTAAAAGCCAGTGTAGGCTTTGGCGAAACCACCGATAACATCTTTATTGCTCGCCGGCGCCATTTGCAAGCCTTGACCCAGGCTCAGGAATCCGTCGAAAACGCCGGTTACCAACTAAGCAATCTTGCCCCTGAGTTGGTGGCGGAAGATCTTAGACAAGCTCAAACTAGTCTATCTGAAATTACCGGCGAATTTACATCCGATGATCTTTTAGGTGAGATTTTCGGGAGTTTTTGTATCGGAAAATAGCATCGCTTCCAGCATGTTCCGAGCATTTCCTTAAATGCCATGCTATAGCAACAACTTACGCTAATTTTATTCCAGAATAGACTTACAGAATCCAGTCAAATCCACCTGCCCTCGTTGCGCTTCGTAATCGATTTATTTTTCCGCCAAGTGGTGGGTTGAGTGACTAATAATCATATACCCACGGGGCACAAGTGGCTTTTTGGCGCCGTAAAAGACCACCTTGCCTGCTACATCACTCAGATCGTGGTAGCCAATATGCCAGCCACGAATACCGAGAACATTTGGCAGTGATGGGCAAGGAGCAAAGCATGAGTCGCAAGGGTAATTGTTGGGAGGGCCTGCCCCCTTGGGGATAGTAGCCAACCGAACCGAACGATTTTTCCGTAGCCTAAAACATGAACAGCTCAACTACGAAACATTTAGAACCCAGGATTTAGCAAGACTGAGCGTGATCGGTTATTTGGCTTTCTACAATGGTAAGCGATTACATTCAACATTGGGTTATCAATCCCGGCTCGAATTCGAGCCGGGATATTTTAAAAACGCTGACTGAAGAAGTGTCAGGTTTTTGTTGACCATTACAGCCTAATTTGGGTTAATTCTTCTCTTAACAGAATTAAGTATTATCTGTTTTCAAATCAACATAAAAAAGGGGTGGATTATGACTTCAATACACCGGCGACAACGCCTGTTTCACTCAGCATTATTGGCGCTTATTTCTTTGACTGCTTGTTTTGTTTCATTTACCGTAAAGGCGGAAGATAAAAAACCTAACATCATTCTCATCTTGTCAGATGACTTTGGTTATGGCGACGCTGGTGCTTGGGGCGGTGGAGAGGGGCGTGGTATGCCCACACCCAATCTTGACAGACTGGCGAGTGAAGGCATGAAGTTCAACTCGTTTTATGCCCAGCCAAGCTGCACCCCCGGCCGGGCCGCAGTGCAAACCGGGCGCATACCTAATCGCAGCGGCATGACCACTGTTGCGTTCCAGGGTCAGGGTGGCGGGCTACCTGCTGCGGAGTGGACGGTAGCGTCGGTGCTGAAAAAAGCCGACTACCAGACGTTCTTCACCGGCAAATGGCACTTGGGCGAAGCCGATTATGCTATGCCTACTGCCCATGGCTACGACGAGATGAAGTACGTCGGGCTTTATCACCTTAATGCTTACACCTATGCTGATCCCACATGGTTCCCCGACATGCCTACGGAACTGCGCGAAATGTTCCAGAAAGTGACCAAAGGTTCATTGTCCGGCACCGCAGGGGGTAAAACGATTGAGGAATTCAAGGTCAACGGTCAATATGTGAACACGCCTGTGATCGACGGCAAGGAAGGCGTTGTCGGGATTCCTTTCTACGATGCTTATGTCGAGAAGGCCAGCATCGAGCATCTTGAAAAAGTAGCCAAATCCGACAAGCCGTTTTTCATGAGCGTCAATTTCATGAAGGTGCATCAGCCGAACATGCCCCATCCTGATTACATAGGCAAATCCATTTCAAAGAGCAAGTATGCCGATTCTCTGGTCGAGAACGACAGTCGGATTGGCAGAATAATTGACAAGGTTCGTGAGCTCGGTCTCGACAAAAACACCTACATCTTCTGGACTACCGACAACGGCGCCTGGCAAGATGTATACCCTGATGCCGGCTATACGCCTTTCCGTGGCACTAAAGGTACAGTTCGTGAAGGCGGAAACCGCGTTCCCGCCATTGCCTGGGGACCGAATATCAAGGCTGGTACTACCAATAATGACATTCTTGGCGGGCTTGACTACATGGCCACTTTTGCATCGCTCGCGGGAGTGAAGCTGCCGGAGAAAGATCGCGATGGCAAGCCCATGACTTTCGATAGTTATGATATGTCACCGGCTTTGTTCGGCACTGGCAAGTCGGCACGCAATAACTGGTTCTATTTCACCGAGAACGAGTTATCCCCTGGTGCCGCTCGTGTCGGCCACTACAAAGCTGTGTTCAATCTGCGCGGAGACGATGGGCAAGCAACGGGTGGTCTGGCTGTCGACACTAACCTTGGCTGGAAGGGCGCAGAAAAATATGTTGCAACAGTTCCGCAGGTTTTTGATCTTTTGGCGGATCCGCAGGAGCGCTATGACATCTTCATGAACAACTTCACGGATCACACTTGGACGATAGTGCCTGTCGAAATGGCCGTAAAAGAGCTGATGGAGACCTATGTGAAATATCCGCCACGCAAGTTGCAGAGTATGGGATATGACGGACCGATCGAACTTTCCAAGTATCAAAAATTCCAATATATTAAGGACGCGCTTAAGACGGAAGGAGTAACCATTCCTATGCCAACGGGGAATTAATGTTCGGAGGCAACGCCGTGGATATTCACGGTGTCGTCCAACTTGACAATTAATAACTCTAATTTGTCTTTAAAGCTTTAATAGAGGCTGTCATCATAAAAAGTGACGGCCTTTTTTAGGACAGAAACGTCTGTGGAAGTGAGCAAACACATGTACATAGACGCTGCGCCGAGATAGTGGAGCAGCATCTACATCCTGGTCGACCATAAGGTGATATTTTGTAACTTATTGCTTTAGTGTTGTTTTTTATGAAATTCTATCACTCGTACTTAAAAAGCAAAGCGCTTAGCAAGCATCGTTGTTAACTTGATCTTTTTCTGCTCCAAAAAAAGATCGCGGTAGCCACTAACCCCGCAGCTAAAAGTAACATTAAAATGGGGTGCTGATAGAAAGTATCAAAAAAATTACCCATGCCTTGAGATGTGCTTCTGTAATACGGACCCATGTCTAACTCTCCTATTTTTTCATTAGAGCTTACCTAGTATTTCAGCATTGTCGAATCGGCGATGGCTGAAAATAACCTGACGAAACCCAAGCTGATCGTTCCTACGCAAAGCATCAATACCATTAAGTTAAGAAAAGCTCCCTCTCCTGCT
>NZ_LUUI01000124.1 GCF_001644015.1 Methylomonas lenta
AATCGATAGACTCCTTACCACAAACATTCTAAATCATTATACCTGTCATGAAAATCATCGAGTCGATAGGCTGTAAAAGCGTCAACTCTTCCAAAGTTTGCGCGGAATGATTGCTCGTCCTTAATTGTAAACATAAACATGAGCTCGTGCGTGGAAGTTCGTTCAGTAATTGATCCGACTACACTCGTATAAATCAGCCTTTTCGGCTGCTTATAAAATACGGTCACGGAAATTGTGTAAAACTCAAAGAGCCAAAATCTTAATTAAAAGAAATACAGCATATGCTAATGATTTTTTTGTCCTTATTAAATAAAAAATCAGTAAAAACGTTTTGTATATCTAGCGCACTATTTAAATTAACTTCGAGCTTGCAGACGATTTAAATATGATTGTTGGGTTCATGGCCTCGATAGGGTTTTGCAAGAAACAGCAAAGCTTCTCGAACTTGAAAAGGAGTAAAATAAGCGTGGATTATTTACATACTACACACCAAAAAAATTCAACAGCTTCCCTTCTGATTGATTCCCAGGGGCGTCATTTAAATTATCTGCGGCTTGCTGTTACCGACCGTTGCAATTTCCGTTGTACTTATTGTATGCCAAAGGAGGGAATTGATCTTAAAGCACGTGATGATATTCTGCGTTTTCAGGAAATGGAACACCTGCTTGGACTATTTTTGGATTTAGGTGTAACCAAAGTGCGCATTACCGGTGGTGAGCCTTTTGTGCGTAAAGGCCTGCCTGATTTTTTAATCAGAATAAATCAATATGAAAAACTGGAAACAATCAATTTAACAACGAATGCCTATTTTTTAGAAGATACTATTCCATTGTTTCAAAAAATAAAATCAGGCAGTATTAACATCAGTCTTGATTCGTTAAAGCGAGACGTTTTTTATAAAATTACCCGACGTGATGATTTTGAACGGGTGTGGAATAGCATTGATAAAATTCTGCTAACGGATCTGAACGTTAAATTGAACATGGTGGTTCTCAAAGGCGTCAATGACAATGAAATTGTTGACTTTGCTATGTTGGCCAAAAGTAATAAAGTTGAAGTCCGCTTTATTGAACAAATGCCTTTTAACGGCGGGCACTTTTCAAACGATACACTTTCTGCAGAAGAAATTATCAAAACTTTGCAGAATTCTTTTCCTGAAATGATCGAACATCTTAAAATGTGTTCAACTGCCCGGATTTTTGAAATCCCTGGATTTAGGGGAAAAGTCGGCATCATCGCCGGTCATTCCAGAACATTCTGTTCAACATGCAGCCGTTTAAGGCTCACTCCCGACGGCACATTCAAAACCTGTCTCTATGATCATGGCGACGTAAATTTAAAAGACATGCTGCGCTCAGGAAAAAGTGATCAGGAAATAAAAACGGCAATTAGAGATGCCGTGTCCAAAAGGGCAAAAGACGGATTTGAATCGGAACAGCGTACGCAGCAAATAATTCATTTTTCAAAAAATCATCTTTCAATGGCACAGATAGGTGGATGATGGAAAAACTTAAAAATAGATTTTTATTTTCGGAATGGTCTGGCTCCATTGGTGACTTGAGAACACTATTACCGCTGGCAGTTGCGCTTGCTGTTGGTTTCATTTCTTTTGCCACACCTGACGATCGCACTGGTAGCCGGATTGATATAAGAGTAAAAGCTATAAATTTTATTTAAACAGAGAAACATAACCCGTTTCCATTAAAACGTAAGGAAAAACTATGCAGGTTAATGTGATTTTTTTTGGTGTTCTGAGTGATGTGGTGGGGAAAAACATGTTGACGATTCAAGACACAGGCAATATGACTGACTTGAAAAGCAAGTTAATCACAAATTATCCGAATTTAAAAGACTATACGTATAGAATGGCTGTAAATCAGCAAATGGTTGAAGACAATTACCTTCTTTTTGATAACGATTCGGTCGCAGTTATGCCCCCCTTTGCTGGGGGCTGATTTTTTAAAGGCAACCATGAACCTAAATAAAGAGGAAATTCAGTATTATCACCGCCACTTGATTTTACCTCAGATTGGCAAAACAGGACAACAGGCTTTAAAAAAAGCAAAAGTACTGGTCATCGGTGCAGGCGGATTGGGCTGCCCTACTTTAATGTATCTATCTGGAGCCGGTGTCGGCAGGGTTGGTATTGTAGATCCCGATAAAGTTGCGGTTTCTAATTTGCATCGCCAGGTGTTGTATGGCTTTTCACAGGTTGGAGAATTCAAAGCCGAAGCCGCAGTAAATCGTTTAAAGGATCTCAATCCCAATATTGTTTTAAAGGCATACACTCAAAGATTGTCTCCGGAAAATGCTGTCGATTTGATTTCCCAATATGATGTCGTTGTTGATGCTACAGACAACTTTCCAACCCGTTATTTGATTAACGATTTTTGTGTTTACCTGGATAAACCTTTTGTTTCAGGATCAATAGACCGCTTTCAGGGACAGTTGAGTGTATTAAATTTTACAGATAATCAAGGCAATAAATGCCCAACTTATCGCTGCCTGTTTCCCAACCCCCCGGCGCCCGAAACAGCACCAGATTGTTCGCAAAATGGTGTCATTGGCGTTCTTCCGGGAATTATCGGTAATTTGCAGGCAAACGAAGTTATAAAAATGATCTGCGGAGTAGGCGAAGTTTTATCAGGAAAAGTTTTGATGTTCGATGCATTGAGCAATCAAACAATGCTGTTTTCCATTCAACGAAACGAACAGGCTGTGCAGCAGGCTTTGCAAAATGCCCCGGATTTTGAGTCATTTGATTATGAAAGTTTTTGCAGTTCAAGTCAGCAAAAAATAAATGAAATCAGCGCTGTTGATCTGCACAAAAAATTACAAAACAACGAAAAAATACAATTGATTGATGTTCGTTCGATACCCGAATTCCAAGAGGAATTGCCGAATGCTATTCGCATCCCGCTAAATAATTTGCAGGCTAATATTCATAACATATTGAAAAACGATTGCCAGGTTGTTTTTTATTGTGACCACGGAATCAACAGCATCCGGGCAATTAGAATGCTGCCAAATCATCAAACACTTAAAAATGTATTTAATCTTACAGGCGGTTTGGTAGCCTGGTTGAAAGAGGAAAAAAAATAGAACCATGAACGCCAGAAATTATTTTATCCAGGGAGCTATCGATCCGGTTTTTATCGGTGAGCAGATAGCAAAACATAGCTCTAAACATGATATAGGCGCCCATTCTATTTTTCTCGGTCAGGTACGTGCTGATGAAAAAGTGGGGAAACATGTGGCCGGAATTGAATACTCGGCTTATGAAGACATGGCCAACCAGGCGTTTTCAAAAATTCGTGAAGAAGCTTTTGAACAATGGCCGTTAAATTGTCTGCACATATACCATAGTACCGGATTGGTAAAAACCGGAGAATTATCTCTTTTTGTTTTTTGCTCTTCCGGGCATCGTAAAGAAAGTATTAAAGCGATGAAACAGATTGTTGAAGGTATTAAACACAAAGTTCCCATCTGGAAAAAAGAAATCATGGAAGATGAATCTGTGCACTGGGTTCAGGAATAACTTTTAAGAACATTTTTATCGGAAAATGCAAGGTCAGTTGAAAATGTAATTTTTCTGGTAATTTATTCAATTAAATGCAAAAACAAAATAATAGTTTAAAAATACAAAATGATCGATATTAGTCCAAAATTCAGCACATTAAGATATGCGAAAGCCGAAGGAATTTTAACGGCTAATTCGGAAACAATAAAACGGGTGACTGAAAAAACTGTTCCCAAAGGTGATGTTTTACAGGTTGCACGGGCAGCAGGCATAACCGCTGCGAAAAATGCTGCTGCCTGGATTGTGTTTTGTCATACTCTTCCTTTGGATTGGGTGGGTATAAGTTTTGATATCGGCAAAGACACCATAAAAATTTCAGCGGAAGTAAAAGCAATCTGGAAAACCGGTGTTGAAATGGAAGCTATGGCTGCAGTTACGGGCGCGCTGTTAAACGTCTATGATATGCTTAAACCGTTAGATGAAAACATCTCTTTTTCCGATGTAAAACTGGTTGAGAAAAAGGGAGGCAAAAGCAGTTTTATAGAATATTTTGCCGAACCATTAAAATCGGCTGTTCTTGTTATTTCTGATTCAACATATGCCGGAAACCGCGAAGATACGTCCGGAAAAATCATCAAACTATTTTTGGAAGATAAAGACCTCTCGGTTCCGGTCTATGAAATTTTACCCGATGATTCAGACCAAATATCAAATCGCTTGCGGCAACTAGTAGCTGAACATTTTGATCTGGTAATTACAACCGGTGGAACGGGTTTTAGCCCTAGGGACATAACTCCGGAAGCAACGGCCAAAGTCATCGAAAAAGAAGCACCCGGTCTGGCTGAGACTATACGCCGCCATGGTAAAGAACGCACACCTTATGCAATGTTGTCACGCGAACTGGCTGGCATCTGCGACAAAACATTAATCATTAATTTACCAGGAAGTTCCAAAGGTGCGCAGGAAAGTATGGAAGCACTTTTCCCTGGACTTTTACATGCTTTCCCTATGCTGTGGGGTGGCGGACATGATGAAGAAAAACGCTGGGTAAAAAAGTGATATCCATAAATTAAGCTATTGAAATAATGAAGGAAAATATGCCTAATAGAAACACGCGTTGTTGCAACATCTGATTCTCTTGGCTATGTTCTTGCCGAAAAGACGCTAGCAACAATCTCTTCGCCCCCTTATACAAACAGTGCTTTGGATGGCTTTGCTGTCTCCTGGCAGGATGCCGAAAAAACAAGAGAAAATTATCCCGTTGTGCTACCTATTGCCGAAGAAAGCAGCGCAGATTTTCCGGTTGGAGAAAAAATAGTGCCCCATTCTGCTTACCGAATCATCACTGGTGCAATTGTTCCTGAAGACCTGGATTCGGTTGTGCCTAAGGAGTTAGAAACTTAGTTTCCGAAGGAGTTCAACTGCATTCGCAGCGGCTTCGGAGTATAACTAAATTGTCGAGTTTTTGTGACTTTTGGGCACATTAATTGAATTGATATAACAAGAACCTGCTTTGAAAAAAAATTACGTTAAACAGGGTTGACGGTTAGCTCCATCAGCAACTATGCAACTGGTAATATTTAACGGCCATATAAACTTAGCCCCTCATGCGGTGATGGCTGAAATTGATTGCTAATGGTTGCACTGGTGGAGCTAACCGTCCATCGTGTTTGTTGAAATAAATGCTATTAAATAGAGTAAGCAGCTTACAGACCTTCATCATCAATAATATCAGTACATTTGATGCGCGTGTACTGGGTTTGGGTGCTTATTGCCCAGGCGTTTTCTTACCTCCAAAGAAGTTCGTTAATTTCGACTCTTTCGCTAAGTAGCGAAAAGGTGATGAGGGTCTTTTTAACACATGCGTCAATAATAAAATGCAGAAAATTAATCAGTAGTAGGACAACACACTTGTATTGCGATTTAAAAGAAACACAAACTATTAACAATAACCCACGTAAGCAGAGTGTTGAAGTTTTGGATGGACGTTGGCTTTATCAACGCTATCGAGTTCATCTTATCTATTCTTTTCAGGCTATGGTAGTAACTTTAGCAAAAGGTAATATGATAAGTCATATCAGCAATATGGAACAAATCAGAAGTGTATCGGCAACAGTGAGTGATCATGATAGTTTCGGAGTGTTATGCCTAATAATATAGATAGCGGAAGACTTCATCTAAGCAAATCAAGTTGCGGTGACGAGCATGATCCAACAGCAATAACTGTTGATGTTGCACAGCAATTTATTATAGATTGCATAAAACCATTGGCTTTTACGAAGCAAGAACGGTTGTCTTTGCGACAATCCATTGATCGTGTGTTGGCTGAAGATATTATTGCTGAAATGAATGTTCCTCCTTATGACAATTCGGCGATGGATGGGTTTGCCTTTTGTGCCGATGATATACCTCGGAATGGGACTGTCACATTAAAGGTAGTTGGGAATAGTTTTGCCGGTCATCCATTTCTTGGGAGATGCACAAGTGGCGAGTGTGTCCGCATAATGACAGGAGCAGTGATTCCTGCCGGTTGCAATACGGTGATCCCGCAGGAGCATGTCGAAATGCTCGGCGCAGCAAGTATTAGAATTGATGGTCGTACTAGACTAGTAGAAAATATTCGATTCTTTGGTGAGGATATTCGATTAGGACAAACAGTATTGACATGTGGTCGACGGTTAACGGCGGCAGATTTAGGGGTGTTGTCTTCCTTAGGCATCAATAATGTTGCTGTAATGCCGCGCTTGCGGATAGCCTTTTTTTCCACAGGTGATGAATTGCAGCCAATAGGAGAAGCCTTACAGCTTGGACAGATATACGATAGTAATCGAAATGTCCTGTTTGGGATGTTGAGCCGCTTGCATTGCAATATAACTGATTTAGGCGTGGTTGGTGACGACCAAATACAACTGCACAATATATTGCAAGAAGCTGCGAAAAACCATGATGTCATTATTAGTAGCGGCGGAGTTTCGGTCGGAGAGGCAGATTATATACGTCAAGTGTTGAACGAATTAGGCGAAATTGTTTTTTGGAAGGTGGCAATGAAGCCAGGACGACCATTAACCTTTGGCCGTCTAGAACAAGCATTGTTTTTTGGTTTGCCAGGTAACCCAGTGGCGATGATGGTAAGTTTTAACCAGTTTGTGCATCCGGCACTACAGCATTTAAGTGGCGAAATCGTTCGTCCGCCTTTAATTTTACAAGCGATGAACAGTTTGCTTTTAACAAAACGAGCGGGAAGAGTAGAGTATCAGCGCGGCATTTTGATCCAGGCGTCTGATGGCGGGTTGACAGTATGCAAGACCGGTGAGCAAGGTTCTGGTATTTTACTTTCCATGTCGCAAGCCAACTGCTTCATAATCTTGGCAGCTGATCAAACCCGAGTGGAAGCTGGTGAAAAGGTTATCGTGCAACCTTTTGGTAACTGGTTATAAAGTTTGAGTAAAAAAACTGAGTTAAGTAATTACGAACCGATTAATTAAACAAAATTCTGACATGCTTCGTCCTTAACAAATACCGATGGGACATTTTTAGCGCTCAACTGGTTCGCAACAGTTAACAAAGATTGTTGAATCCGCGCCTTAGATCCCTCCGCCTACATAAATAACGACTAGCCCTTCGTTACACTCACCGCTTTCTAACTGTGCTCTTCTCGTTCGAATATCAAAAAGATGCTCTATCCCCGATAAGTGCGATTCAACCCTGAATCACGCTTATCGGGTTATTCCTGTCTCAAGTTACGATCCTCAGCGCGGTAGAAAGGGATAACGGAAGCGTTCCCTGCCAATTACTGAACTGCGAAGCACAACTATGAAGCAAGCGATTTTTCCAAGTTTGCCGCCCAACCGGAATAGCCGATTGTAGGCAAAACTGAAGCCCCGGTTTGATGCGCGGTTTCCGGATCGACATCGACACCAACCCCATTGACGAATCGGTTCATAAAATTGACCACGCAGCAGATGCACACCACATCAAAAAAGGCTTGTTCATTCCATCCCTCAGCATAAATTGCATCGACATCTGCTTTGGTGACTTGCGTAGGCGTTAGTGTAAGTTTTTTGGCGTAGATCAATATCGGCTGTAGTTTTTTATCGACTTTAGGCGAATCAAGGTTAATCTTCATGTCACCGAATATCGATTCATCAATTCCGTAAGCGGTGGCTGCAGGCACATGAGAATGAAAACAAAAACTGCAGGAATTTAAGCCGGATATATAAGTGAAAATGAGTTCACGCTCGCCGTCCGTCAAAGGCGATTCTTCTCGCATGATGTCGTCGATGAGGTGCAAAATCATAATACCCCTTTTAGGATATTTTTGAAAAACGTCTGGTAGATTAGTCGTGCCTGGACTAGAAAGTAAAAAAGACATGTTGTTCTCCTTGGTAAAGTTGAAATTGAATTAAAAAATTAGTTAGTTTTAAGCTAAAAATCACCTCCCTAATTCGATTGAAAATTATGTACTGATTGGTACATAAATAATAAAAAAATATGGCCGGGATCATTAAAATAATGATTATTGGTTTGGAAAAACAATCGACAACGCGATAGCCCCTACTTGTTCAAGATTTTCCCGGCAAGGCTTGGCAACTCCCAGCACCTGGATTCCATAAAAAGCAGCGGTTAAGTAGGAGGACAATACCTGTAGATCGCGGCCTTTAGATATTTCACCTGTGGCTTGCGCTTTTGACAGGATTTCGAGAATAACATTTTCTAATTGTGATATCCCCATATTGACGATTTCCGCAACTTGGGGGTCTTGACCTCGAAACTCCAACACTGCTTTACCTAGCATGCAGGTTTTTTGTTCGTTAATGGTTCGCTCAATCAATTGGTCGAATAACTTCCTTAATGATTCGTAGGCAAAATTTGCTTCTGGCAAGGCCTTTAAATGTTTGAACAACATGGCCCGGTGGGAGCGAAG
>NZ_LUUI01000125.1 GCF_001644015.1 Methylomonas lenta
CACAGCTGACGAACTTGTTACATGCGCCTTCCTTAAGATCTCTTAAATTCAGTTCTTCGCCCAGCGCGGGCGATGTCACAAACTAAATTCAGCGGCAGATAAAGTCGGTTATCATGGTGTTTTTCACCTAAAAACGGATTTACTGGAGTTCACTGTTGCCATTACAAACCGTCAACGAATTGTTGAGAAAGCATAGGCTTATCGAAAGCATGGTGCAAAATCAGCCGCTGCCTCGTCGCAAGCTAGTGATATCGCTGGTGCAAAAACAGCATTTAGCCGAATTGAATGCCTTTTTACAGCGCTTATCAGCCGTTGAAATCGGCCAAATCCTGTCTGCTTTAAATTCTGAAGATGCTGTTTTAGTCTGGGGGCAAGTCGAAGCAGCCCGCCAGGATGATGTGCTATGGGAAATTTCCGATAATCTACGTGAGCAGTTAGTTGGCGACAGAGAGCCGCATTGTGGCGAGGGCCAGATGAGTGCGTTTGAATTGGTGGAGGGGCGATTAGCCAAAGTAGCCATCACCTGTCGTCACGATTTGTATGCAGTGAATCCTATCTGGATTGATTTGTTGGCGCCCAACAAAGCACAACGGATTTTAATTGGTCAGCATTACGGTTTGGATCTACCTGATCCTTATGAGCTTACCGATCTGGAATCCAGTGCGCGGTTTTATGTCGAGCAAAATGAAATCCATGTTCATTCCGATTTTTTACTGGATAGGGAAGGTGAATCCCGCTGTGTGCCAGTGGCTTTTGTGTTGCGCGGTGATATCTTGTTTTCGGTACGTAGCGAGGAATTACCGGTTTTCCGTCTGCAGCGCTTGCGGGCACGTACTCAGCCTGGCTTTGTCACAGATAGCAAAGATATGTTGTTGGACTTATACGGTGCCGAAGCCGAATATTCTGCCGATGCGCTGGAAGACATATACACCGAGCTAGAAGCGGTCAGTAAAAAAGTCTTGAGTCAGGATATAAGTGATGAAGATGCAGAACAAATTCTGGCAGATATAGCAGAAGAGGAAGATCTTAATGGCCGTATCCGCCGTAATATGTTGGATACTCAGCGGGCGGTGTCATTTTTAGTGCGCCGAAAATTACTGTCTCCGGCGCAACTGGAAGATGCTCAGCAAATTTTGCGGGATATCGAGTCGCTGAACAGCCACACCGCATTTTTGTTCGACAAAATCAACTTTTTGATGGATGCCACTGTTGGTTTCATCAATATCAACCAAAATAAAGTCATCAAGATATTTTCCATAGCCTCTGTTGCGATGCTACCGCCCACTTTAATTGCCAGCATTTATGGCATGAATTTTGAGCACATCCCGGAACTGGAATGGATGTTGGGCTATCCAATTGCGCTAACGATGATGGCATTTTCTATCCTGTTGCCATATTTGTATTTCAAGCGCAAAGGCTGGCTCAGGTAACTTTCAGCATAAAAATTAAAAAAGAATAACCAAGCTCTTTACTAGGTTATTAAATAAGACTAAAATGGTCCCATATATGAGAGGGCTATGTTAAAGCTAAGCAAGATGACCGATTATGCCACTGTAATACTCAGTGTGATTGCCAAAGACCAGCATCGTTTGCACGGTGCGCTTGAGTTGGCTGCAGTAACCGGCATCGCCTTGCCGTCAGTTAGTAAGATTTTAAAAATACTGACAAAAGCCGGCATACTGTCATCCATGCGGGGTGTCAAAGGTGGTTATGTATTGGCTCGTGAGCCGGAGAAAATCACGGTAGCCACGATAATCAGTGCTTTGGAAGGGCCGATTGCGTTGACTGAATGTTCGGTATCGCATAAAGGTTGCGATCAGGCTAGTGGTTGTCGGATACAAGGCAACTGGCATTTGATAAATCAAAAAATTGCCAATGCCCTGGAGTCGGTTACCTTAGCCGATATGATTATGCCGTTTAAACAACCCGTAGAAGTCAGTATCCCTCTGAGTCGGTTATACCGTTAATTTATAAGAGCGCCTATGTCAGCATCAGCACAAGAAATCGAAAATTTAATCGGTCAGGAATACAAACAAGGTTTTGTGACCGATTTGGAAGTGGATACCTTTCCGCCGGGTTTGGACGAAGAGGTGATACGCAAATTGTCTTTGGTTAAAAATGAACCGGAATTCATGCTGGAATATCGCCTGAAAGCCTTTCGGCACTGGCAAACCATGACGCCGCCCAATTGGGCGCAATTGAATATCGAGCCTATCGATTATCAAGCCATCAGTTATTACTCGGCTCCCAAGTCAAAAAAAGACGGCCCGAAAAGCCTGGACGAGGTTGATCCGCAATTGCTGGATACCTATAAAAAGCTCGGTATCCCCCTGGATGAGCAAGAGCGCTTGGCTGGTATCGCTGTTGATGCGGTGTTTGACAGCGTCTCAGTAGCCACCACATTCAAAGGCAAGCTAAAAGAAGCCGGGGTGATTTTTTGTCCAATTTCCGAAGCCTTACAAGAGCATCCCGAGCTGGTGAAACAATATTTAGGTACTGTGGTGCCTGCAGGCGACAATTTTTTTGCTGCCCTGAATGCGGCGGTGTTTACCGATGGCTCGTTCGTCTACATTCCCAAAGGCGTGCGCTGCCCGATGGAGCTGTCGACTTATTTTAGAATTAATGCCGCGAATACCGGTCAGTTCGAGCGCACCTTGATCATAGCCGATGAAGGCTCGCATGTGTCGTATCTGGAAGGCTGCACCGCACCGATGCGCGACGAAAACCAATTGCATGCGGCAGTAGTGGAACTAATAGCGATGGATAATGCGCAGATCAAGTATTCCACCGTGCAGAACTGGTATCCGGGCGACAAAGACGGTAAAGGCGGTATTTACAATTTCGTTACCAAGCGCGCCGAATGTCGCGGTCACAATTCGAAAGTGTCCTGGACCCAAGTAGAGACCGGCTCCGCCATCACCTGGAAATATCCCAGCTGCGTGCTTTTAGGCGACAATTCGGTCGGTGAATTTTATTCGGTGGCATTGACCAACAATTTGCAGCAGGCCGATACCGGCACCAAGATGATACATATCGGCAAAAACACTCGTAGCACCATTGTTTCCAAGGGTATTTCCGCCGGCCGGGCGCAAAACACCTATCGCGGTTTGGTAAAAGTGGCCAAATCCGCCAGCAATGCGCGTAACCATACCCAATGTGATTCGTTGCTGGTCGGCGATAAATGCGGTGCACATACTTTTCCGTACGTGGAAGTCAAACAACCCACGGCGCAAGTCGAGCACGAAGCTACGACTTCTAAAATCAGCGAAGATCAGTTGTTCTTTTGTCAGCAGCGCGGATTGTCTGCCGAAGATGCGGTGTCGATGATCGTCAACGGTTTTTGTAAGGAAGTGTTTAAGGAATTGCCGATGGAATTTGCCGTGGAAGCGCAGGCTTTGTTGGGGATTAGTTTGGAAGGGTCGGTTGGGTAAATAGGGTTTTGTTCCCTCTCCCTGCGGGAGAGGGCTAGGGTGAGGGGCGTTTGAATTTGGTGTCGCTGTCGCGACGGATGGTTTTGAAGTCGGGTCTCGGCCCGACAGCCGAGATACTTTCTTTTGCGTGGCCAAAAGAAAGTATCCAAAGAAAAAGCCACCCCATGCCGCGTTAATCCTGCGCGCCGAAGGCTTTGAACGGGGTTTTTCGAAAGGGCATCCAAGCCCTTACGAAAAACGCGATGCATCCCTGCATCGCCCCTGCGGGCAAATCCGTTCAAACCCTCCGGTGCTCGGCGCGGCATCAGGGGAATAAACCCCGTTTCGGAATTGAAAGTGGTCGAATATTTTGGATGTGGAGAGAATTTGTAGGATGTGCCGACGGAAGGAGGCGCATCTGTCGCGAACGATGCGTTTCACTGCGTTCAGCATATTCTTTGGACTTCTAACGGCCTAAAAATGAGTTCGTAAAACATTTTAAGGAATATGAAAAAGCTATCAGAAGATTTTCCAACTATTTGGCATTACACCAATGAAGCAGGCCTTTATGGGATTTTAGGCAAAGAAGGAAATCAAAGTATTTGGGCTACACACTACAAGTTTTTGAATGATTATACTGAGGTGTTTTTATTTAAAAGAACTTTGATTGAGCTTTTGAAGCCTGAGGTAGTTTACTATTTGAATTCCGTCTCTAAAAATAACAAGCACTATCAAGAAATAATCGAAAAAAATGGTGGTATTGAATTAATAGCTGAGCATGAGGTTACTACTTTAGTTGAAGGTAAATATAACGCTTTATTTGAAGCCATTGGAGCGGAAATATATGTATTTTCATTTTGTGCCGTAACCGATGATTATGTGAAAAACAATGGCTTACTTAGTCAATGGCGTGGATATGGTGGCGATGGCGGCTACGCGATCGAATTTGATTCAGTCGGCTTGGAAAAGCAATTAAGTCAAGAAGGAAATGATTTTAACCTTTCGGGAGTGTTAGGGAATTGTGTTTACAGTGATGATTCTAAAGTAATTGAAGAGGAACTATCTGTGGATTTGCAAATTGTTGCTAAATATGCGGTAGAAGTTTTTGAGGCAGTAAGATGTAAATTAACACCGGAAGTATTAGAGGATAGTGCAGCGCCAGCATTACAGTCATTTATTAACTGCATTACTCGCTTTAAGCATCACGCATTTAAGGAAGAAAAAGAGGTTAGGATTGCAATTGCGTTAATGGATTACTTAGGTGAAGAAGATAAGCTTAGAAAAGAGAGAAGGTTTCGCCAACGAAATGGAGTGCTTGTTCCGTATATTGCTCTATTTGAAAATGCAGAAAAGCTTCCAATAAATAAAATAATAGTTGGCCCCCATAAGGAAAAGGAATATCGGGCGGAAGTCTTGAAAGTGTTCCTTAGTAATAGAGGACACAAAGATATTGATGTTGATGTTTCGAATATCCCGTTTGTGTGATGATTTTTTTTCTCCCGTTATGCCGCGCCGAGCACCGGAGGGTTTGAGTGGAACAGCCCGCAGGGGCGATGCAGGGATGCATCGCGTTTTACGTAGGGGCTGGGAAGCCCCTTCGGAAAACCCCGGTCAAACCCGAGGAGCGCAGGATCAAAGCGGCATCCGGGTTGCCTTTTCTTTGGATACTTTCTTTTGGCAACGCAAAAGAAAGTATCTCGGCTGTCGGGCCGAGACCCGACTTTAAAAAACAGTCGCGATAGCGACACATTAAAGATTTCAACGCTGGGTTTCGTTTCACTCTACCCAGCCTACAGACTACAAAGCTAAACCAGGTAAACACATGCTCAGCATAAAAAACTTACACGTCAGCATTAACGACAAACCCATCCTCAAAGGCCTAACCCTGGACATCAACCCAGGTGAAGTCCATGCCATCATGGGCCCCAACGGAGCCGGCAAAAGTACTCTGTCGCACGTGTTGTCCGGCAAAGCCGGCTATACGGTTACCGAGGGTAGCGTCACTTATCAAGGCAAAGACTTGCTGGAACTGGCGCCGGAAATTCGTGCTCGCGAAGGGGTGTTTCTGGCGTTTCAGTACCCGGTGGAAATTCCCGGTGTCAGCAATATCTATCTTTTAAAAGCCGCGCTTAACGCGATGCGCAAACATCACGGCCTGCCTGAAGTGGATGCGATGGATTTTCTGACTATCGTCAAAAGCAAGGTCAAATTGTTGCAGATGGATGAAAAATTTTTGTACCGCGCGGTTAACGAAGGTTTTTCCGGTGGTGAGAAAAAACGTAACGAGATTTTGCAGGCGGCAGTGTTGGAGCCTAAATTATGCATTCTCGACGAAACCGATTCCGGTCTGGATATTGATGCTTTGCGCATAGTGGCCGAGGGCGTTAATTCCTTACGTGCTGCAGAACGGTCGTTTTTGATGATTACGCATTACCAACGTTTGCTGGATTATGTGATTCCCGACGTTGTGCATGTGCTGGCGGAAGGGCGTATCGTCAAATCCGGTGGGCCTGAGCTGGCGCTGGAACTGGAAGAAAAAGGCTATAGCTGGCTGGAAGGGCAGGCGGCATGATGGCGGTCGAACAATCTCCCGAGTCTTATTTGGCCGCGTATCCCGCTATTGCGTCCGCTTTGCCAGGTGCGGATTTGCCTTGGCTACAACAGTTGCGACAAGATGGTTTAAAAACGTTTGAAGCCCACGGTTTTCCAAATCTGCGTGACGAAGAATGGCGCTACACTAATCTGGCAGTATTAAACAAAACCCAATTCACGCCGACCGATAACCAGGAAATCGATACGGATTGGCTGGATGCGTATCGGCTGGAAAATGCCTGGAGCGTGGTGCTGGTTAATGGCCGGTTTTCATCTACTTTGTCCCGGCTGACTGGGTTGCCCGGCGAAGTTTCGGTGCAAAGTATGCGCGCTGCATTAGACGGTAATTCCACCGACTTGCAGGCACGGTTGGGCCATGCGGTCACTAATGACGAGCATAGTCTGGTGGCTTTTAACAGCGCCTGGTTTGCTGACGGCGTGGTGATTGAAGTTGCCGCTAATTACCGGATGGCCAAGCCGTTGCAAATATTGCATGTGGTAACTTACGCCAACGCTTTGGCGGCGACACGTAATGTCGTTGTTATTAATGAGAGCGCGGAAGCGGAAATCATCGAAAACTATATCGGTAGTGCGGCCAGTTATTTCTCAGCGGCTGTGAATGAATGTTTTCTGGAGGCCAATGCCGGTTTAACGCTGTATAAAGCTCAAATCGAAGCGGACAAAGCCTGCCATTTCGGAGGCACCTACGTCAAACAGGCGCGAGACAGTCGGTTGATGCATCACAATTTTGCCTTTGGCGCGATATTGGCGCGGACCGATATTCGCAGTGATTTGCATGTGGCGTCGGAATGCAGCGTAAACGGCCTGTATCTGGGGGCCAACCGGCAACATATCGATAACCACACCCGGATCAATCATTTGATGCCGCGCGGTATCAGTCGCGAGTTCTATAAAGGGGTGCTCGATAACCGAGCTCGCGGTGTATTTCAAGGCAGAGTGATTGTTGCGGAAGATGCGCAGCAAACCGATTCGGAAATGAGTAACCGCAATCTGTTGTTATCGGCTGATGCTGAAGTCGACACCAAGCCGCAACTGGAAATTTATGCCGACGATGTGAAATGTTCGCACGGGGTGACGGTGGGGCAGCTGGAAGAAAAGTCGGTGTTTTACCTGCAATCACGCGGCGTAGATGAGGCGTCGGCCAGGAATATTTTGACCTTTGCTTTTGCTAATGAAATGGTGGACAAGGTCGAGAATGCCGAATTGAAAGCTTTGTTATTCAAGCAGTTGCTTGCGCGTTTTCCTGCGATCAGTTTATAAAATATCGGAAACCGCCACCTGGATCTCCGGCAAGCTGCATAGGTTGAGTTTGTCAGCTTTTGAGAGTACGGTTTTTTCCAGATAATCGCCATCCTGCGGTTGGCGGTAGACCTCTAAACAATTGTCGATAAGATTGACGATCCAGTATTCTGGAATGGCATGGGTGGCATAAAGACGCAGTTTTTGGTTGCGATCGAAACCAAGGGTACTGTCGGAGACTTCTACCAACAACAGCACATCAGCTGCAACAGGGTGGCGTGTGGTGTAAAAATCTGCATGGGGACGCAGTAATAGAAAGTCCGGCTCAGGTTCGGATAAGTCGCCGAGTTGTACCGGGTTTTGCACGCTGACGACAGCTTTGCCGCGGGCTAGAAGGGTTAGAAAATTATTAAGCCGGTTAACATGCCCGGCATGATTAAATCCGATCGGTGCCATGTGTAAGATTTCTCCTTCGATGAGTTCCATGCGACTGTCGGGCGAAAAAATACCGGCCTCGCCCATGCGATGCCATTCGGCGATGTCGGTGAGATGTTTTTGCGGAAATACGGCGACCATTTTTTTATCCAATACAATGTGTTGAATTTGATTTTAATGTGCAGATAGCACAAAGGCAACCTACAAGCTTGAGACTATGACTACCTATCCAATCGACCAAATCCGTGCTGATTTCCCGATTCTCGGTGAAACAGTTCGCAACAAACCCTTGGTGTATCTGGACAATGCAGCCAGTTGCCAGAAACCGCAAGCAGTGATCGATAGTATCGTGCATGTTTATAGTCATGAATATGCCAATATTCATCGCGGCGTGCATACCTTAAGTGTCAAAGCTACCGATCGTTTTGAGGCGGCCAGGGAAAAGGTCAAACGCTTTATCAACGCAGGTAGTGAAAAAGAAATTATTTTCCTGCGCGGCGCTACCGAAGCCATCAATCTGGTTGCACAAAGTTTCGGTAAATCCCAGCTACAAGCCGGCGATGAAATTGTGATCAGCGCCATGGAGCATCATGCCAACATAGTGCCCTGGCAGATGCTGTGCCAGCAAATCGGTACGGTATTAAAAGTGGCGCCGATGAATCAAAAGGGCGAGCTGATTTTCGAGGAGTTCGAAAAACTGCTGGGTGATAAAACCAAGTTGGTGGCTATTGCGCATATGTCTAATGCTTTAGGCACTATCAATCCGGTAGAAAAAATCATTGCCGCCGCACATGCCAAAAATATTCCGGTGCTGCTGGATGGTGCGCAGGCGACTCCGCATATGGCTGTCGATGTGCAGGCCCTGGATTGCGACTTTTATGTGTTTTCCGGGCATAAGCTATATGGGCCTTCGGGTACAGGTGTTCTATATGGTAAGCAAGCCTTGCTGGAAGCCATGCCGCCCTATCAAGGCGGCGGCGACATGATTCGTACCGTAACGTTCGAAAAAACCACCTACGCCGGCTTACCGCATAAATTCGAGGCAGGCACCCCGGCGATTGCCGAAATCATTGGTTTGGGGGCTGCCATCGATTATGTCAGCGCAATCGGTATGGAGAATATCGCCGCTTATGAGGCCGAATTGCTGGCTTATGCTACCGAACAAGCTGAGCAAATCAAAGGTATGAACATCGTCGGCCAGGCGGCGGAGAAAGGCGGCATCCTGTCGTTTACCTTGGATCATATTCATCCGCACGATATCGGCACCATGTTGGATAGTCTGGGTATCGCCATCAGGGCAGGGCATCACTGTGCCATGCCGGTGATGGATTTTTACGGTGTACCGGCGACAGCGCGAGCTTCATTTGCCATGTACAATACTCGCGAAGAAGTTGATATTTTGATGCAAGGCATCAAATCCTTAATAGAGGTGTTTGGCTAATGTTTGATGATTTACGCGATTTGTACCAGGAAGTGATTTTTGATCACAATCGTAATCCGCGCAATTTTCGGGTGATGGAGAATGCCAATCGTCGGGTGGACGGTTTTAATCCGTTATGTGGCGATAAACTGACTTTGTTCTTGAAAATTGATGATCATGTAATTACCGATGCCAGTTTTCAGGGCTCCGGTTGCGCTATTTCCACCGCGTCAGTGTCATTGATGACGGAAATTATCAAAGGCAAGACCGAACAGGAAGCCGATACGTTATTTCAGCAATTCCATGAAATGACGACCGGTAAAACGGAAGAAGTGAATCTGGAAGCCATTGGTAAACTGGCAGTACTGGCTGGTGTACGCGAATATCCTGCGCGGGTGAAATGCGCCACCTTGGCCTGGCACACGCTGGATGCGGCATTAAAAAATCAGCAAGAAGCGATTTCCACCGAATAGAACGTGCCATGCTCAAAATTCGTCGACCGGGTTGGATAAACAACCACAACCCGCCATGTCTATGAACAATACTGCAATTGTTTACAGCGATAGCGTTGGAAACCTTGAGCAAAGTCTGGCTGAACGTTTGGGTTTGCCATTATTGGCTATGGCCGATGTTCAAGCCGGTAGCTACGATTTTTTCTTGTGTTACCGTGATGGCTGCTTGAAATTGCTGGATAAATTAAATCTGAAAAAAGGCGGTTTGCTGGTAGAAGTCGATCCGCGCCCCGGTGAGCAACATTCCTATCCCGCCCCCAAAAAAGACCAATTAGCTCAAGCGGTCGGTAAAAAAACCCATAGCGTGGTTGATGCGACTTCCGGCTGGGCTCAGGATGCACTTGCGTTGTTTAGGATGGGTTACCATGTCACCTGCATGGAGCGCTCACCCATTATGGCTGCTTTGATTAGCGATGGCTTCGAGCGGCTGGCTCAAAAAGATTGGGTGCAAAAGCGCGCATTAACGCCGCCAACTTTACTGATTGGTAATGCCATCGAATTACTGGCGCAATTGCCGGAAAAACCAGACTGTATTTATCTCGATCCTATGTTTCCTTCAAAACGCAAACAATCGGCAGCAACACGTAAATCGATGGCAATTTTGCGCGATATTTTGGGTGATGATACGGACAGGCAGGCATTATTCGAAGCTGCCTTTGCGGCGACGGCTCGACGGGTGGTCGTGAAAAGCCCGGATTATGCCGAACCTTTGGGCGGAAAACCGACTGAGAGCGTGCAGGGGAAATTGCTGCGCTATGATGTTTATTTAAAAGGCTAAAGGCTAAAGGCGAAAGGCGAAAGGCGAAAGGCGAAAGGCGAAAGGCGGAAAAGGCTGGCTGGTGTAAGGGTTTTATTTAACTATGGGGTGGAAAGTGTCAGATTGGATAGATGTTGTGGCTGACTCGGCTTTGGCTGACGGCGAACATGTGGTGGTGGATGTCGATGGTTATGAGGTAGCGATATTTAAAATCGACGGCCAATGCTACGCGATAGAAGATGTTTGCACGCATGATGGTGCGGAAATCGCAAGCGGTGAACTGGACGGCGACGAGATCATCTGTCCACGTCATGGGGCGCGCTTTTGTGTGAAGACTGGTGAAGTTAAATCCCCGCCCGCTTATGAAGATATTGCTACGTTTCCGATCCGGCTGGTTGAGGGTAGAGTGCAGGTTAAGTCTGAAAACTGATTGAAACTGATTCTTTAGACAGAAACATGAAAAATCAGCGGCTTATAAGCTGCTGTTGTTGGGCTTTGTCATAAAATTGGTCAATGTTCGCTATATATTCACAATTAACTAAGGCGGGCGCATGTTGTTTAAACCAAAAATGTGCACCCTGACCAGCCAGCCAGAGTTTTGAAGAACTGGTAACGGCAAATTTCATCAATTTTTCTAACTCTAGTGTCGTTTGTAATTCCGCAGGAGACTTCACCAAGCCTATGACAATCACATCCGGCTTTAGCTGTTTACTAGCATCAATAATGTCAAAAGCAGGTAAATCAGCACCAATATAATAACAAGTGTATTGCTGAGCAGCGGCAATCAAGCTCCCCAGCAAAATACCAAATTCATGCGGCTCACCGCTAGGTGTTGCAAACAGCATAGACGGATTGCGTTTAGATGGTTGGTGTAGGGTGTTCACCAGGCTCAATACGATGCGTTTTACACAGCTTGAAAACATATGTTCTTGGGCAATATTGATTTTCTCCTCGTGCCAAAGTTGTCCTACTTGATGCAGCGCCGGTAGCAAAATATCTCTGGCGTACTCTAGTGGCTCATGGGCTAATAATGCCCGCTTCAATAACTGTTCGCAGTGTTCGATACGATAATTTTGTAAAGCTTCAATGATTTGGCTGAACAAATTGGCCTGGTTGGTGTCAATCTGTATAACTGATTGGTTTTGGAAGTGGCGGAGTTGCTCACAATCCAGCTGGGCAATTTTACTAATGGCATGTCCGCTACGCGTTAAGTTGACCAAAAGCTTGAGCTTTTCCAGATCATTTTGAGAATAAGAGCGGCGACCGCTTTCATTACGTTGCGGGGTAATGCAGTCGTAACGTCGCTCCCAAGCTCGTAGCGTTTCCGCTGTGAGTCCAGTTAACGTGGTAATAGCTTTGATTGAATACATTTGTTTATGTTTTGTACAATTAAAATGTTGACAAAAATTCTACAGCATTGTATCTTCGATTCCAACATAAAAATCTAACTCGGTGATTCCAGATGACAGCACTATCTGAACTAGATAACCAAATCTCTATTCCTGCCAAGGATACAGAGCAAGTTGTACTCGCCTGTCGTGTAGAGCAGGCCAGGCAGCAACTGTTATTGTTGTTATTGGAAAATCAGCAGGTTGCAGGTTTAATTGCCAAGCAGTTGTTAAAAGATTTAAAAAAAGGCACCGATTTTTCTGAAATTATCCTGATCAAGAATAACGAGGAATATAAACACGCTTTGCAACTGTTTATGACGGCGTATAGCTCTCCCGCTAGCTCAGAAAACTTGTTCATGGTTGACAATTTGCCTCTCAAAAATTTAGTTGTACAAAAAACAGGTTTTGTACAACATGACGATTTTAGCAGCTTAGGAATTGAAGGTTTTGTTGATCCTGCATCCGAGCTCATGTATGGCCTACATTTTTTACCGGTCTATCTACTGGAAATTGCTGACTTCATCGATAAACAGTTTGCTAAATCGACTGATATTGATGCTTCTTATACAACTAAAATTCGGTCATACAGAACTGAGCTGAAACATTTACGACAAGAAATGATTGCCAGTAACACGGGCTTAGTCGCTTTTGTGGTACACAAATATAAGGCTAATACCTTGAGTTTTGATGATTTGATGCAGGAAGGTTTGGTAGGTTTGATTAAAGCGGTAGATAGGTTTGATCCTCAGCGAGGCAATTGTTTTTCTACTTATGCCATTTACTGGATTAGGCAAGCTATATCAAGATTGATTGTGAAGCAAGACAAAGTGGTGCCGCTACCAGTGGCTTTGGCTGAAAAGTCATCAGGGATTTTTGAAGTTATGCGTAAATGTTTTTTACAAAACGAGCGCTGGCCGACTCTGGTAGAACTTAAGGCCTGTTGTGACTTGTCAGAACAAGAAATTAAAACCATCAGTGGTTATTATCAATCGACTTATGTTACGGACAACGGTTCTGATGAAGAAAATGATGAAATGTCCATCATGGAAAAAATGCAGCAGCAACAGTTCAGTCAACCTTTGGATGACTTGATAGGTTCTGATTTGGCAACTTATATGGATAGAGCAGTTGCAACCTTGCCTGAAAAACAAGCCATTATCCTGTCTATGCGTTTTGGTTTAAAAAACCATACTGAAATGACATTACAAGCTGTCGCAGATCAGTTACAAGTGACTCGGGAGCGGGTAAGGCAAATACAGAATGAAGCCTTAGTGAAATTAAAACAACAATTTGGCTTCGATCTCATGTTATTTCTGGAACCAAACGATACTTAACTAATCTGTAGTGTTTTACTTGGTAATGTAATCACAGTATAAATACAAAGTAGACTAAAAATAACAACTAATGTGCAGGCCTGGCAAAACATCTAATACGAGGAGTAATTATGTCTTCAGAAAACCACAACACCGATAAAGAAACACCCCCATTGGACTGGAAAATGGAAATGGATAAGCAATGGAAAGCCATTTCCGATAAGTACGCTGAGTTTTACCAAGATAATAAGCACTTATTTTCCTTTTCCAGAGTCGCCACACTATTAGGTGGATCGCTAGCGCTTGGATGGTTGATAAGTGGTATTTATATTATCGATCAGGGTAACCGAGGCGTCGTTACACGATTTGGTGCCTACGCCGAAACCACGATGCCTGGCCCACATTGGCACATTCCGTTACCGATTGAAACAGTCAACGATGTCAACGTAGAACAACAGCGTTATATCGAAGTGGGCTACAACGATGTTTCCAGGCTGAGCAAATCTACAGGTGCTTCTCAAGAATCGTTAATGTTGACCACCGATGAAAACATAATCGCAGTTCGCTTGGCAGTGCAGTATCAAATAAACAATGCCCGCGATTATTTATTCAACGTTAAAAATAATGAAAACACCCTGAAACAGCTGACTGAAAGCGTGTTGCGCGGTGTGATTGGTCGTAACAATATGGATTTTGTGTTGACAGAGGGCCGCAGCCAAATCGTAGCTGAGATTAAGTCTGAAATTCAGGAAGCCATGGACGATTACCAGGCAGGTGTGATTGTGGCTAGTGTCAATCTACAAGATGCGCAGCCACCTGAAGAAGTGCAGGGTGCTTTTGAAGATGCGATTCGTGCACGCGAAGATAAACAACGTCTGATTAATGAAGCAGAAGCCTACAGCAACGAGATCATACCTAGAGCTCGCGGTGCATCTGCGCGTATTGTACAAGAGGCCGAAGCTTATTCAGCTGAAAAAGTTGCGAAAGCGAAAGGGGAAACCGAACGCTTTGATCAACTTTTGGTTGAATATGAAAAAAATCCAGCTATCACGCGCAAACGGTTGTACTTGGAAGCGAAAGAAAAACTTTATGCGTCTACCAATAAAATCGTAGTGGATACCGATCAGCCACCGGCGCTTTATATGCCTTTACAGCAAATGTCTACAGGTCAAACGCATACGGATTCGGTTCAAGCAGAACCGGACTCAAATGTTGAACAAAGCAACGTTGCCAAGCATAACGCACGGAATGCCACCTCCAATGAATTACGTCCTAGCAGGAGTAGATAATGAATAAAGTACAAGTTTTATTACCGGTTGGCGTTGCGGCTTTGGTGTTGGCTTCCATGTCGGTTTTTCATGTCAATGAGGATCAGAGAGCCGTATTATTTCGTCTTGGGGAGATCGTAAAATCAGATCTGAAACCCGGACTCCATTTTATGACCCCCATCATCAATAATGTCAGTACATTTGATGCGCGTGTGCTGACCTTGGATGCTAAATCCGAGCGTTTTCTTACCTCCGAAAAGAAGAATGTTATTGTTGACTCGTTCGTCAAGTGGCGAATCGGTGATGTGGGTCTTTTTTACACCACAGTCGGTGGCGATGAATTTCAAGCCAATCTTCGTCTCGACCAAATTATGAAAGATGCCATGCGCAGTGAATTTGGCGTGCGCACCATCAAACAATTGATTTCAGAAGATCGCAGCGCATTACGCGATACTTTGTTGGAGAAATTGGCGCCTACAGCCGAAAAATTTGGTATCAAATTGATAGATATTCGCATTAAACGTATCGATTTGCCACCCGAAGTCAGTAGCTCGGTTTATCAGCGTATGCGTGCAGAGCGTGAGCGTGTGGCCAGAGAATTTAGGTCGCAAGGTGCGGAAAGTGCAGAATTAATCAGTGCAGAAGCTGACAAACAAAAGCAAGTGCTAGTCGCTAATGCAAAACGTGAATCAGAAAATATTCGTGGTCGCGGCGATGCTGAATCAGCTGAAATTTACTCGAAAAGCTTCGGTAAAAATCCCGAGTTTTATGCCTTTTACCGCAGTTTACAGGCTTATCAAACCTCATTTGAAAAAACTCAGGATACTTTGGTTTTAAAGCCTAATTCTGATTTCTTCAAATATTTCTCCAGCGAGAAATAAGTCAGGAGAACTAAATTATGAAAAAGTTTTTAATTTTTACAGCGGCTGTTATAGCGGTTGGTATCTTGGTGTCCTCGATATTAAATCGAAACATTCCGGAATATGATCCGCACTATGAAATTTCCTATTCTGATTTTATTGAAGATGTGCGTAATAAAGTAGTGACAGAAGTCGATATCAACGGTAATAACGTTGAAGGCAAGCGCAACAATGGCACGCGATTTTCCACTTATAACCCTAACGATTCGCGATTGATTGATGAGTTGTTGGAATACGGGGTGAAAATTAAAGTTGAAAAGCCGCCACAACCTTCAACTCTGATGAACATCTTGATCTCTTGGGCGCCTACTTTATTGCTAATTGCCGTGCTGGTTTACTTCATGCGCAAACAATCCATGATGTCGGGTGGGCGTGATGGGCAAATGGGCTTTGGTAAAAGTCGTGCCAAGCTGATGGAAGAAGATCAGGTTAAAGTTCGCTTTAGCGATGTGGCCGGTGTAGAAGAGGCCAAAGAAGATGTGGTTGAGATGGTGGATTTTCTGAAAGATCCAGGTAAATACGAAGCCTTAGGCGGCAAAATTCCGCGTGGCGTACTGATGGTGGGTCCGCCAGGTACGGGTAAAACCTTGCTGGCACGGGCGATTGCCGGTGAAGCAGGGGTGCCGTTCTTCTCCATTTCGGGTTCCGATTTTGTGGAAATGTTTGTCGGTGTTGGTGCCTCTCGGGTGCGTGACATGTTTGAACAAGCAAAAAAACGTGCACCCTGCATTATCTTTATCGACGAAATTGATGCTGTAGGACGTCAGCGTGGTGGTGCCGGCACAGGCGGTGGTAATGATGAACGCGAACAAACCCTTAACCAATTACTGGTCGAGATGGATGGTTTTAGCGGTAATGAAGGCATTATTGTGGTTGCAGCCACCAACCGAGCCGATGTGCTGGATAAGGCGCTGTTAAGACCTGGACGTTTCGACAGGCAGGTTCAGATAGGTTTGCCGGATATTAAAGGTCGCGAACAAATCCTGAAAGTACACGGTGCTAGAGTGCCTTTGGCGGAAGATGTCAATATTAACGATTTGGCAAGGGGTACCCCAGGATTTTCCGGTGCGGAACTGGCCAATCTGATTAATGAAGGTGCATTGTTTGCCGCGCGAACCAACAAGCGTGAAGTTAGCATGAATCACTTAGATAAAGCCCGAGACAAAATGATTATGGGGGCTGAGAAGCGCACCATGATCATGAGAAAAGAGGATTTACTAATGACTGCCTATCATGAGGCAGGACATGCCATCGTCGGCCGCATGGTGCCCGAACACGATCCGGTTTACAAAGTCAGCATCATGCCGCGTGGTGGTGCGCTGGGTATTACTATGTTCTTGCCTGAACGCGATCAATACAGTGCCAGTAAAGATAAGCTGGAAAGCCAGATTGCCAGTTTGTTTGGTGGGCGCGTGGCTGAAGCGTTGATTTACGGTAAAAATAAAGTTACCACCGGTGCATCCAACGACATTATGCGCGCTACCCAGTTAGCTAGAAACATGGTGACCAAGTGGGGTTTGTCCGACAAGCTGGGGCCTATGGATTACGGCGATAATGAGGGTGGCTATATGGGGACTCAATCCAAACCCATGTCTGCAAAAATGGCGGAAACTATCGATGAAGAAATACGTTCAGTGATTGATAGTAATTACAATCGTGCCGAAACCATTTTAAAAGACAATATCCAGGTTCTCCACAATATGGCAAATGCTCTTATGGATTGGGAAACTATTGATAAATATCAGATTGATGAATTGATGCAAGGTAAAACTCTCGCGCCACCGGAGCCAGAACCCGAACCAGTGCCAGAAGTATCAATAACCGAAATCGAACTTACTGATGATCATGCGCAACCTGTTTCACAGCCCGTCATGACTCCTTAACCGTCCTCCTCTATATGCCCTCCCAATTGTTTTACTCCGGGAGGGTGTTTTTTTATAAAAAGAGGTATCTGCTATGAATACCCGATCAATTTCCAAAACCTCTTTAAATATTTTGCAGCTATTGTTGCAGATCAATTTTAACGTTTCGGTCATTTTTGTCTTGGTTGTAAGCCTAATGTCATTGGCCGGTAGCGATATTTTTTTTGAGAACAATAGTGATTTGTACGGTCCGTTAGCGAATAATCTACGGATGGTCTTGTTGTATTTATGTTTTGTGCAACTGGCAGTGTATGGGTTTTATCAAATGCACAGCAATTATGCGGCAGTGTTTACCCTGGGTGCTTTTTTGTTAATTCTTATCGTTTCTTTGCAGTTTTATTCAATCATTAATCAGATTGAAATTGATCCAAGCTATCAACAAATATTTTTATACGTCGGTCTATCTCATGTTTTGTACGGTGGCATTTGCGTTTTGCGAAAAAATAACGGTTAATTGATCTACGCTAACAATCCCAATGGAGGGAAAGTCGTGATTAGATTGGTTTACATGAGTCATGCGGTTAAACCGTTTTCAACCGATGAGCTAATGTCTCTATTGCGGCAGTGTCGCATAGGGAATGAAGCTAATGGCATCACCGGTGTGTTGTTATATTTCAACGAATGTTTTGTTCAAGTTCTGGAAGGTAATGAAGAAGAGGTTAACAAAGCTTTTCAAAAACTCAAACGCGACCCACGCCATCAGAATATTGTTGAGTTGGAGCGCAGTTATATCAAAGTTCGGGAGTTCCCAAATTGGAGTATGGGGTTTGAAGAGCTGGATTTAACTCAGCTTAACGAGCTAAACATTGATGGATTGAATTCATTTTTTAACACAGATGAAAGCAATGTTCATAGTGAATTGAACCAAAAGTTGTTAGGTTCACTAATGAAACATTTCAAAACGGCCTATAAAAAACGAAAGTCCCACGAAGAACTGCCGGTTGGGGATGAGCAAGGCAATATTCTTAATTTCTTTCACAAAGCTATTCGACTAGCAGTGACTATTTTAGCTGGCTTGATGGTGTTGGTAATATTTTTGGGGGTATTTCAAGTAGTTTTCGTGCTTTTTCAGAAATTGACTACGCCACCTTATTTAATTTTAAGTGTGACTGATCTATTGTCAACATTTAGTGCTTTTTTATTGGTTCTGATTGCAATTGAAATCTATATTAATATAAGTCTTTATCTTCGTAGTGATGTAATACCGGTTAAACTTGTGGTAGCAACTGCATTAATGGCAATTTCAAGGAAAGTTATTGTCTTTGATTTTAAATATTTAGAACCTAGTTATGTCTATGCCAGCGCAGCAGTGGTTTTAGCTTTAGGTGTTACTTATTGGTTACTTGATAAAAAAGAAACAAATAAGCATGATTAGGGTATGCTTAATTATATTTTCTTTTTATTTTTTATGAATTTAAATATTTTTATGCCCTGATTTACTGTGTTTTATATTCCTAATTATAAAGCTCGTGAGCATTTCAATTTATTGCTGGAGGTCCCATGCATTTGAACTTACCATTTGATTCAGCCAAGCCAGTTGTTGGTGAAGCAAGCGTCGAAATTGACAAACCTATTGCTGATGTTTTTTCATACGTTGGCAAACAATTTTTCGATAATTACCCAAAATGGGCTTTGGAAGTAGTTGACTTTAAACCCTTAGATGGCAATGAAGTTTTTGTTGGCGCTAAGGCAAAACAAATACGTAAAGATAATGATGTGGAAGTTGAGTCTATTTTTGCTATTACCGAGTTTCAACCTCAAAATAAATTGACTTTAGAAGGTATGGACGAACCTTATAGACATAGGTATATTTTAGAATCTAACGAAGAAAAAAGACCTACCCGTTTAACTTTTCGTTTTGAGTTAATGAAATTAGAAATATTTATGCGACCCTTTGAAAAGCTTATTCGTTATGCTATCGAAGACGGTGCTGAAAATACTGTAGAAAATATAAAAAAATTAATTGCCGTATAAAGTTTATATGCATTAATAAAAACTAAAAAATAATATTGGAGTGTTAATATGAACTTTATTGTAGACAAAGATTCCGGAATCATCCCTCAGGTGTTGTCCGCTATTTTGGATGAGTGTGTCAATGGCGTCACTTTGGCTGATCCAGACATGGATGATTCTCCTATAGTGTATGCTAATAAGGCTTTTGAGCGGTTGACTGGATATACACAAGCAGAAATCGTAGGTCATAATTGTCGTTTCTTACAAGGCGAGGATAGGGAACAGGAAGCACGTTATCAGATAAAGGAAGCTATGGCGAAAAATGAAGGAATAGAAGTTACTCTTCGTAATTATAAAAAAGATGGTACTTTATTTCATAATCATCTAAAAGTAATTCCATTGTTCGATAAAAAACAACGCGTCATTTATTACTTAGGGGTACAGTATGATATTACCCAACAAGTTAATGCTGATAATGAAATTAAAGTATTGACCGATCTTTTAGAAAAAAATAATAAAAAATAATAAATTTAGATTGGTTTATTTGAGGGGGATGTATGGGAGCTTTAGAAGAAACCGGTGGAAATATGGCTTTTAATGGTGTTTTTTTTGGATTGGCTATACTGGCATTTCTGCTGTTATTGGTAATTGAAAAAAAGAAACCTTATCGTCTATTTTCCCGGAAAGTTTATAAAGAGTCTGTTGTTACGAATACAACTGCTTTTTTAGTTAATAATGTTATTCTAACTGTTTTAAGAGCCTCATCTTTATTTATAGTTGCGCAACAATTTTCTTCCATTGGTTTGTTGGGTGGCATGCAAAATGGCCCTCTAAAATGGCTTTTAGCTTTTGCTTTTTTTGATTTTGCTATTTTTGCATGGCATTTTGCAAGTCATAAATACGAATGGTTATGGCGATTCCACAAGGTGCATCACAGCGATAAAAGTTTTAATGTTTCTACAGGTTTCAGGTTCCATGTTCTCGATTTATTGCTGGAAATTGTTTATAAATGTATTTTTGTAGTCGTAATTGGTGTGGATGCCTATTTGGTGTTATCTATTGAAATTATTGAGTTGTTTTTCATATTTTTTCATCACGCTAATATTCGGGTGCCTAATGAACAAGCTATATCGCAATATATCATTACACCTTGCCTACATAGAACCCATCATTCGACAATACGTGCAGAGCATGACAGTAATTACGGTATCGTATTATCAATCTGGGATCGTATTTTTGGTACCCGCAAAGAGCTTGTGCCAGCAAATATAGGGCTAGACTTAATTGAAGCTGAAAACTTTATTCAATTATTTTCGCTGGCATTTATTACCGAAAGAAAATTTAAAAAATTATTTGGACTTATTCCTAAAGGCAAAAAATAATATATTAACGGCCACACCATCAGGTGACTTCGGGATGATTATAAAAACACAAAAATCCATACCTGCAAGTGAAATTACTGATCCATCAGTGTTTCAACAGCGGAGAACGATAATCAAAGCTATGGCTGCAACTATGTTGCTACCTTCTGTTAATACTATGGCATCGGTAACCAAAGCTAAGCCACATTGGACTAATCTGACTAATAGTGAATTATCAGGACAATTTGGCCCGGAAACGCCAGCGGAAATTTCCAGTAATTACACTAATTATTACGAGTTTTCTTTTAACAAGGAAGATTCCACCGAATTAGCTCAAAATCTGCAAACAGATAACTGGTCTGTAGAGATGACTGGCGAAATTGAAAAGCCGGGTATTTATCATTTAGAAGATATTCTTAGTCAGCAAACCTTACAAGAATATATTTATCGTTTTCGTTGTGTCGAGGCTTGGTCCATGGTAATTCCGTGGGTTGGTTTTCCTTTGTCTGCGGTAATCAAAACTGTAAAGCCTTTATCTACTGCGCGGTTTGTCAAATTTACCACCGTTTATCAGCCTGAGGTCATGCCGAAACAGCGCATCAATGCCATGCTGGATTGGCCTTATGTGGAAGCGTTACGTATGGACGAAGCCATGCATCCTTTAACGATCTTGGCGGTGGGTATGTATGGTGATGTTTTACCCAAACAAAACGGTGCCCCTTTGCGTTTAGTGGTGCCATGGAAATACGGATTCAAAAGTATTAAGGCCATTACAAAGATCGAGTTTCTGAAAAGAGGGCCTTTAACGACCTGGAATCAATTTGCTCCTGATGAATATGGCTTTTATGCCAACGTCAATCCATCGGTACCTCATCCGCGTTGGAGTCAATTTAGTGAGCGCCAATTAGGTAGTGGTTTTTTTACGCCGCGCCGGGAAACAGAATTGTTTAACGGTTATGGTGAGCAAGTCGCCTCATTGTATGGCGATATGGACCTACGGCATTTTTTCTAATGTTATTTCGAATCAATAACGCCTGGATAGTAATATCAATAACCTGTTTATTGCCTTTGTTTTGGTTATTGCTGGATATTATGAATAATAATTTGGGCTCTAATCCAATTGAAGCCATTCATATTCGATCAGGAGATTGGGCTTTGCGTTTTTTATGCTTGACGTTAGCCGTCACTCCCCTACAGACCATGACAAATTGGCGAGGTATGGCCGATTATCGGCAAATGTTGGGTTTGTATGCTTTTTTTTATGCCACCTTGCATTTATTGGGTTATTTATATGTCGATCATGCCGGCTTATGGAGCATGATTGGTATTGATATTTTGCAAAGTACTTATATCTGGTTTGGTTTGGTTGCTTACATTATTATTATTTTATTAGCAATAACATCACCAAAAGTAGCCAAAAAACGCTTAGGTAAATATTGGAAAAAGCTGCACCGATTTATCTACTATGCTGCCGGAGCTGCCATTATTCATTATTTCTGGCAATTAAAAGGTAATTTATTTCAACCTTTATTCTACTTGACCATCATTGCATTTTTACTCGGTTTTAGGGCCCTGGTTTGGTTTAAAAATCGCCAACTGACTAGATTGATGATACCCAAAGGTAAAAAAATCACTGAGGAAAGCAACGACGCTGTTTAGGAAATTTATAACACTTTCTTTATTTAGTCTGCTACGGAGTAATGACTATGTCGAACCAATCTATCTTGATCACAGGTGGCACTGGGTTTTTAGGCAGTGCATTAGCATTTAAATTATTACATGCGGGTAAACATGTCGTAGTGTTTGGTCGCAGTTCGGATAAGATCGTTCGTACTTTTGGTGATCAGGTGCAAGCTGTAAGCCAGATTTCCGATTTGCCTGATGCGGGTAGTTTCCAGGCCATTGTTAATCTGGCAGGTGCCGGTATTTTCGATCAACGCTGGAATGACAAACGTAAGCAGGTTTTACGATCTAGTCGCATCCAGTTAACCCAACAACTGGTCGATTGGATAGCGGGTTCCGAGCAAAAACCAGACGTGTTGCTAAATGGCTCGGCAATTGGGATATACGGTGAGCATGGCGATGAGGTGCTGACAGAGCAAAGCACTCAGGTGGTCGATTTTTCTCAACAACTTTGTGCCGATTGGGAAGCGACGGCCCTACAAGCCGAAGCCTTGGGCGTAAGAGTCTGTTTAATCCGTACCGGATTAGTGTTAGGGCAGGACGGCGGTTTGTTAAAGCGTATGCTTTTGCCGTTTAGAATGGGTTTGGGCGGTCGGTTGGGAAATGGTCGGCAATGGATGTCCTGGATACATCTGCAGGATTGGTTGGCGCTAGCGCAACTGATGTTAGAAAACTCGACCATGCAAGGTGCTTATAATGCATCAGCCCCGGCACCGGTTACCAACGCAGAATTTAGCGCGGCTTTGGCCGCTGCTTTGAATCGGCCTATGCTACTGCCTCTGCCGGAAATTGTCCTAAAACCTTTGTTGGGTGAAATGTCAGCCCTGATACTTGGTAGTCAGCGTGTTTTACCTAAGCGTTTAATAGATCAAGGTTTTGAATTTCAATTCCCCCAACTGGATTTGGCCTTACAAAATCTGTTGAACTAAAAAAATAAAAAACCATGCTTATTGACAGTCTATCGCTATTATTTGCTTACACTTCATTCATAACCTGGCTAGAAGCCTTGATGGTCGGGTCGGCCTTGGCCGTATTGATTTATGCCATAACGCCAATACCTGCGCTGGATAGCCAAGAACGCACGCCTGCAACCTTGTATTTTTATTTGCAATGGAGTTGGTTAGGGTATTTGAAATTAAAAGACGCGTTTTGGCCATTTTTTATCTTGTTTAATGGGGTCCTGTTTTACATCGATTACCGGGTGCAAGATGGCAGCTTTACCGTGGCGAGCTGGATCACCATGCATATCATTATGGCCATGCCATTGATTTACTGGACTGGTGCGGTCTGGCGCTGTTCTAAAAATAGTGCCTCCAGAATATGGCCTACAATCGCGCGCTGGATGACCGTAATGGCTTATTGTGACTACGCTTTACGCTGGGTAATCTATCAGTACTTTCCCAATATTCTGTTCAATTGCCAACAAATGATTATTCAGTGGGGCGATTGCGTTTAATCGTTTATGCAAAAACGCTATGTAAAATCATTGTTTATATTTCGCCGCGATTTAAGGCTGTTTGACAACTCAGGTTTAAATGCGGCTTTGCAGCAGTCCGAACAGGTGATAGCGGGGTTTATTTTCGACCCCAGACAGATTGAAAGCCATCCCTATCAAAGCCGGCCTGGCTTGCAATTTATGCTGGAAGCTTTGGTGGATTTGCAGCAACAATTTTTACAACAAGGAAGCAAGCTCAATTTGTTTCATGCTGAGCCCGAGGTATTGATTAAACAACTATCTCAGCAGCAGGGTATTGATGCTGTGTTCGTCAATCGTGATTACACGCCCTTTAGTCGCCAACGTGATGCGGATTTGCAGCAGGTTTGTGATGAACAAGAGCTGGATTTTCATAGCGTTGCAGACGCTTTATTGAACGAGCCGGAACAGACGCTAAAAGCTGATGGTTCGGCATATAAGGTGTTTACTGCATTTTATAATCGTTCCCGTCAGTATCCTGTGGCTTTGCCGCAGCCATTGGCATCCGGCTGTTTGATTGGAATAGAGGGCGCTGATCAGGACGATCTAATAGGTCGTTCAACCCAAAGCCATCAGAATGCAGTGTCAGGTGGACGCAAAGCCGCTTTGGAAAAGCTGGATGCGTTAGCCTCATGCATCGATTACAGTCAACAGCGCGATTTTCCGGCGCTCTCGGCTACCAGCGAGTTATCGGCTTATCTAAAGTTTGGCTGTTGTTCAATACGAGAAGCCTATTATGCGGTAGTTGAAAGTCTGGGTAGCGAACACCCCTTGTTAAGGCAGTTTTACTGGCGGGATTTTTTTACCCATATAGGGTTTTATTTTCCGCAGGTATTTGGTCATGCTTTTCACCAGCAATACGATGCTATTGCATGGCGCAACAATCCGGATGAATTCCAGGCCTGGACGCAGGGTCGTACTGGCTTTCCCATTGTGGATGCCGGTATGCGCGAATTAAATCAAACCGGTACTATGCATAATCGGGTGCGAATGATAGTGGCTTCATTTTTAGTCAAGGATTTACAGATTAGCTGGCGTTGGGGCGAACGCTATTTTGCCCAGCATTTATTGGACTACGACCCTTGCGTGAATAACGGTAATTGGCAATGGGCAGCTTCCACAGGCTGTGATGCTCAACCTTATTTCCGCATCTTTAATCCATGGTTACAGCAGAAAAAATTTGATGCTGATTGCCTGTATATCAAACGCTGGTTGCCGGAATTACTTGATTATTCGCCCAGTGTGATTCATAACTGGTACAAAAAACCTTTGGCTTGCGACTATCCGCCGCCCATGCTGGAACATGGTTTGCACAGTCAGCAAGCCAAGACCTTGTTCCAGAATTGCCCTAAACCTTAACGGGATAATATGCTGATGTTACGACTTTTGATCTTGATTTGTGGTTTATTGTTGACGTCTTGCACCGGCGTTCCTGATGGAGTAAAACCCATTACTGGGTTTGAATTACAGCGTTATCTAGGTACCTGGTACGAGATAGCCAGACTCGATCATAGTTTTGAACGCGGCCTGACTCAGGTATCCGCCGAATACAGTCTGCGTGATGATGGCGGCGTAAAAGTTATTAACAGTGGCTACAATGCCGCAGAAAATCGGCGCAGTTCAGCGGAAGGCCGCGCGTATTTTATTGATGGTCCTGATGTGGGACGCTTGAAAGTATCATTCTTTGGGCCGTTTTATGGCGCCTACAACATTATCGCCCTGGATAAAGCGGACTATCAATATGTGATGATTGCCGGTAACAGCAAAGACTATTTATGGATTCTTGCCCGTACGCCGACTCTAAATCAAGCGGTTCTTAAACAATTAGTTCAACAAGCCAATACGCTGGGCTTTCCAACCCAGGATTTAATTTACTTACAACCCCAAGATTAAACATGGACACAATTTCTGTCGGTATCAGCAGTTGTTTGCTGGGCAATCTGGTGCGTTACGATGGCGCACATAAATATAACAGCTATATAGAACGTACTTTGGGCCAGTATTTTCAATTTCGAGCCTTTTGTCCGGAAGTGGAGGCAGGCTTGGGTACGCCGCGCCCGGCGGTGCAACTACGGGAAGTTGAGCAACATATACGCGTAGTCGGGGTGAAGGATCACAGTCTGGACGTCACCGAAGCCTTACAACAAGTAGGCGAAAAACAGCGCAGCTGGTTGGAAGGTTTGTGCGGATATATTCTAAAAAAAGATTCACCCAGTTGCGGGATGGAGCGGGTTAAAGTATATAAAAACGATATTCCGGCGCGAGGCGGGGTAGGGGTGTTTGCCGACTACTTGCAACAACATTTTCCAACCTTGCCGATTGAAGAAGAAGGTCGGCTGGGCGATCCAGGGCTGCGGGAAAACTTTATCCAGCGGGTATTTGTGCGGCATCGTTGGCAGCAAATGCTTCAACAACCCTTATCGGCACATGCTCTGATGACTTTTCATAGTCAACACAAACTGATTGCCATGAGTCATGATCAGAATCGGGCCAAACAGCTTGGCAGGCTGATTGCCGACGTGCGGGCCGATAATATCGATACTATTGCTCAGCGCTATATTGTCGATTTGATGGCCTGTCTTAAAATTGTGGCTACCCGAGGTAATCAGGTCAATGTACTGCAACATATACAAGGTTATTTAAAGCAAAATATTGATAGTGATGATAAGCAGGAATTGATAGAAACCATTGAAACCTACCGTCAGGGTAGCGTACCCTTGATTGTACCTTTGACCTTATTACGTCACCATTTCCGAAAACAGCCGGATGCTTTTATAGATGCTTCTTTTTACATGACGCCGCATCCGGCAGAATTATCGTTACTCAACGAGATATAAGTCTGCCGTTATATAATGCCCATTTTAAAATTAGCTCAATTGACTTGGTCTGATTTCCCAATAATTATAAAAGGAACCTGTTATGGAAGCTCTGCAAAAGCTCGTGCCCTATTATCAAGAACTACTGCAAAATTGGTATCAATTGACCCTGGATAATCGGGAATATGCCATTTGTTTAGCGGTTTCCGTTTGGTTGATCACAGCTGTTTTTTATAGCATTCGTATTGGCTTTTTGAAAAGAAGCAACGCTAAGCTTCTAAAAGACAAAACTGCAACCCAAACTAGCCTGGATGAGACTAAGGAAGAATTGCAAACCCTGCAACAACAATATACAGAAGCGAATGAACGCATGGAACAGGCGGTCGAGAAAGCCGAAACCGAATCACAGCATTTACAGGCCAGCAATAATCAGCTGGCCAATAGCTTGGCAACCATGGTTGATTGTTTTGAACTAAACCAGCATAACCTGCCGGCTGCCGAGTCAGAAAATCTACTGACCGAATATGAAGCGGTAGTGGCTAGAGTGCTTGAGCGTTTCCAAACCGAACAGCAGGCTAAAACCCAATTACAATTGACGTTTCATGCAGAAACCGCAAAATTGGCTGAAAAAGAAATGCTGGTCAGTAGTTTACAAAACCGCCTAGATACCCAGACCCAACAATTGGCTAAATTAGAGTTGGCGATAGAGCATTACGAAGACGCGCAACGTCAGTTGGAAGCCGATAAGCAGCAGTTAGCCAAAGATATGCAAACACGTCAGGATGAAGTGGCACAGGCACTGGCATTGGAAAAACAAAATTTAGCGGCTATTCACAGTCAGGCACAAGCCGTATTGGTTGATAACTATGCCGAGCCTGTTACAAATCCTGATATCAGCAAGAAAGCCGTTGAAATCAATCAGCCAGAACCGGTTAAAACCGAGCCAAAATCGCCAGCGCCGATTTCACCCGTATCTGAAACCAGCACTAAACAGCCAACAGAAACAAAATCACAACCAGACGACTCGGGCAACAAAATGAAAGGCCTGTTTGGTAAAGCTATGGACAAAATCGCCAAAATGGATGAAAAAATGGGCAGTCCAGGCAAAGTTGATGCCAAGTCAGATCAATCTGAGGTTGCAGCGGCTCAATCGGTGGCTGAACCCGTAACCAAGGTCGAGTCTGTTGAATTAGCTGAAGCTGATAAGACCAAACCCAGCGAAAGCCAGGGTTTAACTGAGAAATTTTCCGGCCTGTTTAGTGGATTCAAGAAGTCCGCAGACAAACAGTCCAAGCCTTTAAAAAAGGAAACTGTCTCAGTAACTCTTGATGACTCAGAATTGAAAGCAGGGGCCGTTGAAAAGACTGATAAGGTAACCTCCAAACTTTCAGGGCTTTTTGGTAAATTGAAGTCGAAAAAATAAAGCCATAAGTGTCGGTTCAAATTTGTATTGAACCAAGACATTCATGGTTGACATTCAAGATAGTACCCTAAAGTGGACCCCGAAATC
>NZ_LUUI01000126.1 GCF_001644015.1 Methylomonas lenta
GATTTAAGGGCGCTTACGATTTAGCACTAGCCCTTACAAGTCTTTGGAGCTCTTGATAAGTTTTCGAGTTTTCTTCAAAGACACCTAACTTACTAGTGGACGCGCTTGTTAAATCAGAAATTTCGTTTAATAAATCTTCCGTACTAATTTTTTCATTAGTGCCCTCTAAAAGTGAAGAAAATACTTTTACAAAAGAATCCGAGAATACTGAGCTTTCATATCTTGCTATTCTAATTTGTGCATCTCTTATCTCATTTCTTAAGCTTTCCTCAATATCTATTGGTGAAGGAAAATTAATTGTAGGCAGGAATTGTCCAAAAAGGTTTCTTGAAAATGACGTTGCTTTTGTAATTGCTAAACTACTTCTGTGCGGCCTTCTTTCCAAATGCTCTCTTTGAGACGACCAAGCTTCTAGCATAGTCCTGAATGCTGGAAAATAGGAAGTCTCAACATGACGCAAATTGTTTGACTCAACGAAATCTTGGATTTTTTTTGTTAGCTCAGGTAGATAGTCTTTAAAGTATTTGTCTTCGTCAATATTTCGAATACTTTCGATAGCTTCTCGCCTTAGGAACGTAAAGTTTTTTCCTGTATGAGTTTCGACATTAATCGATTTCTCATCATCAATTTCGTTTTGAGTTAATGTTATTGATGACTGGTTTGAATAAAAAACCGTTATCTTTTGAAATTCTAGAAAAGCAAATCGGATAAAATCGCAATTTGCTACATTAGCTATAATGTGAATTAACGTGGATTTTCCTGTTCCATTTTGGCCATGAAGAACATTAAGCGACTCATTAAATTCAATATCTAAATCATATCTCTTATGAATCCCTTCAAGCTTAACTCTTTTTAAGTAAGTCATAGTCATAAATTAACATCCATTCTTGGTTAGTTATTATTAAAAAACCGTACATAATTAAGCCGATAAGCTGAGTAAAGCAAAGCGTAACCCAGCTTTAAATCCATTATCGCTGGGTTTCATTATCATTCAACCCAGCCTCCATCTGCGGTTGGTTTTTCTCCCGTTATGCCGCGCCGAGCACCGGAGGGTTTGAGCGGATCAGCCCGCAGGGGCGATGCAAGGACGCATCGCGTTTTTCGTGGGGCTGGGAAGCCCCTTCGAAAAACCCCGTTCAAACCCGAGGAGCGCAGGAAAAAAGCGGCATCCGGGTGTCGTTTCTTTTGGGTACTTTTCTTTGGACAAGCAAAGAAAAGTACCGCGCCCGCCGGTGCGCGAACCGGCATTAAAATAATCGTCGCGATAGCGACACAAAACTAAAACCACTAACCAAACAAAAAGCGATTATCAAGCCGCCTCTGACTCAACATGCAATTCCCCCCGCTCCTGCAACTTCTTATATAAACTCCCCGGACTAAGCTCCAAGCCATTTTCCCAGCACAGCGCACCTAACTCCAAAAAAAACCGGGAAAAATAATCTTCGTCTTGTAATGGCATAACCATTTCGGTTTGTTTGCTGATCAAGGGTTGCATATCGTAATCTCCCCATGAATGATCGGAAAATCGCAAACGTATGACTTTGTTACCTAGATATGTGGCATGAACGATCTTAATCATTATCGGTAAATCTCTATACAAGCCTTATCCTCTGACACTAACGCCAGCTCAATAACTTCCCGATTTGAAACTAATGCATTGATTGTTAGGGCTTTAGACTGATTTCCAATTTTTAGCCAAATAATTTTCGGCGGTTGCTCATAAACAACAGACATGTCATAAAAATCGGCATCTTTCGTGACAATTACAAAATCCTGATCTTTCGCAAAATCCCAAATGGTTCTATCGTCTACATTTTCTAAACTCAATAAGGCGACCTGCGAACTCCCGGGAAAGGTATCTTGCAAAAACGGAACAACTCGCCGAGACAAATTCTCATCAAGCAACAGCTTCATTAAAGAATCGCAGACAAGCAATGTTCTCGATTGGCTGCAAACGCCAAACAAGCACGGATATCTTTCTCTTCCAGCTCTGGAAAATCCTCCAATATCTCGGCTTCACCCATCCCATCGGCCAACCATCCCAATACGTCGTAAACGGTAATTCTGAGCCCTCGAATGCAAGGCTTGCCACCTCTTTTTCCGGACTCTAATGTAATGATATCGCGGTAATCAATCGCCATCGTAAAACCCTCAACAATTTGTAGCGAAAAAGGGTACATGCGATTTGTACCCTATAGCGGCTAACCTTTCAACTTTGCTATCAACATCTTATTCACTTCCCCAGGATTGGCCTTACCCTGAGTTTCTTTCATGATCTGACCAACCAGCGCCATCAGCCCGTAGGCTGGGTAGAGCAAAGCGAAACCCAGCTTTAAATCCATTATCGCTGGGTTTCATTATCATTCAACCCAGCCTACATCTGCTTGGTTTTTTCCCGTTATGCTGCGCCGAGCACCGGAGGGTTTGAGCGGATGTGCCCGCAGGGGCGATGCAAGGACGCATCGCGTTTTTCGTGGGGCTGGGAAGCCCCTTCGAAAAACCCCGTTCAAACCCGAGGAGCGCAGGGTAATCGCGGCATCCGGGTTGCCTTTTCTTTGGATACTTTCTTTTGGCAACGCACAAATTCGCCTGGAGCGAATTTGAACAGCCAAAAGCTGGCCCGTTAGGGCGAAAACCAAGGATGGTTTTCGTAGCGAAAGTATCTCGGCCGTCGGTCCGACAAATCGGCAGGATTGCCGATTTGCATGCACTGCACCCAAAGGGCGAAAAACATGGATGTTTTTCGTGAAACCGGCTTCAAAACATTGGCGCGATAGCGACACAACTTAAGCATCCTCCTACTCAACGTGTAATTCGCCCTATGATTTGGAAAGCAAATCTACGCAGGAACAAAAACTACTACAATGACGTAAACAATAGCGATCAACGATGAAGAGGATCGTCAAAATCCCAATCCACCATCTCCCTAACCAACTTCCCATCTTTTACCACCACCAAAGCAGTCCGCGTTTGCGCTGCTATTCTTCTGGCTTGCAATGCCGCTCGCTGCAAGGCGGCTAACGCATTACGCGCATCGTCATCACGAGCTTGGTTAATAGGCTTATTGTTCATTGTTCACTCCAATCTATGAGCGTGGGCATTTCACCCGCATTGTTAAAATGCAACCAAACATCCACAAGGGGTTTGTACGTATGCTCAAAATTTTTCAGGCCACTTTCAAATCGTCGTCGAATCACCACTTCTGGAATATTATGCCCACCTTGCTTTACCCGCTCGGCAACCCGAAAAATAGCGGTCTCTACATCAGGCAATTGTAAGAATATCAGTTTGATATGGTAACCAAGATTTTGCCACTCAGATATCGCTCGCGCGTATCCCAAACCACTTAAAGTTGTCTCGATGGCAAAACTATCGCCTTTATTGACGTGCTCATCAATCGCGCTCAACATGAGCCGCCCGGCTTTAATGGCCGCCAATTCAGGTGCAAAAGGAGACAACCCTGCAGCGATCAAATCAGCATTGATGAAAATAGGGCAGCGTGCTTCTCCAGTCAAAAACTCTCTGGCAAAAGTAGTTTTACCTGCTCCATTAGGCCCGGCAATGATGACAATTTTCTTGCTCATCAAAAACCAATTATCACCCTTTCAACTTCGCTATCAACATCTTATTCACTTCCCCAGGATTGGCCTTGCCCTGAGTTTCCTTCATGATCTGACCAACCAATGCCATCAGTGCCTTGTCCTTTCCGGCCAGATATTGCTCAACAGGTACAGGATTGGCAGCAATGACTTTGTCTACAATCGCTTCGATAGCACCTGTATCGGTGATTTGTTTCAAGCCTTCCTGCTCTATAATTTCATCGGCTGTAGCGCTGCCATTCCAGAGTTTATCGAACACCTGTTTGGCGGTTTTGCCGGAGATGGTGTTGTCGGCGATACGTTTAAGTAAGCCAGCCAGACGTTCGGCGCTGACCGGGCAATCGCTGATTTCCAGGCTCGCTTTGTTCAAGGCACCCAACACGTCGCCGGTCAGCCAGTTGCCGGCCAGCTTGGCTTCTCCGCCAGAGAGCTCGACGACTTGCTCATAAAAGTCGGCTAATTCACGGGATGACGTCAGTGTGGCTGCATTTTCTAAATCCAGGCTGTATTGCTGAAGAAAACGCTGTTTCTTGGCTTCCGGCAATTCCGGCAAAGTAGCGCGGATTTCGTCTTTCAGCGCTTCTTCGATTTCCACCGGCAACAGATCCGGGTCTGGAAAATAACGGTAGTCGTTAGCCTCTTCCTTGCTGCGCATGGAGCGGGTTTCATCTTTGTTGGCATCGTACAAACGGGTTTCCTGCACCACTTTACCGCCGCCTTCGATTACGTCGATTTGGCGTTCGATTTCGTGATTGATGGCTTTTTCGACGAATTTAAACGAGTTGATGTTCTTGATTTCGGCGCGAGTGCCGAATTCGGCCTGGCCTTTCGGGCGTACCGAGACGTTGGCATCGCAACGGAACGAGCCTTCCTGCATGTTGCCGTCGCAGATTTCCAGATAGCGCACCAGTTCGTGCAGTTTGCGCATGTAGGCCACGGCTTCTTTGGCAGAACGCATATCCGGTTCGGAAACGATTTCCAGTAGCGGTGTTCCGGCCCGATTCAAATCGATGCCGGTCAGACCATGAAAATCTTCATGCAAGGATTTACCGGCGTCTTCTTCTAAATGGGCGCGGGTAATGCCAACCCGTTTGCTGACGCCATCCACTTCGATATCCATATGGCCGTTGCCGACGATGGGCAGTTCGAACTGGCTGATCTGATAGCCTTTTGGCAAGTCAGGGTAAAAGTAGTTTTTGCGGGCAAAAACCGAGTGCGGGGCAATTTCAGCGTCTATCGCCAAACCGAAGGTAACGGCTTTACGCACCGCGTCTTTATTTAAAACCGGCAACACCCCCGGAAAACCTAAATCGACGGTACAGGCTTGCGTATTGGGTTCTGCGCCATAGGCAGTGGCCGCACCGGAGAATATCTTGGATTTGGTCGCGAGTTGAGTATGGATTTCCAGGCCGATAACGGCTTCCCATTTTGAGTTCATTCTTGATTCCTTTGTAGCTTATTCGGCAAAAACGTCGGCTAAATCGATTTGTAATTCGGGAAAAAGATAGGGTGTGGCAATATCGTCGCCGGCACACATCGCATGCAATTGATATTTCTGGCTGGCATCGTCCAGCACAAACTGTTGTACGGTTTGTTCGTACGGATACACCAACCAGTATTCTGTAACGCCGTTTTCCTGATACAAGTCGTACTTTAAGTGCAATTCTTTTTTACTGTTACCAGGCGACAATACTTCGATAATCCAGTCGGGTGAGCCGTCGCAGCTTTGTAATGTCAACTTATTTGGATCACAGATAACACACAAGTCAGGTTGAACAACACTGAATACTTCCTGATCTTTGAGCAGAGAATCTCGGCGGTCGTAGAGTTTGACATCAAAGGGGGCAACGAACAACTGACAGACTTTATGTTTGAAATAGTTGCCCAAGCATAGCGAGAGATTGAGCGAAATGCGCTGGTGCTTGATATTCGGCGCCGGCGACATCGCCATAATCTTGCCCTTAATCAACTCTACAGTTTCCTGCAACTGCCAAGTTAGATAATCGGCATAATTATAAGTGCCGTTCATATCCAATTGTGATAGTTCGGTGATCTTAGCCATGATTAATCTCCGCTATGCAAAACCCTTAGGACTTTGCTGATGCCAATCTGTGACTTGCTGATAACGATGACCAATATTTAATAATTTTGCTTCGCTGAAATAATTACCGATCACCTGCAAACCGACCGGTTTACCATCAACGAATCCGGCTGGTATCGACATGGCAGGTAAACCCGCCAGATTGATGGCGATGGTGTAAATATCTTCCAGATACATCTGAATCGGGTCATCGGTTTTTTCACCGATACGAAACGCAGTACTCGGCGACACCGGCCCCATCAGCACATCAACCTCGCTTAAAGCCCGTTTGAAGTCGTCGCTGATCAATCTGCGCACTTGTTGAGCTTTTAGGTAATAAGCATCGTAATAACCAGCCGATAGCGCATAGGTACCCATCAAAATACGGCGTTTGACTTCGGAGCCAAAGGCTTCGCCGCGCGAACGGGTGTAGAGGTCGGCCAAGTCTTGCGGATTCTGACAACGGTAACCAAAACGTACGCCGTCATATCGGGACAAATTTGAGGAACATTCGGCGGAGGCGATCACGTAATAGGCCGGAATTGCCAGTTTTAAATTGGGCATGGAAACTTCTTTGATTTCCGCACCCATTTTTTCATATTCAGCCACCGCTGCCTGAATTTCGGTCGCGATAGCGCTATCTAATTCGTCGCTGAAAAACTCTTTCGGCAAGCCGATTTTCAAACCTTTCAAGCTATCGTTAAGTCCGGCGCTGTAATCCGGCACGCTCTGCTGCACGCTGGTTGAGTCTTTGGGGTCGAAACCGGCCATTACCTGCATCAGCAAGGCCGCATCTTCCGCACTACGTGTCATCGGCCCGCCCTGATCCAGACTGGAAGCGTAAGCAATCATGCCATAGCGCGACACACGACCATAAGTCGGTTTTAAGCCGGTAATACCACAGAGGGCTGCCGGCTGACGAATTGAGCCGCCCGTATCGGTGCCGGTCGCCGCCGGCGTCAGTCTGGCTGCAACTGCCGCCGCCGAACCACCCGATGAGCCACCAGGCACGCAGTCGGTATCCCAAGGGTTACGCACTGGGCCGTAATAACTGGTTTCGTTGGATGAACCCATGGCAAATTCGTCCATGTTTAACTTGCCCAGCATGACTGCGCCGGCCTGATTAAATTTTTCAATCACCGTCGCATCGTAAGGCGCGATAAAATTATCCAACATTTTAGATCCGCAACTGGTTTTGCTGCCGAGTGTGCAAAAAATATCTTTTTGCGCCAGCGGAATACCCGTCAAAACAGCAGTATCAGCCGTCGCCAACCGTTTATCGGCCACTTCGGCTTGCGCTAATGCCAAATCATCACAGACGGTAATAAAGCTATTCAGATGTTGATGCTGCTTGATGCGCGCTAAAAAGAACTGTGTCAATTCAACACTGGAAAACTGTTTGCTGCGCAGACCGGCAGCTAATTCGCTAAGCGTTTTATTATGCATAATCGTCCTTAATCGATGACTTTGGGTACTAGATAGAGGCCGGCTTCAGTTTGTGGAGCAATGCCCTGGAAGTGATCACGTTGATCAGTTTCCGTTACTACATCGTCACGCAAACGTTGCATTTGATCCAACGGATGCGCCATGGGAATCACCCCCGTGGTATCCTGCTGCCCCATCTGCGTCATCAAATCCAAAATGCTGGATAGATCATTGGTATAACTGTCAATCTGCTGTTCTTCAATGCCCAACCTGGCAAGGTGGGCAATTTTCTTTACGTCACTGGCCGTCAACGACATTTGTAAGCTCCCTATTAAGTAATGTAATTATGATACTTTATATCTTGCTCAACTGCCCGCATGATTGATAAAGTAGCGGGATTTTCTGTGCGCTCTGGTGTAAATATGTTCAAACGAATTCGCGGCCTCTTTTCTAACGATTTATCTATTGACCTGGGTACAGCTAATACCCTGATATATGTTCCAGGCCAAGGTATCGTGCTTAACGAGCCCTCTGTGGTGGCCATTAAGGAAGATAAAATCCGCGGTCAAAAGACAATCGCTGCCATTGGTACCGAGGCTAAAAACATGCTCGGCCGAACACCCGGCAATATCACTGCTATCAGACCGCTGAAAGATGGCGTAATTGCTGATTTCGCAGTCACTGAGCGCATGCTGCGCTTTTTTATTAAGAAAGTGCATGAAAACAAAATACTACGCCCCAGCCCGCGTATTTTAATCTGCGTACCTTGCGGCTCTACTCAAGTTGAACGCAGGGCAATACGCGAATCGGCCGCCATGGCCGGCGCTCGAGAAGTGTATTTGATTGAAGAACCCATGTCGGCTGCCGTCGGTGCTGGTTTGCCGGTCGACACCCCGCACGGCTCTATGGTATTGGACATTGGTGGCGGTACTTCTGAAGTGGCTGTCATCTCCTTGAATGGTATCGTTTATTCGTCTTCGGTTAGAATTGGCGGCGACCGTTTTGATGATGCCATCATTAGCTATGTTCGCCGTAATTACGGCACCTTGATCGGCGAGGCTACTGCGGAAAGAATTAAACACGAAATCGGCGCTGCCTACCCTGGCAGCGAGGTACGTGAAATGCAAGTCACCGGTCGCAACTTGGCAGAAGGCGTACCCCGTAGCTTTTCATTAAACAGCAACGAAATTCTGGAAGCTCTACAAGAGCCTTTATCCGGTATCGTCAGCGCAGTAAAAGTGGCTTTGGAACAAACGCCACCGGAACTAGGCGCGGATGTTGCCAGTCGCGGCATAGTGTTAACCGGTGGTGGCGCTTTGTTAAAAGACATTGATCGCTTAATCGCCGAAGAAACCGGCCTGCCGGTTTTCATTGCTGACGACCCATTAACCTGTGTTGCACGTGGCGGAGGCATGGTATTGGAAATGCTGGACAAAAGAGGCGCTTCGGCTTTCTCTTTGGAATAACTACTCCACAGCTAAGACCAAAAGTTTTATCCGGACTACAAAATACAAAAGTAGTCCGGATTTCATACCATCCTCAACGATTATCCGAAACTCCTTAAGATGGAGTTGCTATGGTAATATTTAGTGCCATTTACGTGTATTTAAGGTTTCTGTTTGTGGTTGTCGCTTCATTGATCAGTTAGAGGTTTGCCATAAAACTGTTATTTGCCCAAGGGCCTTCGCTCAGCACGCGTTTACTGGTCGCAGTACTGGCATCAATTGCTTTACTGGTAACCGATTACCGTACGCCTCGCCTTAACCCGTTACGCTCCGTCTTATCATTTGTGACTTACCCTTTGCAAACGCTTGCCAGCTTACCGGTTGACACATTTAAAACCATGTCTGATACCGTTATTTCGTACGTTGAATTGCAAAATGAAAATCGACATCTGAAACAGGACCAACTGATTAATGACGCTAAACTGCTCAAACTTGCCAGCCTGGAAAAGGAAAATATCCGCCTGCGCGTGTTATTAGAAAATTCCTTTCAACTCGGCGAACAAGTCTTAATTGCTGCATTATTATCGGTCAATCTGGCACCCTATGAGCATACGGTGCTGGTCAATAAAGGCTCGCGCTTTGGTGTTCATCCGGAACAACCCGTACTGGATGCCAACGGCATTGTCGGACAAGTGATTCGCGTCCTGCCCTCCACCGCCGAAGTCATGCTCATCACTGACCCGGACCATGCCATCCCGGTAGAAGTTATTCGTAACGGCCTACGCACCATTGCCTTTGGCACCGGCCTGCCAAATCGCCTGCAATTACCTTTTTTGGCCAAAAACGCCGATATCGTTCCTGGTGACTTACTGGTGACTTCCGGTTTAGGCGGCGTTTTCCCAGCCGGATATCCGGTTGCTGTGGTCGATAAATTTGAAACGCGACCGGATAAATCATTTGCCAATATTTACGCCACACCCAAGGCAAAACTCGAAACCAGCCGTGATTTCCTGATCGTCTGGAATAACACCACCCCTATCGTTTTAGGTGAAAAAATACCAAACCCGCTAACCGAACAGGATCTACAACAATCACCCAAAAATACAGACACTAACCATGCCAGCCCATAGCCGATTTGCTGCCTTTTACTTCATCTTTACTTTAGCTATCGCCATGGTACTGCGGGTTATGCTTCTGTTTCCAGCCATGGCGGAATTCAATCCTGACTGGATCGTGCTAGTGTTGATTTACTGGTGCATCGCGGTACCTGATCGCTTTGGTGTATTTACCGCCTTTTGGGTCGGCCTGTTGACGGATGTTCTGACGGGGCATTTATTAGGGCAATATGCCCTGATCTATTCGTTAATCTGTTATTTGAGCATCAAAGAATACCGGCGCTTACGGCAGTTTCCGCTGCCACAACAATGTCTATTTATCGGCTTTTGTTTATTTTGTGGACAAAGCCTGTTATTCGGCATGGAAAGCATGCAAGCCGCCAATCGATTGCCCTTGTCGTTCTGGTATCCGGTGTTTACCGGCATGCTGGCCTGGCCTTTGGTATTTCTGATGTTACGCGCGATTCGTGTTTTGGCGCGTATTAGCGGATAACTATGGATAGAAAATTTGCTATCAAAGACTCATTAGCCGAAAACCGAATATTTCTAAGTCGAATAGTAGCGGCTTTCTTGCTAATCTTATTCATGATTGCAGGATTGATCATTCGACTGGTTTATTTACAAGTGGTCGGCCATGAGCATTACGCCACGCTTTCCACGGATAATCGTATCAAGGTTTCCCCTCTAGCCCCTACGCGCGGTGTTATTTACGATCGCAAAGGCCGCATGCTGGCAGAAAACGTTCCAACCTATAGCCTGGAACTCATCCCGGAACAAATCAAGGATATGGACGGTACTTTAGCCAAATTGCAAAAACTACTCGCCATCCCTGACGAAAAGATCCAACAATTTCATAAACAAAGAAAGCGTAACAAAGCATTTGCCACCACGCCACTATTGCAAAACTTATCCGATGAAGATGTGGCTAAATTTGCTGTGGTCCGGCCTTACTTTGCCGGTGTCGATGTCTATGCTCGTCTGGTGCGAAACTATCCTTTTGGCGAATTGGCTGCCCATGTTGTCGGTTACGTGGGCCGTATTAACGAAAAAGAATTGAAAACCCTACCGACTACCGAATATCTCGGCACAGACATCATCGGTAAAAATGGCATCGAAAAATCTTATGAATCGCATTTGCTTGGCATAGCGGGTTTTGAAGAAATTGAAACCAACGCCCAGGCCAGAGCCGTCAACACCGTATCTACCGTGGAACCTATCGCTGGCTCTAACATTTACCTGACGCTGGACATGGATCTACAGAAGATTGCCTATGATGCATTGGGTGACTATAACGGCGCTATCGTGGCGATTGATATTAAAACCGGCGGCGTACTGGTTTTCGTCAGCCGCCCAGGTTTTGACCCCAACCCCTTTGTGACCGGTATTTCATTTAAAGAATACAAATCCATGAAGGAGTCATCAGACCAACCGCTCTATAATCGGGCCTTGCGTGGACTCTATCCGCCAGGATCCACCGTCAAACCATTTCTGGCATTAGCCGGCCTCGAATATGGCGTAATTAATGTCGGAAATCGTCATTTTTGTCCTGGCTATTACAAACTACCCAACGTCGATCATAAATATCGTGACTGGAAAAAAACCGGACATGGCATGGTGGATATGAATGAAGCCATTACTCAATCGTGTGATGTGTATTTTTACGATCTTGCATTGTCTTTGGGCATCGATAGAATGTCGGAATTTATGCACAAATTTGGTTTTGGCGAGAAAAGTGGGATTGATTTAACCGGTGAGGTCGGCGGACTAATGCCTTCCAAAGAATGGAAACGCAGCCACCGTAATCGGGCCTGGTATCCTGGCGAAACCTTGATTACTGGCATTGGCCAAGGCTACATGCAAGTCACGCCTTTGCAATTAGCCCGCGCCACAGCCACCCTGGCGAATGGCGGCAAAATTATCACCCCGCATCTAGTGCATGAAATCGTGACGCCCGATTATGCCACACCTCCTGAACTGCACCCTGACACTAGAATCCCGTTAAAAAAACAAAATATTGACAATGTCATTCAAGCCATGACCAATGTTGTGCATGGCAGTCGAGGGACTGCTCGTAAACTTGCCAATGGGATCAATTATCAAATTGCGGGTAAAACCGGAACTGCACAAGTTTTTACCGTCAAGCAGGAAGAAAAATACAACGAGAATGCCATCGATTTCAAAATGCGCGACCACGCTTTATTTATTGCTTTTGCCCCGGTACACGACCCAAAAATTGCTATAGCGGTGATTGCAGAACACGGTGGACATGGCGGCTCAATAGCAGGGCCCATGGCTGGAGACGTCATAAAAGCCTATATGAACTCTCAACAGGATGCCACAAATGAAAATTGAAATGCGTACAGAACAGTTTCAATCGCCTTCGTTGTTGGGTAATCTGCTGAGAAAACTGCATATCGATATCCCGCTGTTTCTAGGCCTGTTTTTAATTTGTGGCTTAAGTTTCGTGATTTTATATAGCGCTGGCGGTCAGGATATAGCCTTGTTAACCCGACATGCCAGTCGTACCGGTTTGGCCATGACGGTGATGATAGTGCTGGCGCATATCAATCCCCGACGTTTTCAATCCTTTTCTGTGGCTTTTTTTATACTATGCGTACTCTTGCTGTTGGCAGTGGCCGTGATGGGGCAAATTAGTATGGGGGCTCAGCGCTGGCTGGATTTAGGTTTTTTTCGCTTTCAACCGTCCGAGTTCACTAAAATCAGTGCCCCCATGATGGTAGCCTGGTATTTGTCGGAACACGCATTACCGCCCAAACCCGAGAATGTGTTGGCGGCGGGTATTTTATTGATCATTCCCGTGCTCTTGATCGCCAAGCAACCGGATTTGGGCACATCGCTGCTGGTGTCGAGTTCGGGTGCCGCCGTGTTGTTTTTCGCAGGTTTGTCCTGGTGGTTCATGATAGCCATTGGCTTAGGTTTGGCGGCATTGACCCCAGTGCTTTGGCATTTTATGCGCGAGTATCAACGCAATCGAGTACTCACTTTTATCAACCCGGAAGCCGATCCGATGGGCACTGGCTACCATATCATACAGTCCAAGATCGCCATCGGTTCCGGCGGCATCAACGGTAAAGGCTGGCTGGGCAGCACTCAATCTAAACTGGATTTTTTGCCAGAAAGTTCCACTGACTTTATTTTTGCCGTGTTTGCCGAAGAATTTGGTTTATTCGGGTGTATTGGTTTACTGTTTTTATACTTGTTAGTCATCAGTCGATGCTTTTATATTGCCGTTCAAGCTCAGGACACTTATAGCCGCTTGCTGGCAGGTAGCCTGGCTTTTACTTTCTTCGTCTACGTTTTCGTCAACATTGGCATGGTCATCGGCATATTGCCCGTGGTTGGCGTCCCTTTACCACTGATCAGCTATGGCGGCACCTCAATGGTGACGCTGATGGCCGGTTTCGGCATTTTGATGTCGATACATACTCACCGCAAACTTTTACCTGTCTAACCCAAGCTTATGAAAATTAGAACGCTTTTATCTATCATATTATTCAGCACCAGTTTCTTCCATCTAAACCCGGCGCATGCTGAAATTCCCAACTCCGCTGCCTTGAATCAATTTATTGACCAGATGGTGAAAAAACACCATTTCAACGCAGCTGAACTCAACAATCTGTTCAAATCCGTCACTATTCAACAACCCATTTTGGATGCCATGGGTAAACGGGCAGAAGGTAAACCCTGGTATGAATACCGGGCAATTTTCATGACCGATTCGCGGATTGATGGCGGCGTACAATTCTGGCACGAAAATGAGGCCGCCTTAAAAGCCGTCGCACAACAATACGGTGTTCCGGCCGAAATTATCGTTGCCATTATTGGCGTGGAAACCAAATACGGTGCCTATACCGGGAAATACCGCGTTATTGACGCACTAGCCACCTTGGGATTTGCCTATCCCTCACGCAGCGAATTTTTCTTGAAAGAGCTTGAAAATTTTCTGATATTAAGTCGTGAAGAACACATGGACCCCTTGCAACCTTTAGGCTCCTATGCCGGCGCAATGGGCTTATCGCAATTTATGCCCAGCAGTTACAGAGCCTATGCCAAAGACTTTGACCAAGATCACAAACGTGACATCTGGCATAACAATAGCGATGCGATTGCCAGCGTTGCCAATTATTTTGTCGCCAATCATTGGCAACCAGGCGGCGCTATCGCTTTACAAGTATCGGCCAATGGCACGGCCTATCGTCAAGCGCTTAGCAAAGGCGTCAAACCGGATACAACGATTGGGAAATTGCGCAAGTTAGGGCTCAACATTCCAGCAAAACTAGGAAATGCTGAAAATGCAAAATTACTCAGCTATGAGATGGCCGATCACGAAGAACTCTGGCTGGGTTTTCACAACTTTTACGTCATCACCCGTTATAACCATAGCCCGTTATATGCCATGGCGGTGTTCCAACTGAGCCAGGCCATACGCGAAAAAATATTGTAAAACCAACCATGCCGGACTTGCTTAATCCGGCATGGTCCAACGCTCAATTACTCGATATTCAACCCCGGAAGTGGTGGAACAGGATTCCACCAGACAAAAGCTATTAGATTGCCAATGAATGGGGTTGAAATCGATATTAACCTGTGATTTGGCTTTTCTAAGCAGAGTGATGTGAGGCTTATAGGGCCGGTCATCTAATTCAATCCCGAGCTGGCGAGCTGACATGGATAATTGTGCGACTAAGTTCGATACGGCTGGATCAACCTGCTCGGCAACCAAACAAACCACTGCCGGTTTTTTCCAAAAATTCAAATGATTAAAGATCAAACGCATCGGTTGAATATCGATGGTATTTGCCGCCTTTGTAATCGCGATCTGTCTTGCCTGATCAATATTTCCCAAAAAAACTAACGTCACATGCAAATTGTTAGCCACAACCGGCTTACCCTGCCCAGGCAAACTTTGAATAACTTGCTGGCATTGCTGCCGGGTATTTTGATCCGGCCAAAGTGCAAAAAACAAGCGCTTCATACGACTATCCTGCCAATCCAGTCATACTGCACTAAACTCAACATTTACAAGTAATTGAATAAAGATAAATTTTGTACTTTTGTAAATGCTTGTTGTGCAGCTTGCAAGGAGATCTGCTGCAAATTAAATTTGCTTAGGGCATCAGCATAATCAAGATCGCCGATTTCCGAAGCGGTAGATTGGTTAGTCAGAATATAATCTGCATTCAAATTCTCTTGGTTATCCAATGCATTTAACCTGGCACCAGTAGAAGCACGAGTAATCTCAAAGCGTTTCAAAACTGCGTCGAGATCAGCCAACGAATTAGAATCAGGTTTATTTGCTTTTAAATCGTTAGAAAGCTGCCCCACTGCTTGAAAAACATTATCAATGTTGCCGGGCGTTAACGAACCAGTAAGCACTATGCCGAATACCTCATCACCTGGGTCGCCGTCGGTAACAGTTCGATTTGGACCAATCTCTACACTACGCCAGCTGGCAGACTCACCATTATAAGAGTAGCCCAATTGATTGCTAAATGGTGGCGTATCGCTCTTATATCCTGAAAAGATATATTCGCCATTGGCATTTTGTGTATTGGCAATACTCAACAGCTGTTTATTCAATTCATCAATTTCAATGGCAATTTGTTTACGATTTTCCGGAGTATTACTATCGTTCAACCCTTGAACAGCCAGCTCTCTAATTCTCTGCACTGTTTCTGTGGCATTCTGAAGACTAGACTCTTGCAATGACAATCGTTGACGAGCAACACCAATATTTCTCTGATATTGTTGGTTTTCTTTAATATTCTGCTGCAAATCAATCAAACCAGTCGCCGCCACAGCATTTTCTGATGGGGTCAAATATTTTTTACCGGATGATAATTTCAGCTGAGTTTGACTAAGCTTGGATTGTTGATCCAGCATGGCATTAACGCCCAACTGTTGATTCCATGAAGTTGAAATTCGCATTATGATTCTCCTAGCGCACCGCACCAATCAAAGTATCGAACAAAGAATTAGCCACTGATACCGCTTTTGCCGCCGCCTGATATGAATTTTGAAACTTGATTAAATTAGCCGCTTCTTCGTCCAGATTAACACCCACCAAATCTTCTCGCGTTGCAGTAGCTTGATTCAGTAATACTTTTTGCGCACTACGGCTAACTGAGGCTGTGTAGGTTTGCGAACCGACATCGGCCACCAATTGCCCATAAATCTGCGTAAATGAGCTCTTACCGTTCAACATCAGGTTTTGTGACTCAAGACCTGCCAATTTTAAGGCATTGCTATTGTCACCTGCCAAACCACTACTACTCGCTGCTGCAATCTGCGCAGGAGTAGTAATTGCCGGATTGATTGCTATCATTTCTGCCGATTTGAAAAATGGACTGACTTTAAACGAATCACCAATTGTGACTGTACCCGTACCGGAGAAATTAAAACTAAATCCAAAAGCGGCCAATCCGGCATCATTTAAACCTGTATCCGTGTTGTTATCACTTAAATTGGTAAGTGTGTACTCATTACTGGGGACTGTACTAGTTACATCCACCCGATAGGAAGATCCTAAATTCAATGCAGAGGTGGGCGCAACAAAATTAGCAGTTACAATCAGATTGCTATCTTGGGCATTACTTATAACCGGTACACTTGAACTACCTAAGTCAAAAAAATTCACCCCTGTAGCACCATTTAGATCAAAACCAGATTGATAAATCTTATTAAACTCTGTAACAAATCCGGTTGCCAGCAACCCCAGCTTTTCCTGCGCCGGGTCCAACACTTGGTCCCTAAAGCGCAAATTACCGTAAATCGCCCCACCCGACAGATTTTTGGAAATATCCTGGCCACCTAGCGTAACTTGCAAATGGCTAGCATCAGCTTTAGACGTTTCCAAAGATAAGCTAGACGCATGATTACCTATTACCAGCGGCTGTCCCTGCCCCATAAATACACTAAAACTACCATCCTGTTGCGGCACCACTGAAACATCCATTTGTTCCGCAACCTTGGACAACAACAAGTCGCGCTGATCCATCAATTCATTGGGCAATTGCAGTCCTTTAGTTTTAGCGATTGCCTCTGATATTTTAAGATTTAGATCAGCAATTGATTTAGCATACCCGTTGACCTCTTTTATAGCTGTATTCAAATTATTGTTAACTTGCTGCCGCATATCCTCGAAACGAGCACTCATGGTATTAAACTGATGCGCCATCGAATCAGCCTGAGCCAGCATGACCTGTCGAGCAGGCATTGAGATGGGATCATTGGCCACATCGTTCACACTATTAAAAAACTCTTTCATGCTTGGAGCCAAACCCGTACTTTCATCTGCTATCAAATTATCGACTTGATTGGAAAGTCGATAAAAGCTATCGACATCCTGATAGGCCATTGCACTAGAACGTACCTGCCCATTGATAAACTCATCGTAACTGCGTTTGATGTTAGTAGCATTTACACCACTACCAATATAACCATTCCCAACATATTGCTCAGGACTAGTCTGCAATTGAACCCGCTGCCGACTATAACCTTCAGTATTAACATTGCTGATGTTATTACTGGTAACTTCAAGCGATCGTTGAAATGCCGCCAAGCCAGATAATGCTGTATTCAGAATGCCAATTGACATAACTCCCCCTAACCTGCGTAAGCTTGCGTTTGACTAGCGATTTGGCTGTTATAAATACTCATAATCTTCTCTGCATAACGCGGATCGGTGGCATAGCCTGCTTTTTGTAATTCACGCACGTATTGTGCTGCGTTGTCGGTTTTTTTCAGCGCTTCGCTATAGCGCGGATTGGACTTAATGAAATCGACATAATCATCAAAGCTTTGTTTATAAGACTCGTAAGATCTAAAGCCAGCCATTTCTTTTTTGGCCACACCGTCGCGGTATTCCAAGGTGGATACTCGGGTTTGATTCCCATCCCAACTTCTATCGGCCTTGATGTTAAAAAGATTAAAGCTGCTTTTGCCCTGGTCGTTCTTAATCACGGCCTTCCCCCAACCTGTTTCTAAAGCCGCCTGCGCTAACAAGACATTCGCATCGACACCTAATTCATTAGCAGCTTGCTGAGCATGGGGCAACAACTGGCTCATAAAAATCTGCTTGTTGACATTGACCTGGTCATTCGTGCTATCCATTTGCTCAGCTAATTCCATGGATTGTTGACTTTGTTCCAAACGATCCAGACTTTCTTGTAACCGATTAAGACCCGAATCATCCAAAGGTTGCACGGTTGTTGCGGCTGGAATGGATACATTATTTTGCGGCCTTACGACAGCATGACTACTGCCACCTAGCGCCAAATTCAAATAATCACCTGCCTGCATTTTTTCTTCATCTTCATTTTTTTGCTTGGGCGTCAGTTGTTGAGCAATTAAATCCGCCAACCCAACGCCGGGCTCCCCTGCTAGATGAATAGCCATTTGTTGATCATACATATCCCGGTAAAACTCACTTTGATTATTATCCAAAGCACCATCAGCTAATTTGGCCTGTCGCATGCTTTTTAATACCATGCTTAAAAATACGGATTCAAATTGCTTGGCAACTTCTTTAATAGCCTCCGGTGTCTGTTCTCTGGCACCTTGTTTAAGTTTTGCCAGACCGTTAAAGTCGGTATAAACCGACGCATTTTCTGTAGTCAACATAGGAGTTCTCCTATTTTATTTAAGATGCAAGCGTCTGTTAACATCATGCTGCTTGCATCCAACAACTTAAATTACAATCAACTCGGCCCGTAGAGCACCTGCCGCTTTCAAAGCTTCCAAAATCGCCGCTAAATCACTCGGTGCTGCGCCGACTCCGTTAACTGCTTTCACAATTTCATCCAGGGAAATACCGGGATTAAACACAAACATATGATTATTTCCTTCTGAAACCGACACCTCGGATTGTGGCACCACCGCAGTAGTCCCTTGAGAAAACGCATTGGGTTGGCTTACTTGTAGATTTTCACTAATCGTCACCGTCAAACTGCCATGCGAAACCGCCGCCGGCTGTACTCTGACCTTACTGTTGATAACCACGGTACCGGTTCTGGAATTGATAATTACTTTAGCCGGGGCATCGTCAGGAGAGACTTCGACATTTTCAACCACCGAGGCAAAGCCCACACGCTGATTGATGTCCACTGGAGATCTGACGCTCACTGCGGTAGCATCGATAGCTCTGGCGGTATCGGCACCCAAGGTTTTATTGATGGCCTCGGCCACCCGAATTGCGGTGGTGAAATCTGCACTAAACAGATTAAAAACCAAATCTGTACTTTGATCAAACGACGTGGGCACAATGCGTTCAACGGTGGCACCGCTGGGTATTCGGCCAACCAATGGATTATTCACAGTAATATTCGATCCGTCCAGACCCGAAGCACTCAAGCCGTTGACGACCAGATTACCTTGTGCCACAGCATAGACATTGCCATCTGCCCCACGTAATGGGCTCATAATCAAAGTCCCGCCGCGCAAACTTTTAGCATCGCCCATAGACGATACTGTAACGTCAATTTTTTGACCATGCTTGGCAAAAGCAGGCAATTCCGCTTGCACACTGACCAATGCCACGTTTTTAGCTTTTGGATCAATCGGCGGCAAAACCATGCCTAACTTGCCCATCATGTTTCTGATAGCTTGGCCGGTAAATTTGGTTTTATCTCCGGATTTATCAAGACCGGTCACCAAGCCGTAACCCACCAGCTGGTTGGTGCGTAAGCCGGCGACTTCTGCAATATCTTTAATACGTTCAGCCTGAACTGATGCAGATAACAGCAGTAATATCGACAGCAAAATCAACTTGTTCATGTCAGCTCTCCGCTAAAAAGGGAATATCGGACTGTTGAAAAACCGAGCTATCCAACCCATTTTATTGGAATCAGCTACCGCGCCGTCTCCGGTATACATAATGGTGGCATCGGCCACTTTGGTCGAAGGAATGGTATTAGCCACATCTATATCGACAGGCCGTACAATACCGGATAAACGGATATATTCACTGCCATCGTTTAATGCAACCCGCTTCTCGCCACGCACTTTCAAATTACCGTTAGGCAGTACTTCAACCACCGTAACACTAATAGCGCCAGTTAGTTGATTGCTCTGTAATGCATCGCCTTGGCCATCAAAATTCATTGATGTAGCTATTTCTGTTTTTACGTCATGCCCAAGAACGGTAGCTGGACTCATACCCATCATATAGGGTGCCGTTACACTGATATCGGTTGCTTTGGATGTGCCTAAATTGGCATTTTTCTTGGCATTGGTTTTTTCTAACAGGGTTACGGTCAAAACATCACCAACACGTCTAGCGGCATTATCTTCAAACAGTCGCATATCGTATCCGGACTGATAGATGGCGCCATTGTTTTGTGGTGGTGGGCGTAAATCGGCCGGTTGTACCGGGGCGAAATCAGGATCTCGACTCGGTAATGTTTCACAACCTACCAGTAATGCTGCCGATAAACTGATTAAGACTAAAGCTTTCATGGTAAGCGTCCTAAATTAAAGTTGTTGCGTAACAAACGACAACATTTCATCGGTGGTGGATATAGCTTTTGAATTCATCTCATAGGCTCGTTGGGTTTCGATCATATTCACCAACTCCTCCACTACATTGACATTGGATGTTTCCAATGCGCCTTGCATGACATAACCGATCTCATCTTCACCCGGCGTACCCACAATCGGCGGCCCACTGGCAACAGACTCCCGATACAGGTTTTCACCAACCGGATCAAGGCCTGCAGGGTTAATAAAATCAGCTAATTGAATCTGACCTACGTTGGTTGCAGTAGCACTGCCCGGCTGAACCACATTGACATTACCATCACGACCAATGCTGATACTGATGGCGTCCTGGGGAATGGTAATGTTAGGCTCCAGCGTCAAACCACCTGATGTCACCATTTGTCCAGTGGAATCCAGTTTGAAAGAACCATCACGGGTGTAATTGATATCACCGTTGGGCATCAATATCTGAATGAATCCGCGGCCATTAATTGCCACATCCAGCGAATTTTCAGTTTGTAGTATGTTGCCTTGGGTGTGCAGTTTTTCAGTAGCCACAGTTCTAACACCTGTACCTAGCTGTAAACCCGTAGGTAATTCAGTATTCTGGGTGGTTTGAGAGCCAACCTGACGTAGATTTTGATAAACCAGGTCTTCAAACAGTGGGCGGGATTTTTTAAATCCTGTGGTATTGACGTTGGCTAAGTTATTAGAAATAACCGCCATCCGGGTTTGTTGGGCATCTAAGCCAGTTTTGGCCACCCATAATGCACGTTCTGTCATGACAACCTCCTGACTGACATTTTTTTGTCTTATCAGGATTAATGCATATTTTATGCCATTTGCATTAGTTTAGTTGTCGCACCGGCTAGATCATCTACATTTTTCATGACTTTGGTTTGCAATTCGAAGTTACGCGACAGCTCTATCATCTCCACCATAGCGGACATAGGATTGACATTACTGCCTTCAAGTACACCAGGCATCAACTTAAGATTGGCATCGGCCGTGAGAGGTGGTCCACCGGCATTTTTCAAATGTAGCAGGCCATCTTCGCCTTTTTCCATGTTTTCGTTGCCGGGATTGACCATTTTCAATCGGTCCAGCACGACCAGAGTAGTCGCATTGGAACCTTGCGGAATAATGCTGATAGTACCATCGACCCCGATTTCCACTTTTTGTGCCGGCGGAATGGCAATCGGTTGCCCCTGCTCACCCATCATTTGTTGTCCAGCGCCATTTTCCAACAAACCTTGCGTAGTAATGCGCAAATCACCGGCACGGGTATAAGCTTCAGAGCCATCCTTACCTTTCACGGCAAACCAGCCATCACCACTGACCGCAACATCCAAGTCACGGCCAGTCGTTTGCAAACTACCGGACGACATATCGCTACCCGGACGTTCTGTCATCGCATACACCCGTGATGGATAACCTGGTCCGAAAGTCGGCATAGCACGAAATTGCTCTAAATCCGATTTAAAGCCTGCCGTTTGAGTATTGGCTAAATTATTGGCATTAGCCGTTTGTGCCAACAAGGTCTGCTTGGCACCATTCATTGCGATATATAAACTACGGTCCATGATGACGCTCCCGCTCTTAATTAACGGATGTTAAGTATGGTTTGCATGATGGTATTTTCGGTGGTGATAGTTTGCGCATTGGCTTGATAATGTTGCTGAGCCACGATAAGGTTGACCAGCTGCGCAGACAAGTCGACATTGGAAGCCTCAACAGCACCCGACTGAATGGCACCAAAATTATTGCCGCCCGCCTGACCTCGGATTGGCTCACCGGAATTAGCACTTTGCCCCCAAGACGTGTCCCCCAATTTCGCTAAGCCATTGTTATTCGGAAAACGCGTCAAAGCAACCTGCCCTACCGTTTGTGATCCACCGTTACTAAAACGGGCAAAAATAACGCCTTCACCATCAATATCTATACCCGTCAATCTACCTGCAGGCAAACCGTTCTGCGACATGGCATTAACACTAAAGGTTTGATTTACTTGAGTAGAACCGAAATAATTCATCGTGCTAATGGAAACCGGATCGGCACCATTGCCGGGGTTATAACTCGCTAGTGAAGAAATTATCCCTGTAGACGGGCTTTGTAACTTACCACTAGAATCGAAAACCAATGATCCGGTACCGATATCGGTTTTAGCTTCCGGCGTGGCTGGCTCACTCATGTAATGATGGACATCCCAGGTATTGTCTGCTGTCTTGACAAAATAAGCGGTTAAAACATGTGCCGAGCCTAAGGAGTCGTAAACCGTTACCGATGTTTGATTATTGTAACTGTTAGGGTTGGTTGTTGAAAAAGAGGGACCTGGAACGCTGTTGCTGGTATTCAGGTTAACTGCAATCTCTGCCGTATCAGTCGAGGTGGGTAGGCCGGTTAACGTGTTAATTTGTACCGGCTGGGTAACCCCTACACTAAAGCCTTCAGCCACCGTTGTACCATTCGGTTTATAAACCAAAAGTGCTGAACCTTGATTGTTCACCATATAGCCATCTTTATCTAACTTAAATTCACCATCTCGGGTATAGGATACGTCATTCAATTCATTAGGGCTTTTAGCCATCGTAAAAAAGCCTTCCCCGCTAATCGCCAAGTCCAGATTATTTTCGGTGAACTGCAGATTACCTTGGCCAAATTGCTGAGCCACATTGGCTACTTTTACCCCGGCACCCGGCTGGATGCTGCTAACGCCACCCAAACTAGAGGCATAGACATCAGCAAATTCAGAGCGTGACTTTTTGAAACCAACTGTATTGGCATTGGCGATATTATTACCCGTTACCGCCAGATTGTTTGATGCAGCATTCAAGCCGCTTAAAGCTGTTGTAAAGGCCATCTCGCTCTCCTAAAGAATTTGTTTAATCTGATTAAATTTAACCGATCCCAACCCGGTCAAATTCACCTGTAATCCGCTACTACCACTACCCATAGTCACACTTTGCACCTGTGATTTGATATTAGTTGCTAAAGCGGTATTGGTGCCATCAATCTCTGCCTCAGCTTGAATTTTGTAAATCCCAGGATTAGCAAATTGGCCATTATTATCTAAACCATCCCACACAAATGCCGTATTACCCGTAGCTTGTGAACCAAGATTGATATCTCGAATGGCTTCACCGGTTTGCGGATTAATAATTTTCAAAGTCACTTGCGGTGAACTAGACGGTAATTCGAAATCACCTGAGACACTACCACCGGCTGAAAGCAAAGCCTCCTGGCTAGGTGCGGATACATAACGTCCCACCAGTCCAGCGGCTTGCAAGGCTTGATCTGAACTTATAGTACTGGCGAAGTCTTTGAATGAAGCCTGTAAATCCTGTATGCCTGACACGGTACTGAATTGAGCCATTTGACCCAAAAAATCACCATTTTCCATGGGTTTCATTGGATCCTGATGAGTTAATTGTGTGGTCAGCAACTTCAAAAACTGCTCCTGTCCCAAGGTTTGCTTTTGGGTAGTTGTGGTACTACTGGTGGTCGCTAATCCCAAGCTGTTGTAGGTGTCTATCGTATTGGTAGTCATGACTTATACTCACTGTCCCATTCTTAATGTTTGCATAATCAGACTTTTAGCCGTGTTCAATACTTCGACATTATTCTGATAAGCCCGCGAGGCCGACATCATATTGGCCATTTCCTCCACCGTGTTCACGTTGGGTTTATAGATGTAACCCAGTTCATCAGCCATTGGGTGATTAGGCGCGTACTCCATTACCGGAGGCGCCTGACTTTCAACCACACCCAATACATCGACCCCGCCAGCAGCATTATTTTTATCCATCATGTTTTTCAATTCGGCGGCAAAAACCGGCTGCCTAGATTTATAAACCTCATCGATACTGCTGCTGATACTATTGGCATTGGAAATATTGCTAGCGACCAAATTAAGCCTGAGGTTTTGCGCATTCATGCCGCTGCCGGCGATATCAAAAATATTCATTGAAGGCATGATTATTCTCCGCGGATGGCTGATTTCAGCCCTGAAAATTTACTATTGATAAAGCGTAAGCTGGCCTGATATTGCACAGCATTTTCGGTGTATTTAGCCTGTTCAATATGGGATTCGACCGTATTACCATCCAAAGAAGCTTGCTGCGGATTTCGATACATTAAATCAGCTCCCAGCACCATCTGTGGATTGCTGATATGACCCTCACGTGTACGCTCTAAAGTCGTTGCCGACTTCATGGTTTGTGAAAGTGCCGCTTTGAAATCCAAATCACGCGCTTTATAGTCGGGCGTATCGGCATTGGCCAGATTGGCAGCGAGAATTTCGCTACGCTTCTCACGCAAGGCTAACGCTTGTGGATGTATACCTAAGGCATTATTAAAATTGATTGCCATGATTGCCGCCTCCTGCTGTTTTCCAAATAAAAGCAGCAGTCATGCCAAATATTTTTTTTATATCAATTTCATAATGATAGAAAATAGAGCCTGACTTAAAACCGTCAAATAAGCTGACTCGGGCAGCAGCGGCAAAAGCTTACCGCATGATGAATTCGTCAATATTCTGACGAATTATTTGGTCTTTTTGTTGTTGAACACTAAGGATTGCGCAAAAACAACTTCCCGGATAATCGCTACCGGCGAAACCGTTCGTGCTGAGCCGCGTCGAAGCAGGGACGGTTTCGCGCACGTTGGCAGCAAATTTACCAGCCTATTCGCTCAAAGCATGATGCAACCTCAGTTGCTTTTGGATGGTTGTCAATAATGCATCAGGCTCAAACTTGGCCAAAAACTCGTTAGCGCCCACCTTCTGTACCATGCTGGTATTGAACACACCACTCAACGAGGTATGCAAAACCAAGTAAATATCCCGCATTGTCGGATCAGCTTTAATCTTGGTTGCCAACGTGTAACCATCCATACGCGGCATTTCCACATCAGAAATAATCATAGCGTAACGATCCTGAATTCTTATACCGTCAGCTATCAATTGCGTTAAATGCTCCCACGCCTCCAAACCATCTTTAAGGGTTACACACTTGACACCTATTTGCTCACACACCCGTTTCACTTGATTACGCGCAACCGACGAATCATCCACCACTAAAATATGGTCGTTCTTGCCGGAAAGTGAACTGTCAATTACGTCGACAGAGGCCTCTTCTCGACCACCGATGACCTCTTTCATCACTTTTTCGACATCGATTACCTCTATCAACTCCCCATCAACCTCGGTAACAGCGGTTAAATAACTCTCTTTACCGGTACCCGATGGTGGTGCTTTGACTTGCTCCCATCCAATATTAATGATGCGATCGACCGACCCCACCATGAAGCCCTGAATGGATCGGTTATATTCTGTAACAATCACATAGCCACCTTCCTCTCGGGATAAAGGCCGCATACCAATTGCTTTCGACATATCCAATACTGGCATGGTTTTACCTCGCAAATGCGCCACGCCACAAATCACCGAATGCGAATTAGGAATTTGAGTTAACGGCGGACATTGGATGACTTCTTGTACTTTGAAGACATTAATCCCAAAACGTTGCCGACCGCTTAACTTAAAAAGCAATAACTCAAAGCGGTTATGGCCCGCTAATTTGGTACGCTGATCAACGCCATCTAAGACTCCAGCCATAAGAACCTCCAAAAATAGTAACGTGAAGAATTATAGCGAGTTTGCCAAGTCTGACTTTATTAATTTTGGTACGTTTCCTGCTTCAGTTTGATTCAAAGTCAACAAACCGACACTTATCATGAAAACGATTAATTTATCGCTCTGGTTGTTACTATTTGTCAGCCCAATTTTGCTTGCAACGCCTACTCAATCGCTGCAAGCCATTCAAGACTCCGTGAATAGTTTTGTAAAATCATCCCTACAACCGGATGGCAACTATGAAATAACAGCCGCGCAGATTGATTCGCGCTTACAACTGCCAGCCTGCGAGCAGAATCTGGATGTTTTTGTCCAATCAGGCGAAATCAAGGCTGGACGAAACACCCTAGGCATTCGTTGCAACGGTTTAAGTCCCTGGACCATTTACAGTACCGTGTTGATTAAAGAATTTAGAAATATATTAATCGCCAACAAACAGTTAGATAGGAATGAACTAATCAGTCAGGGCCACATATCCTCTGAAATACGCGACGTTTCAACCTTGCAACAAGGCTATCTCATTGAGCCCGCAGAAATTATCAACAAACAAGCCACGCGTTTCATTCCTAGCGGCAGTGTACTTTACAGAATGCATTACACAGAACCTACACTGATTAAGCGCGGCGAACGCGTTAACATCCAATCTGGTAGACCTGGATTAATGATCACCTCTAGCGGAGAAGCCATGATGGATGGCATAAAAGGCCAACAAATCCGGGTAAAAAACGTATCTTCTAATCGTGTTATTCAAGCCACCGTTACTGCGACTAATGTAGTAACGGTAAATTTTTAATTATGACTAAAGGATTGCAGAATCATGCCGCTATCGAATGTAATTAAAATATTTACAGGGATTCCGTCATGGCCATTCAATCCATCAATACTGGCAATGCTGTCAATACAACCACACAAACTAAGTCAACGAACAAAGCCACACTTGAAACCCAACAACAGCCTGTCAACTTGGCAGCTGATGAAGACACAATCAATATCACAGGCAAAGCCCAGGATATTAAAAGAGCAACTGAAAGCATCTTATCTGCGCCTGCTGTTGATACCACTAGAGTGGCCGCCTTAAAAGCCGCCATAGATGCGGGCGAATACACTATTGATCCGGACCGAGTTGCAAAGAAAATAATGCAATTTGAAACACAACTACCCAACACCACCTGACGCCATGATAGAAAAAACCTTTCCAATTACAGAAAAGCTATTATCGAACGGTCTTAAATCAACCCAAAAGCTGCTCGAACTGCTAAACACAGAATTCGAGCAGCTGAAACAACAGACCGATGCGGTATCACTTGCCACTTTGGCTACTCAAAAAAGAGAGATGGTGGCTCAGTTAGAGCAATTTTCAAAACAACTGGGACAAGTACTAGCCACCGAACAACTACTAGTAAACCAGGAAGGCGTCTTCAGCTACCTGTCCAAAGCACAATCTGCCGGTATCAACATTGCCTATTCATCCAGATCGTGGCTAGACATTACCGAGCTGTCAAAAAAATGCCGTTCACTCAACGAGAAAAATGGTGCCAGCATCGATTTACTCAGCCGTCACACACAACGTTCCTTACAGGTTTTACGTGGCAAGTCGCAACTGACTAATACCTACGGACCCGATGGATCAACTCGTAGCGAACTATTTTCACACACCCTCATTTCGGTGTAGACTGAACATAGCAATAATACTTAGACTGGTTCAGCATGTTCAATAAACTCAAGAGTTTGTTTACCAAAGAGGAAACAAACCAAATTTCATCAAAAGAAAACGACGAGCTATCCCCTTTTGAAAATCCAAATTTCATTACCGATCCCGAAAAGATCGTCAACATTCTTTCAGAAATCGAACTGAGCTCGCCGCTTTGTACGGTTCAAATTGATGGCGCTCCGCACGAATACAATTCCTCCATTCTGGGTATCAAACCTGAAAAGAACCTAATCGTTCTGGATGAGCTCATCCCGAAAGAAGGAAACGCCGAACTGCAAAAAACAAAATCCCTAAAACTATCCACCTTTCACAAAGGCATTCATTTATCACTTAGCCTTTCTGAAATAGAAATGGGCTATTCTCGCGGCATTAGTTACTACAAAGCCAACCTACCCGATCGAATCTTTTACCCACAACGCAGACGTTCGCCCAGAATAGAAATCAGCTCAATTGACATTCCTTTTAGTGGCGTCTCTGAACGCACAGGAATTTCCGTCAGCGGCTATCTTTTCGACTTATCACGTGGCGGTGCGGGTATTGACTTACCTGTCAATCGAGCTCGCATACAACGCGGTGACATAATTAAAAATTGCCAGATCAATTTCGAAGATTACTTAATGGATTTCGACTTTGCTGTACGTTTTGTAAAACCGGCCTCAATCAATTCTTCAAAAATCCAATTGGGTGGCTTTTTTGAGAACATTTCCAGTAAAAGCCACGCAAAACTATCCTACTTCATAACCTCATTAGAACGCGTTGAAATAAGAAAGCAAAAAGCCTAAGCCAATCATTGTGTTAAAATCTTACCAAAGTCCCGGTAGCTCAGCTGGATAGAGCAGCCCCCTCCTAAGGGGCAGGTCGGACGTTCGAATCGTCTCCGGGACGCCAATAAAATCAATTGCTTGATGATTTTTAAGATTATGAAAGTTTAAAAATGTCGCAATTTTGTCGCACTCAGAAATAAAACACCCCGAAAAACAACAACAAAGAAGCCGGTGTTACCCGGCGACTGTTTTTGTAAATATCCAACGGAACCCCATCCAAAATGACTGGCTTAGGCTGCTCTCACTTCGTCCAACAAATCCGGATGACGGTCTAGGACTTTAAGTAATTTCACCAGGGCTAAGGGTGGCTTGGTCTTGCCGTTCTCGTAGCGGGAAAAGGCATTAATACCGCCGCCGAAAATTTCTGATGCTTCCCGTTGGTCGAGTGCCAGCTTTTTGCGAACACTGGCGATAAAACCAGGGTCGACAATCGAGGCATTGACCTGTTTGTTAAACTCCATCATCAAAGCCATGGTTCGCCTTGATTCGTCGGTATCGGTAATCACTTCATCACAGGCCGGGCAAAATTCGCCGGTTACGTTCGGGATAATCGTAGACTCGCCTTTGTAGGTGTACGGCATGTCTCGGGTATCTTTCACCAACTCGGCAGCGCCGCAAGACGGACATTTCATAATCACAACTCCTTAAACGAAACAATCAGTACATCATCAACCACTGTCAGCTTGATATAGACTTCACCCGCCGCTGTTTTAGGTCGGTAAACATCTTGCCAAACTTTATGGTCGGCGTGTGTGGTCATGCTTTTGTAGAAATCAGTAGGGGTTAATTCAAGAACAACCGCCAACATGCCGTCAAAATAAAACCCTAAAGCAACCGCTCCCTCTCGGGCAGTTTTGGTCGTTCTGACTTTGCCGTCGGTAATCAAAGCTTTGACAATCGACAGTTTGCAGTGGGGCGTATGTTTTTCCATGAATCAGATATTAACCTAGTTGGTTAGCTCAAACAACTAATGCTTAGCCGCTTTGGTTTGTCGCTTGTTGTCATTTCATGTAACAATTTGATGAAGCTCTTAGATCAAGTAAAGGAAATGATTATGCTTAAACAATTAAAAGGTGGATTTTCTATACTGACTATAGCTTTCAGCTTATTCCATTCCTCTTGCTCGCAGGCCTCAGTCGTCGAGCATAAAATTGTAGACTTCAACGATTTTGTCCGCTCAAGTTCAAACTATATTAGTAATGGCTATTTGTTCGAAATTACAGGAGGTCACGTATATCCTAGCGGAAATATTAGAGTTTATAGCAACCAAATCCTAACAATCAGTCGTGTTGATGGCGATTTATTGGTTCTCCCATATTTCCCGTGGTAACCCCAATATCTAGTGTTTTGTAAATAAGACTCGCCGCCCTTGAACGTCGAGCCAAATATGCTGGAACTGCCGACCTAGATTATAAATGCCGTAACAACGGCGCTTAATCACCTTGATTTTGTTGTTGAGTCCTTCTACAAAACCGCTGGTTTCTCGCCGAACAAAGTAGTTGGTGATGTGATCGTGCCAGTTACCCCATGTGACGGCAAAAGTGGCAAAGCAATTCAGACCTAATGCCGTCATGCGCTGCAGCTACTGCATGAAGGCTTGTTCCGCTT
>NZ_LUUI01000127.1 GCF_001644015.1 Methylomonas lenta
TCGCACCTACAGCTGACGAACTTGTTTCATGCGCATTCCTAAGCATCGATGAAACCAATTAAATCTTGACCTTTCCCGGTTATTCGATCGTACAACGAACCTATTTTGGGAAATAGATTAGCAGCAGGTTCCTTTTGAGACATGCTCTTCCTGCAGAAGCAGATTTTTTTTGAGATTGTGTAGAAAGAAACTGATTCCCGAGTCATTTTGCCCGGGTATAGCTATCTAAAATTGAGATCAGCGACCTCCGGGCAAATTAGTAACCCGGTTATTTGCAAAAATAAGGTTGATTTAATGTATTGAACCAACCCGGCAATTTCCACCTAGATAGTTCGAAATGGTGTTTCGGCCAAAGTACGGAGTAGGTTGGAAACCTGAACAGCTCCTGCCGTCCCATTCTTGACTGTCACGCTTCTCCAAACCGGCCAGTCAGCCAGATCCAGATTCTGCGAACTGGAGGGCTACAAAGCAGCCGTTGGTGACCTCACACAATCGGCCAATTTGCGACATTCAAGCAGCTGAAAAATAATGGCCACGAGCGGCGGATTTGGGGTACGAAGCTGACTTAGCTGCATAAACGGTTCGCATGTGCAGCTGGACTTAAATTTACATCCCGGAACAGGAATGGCGCAACGGTAGGAAGCACCAGGGTGTCTTCGATCACAAGATTTAAGCTTTCGACTTATAATGGTGGTCAACTGCTATGTGGCGAGGCAAAGCGAATAAAAGGTTAGAAGTTGCTTTACTAACTGAAGCAGCTGGTTTACTTAAGCCCTCTACGGCGGTGAAACGTCGTGTCACACACTAGAATGTAATTATTGAGGTTATGTATGAATGGTGACTGGATACGTGACGTAACCAGCATAGCCGACTTGACCAACACTGAGCGTTGCTACCGAAATGCGCTTATTGGATGGTTTAAGTGGCTACCACTTCCGAACGTTTTTGGGGGCAAGATCGATCTCAGTAAACTCGACCTCGCTCATCTATTCGTTCGCCTAAAGCTTCGCCCACTTCCGACCGCCCAAATACCAGATCCTCCATCAGAACTCCATGTGAACCTCACATCGGACCAACTGGCTTTATTGCCCGATCTTGCTGCGGGGCTTGCATCGTTTAGTGATCTTGGTGACATTCGGCCGGAGGTCGCTGCTTTGGTCAAGCGTTGGCTTTCCGAACTGCGTGATCCACCGGTTGTCGATTTTTCTGAGATTCTTAATAAGTCAAAGTATGTAGTAATAACGGGGGGCGGCGGAACAGGTAAGACTACGCTGACTCGTTGGCTGACCCTCGTTTGTTCCCAGAATAGCCAAGCGAAGACAGGCAATCTTGGCCCAGAATTTACCAGTCGTTTATTGCCGATCTGGGTGGATCTCAAAGGCTTTGGGGCATGGATTACGAAACCCGACGCCGGGCTACAGGATCGGACTATCGAGCAAATTATCGTCGCCTATGTAACAAGACCAGAAGCACCGGGGACCGGCATAGAAGCCGCTCCTATTCTGCTTAACGCATTCCAGAGTGGCGAGGCGATCGTCCTCTTTGACGGTCTCGATGAGATTTTCGAACAAGCATGTCGCAATGCGGTGATAAATATGATCCGTAAATTGGCTGTTGGTGATAGTGCTAAGGGAAGCCGGGTCGTGGTTACTAGCAGACCATACGCATGCCCATTGGGTACGTTAGGCCCGGCGTTCGCCTATACGGATATCGAACTGTTTGACCTATCGGATCTATATAGTTACTTGGTTGATCACTGGTATCCAACAGCCTATGGGCAGACATACACCATGGAGGCACAACAGCTTGTAATCCAGATCAAGGCAAACCCGCATCTCCGGGAGCTTGCCGTTAATCCTCTATTATGTACCTTGCTTGCCGTCCTCTATCGGAGTGGCCTCCGGCCACTACCGATACGCCGGACCGAGATCTACGAACGATGCACAGATCTCCTACTTAACGTGTGGGATGAGGGCAAAGGGGTGAGTTGGCCATCGGAATGTAGTAAAGAAACCAAGCTCGCCTTATGTGCGGCACTGGCCTATGAAACGTTTAAGACCGCCCCTTCCTTAATCCTCCAAAAAATGGTCGCTCGGGAACTAGTTACTATATTCCTACAAAACCAGTTGGGTTGCACTCCCGACGAAGCTGGTCGATCTGCAGAAAGCTTGTTGCAGACAATCGAAAATCGGGCAGGAATCATCGAGAGTCGTGATGATGGTAGCCTGCAGTTCTTATTACGGCCTTTCCTGGATTATTTGACTGCTCGTCATCTGGCGGTCATGTCCGCAGAGGATGTTGTCGACGAAATAATGCCTCACGTGTTTGATGGTGACTGGAGTAGCGTAATTTTACTCACGGTCGCGCGATTTCCGGAACTAAAGGATGGTCAAGAAAGGCTTAACACACTTCTCCGTGCGATGGATCGAGCAATGCCTCCGCCGCCGCGACTCCCAAACTGGGTGTTTGCAAGGTTACGCGTCTGGCGGGACGCCTGGCTCGAATCACAACTGTTGCGTATTGATCTCATGCTTGCAGAAGCATTTTTTGAATCACAGGGTCATATTGATCAACCGCTCAGGTCCGATGTCCTCTTACCGCTGGAAAACAGGCTTTGCGTAGCCTTCGCGCATGGTTTGATGGAGCGACGTGAATTGGCAGCAAACGCACTGGCCAACATTATGTCGTTATCTGAACCTGCGGGTAACATGCTAGTTGCTGCCCTTCAATCCCAAGATCAAAGCATCCGGTACGTCACGGCTTCGGTATTGGCTCGTCGCGTAAGCATTGAGCCTACCGCACGAGATGAGTTGTTGAAAGCGAGCCTAAGCGATGACCCTGACGTCGCCTCTAGCGTTATCACTCACTTGTGGCCAATTATTACCGACAATTATCCCGAACTAGATCACGCACACAAGCGAAAAATTGTGCGGAATTACTTAGGCAGCAACCCTCGTTTCGAAGACGATGTAATGGGAATGTTTGTCGAAACTGCAACTCATGCAAATGAGATACTCGAAGACATAGCATATTTTAAAGGCCTAGGAGACCCTCGCTCGACGCATCGTGATAATTTGCTGCGCATATATATGGATTGGTTAGGGCGTCGTGAAATACAATGCACCGATGTGGTTGAGGCTCTGACTACATCGCTCCCCGATTTGGATTTGCAGATCCGTCAGGCCGCAGCAATGGGCCTCTCTCGTTCAAAAATTTGTGTGCCCGGAGTCATAGACGCACTGCGTAAGGCTCTCGAAGATGAGAACCATAGTGTTCGATTCTGGGCTGCGTTCGCACTTTCTGCGCGCGCGCCTATAGAGCCTAATGCTATGACCGCACTTATGGACGCTTTTAAGGATGGTGAATCGAATAAACGCTTAGAAATTATACCGGCTTTTTCTGAATTGGCTGCGGTCATGCCAGGCGCTCTTGATGTCCTCCGTGATGGACTAGCTGATCAAAGTTTTGCGTTTCGTTTTAGTGTTGCTGAACATTTGAGATCGAATTCCGTATATGCAGACAAATGTCTCTCGGTGTTTCGGGAAGCGTTACATGATCCATCACCCGCTTTGCGACGTAGCGGTGTGGAGCGTGTTGCAGAGTTGGCACAACTTGACGATGCGGCTTTTCATGATCTTCGTTCTGCGGTAGATGATCCCGACAATGGCGTGCGCTTAGAGGCCATCAAGGGTCTTATTAGGTTTCCTCAATACCATGAGGAAGGTGTTGCTGCCCTGAAACGGATGTTAACCGATCATGACCCGAAAACGCGTTTTTCCGTCATAAAAAAACTCTTCGCGCTACCGGATGGGTTAACAACAGACGAAATAGCCTCGATATTGACGGAAGATGAAGGTCTTTGGGATAACGAAAGCAGTTCATGGGGTCTGGTGGAGATGTCGAAATATGTTTCTCTAGTGTCCCAACGCATCGAAAAACGATTACGACACGGCAAAAACAGGCAACGTTATAATTTACTCCACGCGCTCGCTGAGGAAGGAAAGTCCGATCCTTTATTGGTAGATCCTTACAGCGATGTACTTTCAGATCTCCTTCAAGACGGGGATCGGGATATACCATTTATGGCGGCTCGCGCTTTAAAGCGAGTACGCCATCCTACTCCCAGACTCATCAGGATAATCTGCAATGAGTTGGGGCATTTTTCTTTATGGCCATTGTTTCAACCTTCCCGTTCGAATAATACAAAGGCGGAAGAAGCGCTCATTGTAGCCGTTCAACGAGTCGATCTTTCCGATCCTGGGATGTCAGAAGCAATCGATGCTTTATTTAATCTTCTACGCAAGGGGAAGAGTTGCATCGCTGTAGTAAAATGCGTGCACACCTTAATCGCAAGAGGCCACGAACCCGCACTTGCATTTATACCGGATGTGGTAGGGTTCGCCACACGGGGAGAGCAGGGAATACGCAAAGCCGCATTACCTATTCTGGCTTTAGATCCAAAAGCGCAATATTTGTCAATTTACGACCAGTATCTTGACATCCTTGCTGCCGGCATGAGATCCAGCTCGCATCAGGTCCGCGTATCGGCTTTTACAACTCTTCGTCAATTGACCCATGGCCGAGCATTACCCTCTTTTAATTGGGTCGAGCGAAACTATTCCAAAGCAAGGTACAAGTGGTTAATCAGAATTACTGGAATCGGCATTGCTGTATTGGCTTTGATCTACTCCATGAGTCGTTTTGCCAATGACCCAGTAATTAATGGTGTAGCAACGATTCTAGCAGCATTCTTAGCACTACTCGGTATGGTTGTCTCCCAGGAGAAAATATCACAATTCCTTAAACCCCCGCAACGTCTGCGACGAGTTGCATCGAATAAAGCGAAGCGTCCCTGAGTTATGGATAACGTGTATGTCGGCTAAATGAATCTCTGCAGACATAGCTCACAGACATCGACGAACGGCAGCAAGGGGTCGCCTGGCGACAGTCTGCTCTTCAGATTCATCGCCGGAAAGCTGTCATTGAATTCCGATACCTGAATGCGGCCGTTCGTCACTGAGTTCAATTGGCCGACAACAAGCAGTGATAAAACAACTTAACGAGACGTCACGACTTATCAGCTAATTCCACAACCACATGACCTTCAACCAATAATTGCAGAGCTTGCGTAAAAACTTCGTCGAACAATTCTTCTAATCGCTGGTTGGTGGTATTACCGCAAGTGACCCAAAGTAATTGTGGTGGTGGTTGCTGACGCAGCAGTAGTTCGACAAAATCACTGTCCTTGCTGATTAAAACGATACCCTCTTGCTGAGCGCGTTTGAAAATTTCTAGATCGTCGGCATCATGCAATCCCAGTTCTCGTAGGGCGTACGCTTCAACTTTGAATGTCCGGCGCAACCAATCGGCCAGATTCGGCGGTAGTTGAGCGTCAACCCAAAAAATCATGCGACCAGTCGTTCAAGGTTGGCTCGTCGGGCTGCGTAGAGGAGGCAGGCCTGGATGTCAGCGAGTTCTAGGTCCGGGTAATCAAGCAGAATTACCTCACTACTGACACCATCTGCCAGCATTTGCAAGATGTCACTGACCCGTATTCTCATGCCGCGAATACAAGGTTTGCCACCGCACTGCAGGGGATTATGGGTGATTCGGCTCTCGATTTGCTCGTTCATGATGTGACTATCCAGTTCTAAATTGAGATTATTTTAACTTCATTAGGCCAGAGGGTGCTAATCGCGGACGATATATCTGAATGATGATGACTCAATCTAAAATGTTGAGAGGATATAGTCCGTAGTGACTCAGTTCTGAGGTGATTTTGCTCGCCAAATACCTGACAGTCAATTAGGTCAAAGGTAGCAATTTCTGTTGAAATTGGATAGCGATACCGGCGGTCCGGTTTTGGCTGGCTCCTGCCTATCATTGGCACCTCGATATGATGTGGTTTGAATCACTTAAACAAACTGGGTTGCTCGGTATTATTAACGGACATTAGTAAAGATTTAAAAATTTTAATCGCTTCTTTTAAAGAAGCCTCAGCAGCTACTGAATCACTGTTCTTAATTTGACGACGCGCATTTTTAAGTGCGTTGGAACCGCGTTCTTTTTTTGCTTCAACCGAACACCTTCCCAAGATGTCGCTGGCAGAGCTCCGCGTGGCATTAATATAATTTTGTGCCTCATCCAGTTTATTCTCAGTCACTGCTTTCAATGCCGCTTCAAGGTTAACAATGGCATCATTAGTCGCTTCCGTCGTCAACGCAATTTGAGTTTCTGTAACCGCTGCAACAGGGTTCGCAGCGCCAAAAAACAGCACTAAAAAACTGACAAGCAAGTATTTTTTTGATCTGATGTTCATGTTCTTACCTTTTTCTGTGTTGTTGTTTTCATACTTAAAAATAACGAGCATAAAGTCAAGCTTAAGGAGCCGGTCTTGCAGGGCAATCATGCAAAAGGATATTTCAGCTGGTGTAAGGGGTTATATTTTTTACCCATCAAAGATGAATTCACCAAGCACATCCATTCTCCATCATTTTGCTGCCGTTACAGTTCCTCGAGTCGATCTCCAGAAAAAACATCGACTTCAGGATATTGTTTTGTCGTTGCGTTGTGCGGGGTAATTTGCGGTGCCGACAACTGGGTGGAGATCGAAGAATACGGGCGCGCCAAGCCTGTAGATGCATTAAACAACGTGCACCGCACCGTTTTCGCGATTGATGTGGTTCGTAAACTCACCACACCCTATTGACGTTGAACGACAGCTTTCTGATTTGTAGTTGCCATATGTTAAAGAATTTGAATTTCCATAGTGGCCGATTGTGACTATTCAATTTCAAGCAGGTTTTGCACAGAACACACGGATTCTGTGCCCAACAAACCAACAATATTTTGCACAAATCGGGCGAATTTAACTCTTGAGGTAAATTCAGGTTTCCAACATCAGAATGCAAATAGCTGTAAATTCTTCAGCCATCTCGAAAAAGTCTGCCGTGCCCGCCGGGAAGCGGGCATTCAGTGCCATGAATGGTATGTTTCGGACTATCCACGCAAAGATTTATCGGATTTGAGGGGATTAGCTGCTCAATGTATTTTCATTGCCGGTCAAACCTTCGGCTCTACTCATCTTCAATCAATTCCTTGGGCATGTCCCGATTGATCAAAAAATAAACCATCGGAATCACTACCAACGAGAATAAGGTCGAAGCGATAATGCCGAAGATAAAACTCCAAGCCAAACCGGAGAATATCGGATCGAGCACGATCATTACCGAGCCCAGTACTGCAGATGCTGCTGTCAAAAATATAGGATTCAAACGGGTTGCACCTGCTTCAATGATGGCTTCAGCTAAGCTGATATCGGGGTTATTACGAAAAATTTTCTCGATAAAATCGATTAAAATGATCGAGTTACGCACCACGATGCCTGCCAGAGCGATCATGCCTATCATCGCCGTGGCGGTAAAATACACCGGATCTGCATAAGCACCAACATCTTGGGCAAACAGGTTGATGAACCAGAAACCCGGCATGATACCGATCACCGTCAGCGGAATGGCGATCATCATGATAAGCGGCACACCTAACGAGCCGGTTTGGCCAACCAACAGTATATAGATCATCACCATTGCGGCCGCAAAAGCCAGACCTAGATCACGAAACACATCGACTGTAATTTTCCACTCGCCTTCGCCAGCCATTTCAGCACGGTAACCTGCGGGTAAAGGCTGAGCTTCGAATTTATCACCCATATCCCATACCGCTTCCACAGGACTGCGACCAGCCATTTCGCCCAGCACGTAGGATACCCGTTGCAGATTTTTGTGGTAAATCGTCTGATCGCCTTGCTGATGCTCGAAGTGACCGAGCTCGCTCAGCCGCACCAAGTCGCCTCTAGCCGATTTCACTGACAAGTTCAATAGATCGGCTTCCGATGATCGCGAAGCACGTGGCAATTGCAGCTCAATCATCAATGGCTGGCGTTCGCTGGCGATGTGCAAGGTGCCCGCCACGCCGCCTTCAATCGCAAGTTTTAAGCTACCGGCGACTTGCTGATTGTTAATACCCAGCAATGCCGCTTTGTCCTGGTCGAGGATAAAATGCAACTTATCTTGCGGAGCTTCGACATAGTCGTCGACATCAACCACGCCTTCGGTTTGCTCAAGGTCGGAACGCACCCGATTGGAGACTTTAATGATGTCGTCATAACCGGCTTCCGGTGGACCATATATTTCTGCCACGACAGAAGATAACACCGGTGGCCCTGGCGGCATTTCGACGATTTTGATGTTGGCGCCGTATTGTTTGCCTATCTTTTCAATATCGGGCCTCATCCTCAGTGCTATCCCATGCGATTGTTGCTCGCGACGCTTTTTATCAATCAGCACGATACGGATGTCGCCGACATACGCGCCGTGGCGCAGATAGTAATGTCGCACCAAGCCGTTAAAATCCATCGGCGAAGACAAGCCAACATAAGCCTGATAACTACTGACTTCGTTAACGGTAGACAGATACTGTCCCAAGGCGGCAGCCACTTCATTGGTGGCTTCTAGCGACGAGCCACGCGGCATGTCGATCACCAGTTGCAGTTCGTTTTTATTGTCAAATGGCAACAGCTTCAAAGGTACCACCCGCGTCACCGCCATCAGAGTCGACAACACAAACGCCACAAACACGGCCAGCAAAAACCATAAAGCTTTGGCTTTGTTATTTAATAGCGGCGCCATGATGGCTTGATAAACCTTGAAGCCACGCGTCTGCTGCAATACAAACTCAGGGCCGTGATCCTTACCATAGTCACCCTTTAACAAGCGGTAGCTGGCCCAGGGCGTCACTGAAAAGGCGATCAACAACGACATTAACATCGCAATCGGCACATTGAAAGCCATAGGCTCCATGTATGGCCCCATCATACCGGTGATGAAAAACATCGGTATAAAAGACATGATCACCGCAAAGGTAGCCAATATGGTAGGCGGACGAATTTCGTCAACGGCGGTCAATAAGGCTTGCAAAGGCGGTTCTTTGCGCATTTTGTAATGTCGATGGATGTTTTCCACATCGACAATCGGGTCATCAACCAGCAGGCCCAGCGACAAAATCAGCGCAAACAAGGTGACTCGGTTGATGGTGTATCCAAAAAGTAAATCCAGCATCAATGTAACTGCAAATGTCATTGGCACCGCTAGCGAGACGATCAACGATTCCTTGAAACCCAGGGAAAGCGCCAGCAGCACTATGATGGTCAAAATCGCAATACTCAAATGCATCACCAGTTCATTGACCTTGTGATCGGCAGTTTCACCGTAATTGCGTGTCACTGTGATTAGCACGTCATCAGGAATCAGCGTGCCATGCAGTTGCTCGGTCAACTCCAGAACCTGTTCGGCTACACTGACCGCATTACTTCCCCGCCGCTTGGCGATGGCAATGGTCGCCATCTGGCGTTCCTCGCCGACTGCAGGCAACTCAGCGTCCTTATTGCCGACACCGACCATCTGCTCAACCGCCGGGCCGAAGCCGATGCGCGTGTAGTAATCGGTATCCTTGGGGCCGTCGATAATTTCTGCCACATCACGTAAATACACTAAGCGACCGGCAACACTTTTTAATACTGTTGCGCCTACCTGCTCAACAGATTGGTAATTTGGTCCGGCCTCCAACAAAATTTCGCGATTGTCCTGATTAAGATGACCCGTTTGCAGATTAACATTACTCTGCGCCAGGGCTTGTTGTACTTCCAGCAAGCTAACGCCGCTGGCTTGCAACTTGGCAGAATTCGGATACACCGATATCTGACGCGGCGCCGCACCCAATACCCAGCTCTTGCCGACATTATCGATAGCCCGTAAACGCTCAATCAGTTCTTCTGCGATGCGACGAATGGCCATGATGTCTTCACTGCCTTTCGGCATGGACAAACTCAACAACAAAATCGGCACGTCGTCTATTTCTACCGGCTTGATCACCCAATCGCTAACGCCGGGTGGAATGATGTCGAGATTGGCGTCAAGTTTGTCGCGGGTTTTGATCAGACTGTCTTCAATGCTCTGGCCAACTTCATAACGTACAGTGACCAGCGCTTCACCGGGACTAGAGGCAGAATACACATATTCAACGCCTTGAATTTGCTTCAGCAACACTTCAAGTGGTGTGGTAACGCGCTTTTCGACTTCTTCGCTGGTAGCTCCGGGATAATGTACGAACACATCCATCACCGGCACGATAATTTGCGGATCTTCCTCCCGAGGCGTCAATATCAGCGCTGCCGCACCTGCCAATATAGAAATCAGCAGGAATAACAGTGATAAATGCGAGGTAGTAAACAGTCGGACAATGGCGACCGTCAGACTGTCTTTTTTGCTTTCAATAGGCTTCATCACATCTTTCATTGCAGCAATCCGGCATTACTCAATATAGTTTCGCCTTCATGCAGGCCGGACAACACTTCTACTTGTTCAGCATATTTTTTACCGGTGCGGATGTGCCGGGTCATGAGTCGCTGACCTTCAACGACTTTAACGGCTTGCAACTGGCCATAATGCACGACGGCTGTAGCAGGAATCATTAATGCCTGTTGTTCAGCGTCACAAGCCAATTCCAGCCAGCCGAATTGACCCTGTTGCAAACCTTCTATTTTCGGTAATTTAACTTTGATATCTTGAGTACGTGTTTGCGGATCGATTTCCGGGACAATTTCGTCAACGGCAGCCTTCACGGTTTGATGCAGCGAATCCAGCCGAACATTAACCATCATGCCTAATTTGATCGGCACTGCACAGTGACTGGCAATAGAGGCTTCCAAGCGTAAATCGTTAGGTTTGTACAGGGTGACGATGGGCTGATTGGGTAACCCCATGTCGCCCGGCTCTTGTAGGCGTTCGCCGACTACCGCATCAAAAGGTGCGATCAGCACATTTTCACCCAACATCACTTTGCTTTGTTGGGCAGCACTGGCAGCTTGACTGGCAATGGCGCGCGCAGCTTTAGCTTGCGCCAGCGCTGCATCGTAATTTTGTTTAGTCGCGGCTTCTTTTTCGTACATATCAACCATGCGTCTTTCATCTGCACTGGCTTGGGCGGCTTGGGCTTGGGCTGCCGTATGTGCGGACAAGGCTGCATTGTATGCTGCACGTAAATCCCGATCATCCAGGCGGGCGATCACATCACCTTTTTTCACTTTGTCGCCGGGATTTACGGCTATTTCAGTAATGCGAGCATTCAGTTTCGGGGCTATTTTCGCGGCTAAGCGCGATCTGACCACGCCTTGCCAGGACAACCCATTGTCTGCTGCCTGTTTACCCACAATTAGGGTTTGCGCACCACTGGGCAAGCTATCGCCGGTTAAAGCGGTGTTACCCGGTTCGGTTTTGCTATCGCCACCCACTATGCCTAGGGCAAATAAAATCACTAATAGTAAGACTGTTATTGCTGCCGCTGGAATTAGCCATTTAGGCCTGTTTGATTCTGAAGTATATTCGGTCATCTTGACTCCTTTATTGCCAGAAACCAGTGGCTAGGTTAAGTTCTGCTTCGGCCCGCAAGGCATCGAAACGGGCGTTTATCTGCCGGGAATACGCTCTATCGCGGGCGACTTCGGCTTCGATATAGCGCGTCACAGTCACAACACCAGCCTGTCGCTGTTCATTGACTAAACGCAAGGCTTCTTCCGCAGCCTTGACAGCCGCGACACTTACCTCGGCGCGGCTTAGGGCGTCTTGTAAATGGATCTGCGCTGATTTCAGCTGATTTTCAATGCGTAACCGCGTTTGTCTGGCTGCTTCCTGAGCTGCAGTCAGTTCGTGCTCAGCTTTTTTGATATTCTCCTGGGTGGCAAATCCAGAAAAAATGTCCACTTCGACCATTACGCCAGCAGTAACATTGTCACGACTGGTGCTGTAGGCCAAATCCTTGCTATCGGAACCGTAACTGACAAAGGCATCTGCTCTAGGTAGATGAGCCCCTTGGCTAACCTTAACTTGTTGTTCGGCTATGGCTACCCGCTTTTCGGCAGCCATTAACTCGGGGTGTCGACTTAGTGCTTGATTGAGTAACTCGTCGAAAGCCGCTGGCGCATCGGGCAAAGCAGTTACCTGTGTGGAATTGATGGTAAAGGCTTCGTTGGCGGATAGGCCCAACAAAGTTTTCAGCATGCTTTGGGCCAACTCTATGGCATTAGCCGCTTGAATTTCTGCATCCCTGGCTTCGGCAAGTTGTACTTCCAACGACAACACATCCGACTTCAACATCGTGCCGGCATCAAAGCGAATTTTTGATTGATTCAATTCGCTTTGTACGGCTTCTATGGATCGCAGGCTAATATCATGCGCCTGCATCGCCGCCAACTCGCCGTAAAAAGCCGTGGTGACGTTATTGATCAGCTGATTACGCGTCGCATACTTTTCGAATTCGGACGTTTCCACCCCCAATTTTGCAGCCTGGCTGCGGTAATAGTCCTGGCCACCACGAAACAGAGAATAGCTGGCCGTCACTTGTGGACGGTAATTATCGACACCACCAGGATGGTTAAAATCGGTGCCAGTAAAGCTGAGACGTCGCTGGGCGATGATCATCGCAAACGCTTGCGCAGGATTATCACTGTGCTGATAAGACAAGCTGGCTTTAATCTGTGGGTAAAAGCTAGCTAAAGCTTCACCTAGCTGGGCATTTGCCTGCTCGATACGAGCTTGCATAATACTGAGCTCCGGATTACTAGTTAATGCCGTATCAATGGCTTGCTCTAGGGTGTAATGGGACTGCTCCGTATCGGCGAATACTGGGTTAAATACCAGCATCAATGCCGAAGATATCAGCCAAAAATGTCTATGTCTCATTTAAAAATCCGCATTTAGTGTGGACGGTTGAGGGGGTATTAAGCCTTTATCAGAGATTAGACTCATGATGTAACAAAGCAAACAGCGGCGCATACGCTATTAATCAACACCGCTGTTTATACCTGTTTTTAACCCTTCAGACGCATAATGCCGAGCATTTTCAAGGTCAATTTCTCATAATAAGGTTCGCTAATACCTTTGCGCACTTTACGCATAAAGTATTTTTCGTAGCCAATTTTGGCTAAATGCACCCATTTACCGCTAGACGCCCACTGCACGTTGCGGGGTGGGATTTGTGGCATAGCTAAGAAGGCAACTCCCGAATCACCAAAATCCGCCAGACAAAGCGCATTCCATGTGCCTTTTTCTTTAGGCTGTTTGCCATCGAGTTCGGCACGAATATTATGTGCGGTTGCCGTTACCATAGACTCAATCATGTAACCGGTTTTAGGTGTACCGGTGGGAACCGGTGTTTGTTCCACCGGCGGAATAGCAATGCAAACCCCTATTGAATAAATGTTTTTAAAGGTTGGGTTCCGCTGATGCTCATCGACAATCACAAAGCCACGCGGATTGACTAATTTATCAATTCCGATTAAAGCATCAATACCTTTAAAAGGTGGCAGCATCATGCTGTGTTTAAAGGGTAGCTCGTGTTTCTTTTTTTCCTGGCCGTTTTCGTCGACTTCGGTGACATACATCATACCGGCTTCGATCTTGTCAACTTTGGCATTGCAAATCCAGTTGATACTTTTGTCGCGTAATTCGCTTTCCAGCATGCCTTTGGTATCACCCACGCCACCTAAGCCCAAATGACCGATATAAGGTTCGGAGGTGACATAAGTCATTTTGACTTTGTCACGAATTTTGCGTTGGCGTAGATCGGTTTCGGCGATAAACAAGTACTCGTAAGCCGGGCCGAAGCAGGAAGCACCTTGGACTGCACCAACGATAATTGGACCTGGGTCTTCGACAAACGTGTTCCAGAATTCACCGGATTCACCGGCATGATCGACGTGGCAAACCGATTGAGTGTGACCATCTGGACCTAAGCCAGGCACTTCATCGAATGCCAACTTGGGACCGGTAGCAATGATCAGATAATCGTAATCGACTTGTGTGCCATCGACCAGTTCGACTTGGTTGTTTTCAGGATGAAAACGACTAACTTTTTGCTGGATAAAACCAATTTTCTTTTTCTTGAACATTGGTGCCAATTCAACCTTGATGTCATCAGGTTTGCGCCAGTTAACCGCTACCCAAGGGTTGGAAGGTACAAAATGAAAAGTGGGTGTATCGGCAATTACAACGACCTCATCTTCCTTTCTAGCGTTTTCTTTCATTTCCAGTGCCATCGGAATACCGCCGATGCCCGCACCTACGATTACTATTTTAGCCATGTGACTACTCCTGATTGATAGATAAATATTATTTTTGCCGGTGTTAATGACAAGTTTGTTTTATGCCCAATTTTTTTAGAATAATTTCCAGCGGGCAGAATTGGGTAAAACCGCTTTGAAACAAATTGGCACCGACAAACACGGTAAACCAAAGCCAGTTGCTGGACTGAAATATTGGGCTGCCCTCAACCCCCAAACTCAGCGACAACAGAATAAAAGCGCCAGCCACTATTCGAACAATCCGCTCTACTGTCATGACAACCTCCCTTGACTGCGCTGTGACAAGCTCTCACAGGATTGATCGATGCCATGAGTATCAATGTCGCAAACCGATTCCAGCCACATGGCGTTGATGATAGCGAAGGCCGCCGCAAAACCGACGCCAAGTATCCAAGCGAAATACCACATAATCTGTCTCCTTTAGTAAAGTGTGTGACTGTCTTTCAAGACAGTCGCTTCGGTGATACTGCCCCAGATTATTCTGTAAACAAAACGGGTATACAGCAGCACGATGGGTAGAAAAATCACCGTAATCCAGAAAGACAAAAGCAAAGTGGAATGACTGGAGCTGGCATCCCACAGGGTTAAGCTGGAACCCGGATTAGTCGAAGAAATCAGCAGGAAGGGGAACAAAGCAAAACCAACGCTTAAAGCCGTGCCGACCACACCTAAGCAACTAAACATAAACGCCACCATTCTGGACTGGCCTTTGCCCAACAACCAAGCCATGGTAAAGCCGCCTAAAGCGACAATCGGCGCCAGCCACATCCAGGGATATTGCATGAAATGTTGTAGCCAACCGGCGCCATTACCGATTACGGTTTTATGCAAAGGATTGGAGGGTGCAGAGGTGCTTGCCATGACCGTGATTTCAGGGCGATCAATGCCATTGAATACCCATAGCATCACTGCAGCCAGCGCCACTATCAACATAGGGCCAAGCACTCCCAACACCGATACGGCACGATCATAAATCACATCTTCGCTGCGCCATTTCAAAAACAAGGCACCATGAAAAGTCGTCAATAACAAACCGGTCACCCCACACAACAACGCAAAAGGACTCAAAAGCGCAAAGAATGAGCCGTCATAAAAACTCCGCAAATCACTATCCAGATGAAACGGCAGACCTAAAATTAAGTTACCTACCAACACCCCCAGCAAAATCGGTGGCAATGTGCCGCCTAAAAATAAGGCCCAATCCCAGGCATTACGCCAAGTTGGGTTGTCCAGTTTGCTGCGGTAATCAAAACCCGCCGGGCGGAAAAACAGCGCAAACAACACCAGCAGCATAGCCACATATAAACCGGAGAATAAGGTGGCATACACCGGTGGCCAGACGGCAAATATTGCACCACCTAATAATACCAACCAGGTCTGATTACCTTCCCAGGTTGCACCAACGGTGTTGATAATGACCCGTCGCTCGATATCGGTTTTACCGATAAAAGGCAGCAAAGTGCTAACGCCAAAATCAAAGCCTTCGGTCAACGCAAAAGCGATAGCGACCACTCCAATAAATATCCACCAGATTACACGAATGGTTTCATAATCAAACATGGTTTACTCCTGACTGTCAGTCGATTCAGCGTCATGTTGACCCTGCTGTGAGGGCATTGACGACTGTGGTTGATGGGTATCGTGCAGACACTGTTTAGTTTTACTGTCCACAGCATGTCGCGCATGATCATTCAGTTGTGCATCGAAATATTGGTGGATGGCATCGATCAACGCCGAATCTTCGGCGACATATTCAATTTCCGCGCCGTTGGCCAATTCTTGATAAACAAAACGCACCTTCCCACCCGCATTGGCGAGGGCTTGCACGCCCGGCATAGTATCGCCATGAATGCGGCGTGGACCGGCAAAATCACCCGCCGTAAAGCGCTTGGCTAGTTGTGCTAAATGCCGGCGAATCAGGTTAATCTGCTCGCTATCGCCCGCATCTTTGGCAATCACTTGTTGCAAGCCACCCTGAGGGGTTTTTTCGAAAATATGCAGGGTCTTTTCTAAATCAAACGGCATGACATGTCGCCCACGTACTGCGACTTCTTCCTGTCGTTGCGTGTTGCCGGACGGCTCGGCATAAGCCGTTGTTGCCGACAACAGCATGACAAACATCAATAGTGTTATTTTCATGATCAACCCTTAGCGTTAATGAGCCGTGGCATTCTGTTCAAAACAATAACGTCCGGTGTGCAAACTGCTAGGTCCTAGCCTGACGTACTTGAGCATCAGATACAACTCTATAATTAGCAGTACCGTGTAAAACAAGATAAAACCACCGATACTGAACCAGAGCTGCTCAGCACTTAGGCTTGATACGCTCATATGGGTTGGCAATATGCCGGAAATAGTCCAGGGTTGACGACCGAATTCAGCTACGAACCAACCTGTTTCAGCCGCAATCCACGGCAAGGGAATACCCCAAACTGCTAACCGCAGTAACCAGCGTTTCTGGTCGGCCACACGGGTAGCGCAGTAGTAAAACGTCATTGCAAAGATGAACAACATGGTAAAGCCGCAAGCCACCATCACCCGGAAAGTCCAGAACAGCGGCGCTACTTTCGGCACCGTGTCGTTAGCGGCTTTGTTGATCATCGCTGCATCGGCATCCACTACGTTCTCGGTGTATTTTTTCAGCAATAAGCCATAGCCTAGATCTTCTTTGTGTTCTTCAAACGCCTGCTTGGTCACATCACTAAGATCACCTGCGCGCAGTTTTTGCAACTCCGCGTAGGCCAACATGCCATTTTTAACCCGTTGCTTGCTTTCGATACGCAGCTCCTTCAAACCTTTGACTTCTTCATCGATAGAGCGAGTAGCAATCAGACCTAATACATAAGGGATTTTGATCGCATAATTCGTGCGCTCATTGACCTGATCTGGAAACCCGAATAAGGTAAAACCAGCCGGCGCAGCTTCGGTTTCCCATTCCGCTTCGATAGCAGCCAATTTGAGTTTTTGCGTTTCGCCTTCGGTGTATCCGCTCTCATCACCCAGAATGATCACCGACAAAATTGAGGCTAAGCCAAATGCCGACGCAATGGAAAATGAACGTCGAGCAAAACCAATATCGCGTTTGTTCAGCAAATACCAGGAGCTGATACCCAACACAAACATCGAGCCGGTTACATAACCCGCGGCGACGGTATGTACAAACTTGACCTGCGCTACCGGATTAAAAAACACATCAGCAAAGCTGGTCATTTCCATGCGTAGGGTTTCGTAATTAAACTCCGCGCCGACTGGGTACTGCATCCAGCCGTTGGCAATCAAAATCCACAAAGCCGAGAGACTGGTGCCTACTGCCAGCAACCAAGTCACGCCGAGATGCTGCACTTTGCTAAGTTTGTCCCAGCCAAAGAAGAATAGGCCGACAAAGGTTGATTCCAGGAAAAAAGCCATCCAGCCTTCTGCCGCTAGTAACGGCCCGAAGATGTCGCCGACATAATGCGAGTAATACGCCCAGTTGGTGCCAAATTGGAATTCCAGCGTTAAGCCGGTGGTTACACCCATGGCAAAGTTGATGCCGAATAATTTGCCCCAAAACTTGGTCATGTCCTTGTAGACCTCTTTACCGGTCATCACATAGACAGACTCCATGATGCCGAGAATAAAGGTCATACCAAGTGTTAGCGGCACGAATAAAAAGTGATACAGCGCGGTTAGACCGAACTGCATTCGGGATAGCATGACTATATCATCACCGAACATGGGGAGTATCCTGGGTTAAAGGTTGAGAAGAAATATCAGTCGGCGCGACCGCTTGAGTGGCCGGTAGAGCAAAATGCGCGGCGACATCGGGTTTGCTGACGGGTTTATCCATCCAGCGAAAAATCAGAAACCATAGACCGATCAACAGCAGGATTTTGATCAGCAAGGCAATGCCGATTTCCCAGCGTAACAGGCTGGGTTTGGGTAACGTTGGATCTAATGGTGTTGTATTCATGGTTATCTCTCTATCTGTCACTAATGAGTGTGGCGAACAAACTTTGCATTTCCAGCAGCAAGCCCGGCAAATTAGAAAGTCATGATATGCATATCAATTACCATGCCATTTTTTTATTGCGCTAAAAAGCAATCATATCTTTGATTTCTAACATATTTCTTAACTGACAGTCATTCTTTTCGCGTTTCACACTGAAACTAAAATTTCAAATTGATACATTTGAAGCAACTTTGAAACAACCAATGAAACATAATGATTTTTAGTCGCTGGTGCCGGCAAGCGTGCCTTTCTGTTAGCTGAAAGCACGATCACTAATGCATCATCTGCATGGTCTGCGGTGCCATGGCTGGCATCTGACCACCCTTGAGCATCATCATGCCGCGCTGAAACATCATCACGCCCATCAGAATCACCAACACGCCGGATACGCGCACCATTTGCCGCATGGCAGCATGTGATAGCAAAGTGGCAAACATGCCGAATCCCAATAAAGGTATCAAGGTACCCAAACCGAACAGCATTAGAATCAGGCCGCCCTGATAGGGATCGCCGCTGCCGGCCGCCATCACATACATGGCCTGCAAGGGACCGCAACCCAGCAATAGCCCGGTTAGCAAACCGGTGCGTAAAGCGCTGCGAGGCGGCTTGCGTAATTCATCGGCAACCGCACGGTTGACTGATTTGGGCATACGTAAGGTAAAACGGCGTAAAAATGCAAACAGATTGAGCATTTTCAAACCATAAATCAGTAAAAAAACACTCGCTGCCAGCGCTACTCCGCCACGAATTTGCGGTGTGATGGCTATGCTGGCACCCAGCAAGCCAAATCCTGCGCCAAACGTGGTATACGACAAGGTCTTGCCAAATGCATAACTCAGATGCGCCAGCAACTGTCGTGCCTTAGATTTACTAGGGTCTGTATAAGCGACCACAAAGCTGCCACACATACCTATGCAGTGAAAGCCCGTCAAAAAACCGATACCCAGTAATACGGCCATATCCATTTGCGGCTTGATTTGCTGCATCACGGCCGGCATCTGACTTTTACCCCAGAATGCCACACCACCGACGATCACCAGTAACAGCAAAAAAATCAGCGCACGCTTGATGTGGACAGTCATTGGCGTGGCAACGGTCTCCACTGCATAGCCCTTGCCTTCTATGCACTGGCGAATACGAATGTCATCAATCAACGACCCGTCATACTCAACATCCACAGTTGCTTTGTTATAGCTGGCTTTGACGCCACGCACACCTGGCAAGGCACTCACCGCCTCGCTGATGATGTCCTCACAGCCGGTGCAATGCATACCATTGATTTTTAAATGACTACTACTGATCTTCATATCTTGCTCCTTGATATTGATTATTTAACGCGAACCCTCATTCGATGGAAAGATCGCGCATCATGCCCATATCCTCATGCTCTAGATTATGACAATGCATCATGAACAGACCTTTGAAATCCTGGAACGGTTTAATGATTCTCACCGTTTCGCCCGGCATCACCAGTACGGTATCTTTCCAGCCACCTTCGATGAACCCGTCCTTGACGCTAGCATAACCTTGACCTTCACCACCGCTGCGACTGAGAATCTGGAAATACTGACCGTGCAAATGGATAGGATGCGCCATGGCCATCATCATACCCATGCCGCCTCCGCCCATACCGCCCATTTTGTGACCACTGTCAGAGTCACCGCCACCACGGCGCATCCCCATACCCATGCCGCCCATTTTGTGACCACCGTGTCCGCCACCATGATCATGGAAAATTTCCATCAACTGCACGGTATCAAACGGGATCCGCTCATTGGGCAAAATATCGTTGTAGGCATAGGGTCTGCCATTCAACACCATTTTCATCCGCCCTTCGGTAATGCCTATTGGGATAGGCTTTTGCGGATTGGCGGTATCGGCCAAAGTATAGTGATGGATTTTAGATAATGCTTTGGGTAACGTCGGGCTATCGCCAGCCTGCTTTGTGACTTTAACGCTGAAAATCGGATAGTCACTCCCCATCGGCAACGCATTACCATGCATGCCGCCCATACGACTAGCCATACCCGGCAGTGCACCGGAAAAAGGACGGCTACGCAATACAAGCTGAGAGCCGACTTTTCGCCCGCTGAAATCCGCCCACACATCCAGACGCTCGCCAGGGGCCAGCATCACATAAGATTTTTTGATCGGAGCTTCCAACAAACCGCCATCGGTACCGATGACAGTAATAGGCGAATTATCGTCCCAGGCCAGTTTGTATATGCGCGCGGTAGACGCATTCAGGACGCGCAATCGGTAGGCACGACTGGCAACATCAAGATGAAAATTGGGTAAGCCGTTAACTAATATCCGATTGCCATAAAAACCCATCATACGATCATGCATACCATGGGCGTAGATCAGCTGGTTTTGATCGTTAAAGCGTCTATCTTGAATCACGATGGGAATTTCGTATTCTCCACTAGGGAGTTCCAGTTTACGCTCTTCTTCATCATTGACTAAAATCGCCCCAGCCAAACCGTGATACACCTGTTTGCCAGTGATATCATGCGGATGCGGGTGATAGATATTCATGCTGGCGCGATTGAGCATTTCAAACTCATACACAAAAGTTTGACCCTTATCCAGCGAATACAGTGGATGGCCGTCCATTTTGGCCGGCACATGTAAACCGTGCCAATGGGTGATTGACAATTCATCCAGTTGGTTATGCAACGTGATGCGAATTTTTTGACCTGTTTGAAACCGCAGTACCGGACCAAGATAGGAGCCAGGCAATTCAGTCAGCGTATTAGCCGGTCCCTTTACTAGTTTGGCAAAATATTGCTGCACACGAGTCTGCTGCCCTGGCAAAATAGAAATTGCAGATGGCTTGCAAATCAAATCGATTTCCACATCCGGATGAAAATTAGGCGACGCTTTATTTGGTGCCATTCTTGGCATATCGCCCATCCCTTCCATGGCTTGTAACCAGCTAGGCAATCCTGCCCAAGCTAACATTCCGGCACCCGTTTGGGCAAAAAAGCGACGGCGAGATGAATTAATTGGATGTTTCATAGCAACTCCTCGATCGTAATCGATTATTTTTAATTATTTTTCTGTTGGTAACATCCCTATTGCTCTATATTTTAGCCCTTATCGGACGGCGGCTTCAAAATCACACGTGTCGATATCGCCAGCATTAATATCGCAGCCGACACCCACAACATATTTATACCCGCTTCATGATGTGCTTGTACATCAGCAATCACCAATCGCGCCAAGGCAGTAATGGCTACATAAATCAAACAACGTACCGGCATGACGTTGGTTTTAAAATAAATACCCACCATGGCACCCAATTCCAAATAAATGAACAGCAGCAAAATGTCACCAATAGTGGCGTGACCTTGCGTGACCATACCAGCATAGGCCACTACAGCCGACCAGACCACACTAGCACCGATCACAAACAGGGCAAAGTAGTGAAACGCTTCAATTAAGAGATTGCCTAACTCGTCCAGCCAGGATTTCATACTGGCGTGTAATTCGTTAAATTGTTGTGGATTCATGCTGTTATCGTCCATTGAGAGGCGGGGTAAAAACCACAGTATCAGATTTATGCACCCAACGACCAATACGTAGTAAAACTAATATCAACAGCAAGCCTAATAAAACTAAACCAACCCTGTGAACATTACTCAGCCAATCCTGGCTGCTGGTTAACAACTCTGGCGTAAGGGCTTGAGTTAATACATAGCCACCAACAGCAACCACCATCAAGCCAAACCCGCGACGTAACCAGGCTGGCTTGATATAGCCGGAAATAACGGCTCCCAGGCCACTTCCTAATAAAGCCCCTACGGTTACAATCAGCGTCAACGAAAAATTCAGCTCGGCGTGCTGGCTGTAACCCGCCAAACCCGCCAAGGCATTCATGACAATGATCAACAATGAAGTACCGACAGCCCCTTGCATGGGCAAACCCACCAACATGGTCAGTGCCGGCACAATTAGAAATCCGCCGCCCACGCCCACCATACCAGTCAAGCCACCTACAAAAAACCCATCAAAGAGAACTCGCAAATACGGAACTTTCAGCGGACAAATCGACACCGCTGTTGTGGTCGAGCTGGATTTGACTGCGGGTTTAGCCTTAAATAACATCAGCAAGCCGGTAGACAAACTAATCAAGCCAAACAAACTCATTAATAAATCTGCCGAAAAATACGCGGCCAATCGGCCACCGGCAAAGGCGCCGGCCATACCTGACAAACCAAAGAACATGCCACTTTTCCAACAAACCGAACTACGACGGGCATGCGGAATCAATGCCATCAAACTGGAAACGCCTACCACGACGAAAGAGGTGACAATGGCCGTTTTTGGTTCGACATGTAACAGATATACCAGCATGGGCACGGTCAGAATAGAACCACCACCCCCTAGTAATCCCAGCAATAATCCGATGACGGCCGACAGTGTCAGGGTTAGCAACATCATGGCTCTCCTACTTTTCTGCCGTGACCAGTCCGCAGGATTGGTTGGCTGGCAAAGCTTTATCAATAAATTTAGGGTAGGCCAACTTCAAATCCTGCATGATGGCAATAAATTCATCACGCGTGCGACCTTTGCCCATGCGGGCGTTTTTAGCGATTTCCTGTTTGATAGTCGACACGGTATTGCCCTGATAATCATGACCAGGGTAAACCAACGTATCAGCTGGTAAGGTAAATAACTTGTAGGTAATACTGTCGAATAACTGACCGGCATCGCCCTGCTGAAAATCAGTGCGACCACTACCGTCAATCAATAGTGCATCACCTGTAAACACCCTGTCGGCCATCACATAACTCACACAACCACTGGTATGACCAGGGGTATGACGCACCTGTAAATCCAGATCACCCACCTGCAAGCTGACGCCGTCGGTCACCAACAAATCGGCACACATGGCACCGGCATCCCTATGCACCACACTTTTACTACCTATCTGCTCACGCAACAAACCGGCTCCTGTTATATGGTCGGCGTGCACATGCGTTTCCAGGGTATAGATTAGTTTTAAATGGTGGCTGTTCAATAACTCAAGATATTCAGCTATTTCAGATGCCACAGGATCAATTAATAAGGCACGCCGAGTGCGTTCACAGCCTAACAGATAGCTATAAGTGGAGGTTTCTGCTTCAAAAAGTTGTCTGAAAATCATAACGAGGCCCTCAATAGACTAATAACATGAGAAATAATTAATAATCTTATATCAATTCTTGTGCCAACTTATTCCACAACTGCAACACCACTAACTCATTGATTTTACAAGAATTATATAAATGACAAACCAAAACCGAATGTTTCATCATGAAACATGTGAACCCATTTGATTCACCTGATACAGACATGAAACACTAGAACCAACGACACAAAGGCGTCATGTGAAATACTGCGGACTGTTAAACCTCAAATGCCCGCAGAAGAAATTTGGATTGATTCCGTTATGGATATAACGATAGCTCACTGCTGGATGAGTGGACAGAATTCGTAGGTTATTGACTTGAACTTTATTCTGCTCTTAGGGCTTCCAAAGGATTTAATCTTGCGGCCTTGATAGCGGGCAAAACTCCTGCCGCAATGCCAATCAACAAAGCAATTAAAAAGGCACTGCCAATATAACTCCAAGCCAGCTGTACCGGCAGACTAGGGATAAACGCGGCCGCCAGTTTAACTAGTATCACCCCTAATACGACACCGCCCAAACCACCGGCTAAACTGAGTAATAATGCTTCACCCAGAAATAGTTTGAAAATCACCGCACGTTCGGCGCCTATAGCTCGCAATAAGCCGATTTCGGCCACTCTTTCGGAAACCGCAATCGTCATGATGGTTAAGATACCGACCGAACCAACCAACAACGAAATACCACCCAACGCGCCAACCGCCATGGTCAATACACTCAATACTGAATTCATTTTTTCAACCATCTGGTTTTGGGTGATGATAGTAAAATCTTCGCTGCCGTGTCGCGCTATTAAACGGCGCTTAATACTTTCCTGAATCAGCTCGCTATTAGCTTCACTGTTATACAGCACATCAACTTCCATCAAACCCTGGCGATCGAATAACTCCATGGCTTTGCCGGTTGGTATGTAGACGCTGTCATCCAGATCAAAACCCAGTAACTCACCTTTTGATTCCATAACACCAATGACACGAAAACGATCCGTTCCAATACGAATACGTTGACCTAATGAACTACTGGCGCCAAATAATTCGCTTTGCATCTTGCTACCCAAAACGGCAAAAGCACGCGGATTTTCCAAACTATCATCAGGTAAGAAGCGACCGGCACGTACTTTAATCTGCCAAATCGAGGGCATTGCCGTGCTAACGCCAAAAACATTGGCACGGCGTTGTTTTTTTTCGGCTTCTATTCGGGCATTACCTTGTATGAGCGGCATAACCGCCTCTACCTGTTCCAGGCTTTGCAAACTAATCACATCATTTATGGAAAGTGGGCGCACAGTGCTAATGGTGGCGCCGGACAATCCAAACGTGGTTGTTTTGCCAGGATAAATTGCAATTAAATGCGTACCAAACTGAGTAAATTCGGCTAAAACAAAATGGTGAATCCCTCGGCCGATAGAGGTCAGTATCACAACAGCGGCGATACCAATAATCAACCCAAGCGAGGTTAGTAAAGAACGTTGTTTATGACTGATGATGCTACTTAGCGCCAGTTTAGCCAGATCAAAATCGTTCATAGCATCATCTTCTGGATAGTGCCGCGACAGGATCCAGCTTAGCGGCTTTATGCGCTGGTAACACACCAAAAATCAGACCTGTAACTAAAGATACTGTCAAGCCAGCCAGCCAGGCCCAAGTAGGCAAGCTGAGTGGAAATTCGGGATACATCCATTGCAAAAACCAGAGCCCAAGTTGCCCAATCAAACTACCAAATAGCGCCCCAGCCAAACATAACAGGGCAGCTTCTGACAAAAAAAGCCGGCGCAATTGACTCTGGGTGGCGCCTAAGGCCTTGAGCAAACCAATCTCTGCAGTACGCTGACTGACACTGACCAACATGACATTCATCACCAACACCCCTGCCACCGACAAGCTGACTGCAGCAATACTGACTACCGTCAATGTCAAGGCGTTAAGAATTTTGTCAAAGGTATTAACCACGCTATCCTGCGTAATCACAGTAATGTCGTCTTCACCTTCATGCCGCAGCTTGATAATAGCGCGAACTTCATCTACGGCTTTATACATGGCTGGTTGAGAATGTGCTTCGATCAGGATACGAAACAACGAATGACTATCAAATAAAGCCATAGCAGACGCGACAGGAACAATCACAATTTCGTCAAAGGCCACACCTATCGATTGCCCCTCTTTTGCCAGCACGCCGATGACCCGGAAACGCCTATCATTGATACGCAACCACTGGCCGACTGCCTGTTGCTGTGGAAACAACTGTTCGCGAATGGTTTGTCCAATCACACAGACCGGAATTTCCTGTTCGACATCGGATTCCGGTAAAAACCGGCCTTGCTCAAGCGTCAAATGCCTTACCCGGAGTAAAGCCTGCGTTGAACCCAAAATATTGGTTTCTCGCTCCAGACCCGCTGTCGAAACCGGTGCAGAACCAACAACAATAGGTGCAATAGCGGCAATATGACGACTCCTAAATAATGCCGTCGCATCATCCAAGGTCAAATCACGCGGTGTTTCACCAAAAATAGGCGGATGCCCGCCTGTCGTTTCCGAGCGACCTGGCAAGATAATAATTAAATGTGTTCCCAGCGATTCAAATTCATTAACCACATAATTGCGGGCGCTATCACCCAGCGCAGTCAATATGTTGACCGATGCCACGCCTATGCTCATGGCCAACACAATCAGCGCTGCCCGTAAGGGTTGCATTTTTATGGCCTTGCCAGCCTGAAACAGAATGTCGCTCATCAGCATTCAGGCAGTTTAACTTGATAAACAGCAAGCTGACAGTCAAAGCAGGTAAACTTTCGATTTAAATTTTGTGCCCATCACTGTGAATCTAGCCCACTTACGTCGCAACGGATTTAAAATCCAGAATTTGTCTGACCATCGTCGCGGCTTATTGGAAATGCTGCTGGCCTGCTTGTTGTTTTCGCTGATGAACGTTTGCGTTTATGCCATCAAGTGGTTTGATAGCGACACGCCGGTTACTGTGATCAGTTTTGTCAGAATTTTAAGCAATTTACTGATTTTAATCATCCCGGCATTGTTTAGAAGCCAGTTGGTGACTCTGTTTGGCGATGGGCGACCTTCATTATGGCTGCGAGGCTTGTTTGGCACCATCGCCTTGATGTTGTCTTTTGCAGCAATTACCCGTATCGGTCCCGGTGAAAGTGCATTTCTAACAGCTAGCAGCGGGGTGTTTGTTGCTTTATTGGGGCCTTGGGTGCTGGGTCAGAAAAATTCATGGTGGGTTTGGCTGGCCATTTTTGGTTCATTTGCAGGTATTGCATTATTATTTACCCCCAACGGTCAAACTGTTGATGTGCTTGGTCGTGCGATGGCCCTATCAGCGGGTTTTTTGTCGGCCATGGCCTATTTAATGGTGGCTCGCGCCGGACGCAGCAATTCGCCGCAATCGGTTATTTTTTATTTTTGCCTGGTCGCCTTAGTTTTACATCTGGCTTACTTTGGCCGATATGGTTATCAGTTGCCACAACGACCAACGACCTGGGCGTTGTTATTACTAACTGGCTTGCTTGGCAGCGCCGCGCAATTTTGCATGACACGCGCTTATCAGGCGGCACCTGCCGCACTGGTTAGCGCAGTAGGCTATCTCGCACCGGTTTTAAGTCTTGCCTGGGGGGTTGCCTTTTTTGAACAAGTACCGGGTCAAAATGCATTACTGGGATCATTGTTGATCCTGTTATTTGGGGTTTTATTACCTTTTCTGCGTTAATGTTGTTTTATTGCTACTCAAGTTGCAGTTGCGCCACAATGGTGCAAATTGCACCATCAAGACAAGCTATTGCTGCCAGACGAAACCTTAAGACATTGAATTTATTGAGTTAAGCTTAAGGCATACATCTTGCTGCACTGACTTTGTGTACTAGTAAACGCAAGGTGATTTATGGCAAGTTGTCAACGTTTCAGGGATACGTCTGTTTCGGAGCGGATACTCAATAGCCTGTTTTTGTTGAGTATCGCGATTGGTTATTTGTTTTCTATAGGTCAAATATTTTTTAGTCATCAGGGTCGAGACGGGCAACCTGGCTTATCCATAGCAGACATTAGCATTGCTTATCACGGCAGTCCTGCTCAAACCCGCTTGGCCGCTGCCATCAATGGGCCTATGGCAGGCAATTTAAAATCAGCGGATGACAAAAAAATCATATTGGGATGGATTAAATCCGGTGCCGGACAAGCACTGTATGAAACCCAAGTTGCGCCTATCTTGCAACGTGATTGTTTGGGCTGCCACTCGCCAGCCAGTGGTATGCTAGTGCCAGATCTGACTCGTTACGAACAGGTTGTAAAATTAACCGAATCCGACCGTGGCGCATCAATTCCATCACTAGTCAGGGTTTCGCACATACATTTGTTTGGCATTGCCTTTATTCTGTTTTTTGTCGGCAAACTGTTTGTTCTTTGCGATATGCCGATATGGTTAAAGCGATTAACCATCGGTATTCCATTTATGAGTATGCTAACCGATATTTTTGCCTGGTATCTGACCAGGGAAACACCGGAATTTGCTTATCTACTAGTCGTTAGTGGCGCATTGATGGGCTTGTCACTAAATTTTCAGATTCTGTTGAGCTTGTACCAAATGTGGTTACCCTTAGGACAAAATCATCAACAGTTGACCAGGTAAAAGTTACCCAGCTATTAGGGTTGATTTGTAGTTTACAGGCGGCTATTAATGGGATGCTTGCGTTACCATGGCTTGATGGCGAATAATTTCAATGGCGAGTAGGATGTCTGTTAATTTTGCATCAATACAGACCTGTTTATTGCCTGAGTATCAAAAAGTTAAGGCAATCCATGCCGAGATGATACTTTTTAACTCAGATAAATTACCTTTACAATCAGTCGCTTGCAATAAACCGAGTACGATTTATTGCTATTTTGATGATTTAATTAAGTATTACATTGACATTCCTACTTATCAGCCTAGAATGAATCCCAGCTAGAAAATAAGATTTACCCTTTGTTTACCGTTTCGTTGCCTCTTCTGTAGTTCTTCGTCCTGTTTTTCATTTAGTAATTTCCACATTTACCAGCTATACCCGCCTTTACAAGGCTCAATATTAAAATTTATAGGACTTATTATGACTACAACTACAATGACAACCGGCGTTGTTAAATGGTTTAACGCGGACAAAGGCTTTGGTTTTATTGAACAAAAACAAGGTCCAGATGTTTTTGTTCACTTTAAAAACATCCTTAGCACCAGCAATAGCTACAAAACACTTGATGAAGGACAACAAGTTCAATTCAAACTTGGCCGCGGCCCTAAAGGCCCGCAAGCTGAAGAAGTAACCCTGGTCTAACGATTAGGCATTTATTCCGTAGCCATAATCAAATGACTACGGAATAAACCAATGCTGGCAACCTATTTAAATAGCTAGAGCTTTTTCTGTAAATCCAAATTCCTCTACCAAGTAAATTTTCAAACTTACTTATTAATAAGCTTTAAATAACCAGCCAGTACTAACAAAACAGTTACCCGATTGCACTTCACCGCTAAACACATATCTTGTGTTAGCGATATTGCATCCCTCTAAATTAATTTGAGTACAAAACAATGAAAACAATTACAGTCAAACCACACACTCCACCAGCACCTCTAACAGGCTGGCACTATGACGCTTACTTCCTTGAGCAACTTGCCAAGCAAAAAAATAAAAAAATCGCTCACTAAGTCACACTTACTCAGAGACTGACATATAACAGTCACTCTTCCCTGAAGTTTTCTAAAAAACACCAAACCTCTCAGCGAAGCACTCCTGCGCATACAAAGCCTTACGCATTAAAAAGAACCCCTACCAGCTAGCTTTATAGTGTTTATTCAGCGTTTTAGAGACCATTCACTATAGATCGGTGTAATTATTCTAGCCTATGCATTAGCATTTGATTTTTTGGCCGAAAAGCGATTACAACCTTTTAGCCTCTGCGAAGCAAAGCTTTGCAACTACAGGGGTTTACTACCGACAAAAATATTTTTCCATCCCTCGCAATAGCAACCCAAAGGCCTCTCGCTATCAAGAAGCCTTATGAACTGTATCTGTCTTTATTTTTTTACATACAAATCTGTAATTGTGCCCTCTATCATCTCCGCTGCAAAAGCAAAGGTTTCAGATAAGGTTGGATGTGGGTGAATAGTGAGACTGATATCGGTAGCGTCTGCGCCCATTTCCAGCGCCAATACTGCCTCCGCTATCAATTCGCCGGCGCCCGGACCTGTCATACCAGCCCCAAGAATACGGCCACTGGTTTTATCGGTGAGAATTTTGGTGATACCCTCGTTACGACCCAAAGCTAGCGAACGTCCGCTGGCCGCCCATGGGAATGCGGCTTTGTCGTACTCCACACCTTGTTCCTTGGCCTGATTTTCGGTCAAACCCATCCAGGCCACTTCCGGATCGGTATAAGCTACGGATGGAATCGTCAGCGCATCGAACCCCGCTTTGTGACCAGCAATGACTTCGGCGGCAATTTTGCCTTCGTGGGTAGCCTTGTGCGCCAGCATCGGATTGCCGACGATATCGCCGATGGCAAAAATGTGGCTGATATTAGTGCGACCTTGTTTGTCGACCGGGATAAAACCTCTATCGTCTACCGTGACACCGGCTTTATCAGCGTCGATTAATTTACCATTAGGACGACGCCCAACGGCGACCAACACGGCATCGAATATTTCTGCTTCCGGCGCCTCTTTGCCTTCCATGCTGACTTTCATGCCGGCATCGGTAGGTTCGATGGCTTTGACGCTGGTTTTCAGCCACAAGTTGTCGTATTGCTTTTTGATTTTGCGTTGCAGCGGGGTAATCAAATCCTTGTCGCAGCCGGGAATAATTTGATCCATCAATTCCACCACACTGATTTTCGAACCCAGCGCATGGTAGACGGTGGCCATTTCCAGACCAATGATGCCACCGCCGACTATCAATAGCTTTTCCGGCACAGATTTCAGCTCCAGCGCGTCGGTAGAATCCCATACCCGAGCATCGTCATGCGGAAAACCGGGGATTTTGGTCGGCTGCGAACCGGCTGCGATTATGGCGTTGTCGAAGGTCACGGTCTGCGGACCATCATCGTTCTCTACAACCAGACTGTTCGCGCTAGCAAATTTGCCGACGCCGTGTATGACCGTCACCTTGCGCTGTTTGGCCAGCTTGCCTAAGCCTTGATTCAGGGATTGGCTGACGCTTTCTTTCCAACCGCGAATTTTATCCAGATCGACAGTCGGTTTACCGAAACTGACACCGTGCTCGGCCATAGCCTCGGCTTCGTGTATGATTTGCGCAGCATGTAACAGGGCCTTTGATGGAATGCAGCCCACATTCAAACAAACGCCACCCAAAACAGGATAGCGCTCAACTAAAACAACTTGTTTGCCCAGGTCCGCGGCGCGAAAGGCAGCCGTATAACCACCGGGGCCGCCGCCTAAAACCAGTACTTCGGCGTGTGTAACGGAATTACTCATATATCACTACTCCTAAAGTAACAAGCGGCGAATATCCGCCAAATTTGCTTTTAATGCTTCCATGAAGCGTGCACCTTCAGCACCGTCGATAACACGGTGATCATAGGTAATATCCAACGGTAACATCAGTTTGGGTTCGAAGGCAGAACCATTCCAGACCGGTTGGACCTTGGCGCGGGTGACACCCAAAATCGCCACTTCCGGCGCATTCACAATTGGGGTAAATGCACTGCCGCCGATGCCGCCCAGACTGGAAATGGTCATGCAGCCGCCCTGCATGTCGGCTGGCATCAGCTTACCCTTACGGGCCAGTTCACTTTTTTCACCTAATTCAGTGGTCAGCTGGAAGATGCCTTTTTTATCCACATCCCGGATTACCGGTACCACCAGGCCATTCGGGGTATCGACAGCAATACCAAGGTGAAAGTATTTTTTATAAATCAGCTTATCGCCTGCCGGTGACAGAGAGCTGTTGAACGACGGGTATTTCTGCATGGCCGCGACCAGCGCCTTCATGATAAAAACCAGTCCGGTTAGCTTGACACCGTCTTTGCCTTGGCTGGCGTTAGTCGATTTACGGAATTCTTCCATTTCATCGATGGCGACTTCGTCGTGATAGGTCACCATCGGCAGATTCAGCCAGACCCGGGTTAAATTCTGACCGGTTAGACGCTTGATTTTACTTAAGGGCTGTTCTTCAATCTCGCCGAATTGCGTGAAATCCACTGCCGGAATCGCCGGGATGCCAGCGCCGCCTGTAGCAGTAGCACCGGATGCCATCACTTGCTTGACGAAGTTTTGCACATCGGCTTTCAGAATCCGACCTTTACGGCCCGTGCCATTTTGAATCTTGCCCAGATCGACGCCAAGTTCGCGGGCAAATAGTCTTACACTGGGAGTAGCGTGGGCTTTAAAACCTTCGCTACTCGTGGTTGCGACGGGCGCAGCTGGTGCAACAGCGGGTTTGGCAGGTTCCGGTGCCGCTGCTTCCACCACTGGCGCCGGTGCCGGTGCTGGTTCAGCGGCTGCAGGAGCAACGACAGCAGCGGGTTCCGGTGTAGCCGCAGCATCACTGACTTCCACTGTGGCAATCAAGGTGCCTTCGGAGACTTTATCACCGGGTTTGATGTGTATGGTCTTGATGATACCCGCAGCACTGGAGGGCAGGTCCATAGTGGCTTTATCGGTTTCCATGACCGCCAGGGTCTGTTCCACGGCCACCACATCGCCGGGTTGAATTAACACCTCGACGATGTCGATTTCGGGTACGTTGCCGACATCGGGGACTTTTATTTCGATTATAGAACTCATATGATTTCCGTTTGATCAGCCGTTAAATCAACCAAGGCGCAGAGACGTCCGGGTTGATGTTGTATTTGGCAATCGCCACTTCGACTTTGCTGGCTTCAAATTCGCCGCTTTCCACCAAGCTATATAAAGCCGCTACCGTGACGTGATATCTATCCACTTCAAAGAAGCTGCGCAGATTAGCGCGAGTATCGGAGCGACCGAAGCCGTCAGTGCCCAGCACGGTGTAGGACTTTTTCAGCCAAGGTCGGATTTGCTCGGCAAATACCCGCATGTAGTCAGTTGCAGCAATCACAGGACCTTTCGTATCGCCCAGGCAGCGCTCGATATGCGTGATACGTGATTTTTCGGTCGGGTGCAAGCGGTTCCAGCGATCGCAAGTTTGACCGTCACGGCCCAGCTCGGTAAAACTTGGGCAGCTCCACAAGTCAGCATCCACACCCCAATCATCGTGCAACAGTTGAGCAGCGGCGATGACTTCGATAAAGATGGTGCCGGAACCCAGTAGTTGTACGCGGGGTTTTTTGCTGTTCGGACCTTTTTTGAACAAATACATGCCTTTCAAAATATCGTCTTCAGCCCCATCCGGCATGGCAGGCTGCTCATAGTTTTCATTCATCAGGGTGATGTAATAGAAAATATCTTCCTGATCCGCGTACATGCGACGCAAACCATCTTGGATGATCACTGCCAGCTCGCAACCAAAAGTTGGGTCGTAGGAGTAGCAGTTTGGCACAGTCGCAGACATCAGATGACTATGGCCGTCTTCATGCTGCAAGCCTTCGCCATTTAAGGTAGTTCTGCCGGCGGTACCGCCCAGCAGGAAGCCGCGAGTACGTTGATCGGCCGCTGCCCAGATCAAATCGCCGACGCGTTGAAAACCAAACATCGAGTAATAGATGAAAAACGGAATCATCGGTACGCCATGAGTGGAGTACGATGTGCCAGCAGCGATCCAGTCGCACAAACCGCCGGCTTCATTGATGCCTTCCTGCAATACCTGGCCGTGCTTGTCTTCTTTATAGAACATCAATTGTTCAGCATCTTGCGGGGTATACAACTGACCAACTTGCGACCAGATTCCCAACTGACGGAACATGCCTTCCATACCGAAGGTACGGGATTCATCCGGCACGATAGGTACTATGCGTTTACCGATTTGTTTGTCTTTGACCAGAATATTCAAAATCCGCACGAAAGCCATGGTAGTAGAGATTTCATGGCCCTCGCCGCTGCCATCCAGCAAGGCTTTAAAGGTGGTTAGTGCAGGAATTTCCAGCGGATAGGCTTTGGTACGGCGAGCGGGCAGATAGCCACCCAGATCGACACGACGCTGGCGCAGGTAATTCAATTCGGCGGAATCTTCGGCAAAACGAATATACGGCAGGTTGAGCAGTTCTTCGTCGCTGATCGGCAATTGGTAGCGGTCGCTGATAGCCTTGATAGACTCCATGCTCATCTTCTTTTGCTGATGGCTGGTATTTTGCGCCTGGCCGGAATCGCCCATGCCGTAACCCTTAATGGTTTTGGCCAGGATCACGGTCGGCTGACCGGTATGGTTGGCGGCGGCTTGGTAAGCGGCAAAAACTTTAATCGGATCGTGGCCACCGCGATTCAGTTCCCAGATATCGCGATCGGTGTAGTCTTTGACCAATTCCTGCAGTTCAGGCGTGTTGAAGAATTTTTCCCTAACGTACGCGCCATCTTTGGATTTAAAGGTTTGGTAGTCACCATCAACACATTCCATCATGCGCTTCATTACTAAACCATCTTTGTCGCGGGCCAGAATAGAGTCCCAACGTCTGCCCCAGATGACTTTTATAACATTCCAGTTGGCGCCGCGGAAATTACCTTCCAGTTCCTGGATGATTTTGCCATTGCCGCGTACCGGGCCATCCAGACGCTGCAGGTTGCAGTTGACCACAAAAATCAGGTTGTCCAGTTTCTCACGACCGGCCATGCCGATGGCGCCCAAGGTTTCCGGTTCGTCGGATTCGCCATCGCCCAAAAAGGCCCAGACTTTACGACCATCGGTATTGGCAAAACCACGATCCTGCATGTAGCGCATGAAGCGGGCTTGATAAATCGCCATGATGGGTCCAAGACCCATGGATACGGTAGGGAATTGCCAAAACTCCGGCATCAACCAGGGGTGCGGATAAGAAGACAAGCCGTTGCCGCCCACTTCCTGCCGGAAGTTGTCCATTTGTTCTTCTGTCAATCGACCCAGCAAAAACGAGTGAGCATAGGTACCGGGTGCGGAGTGACCTTGGGAGAAAATCAGATCGCCACCGTGCTTATCGCTAGGTGCGTTCCAGAAATGATTTTGACCGACATCGTATAGGGTTATGGCAGACGCAAAACTGGCGATATGGCCGCCGACATTGGTGTACTTGTTGGCACGCAATACCATCATCATCGCATTCCAGCGTACATAAGAGCGTATGGTGCGCTCGATGTCGGTGTTGCCGGGGTACTTGGGCTGCTTATCAACCGAAATGGTATTGATGTAAGGTGTGTTGGCTGAAAACGGAATGTCGAGACCGGCTTGTCGGGCGGTGTAGAGCAAGGCATCAATCAAAAAACTGGCTCGATCGCTGCCTTCCTTGTCAATCACTGATTCCAGGGCCTCCATCCATTCCTGGGTTTCAGCAGGATCAATATCGTGTTTTGCGGCAATATCGGTATTGTTGTTCATTTAGGAACCTAGAAAAATCGTTGGATTAGCTCAAAAAGGATACCTGAAACCGTCGTTTTGAGCATTTTTTTTTGTAAATTAAGAACTGCAAGACAGCATTGAGCAACCTGCTCTATGCTTAGCCCAATCCGGACGCTTTTCGGCAAAGCGTTCCTTTCCAGCTTGAAAGTCGTATGGCCGACGTAGCACCTCAAGTAATTCCCTTGCCATGCTGAAGTCGTCTTGCTCTGCCAAATCAATGGCTTGCTGAGCCAGATAATTGCGTAATACGTAAAGCGGATTGACCTGATTCATTATCTGTTGTCGTTCGCCATGCGATCGATTGTCAAGTTTCAGACGGGCTTGATAGCTATTGAACCACAAACCGGCCAGCGCTTGATTTTCTGCATTTAAGGGGACATAACTGACGTTTTCTAACAACGCATAAAAAACCAACACTTCATCATCAACGTTTAAATTGGCCAAACCCCGATAAAAAAGTGTCATATCGGTTTCTGCTAGCTGTAACAGTGTGGTCAAATCTGCAACCAGGGTTTCATCGCTGGCAATATCGAAGGCCATCAAGCCCAGTTTGTCGGCCATCATGCGCTGCCAGTCGGCTTCAAAAGTCGATGTAAACACATTTAATGCCTGCTGGAGAGGATCGGCTTTTTGGATCAACGGATAAATTGCATTGGCTAGTTGCACCAGATTCCAGTAGGCAATCTTGGGTTGATTGCCAAAACGATAGCGGCGCCCTTGAGCATCGGTGGTGTTTGGAGTCCAATCCGGATCGTAATTTTCCAGCCAGCCATAAGGACCGTAATCGATAGTCAAACCCAATATCGACATGTTGTCGGTGTTCATAACCCCGTGCACAAAACCGACGCGTTGCCAATGAACGATCATTTTCGCCGTGCTACGGCAAATATCTGCAAACCATTGCAAGTACACCGCTTTGGAGGGTTCACCCAAATGCGGAAAATCCGTCCGTATGGTGTAATCGACCAGTTTTTTTAGCGTGTCAACATCGTCGCGCGAGGTAAAAAGTTGAAAGTTGCCAAAACGGGTAAACGAAGGCGCCACCCGGCAAACTACAGCACCGAGTTCTCGTTGCGGATTGCCGTCGTAAAACATGTCTCGCACCACGTATTCGCCCGTCAGAATAAGACTTAATGCGCGCGTGGTGGGCACACCCAAATGGTACATAGCTTCACTACATAAAAATTCGCGTAGCGAGGAACGCAAAACGGCAAGCCCATCTGCACTTCGGGAATAAGGCGTGGGACCGGCACCTTTTAATTGCAATGCCCAGCGTTGACCTTGTTTATTAATCACTTCGCCAAGATTGATGGCGCGCCCATCACCCAACTGGCCGGCCCAATGTCCAAACTGATGCCCGCCGTAACAGCTGGCATAAGGATCCATGCCCTCGACCAGGCGATTACCGACGAACACTTGGCAAAAATCCTCGGATTCGCAAATTTCCTCGGATAAACCCAGCTGCGCTGCCATTTCCTTGGAATAAGCCACTAATTGAGGTGCTTTGACGATTTTCGGCAGTACCCGTGAAAAACAAGCCTGGTAAACTTGGCGACGATAATTTTCCGGCTCCGGGTCGCCGGCTAATTCACGAACAAAGCGATTATCGAAATTTAAAGTGTCAAGAAGGCTGATATTGGATTGAGTAGACATGGTTTTGGTTAAATCTGTTTCGGATAGAGGCGAGTAGAGGCTAAGATAGAGCTATTCGGCACTCTATATCAATCGTCCAATCAAATGAGGATCATTTCATGAAAATACTGTTTCCTAAACGTAACGCTCGAGCGGTCAAACTCTGCTCGCTGCTACTGGTTAGCGGCCTGGCATCCACTCAATTGACGGGTTGCTTCTCTGTCGGCCAGGAATTTGCTGGCTCACGAGTACCGGAAATTAAAATCGGAAAAACAACTAAACAGGAAGTTTCCGATATATTTGGTACACCTTGGCGTACAGGTATGGAAGATGGTCGCACTACCTGGACATATGGCATATACAAATATTCACTGTTTGGCGCAGACGACACCCAAGACTTGCTAATTCGTTTTGATCCGCAGGGCATAGTAAGGTCTTACACGTTTAGCTCTACTCGCAAGTAATGATGGAATAGTCGTGTTGTTAAGGTGGCAGAATCTATTTTTACTGCTACTGGTCAGCACGACCGCAACCGCGAAGACGCTTTATAAATACAAAGATGACCAGGGACGCTGGTACTTTACAGATAAACCACCTGTTACCCAGCATAAAGTTGAAACCCGTCTATTAAAACCGGCACCCAAGCAACGAGTTCGACTAGAGAAAACCGGCAGCCCCAGCAATCTTGCCTTTTATCTCATCAATCAATATCCTGGACCTATTGAGGTCGCTATCGATTGGGAACAGCCGACCAATTTAGTCTCCATCCCGGAATTACCCAAGCGTTTTGTAATCGAGCCGGGCAAGTCCGATACCCTATTCAGTATCAGCGCCATAGGCCAGACAACTTCATCCCAAACCTTTACTCTACAGTATCAGTATGTAGTCGGTCGCCCATTACCTCATTACAGCCGTCAAACAGCCTATTGGCCACCACTGGCCCCCGGCAGCCATTTTCGAGTGACCCAGGCCTTTAACGGTGAATTTAGCCATACTGACCCTCAAAATCGCTATGCCGTTGACATTATGATGCCCATTGGTACGCCGATCTATGCTGCACGTGATGGCGTGGTACTGGAAGTAGAAAATGATTTTTTCTCCAGCGGTACGCAACAGGCATATGCCAACAAAGCAAATAGTATCCGAATTCTGCATGACGATGGATCGATGGCAATTTATGCTCATCTGGCCTTGGAAAAAGCCTTGGTAACCCCTGGGTTAAGGGTGCAGGCGGGTGAATTGATTGGCTACTCTGGCAATACGGGTTTTAGCAGTGGCCCACATTTGCATTTTGCAGTTCAGATAAACCAAGGCATGGCATTAACATCTGTACCGTTTGAATTTTTAGACGCCAACCAACATGCCTTTGAACCGCAACCAGGTAGCTGGCTTGAAGGCATTAACCCGAAACCCTGAAACCTCGTATCAATAACGCCATCAGCGTCAGCATACAAAATATTGCGCCAGCATAAAAAGTAGCCGGCGCGCCAAATATGTCCCATAACAGGCCGGCCAACACACTGGCAATCAACATGGCAATGCCACTGGCCAAATTAAAAAAACCGTAGGCTGTACCACGCAAATCGTTAGGTGTGGTGTCGGCTACCATTTTTGCCAACAATCCTTGCGTCATCCCCATATGAACACCCCATAAAGCTACGCCAGTCAAAACCATAAGCCAATGCGAACTACTAGCCAGCAGCAAATCTGCAGCCACCAGCACCAACAAACCCCAGCCCAATAATTTTGCCGGTTTGACGTTATCCGATAGCTTGCCGAACGGATAAGCGCTGGCGGCATAAACGATATTCATCACCACCATCACCAATGGCACCCAGGCAATAGGAATGCCACTTTGCTGGGAGCGCAACACCAAAAAAGCTTCGCTAAAGCGGGCCAAGGTAAACACAGCACCGATGACGACCACATACCAATAAGCTGCGCTCAGACGCTGCAGAGCTTGCTTGCCGATCGGAAAGACACGCTGCTGGCTCAGAGTAGCGGGCTCTTTTACGCCCAGCAACAATACCAGCACGGACAGTAAGCCAGGAATGACTGCCACCCAGAATACCGCACGAAAATCATTAGCCCATAACAACATCAACGCAACCGCCACTAACGGACCGAGAAATGCCCCTACAGTATCCAGTGATTGGCGTAAACCAAAAGCAGCACCCCGGATCTCAACCGGCGTAATGTCAGCGATGAGTGCATCACGTGGCGCGCCGCGTATGCCTTTGCCGACACGATCTATTAGCCGGGCCGTTAACACCATGCCGCTGCTGGCGGCGATAGCAAACAAGGGTTTGCTCAAGGCACCTAATGCATAGCCCAGCAGAGCCAGGCCTTTGCGCTTGCCCAAATAATCGCTGAGGACACCTGAAAAAACTTTGACTATCAGTGCTGTGGCTTCCGCTGCACCTTCAATCAGGCCAATGGCCATAGCGCTGGCAGCCAATTCACTGACCAAAAACAATGGCAGCAGGCTGTGAATCATCTCCGAGGAAATATCCATCAATAAACTGACAAAACCTAAGGCCCAAACGCTTTTAGGGATCTTTTTCCAGATTAAGTGAGGTTTTGAGCGCACAGATAGCCGGAGAAAAAGCCCTAAAGCCTTTTGGTCTTTAGCCTTATATTTTTTAGTCCAGACAAACTAACGCGTTCCAAATACCACTATCGTTTTGCCGTGCGCGGTAATGAGTCCTTTATCCTCCAACTCTTTTAACACCCTGCCAGCCATTTCTCGCGAACATCCCACGATACGACCGATTTCCTGTCTGGTGATATGCAATTGCATGCCGTCAGGATGGGTAATCGCATCAGGTTCTTTGGTTAAATCTAACAAAGTACGTGCAATACGGCCTTCAACATCCATAAAAGCCAGATCCTGGTATTTGCGACTGGTAATCAGTAAGCGGGTGGACAGTTGCTCGCCAAGCACAGTGAGTATTTCCACGGCAAATTCACGTAAATCGCTGTTTAATAATACCTTGAACCTATCGTATCCGATTTCTGCCATTTTGCATGGAGCACGGGTTTTAACGAAGGCGCTACGCATTTCGGCATTTTTGAACACGCCGATTTCACCAACAAAATCGTGTTTGTTTAAATAGGCCAGAATCAACTCATGGCCATCGTCATCTTCCACACTGACGCTGACCGATCCATCGACAACAAACAACAACTTATCGCCGACATCACCAGGTCTAACGACAGTTAACTTAGCGGGATAACTCCGCACGTGGCAAAGATGTAAAAAAGCATCCAATGCCGGTTGTGAAATCTTATTTTTGTTAGCCAAATTCATGATTGTAATAATTTTGTCCGTGATGACCTGCTACCCTACCCAAAAGAAAGTGTTTTTGCAAAAAAAACCATACATCTGACTGTATCGTTGTAAAATCGGCAACATTTTTTAATTTGCGGAATTGAGTATGCAAGCAACAGTCAAATGGGTCGATGGCAGATTATTTGTTGGAGAATCCGGCAGTGGCCACGCGGTAGTCATGGATGGGCCAGCTGATCATGGTGGTCGTAACTTGGGCCTAAGACCTATGGAAATGATTTTAATGGGCGTCGGCGGCTGCTCATCATTTGATGTGATTGATATCCTGCAAAAAGGCAGACACGATATTATTGATTGCACTGCCGAACTGACTGCCGAACGAGTTGATGCGATACCCGCTGTATTTAGCAAGATTCATTTGCATTTCAAAGTAACCGGCAAAAATTTACCGGCTGCAGCAGTAGAACGCGCGGTAAAGCTATCGGCAGAAAAATATTGTTCAGCATCCATTATGTTGGGAAAAGCAGGAGTAGAAATTAGTCATGATTTTGAAGTTATAGAGGGTTGATCGGTTGAGCAAATTACAATTACACGGGTTCAATAACCTAACCAAATCGTTGAGTTTTAATATCTACGACGTTTGTTACGCACCCAAAGAACAGGAAAAAGCTTATATCGAATATATCGATGAAGCCTATAACGCCAAACGCCTGACTCAAATCCTGAAAGATGTTGCCAACATCATCGGCGCCCAGATTTTGAATATCGCGCATCAGGATTATGAACCACAAGGCGCCAGCGTAACCATGTTGATTTCCGAAGGTGATGTAATTCCTGCCGGCATGAATTCCGAGTCTCCAGGACCATTACCCGACACCATTCTGGCGCATCTGGATAAAAGCCATATTACAGTCCACACCTATCCTGAAAGTCATCCGGTTACGGATATCTGTACTTTCCGTGCCGATATTGATGTCTCTACCTGCGGACAAATTTCGCCCTTAAAAGCGTTGAATTATCTAATCCACAGCTTCGAGTCGGACATTGTCATCATGGATTACCGGGTGCGTGGCTTTACCCGCGACATATCCGGTGAAAAACATTATATCGATCACAAAATCAACTCAATTCAGAATTATATTGCTGAAAGCACCAAAGAGCTGTACCAAATGATTGATGTGAATGTGTATCAAGAAAATATCTTTCACACCAAAATGATGCTGAAAGAAACCGAGCTGGAAAACTATCTGTTTGAAAAAGAAAGTAATTTTAACGAGGACGAAAAACAGGTAATCCAAGACCAATTACATGAGGAAATGTCCGAGATTTTCTACGGTAGAAACCTCAGCTAGTCATACACTCGGGTTTTAGCATGAGCCGCTAAAACCCGAAACACCTCATCAAACTGTTAAACTTAAGTCTTTAAGAAAACTCACTTTCAGGCATTTTAAAATGCATGGATTTGATAATGGCCTGTAATTCTTGACGTTGCTGCTTTAATGGTGTCAACTCAGCTTCTAGCTGGCCGATGCTCTCGCCGACCGTGCCTTTTGATTCGTTGATTTTTCGTAACATAATCAAGCGGCTTTCAATTTGTTTTTTATGATCCTTGATCTGATGCATCAAGGGTGTCAAAACACTATTGCTCCAGGTTGCCGCGTCCTTGTGCGCTTGCTGCAGAATGTTGCGAGCCTTTGCAATCAACGTACTATACAGCTTGTTCACGACGATGCTTTGTTCGGTCATAGTGGTTCTGGCGCTATTACGGAATGCCTCACCTTCATCGAATATTTGTTCCAACTCGAACTGGTATTGTTTAATGGAAAACAGCTGTGGTTCGATTTCCTTGAAGCCATATTCGTCTTGAAACTTTTTATGGATGGCTTTGATCAACCTGCGCGTTTCCTCAGTAATATCAACAGAGTCTTGTAATAAGTCTCGCAATTCGTCAAACAGTTTGCGCATGTTTTGCTTCATGCCATAAGTCGTGAGACTTTTAGTCATTTCATGCTTGGTGCGCTGGATAATTTCATCCACCTTATCCTTAGAGAACGAATCAATCAGCATTTTAGCCTGTACAGCAAACACTTTACGACTGGCCTGGAAGTTTTCAATATTGGTCATGTAGGCATTTTGCCTATCTCTGGTTTCAGCCATCAATTTGCCGGTCATTTCCTGATTTTCAAAATCAATCAGCTTGAACTCTTCCAATTGTTTGGTCGCATTCTGTACTTTGGTATCCATGAGCTTGGTCGATTCACTCACCAAAAAGCCAATGTCCTTATCGACAACCCCTTTCAAAATTTCCCGCCGTTGATTGAGAATATCTTCTGACAGGTAATGTTCCAGTTTATTTAAGCGACTTTTTTCCAGTAGCGCATCGTCGCCTTTGACTTTAGCCAACAACGCCTGTTTGGCTGAAACCGGGAAAATCACATTTTGGCTCAGGTTTAAAATAGTCGCCGATGTTTCGATTTGTTTTTGAATAGACGCTTCGTAGCCGGTTTCACCAGCCAGATCGTCCCACATGGAGTCAATCTTGTTCATCACAACGGCCAAACCTTGGCGACGTTGTCCTCTGGCGCTGCAAACATGGCTTTTCCACATTTCCAGGTCGCTTTTGGTAACGCCAGTATCGGCTGCCAATACAAAAACTATCGCCTGGGCGCTGGGCAACATGCTCAATGTCAGTTCAGGCTCGGTACCTAATGCATTCAAACCCGGAGTATCCAGAATGCATAGACCTTCTTTTAATAAAGCATGCGGAAAGCTGATCAGGGCGTGCCGCCAGCAGGGTACTTCCACAAATTCAGGATTGATAATGCCTTGCTCGGCGGCTTCGCGTTCGTTCCATAAACCTAGTTTATCTGCCGTTTCTCGGGTTACCCGCTTGGTGGCAACCAATTCCCTGAAGGCTTGCTGCATTTGGGTAGGGGAATCGATATTCAGACTGATTTGGGTCCAACGGTCCGGATTACGTTTGTAATCCATTAATGAGATATCTTCCAGACGGCTTTCGATATTCAGCAAGCGGATATAACTACCACCTGCTTCATCCCAAAACAGCTCGGTAGGCGACATAGTGGTGCGCCCAGGCGAAGAAGGCAGCAGTCGCACACCGGTTTCGGCAAAAAATAGCGCATTGATTAATTCGGTTTTGCCGCGAGAAAATTCGGCGACAAAAGCTAGTGTTACTCGATCCATATTTAATCCTTGCAGGATGTTCAGCAAGGTATCTGTGCTTTGGGGGTCATTGAATTTATACCGATTACGCCATTCCCGATACATCTCGATTGCCTGTATCAGTTGTTCACGCCAAGTCGAATACTCGTGTAATTGATCTTTAAATTCCAGATTTCTCATGGCAAGCCTTTTTGCTGACTGTACTCAATATTTAGAGGGCGAATAATAAGCGCTAATTGTAGACTAAATACAAATAAGCGACAGATAAGGGCTTATGATTAATCTAAATACCATATTGCTGACGATAACTGCTGATAGTTGCCAATTTTTCTGTAAAACCACTATCTTGCGCGATGAATTCGATAATTTCAGCCAAAGAAATAATAGCAATCACGGGGATACCGAATTGCTTAGTCACCTCTTGTACAGCCGATAATTCGTTTAAGCCTTTTTCCTGCCTGTCCAGAGCGATCACCACGCCGGCCACAGTTGCACCTGCGGCACGTATGATGTCCACTGACTCTCGCACCGATGTGCCGGCCGTAATAACATCATCCAATATCCACACATTACCCTGCAACGGCGCACCCACGAGCAAGCCGCCTTCACCATGGTCCTTGGCTTCTTTTCGATTAAAAGCAAAAGGAATATCTCCCTGCAGGCGCGAATAGGCTATCGAAGCCGCGCTAACCAATGGAATACCTTTATAAGCCGGGCCATAGAGCACATCCACGTTTACGTCGGCATTAATCATCGCCTGCGCATAAAACTGGCCAAGCTTGTCCAGCTGAGCACCCGTATTGAATAAACCGGTATTGAAGAAATAAGGACTCATGCGTCCGGATTTTAGTTGGAACTCGCCAAATTTAAGCACGCCACAGTCGAGCGCATAGCGGATGAATTCTTTTTGATAATCAAGCATAAATCAGTTTTCCGTGCAGTTGGACAGCAAATTATAACCTGCTGACTTTTATGGCATGAACTTTTCCAATATTTCATCCAAAAAATCCCAACCCTGCTCCGAACAAAAAAACCTTTGTCCATCATTAATCAATAAACTAGCATCAATGCACTGACTTAAAGCAGGCTCCAAACTAGAGGGCTCCAGGCCGGTCATATTTTGGTAATCGTTCAAGCTAAAGCCAGTTTTCAATCGCAAATGATTCATCACAAACTCCAGTGGCAATTGCGCCTGACTAATGGGTTCTGAAACAATTGCAGTATAATTTTTTAAATACTGTTCCGGACTTTTTGGTTTGGCCGTGCGGATTATATCGTCAGGTAATATGCGACTGATTTTGCCATGAGCGCCAGCACCTATACCCAAATAATCGCCAAACTCCCAATAATTACGATTGTGTCGACATTGAAAACCCGGCTTGGCATAAGCCGAAATTTCGTATTGCTGATAGCCGTGCTCGTCCAACAACTGCTGACTGGCTTTTTGTAAGGCATAAATCGCATCGTCTTCAGGTAGTTTGGGCGGAAATTTGTAGAAGTAAGTATTGGGTTCCAGCGTCAGCTGATAAAACGAAACGTGTGTTGGCTGTAAAGACAGCGCTGTATTGACGTCTAGTAAAGCTTCATTCAAAGTTTGCGCAGGTAAACCAAACATTAAATCCAGATTCACATTGGTAAAACCGGCTTGAGTGGCAATGTTTACTGCCTTTATAGCTTCACTTGCGTTATGCACTCTACCCAGTTTTTTTAGATGCCTGTCATTGAAGCTTTGAATACCTATGGATAATCGATTAATACCCAACTCGCGAAAAGCCTGGAACTTAGCGCTTTCAAAGGTGCCTGGATTGGCTTCCAAAGTAATTTCACAATCGGATTGCAAGTTGACCTGCTGTTTGATGCCATCCAATAAACACTGCAAAGCTGCAGCAGAAAACAAGCTGGGCGTACCACCACCCATAAAAATACTGCCGATGCTGCGCGGGACAGTTAACAAGGCTAAATCCGCTTGTAAATCGGCCAGCAAAGCATCCACATACTGCATTTCAGGAATGCCGGTTTTCACGGCATGCGAATTAAAATCGCAATACGGACATTTTTGTATGCACCAGGGAAAATGGATATACAGGCTCAGCGGCGGCAAACGACTTTCCTTTACCAAACGCCGACATTGGACATGGATGCCCAGGGTTCTTGTACCGGCAACGCTGAACCTTTTTGCAATAATTCGATGGATATCTGATCCGGAGATCGCATAAACGCCATCCAGCCATCGCGTGGCGGACGATTGATAGTGACACCTTGATTCATCAGTTGCTGGCAGGTTTTATAAATATCATCCACTTCAAACGCCAAATGACCAAAATTACGACCACCGCTATATTCTTCTGTATCCCAGTTATAGGTCAGCTCCAGTAATGGCGCATCCTTTTCTTCGGCTGGTTTTTGATCCTTCGGCGCGGCTAAATATACCAGCGTAAAACGGCCAGCTTCACTGTCCATCCGCCGCACTTCCACTAAACCCAGCTTGTGGCAATAAAAATCCAGCGACTCTTCTAAATTGTTAACTCGAACCATGGTATGCAGATAACGCATTTAAGGCCTCCAACCTAAAAAACTGGCATTATGGTGGATAATAAGCCGCTTGGCTAACCCAACAGGATAAAACAATGAACGAATACCCAGAGAAAACTTGCGCTATAGATCGATTGGTACGACACCCGAAACTGGTGGCGGCAGCACTTAGCGGGCAAAAAACCCAGCAACGTCGCGATGGTTTATATGCATACCCCGGCGAGACTTTTGTTTTGGAAGGCGTAGATTTTTTGGTCACCAGCGTAGATCGACAACGTATTGGCGATATGACAGACGCCGATGCTCAAGCCGAAGGCTATCCGAATCTGGCGATGTATCGTCAAATTATTTTAAGCATGCATGCCAATATGGAATGGAGCGATGATGGACTGGTGTGGGTACACCACTTCAAACGGCAACAGCCGGAATAAGGATATCTTTTCCAGCCAATTCCTGCAGGGTTTGTAAACCAAATTCCTGCAGCATTTGCGGATCGATCTGCTGCTGTAGTTCGGCTGCCAAAACATTTAAGCAATCTTGCCCACTACTGCCGTCCTGCTGCTCAATTAATTGCAGCAGGCGGTAAGTCAGGGGGGTGGTTTTCATAAAATGTACGTCGTATTCGCGGTCTCGATAAACAATCAGATAACTGGCATGTTCCGCTGCAGTTTGCGGTAAAAAATCCGGTCCTATACGCTCAACTGGGAATTGATAGACTAACGGCCAAGCCAATGGAGACAATGAAATAGACTGCTTGAGTATATCGTCGGCAAACATTGCATCGCCATAGGCAGGCTCGATCTGCGCAATAGACAATGCCATTTCCACCCATTCGTAATGCGCCAATTCCAATAAAAATGGCAAGTCATCCGCAAATTGGCGCTCGTTTTGTAAATAGCCTAAAAATTCTTCCGCAATTTCAGAAAAATGTGGCGTTTGGCAACGGTGACGGGAAAAAAAGTCCTGTGCTAAAGCCTGCCATTCATCATCGTTGAGAATCTTCCGCAACACGGGGAAATTACTGCTTAAAAAACCGTTGATGTTGTTAAAAAACAGCTCGCGATACATGGCCATGCGTTGCGGTTTAACATCGACAGGCAGTCGCTGGTTTTCTGGATCACGGATATAAGCGGCAAACTCTGCCTGCTTGATTCTAAAATCAACACCCATTAAAACAACCTATTTATGCTGTATCGCATTGGCTTGGATAGCGCGAATAGTGTCAACTTCTTGTAAAAGTTCGGCCAGCGGTGGCAGATTAAAGTCGCGCTCTAAAAGAGTAGGAAACACACCAAATAAGCTATAAGCCTTGTCCAACAACTGCCAAACCGGATCGATCACCGGTGCGCCATGAGTGTCGACCAGAAAATCCTCGGCTTCCACATAATGACCAGCAATATGTGCGTAGGCTATGCGTTCGCCTGGCATGGCTTTTAAAAATGCTTCAGCATCGTAAGCGTGATTAACGCTGTTGACGTAGATATTATTGATATCGATCAATACATTGCAATCCGCTTCTTCGACCACAGCATTGAAAAATTCGATTTCAGACATCTCCTGGCCGGGTGCGGCATAGTAGGAGACGTTTTCGATGGCAATTTTGTGTTCCAGAATATCCTGTACTCGCCGGATGCGGGCGGCAACATGTTTTACTGCTTCGGCTGTAAAAGGGATCGGCATAAGATCGTATAAATGCCCATCATGACTGCAATAACTTAAATGTTCACTGTAAAACTGAATGCCATGTGCGAGCATGAATTTTTTCAGGTCACGCACAAAGACTTCATCAAGCGCATCGCTACTGCCAATCGACAATGACAAACCATGACAGATAAACTGAAATCGCTCGGTCATAGCCCGAAACTGTTTGCCCAATTTGCCACCCAGGGTCATCCAGTTTTCCGGCGCCACTTCATAAAAGTCCACATTGGCAGGCGGATTATCGACGATCTCTGTCAAAAAAGATCGCCGTAATCCTAAACCAGCAGCGTTAACTAAACGTTGTTGTTTATCCATAATGGATACGCGTTAGACAAGCGGGTTGATTTACTCGTCGGCAGCTTCCTCTGCGTCTACTTTAGAACCGCAGCTACCTTCGCCGCCTTTCATCATTGCGCCGCAAGAGCCTTCTTCGCCTTTTTTAGCTTCATCGCCTTTCATCATGCTGCCACAGCTACCTTCTTCCGACTTGGCAGCTGGCTTGTCGCCATGATCCATACCTTTCATGCCGCCCATGCCTTTCATGTCGCCATGATCCATACCCTTCATGTCGCCCATACCTTTCATGTCGCCCATGCCGCCCATCATGCCACAGCTACCTTCTTTGCCTTTCATCATTTCACCGCAGCTCATTTCCATGCCTTTTTTCATTTTGCCGTCTTGCATCATGCCACCGCACATACCTTCGCCACAGGAACCTTCGGCTTTTTTGGTTTTAGGACCGTTACCGGCTTTTGCCGCTTTAGCACCTTTTTCGGCTTTGGTAATTTTATTACCATTGACATCTGTAGCATTTCCGCCGCAGGCACCATGGCTGGTCTTATTGGAAGCTTCGGCTACCATGTAACCGTTGGCAAGCTCGCTCATGGCAAAAGGATTGGATTCCGCTTGAACATTAATAGCAAAGCTTGAAATCACTGCAGTACCCATAGCCAGTGTCAATGGAGTTTTATTGAATTTTTTCATGGTTTATCCTCTCTTAAGATTTTTATTATTGGCGTCAGCTGTAGACCGAGCCCGTGAGACCAACGCTTAATCCTTAAGTTCAGTCAGCCTTATTGTATCCTCAACTAGAGAGTTTTTTCCTTAAACTCGCATAAATCGGCGATACAGCAGTCTGAACAACGGGGTTTTCGGGCAGTACATACGTAACGACCATGCAGTATCAGTAGGTGATGTGCATCTATTTTGTGCTTTGCAGCTATGGTTTTATCTAACTTTTTTTCTACTTCCAACACATTCTTGCCTATTGCCAAGCCTGTGCGATTGGCGACTCGAAAAATATGCGTATCCACAGCGATGGTTGGCTGACCAAAGGCCGTATTTAAAATGACATTGGCTGTTTTGCGCCCCACGCCTGCCAAAGCTTCAAGTGCTTCACGAGTTTGCGGCACCTCACCGTGATGTTGGCTTAACAGCGACTCGCATAACTTGATGATATTGGCGGCTTTGCTGTTGAATAGCCCTATGGTTTTAATGTATTCCTTCAGACCTTCTTCACCCAATGCCAATATCGCTTGTGGCGTATTGGCAACCGGAAACAGCTTAGCGGTAGCCTTATTAACACCTTTATCAGTAGCTTGCGCAGACAAAACCACCGCAATTAACAACTCAAACGACGAATTGTAATTCAGCTCGGTAGTCGGCTCCGGAATAGCTATGGCGAGACGGTCAAAAATGGTCAGGCGGGTTTGCTTGTTCATTTGCGGCACAAATCGACATTATATTAGCAGCGGTAGAAAATTGTGATAACCGAAATGGCAGCGTAAATTGGCCCAAATGCTTTTTACAACCCGACATTAACGATCAAAACCACAGTCATATGGGGTTGAATAAGCTAGCGGACAGATTTATAAAACCCATCCGCTAGGCCATTCAAAGTTTATCTACTCTTAAAAAACGCTTCCAAGGCAGCTGTTCTATCCTTAGCAACCAGTTGCACACAAGGACGGCTTTCGATTAGCTGCATATAGGCTTCAATACCCGGAATATTCTCGACGACTAAGTCTGTGCCATAAATTTTTGCGGTGGCAAACGATACCAGTTGTAGATGCGGCCAAGCCACCACATCGGCAGCACTAAAATGATCACCCAAGGCATACGGGGATAAGGTCATCAATCTAGCCAAGCCGCGTAACCCCGCTTCGACTCTAGTACGTACCTCATCTTTGGTTTCCTGGGTAACCGTGCCGCCGAAAATTGCTTCCGCATAAATACGACGGGCAATCAGTTCCACATTCAATTCGATATGCTGAATAAATTCTCGGCATTTGCCACGTTCGTAAGCAGTGGCAGGATAAAGTGACTGGTCGGGGAAAGTCTCTTCCAGATATTCCAGAATTGCTTGTGATTCCGACAAATAACCCTCGGCCGTTTTAATGAACGGTACTTTACCGAGGGGTGAGCGTTTTAACACTGCCTCAGTTTGACTGGGAGCCAAAGTTTCTTCCTCGAAAGCGATATTTTTTTCCAAAAGAGACAGTTTAACTTTATTGTAATAGTTGCTGATGGCAACTCCATATAGCTTAATCATAGTGACTTATCCAAAAGTTAAGGGAGGCGAAACAGACTATACCGACCGGTATAGTCCATTGCAATAATACATACCGGTCGGTATAGTTGCAAATTTATTTCACTATGTTTATGACCCGTAATCTTAAAGAGCACATATTGCAGACAGCCTCCGAGCTTTTTTACAGCCAAGGCATCAAGTCAACCGGTGTTGATGCGATTGTTAAAGCGGCCGGCACCACCAAGATGAGTCTGTATAAATACTTTCCATCGAAAGACGATCTGGTTCTGGCGCATTTGTCTAAAAGCCGGGCGGCCATGCTGGCTCAGTTACAAATCGAAATCGAAGCTCAGGCTGATACGCCGAAGCAAAAATTGTTGGCAATATTCGATATGTTCGCAAAGCTAGTAAAATCGCCTGATTTTCGCGGCTGCCCTTTTATCAATGCTGCTGCCGAATTTGCAGTAGAAAATAACCCTGTGCAGCAAGCCGCCGCCGAGTTTTATGCCGAATTTCGTAAGCTATTGGCCGACCTAGCCGTACTAGCCGGTATCGCCAATGCCGAACAACTTGCAGGACAATTGGTGCTCCTGATTGCCGGCGCCATCGTCGACGAACAAATGCATAGACATACCGGTGCCATGCAAAACGCCCAGGCAGCGGCGAAAATCCTGATCGACAACAGCCAACCTGTAGCCAGCAGTTAGGCATGCTTAAACCTTTTTGATTTAACTTTTATTATCAACCCGATGTGGATACAAAAAGAAATACGACTCAAACCTAGAAATCGCGGCTTTCATTTGGTAACCGATGAAATCATTAGCCAAATTCCGGAACTGCGCGATATCAAAATCGGCCTGCTGCAGGTGTTTATCAAACACACCTCAGCCTCACTCACCATCAATGAAAACGCCGACCCAACCGTACGACAAGATTTCGAAAGTTATTTCAATCGCGCCGTACCGGAAAATCAAGCGTATTACCGGCATACAGATGAAGGCGATGACGATATGCCGGCGCATTTAAAAAGCAGTATGCTGGGTTGCAGCTTGACCATTCCGGTTTCCAATGGCCGCTTGAATATGGGTATCTGGCAGGGCATTTATTTATGCGAGCATCGTAACCACGGCGGCAGTCGCTCGCTGTTGTTAACTCTACACGGCGAATAGGGCTTTGTGCATAACCTGTGCCGGCAGCGTACAATATCCGACTATTTTGAAAATCAATACGGGGGTATTTTATGAAACGTTTCAAATTGATGCTTAGCGCAGCACTCATGGCGGCTAGTATGACCACCAGCGCTGCAGAGAATGCGATGACCGAGAAAGAAATGACGGTCTATCGCAGTCCAACCTGTAGCTGCTGTGGCAAATGGATAGAACATGCCAAACAAAACCATTTTGTCATTAAAGATATTGTTAGCGACGACATGCAGGCCATCAAACAAAAACTGGGCGTGCCTGAAAAACTGGCTTCCTGCCACACTGCCATTGTTGATGGCTATGTCATCGAAGGCCACGTTCCCGCCGACGATATCGAAAAACTATTGCAAACCAAACCCAAAGTAGTCGGCATTTCCGCTCCCGGTATGCCTATGGGCAGCCCAGGCATGGAAATGGGTGGCAGACAGGATGATTATGCAGTGGTGTCGTTCGATAAAGACGGCAACGTTGAAGTATTTTCAGAACATAAAGCCAACCAATAAAGCCATCTTGGCCTGACAATTATTCTTGCTTAGTCCGCTAAATTTTATGCATATCCAACCCACACTGCAGAAACTACTCGACAAACAAAACCTCACCGGCGATGAAATGCAAACGGTGATGCGGGCCATGATGAGCGGTGAATTAACTGATGCCCAAATCGCTGGTTTTCTTATTGCTCTGCGCTGTAAAGGGGAAACCACAGAGGAAATTGCCGCGGCAGTCGCTGTTTTGCGTGAATTGGTGCGGCAAGTACCGGTAAACGGCAATCATGTCATCGATACATGTGGTACCGGCGGCGATGGCGCCAACACTTTCAACATTTCCACCACGGCTGCATTCGTCGTCGCGGCGGCGGGGGGCAAGGTCGCCAAGCACGGCAACCGTTCAGTCTCCAGCAGCTGCGGCAGCGCAGATGTATTGGAAGCCGCCGGCATCAATCTGGATATGCCTGCCGAACAGGTGGCGGACTGCGTGAATCAACTTGGCGTCGGCTTTCTGTTTGCCGCCAAGCACCACAGCGCAGTGCGTCACACGGTCGGTCCACGGAAAGAAATGGGCGTCAGAACCCTGTTTAACCTGATCGGCCCGATGTCCAATCCGGCCAATGCGCCGCATCAGTTAATTGGCGTGTTCGATAAGCAATGGTTGATACCTGTAGCCGAAGTCTTGAAAAAACTCGGCAGCAAACATGTATTGGTGGTGCATGCCCAAGACGGCCTAGATGAAATCAGCATCGCTGCCGCCACAGATGTGGCCGAATTAAAAAACAACCAGATCAGCAGTTATAGCGTCAGCCCGGAACAATTCGGCATGCAGCGGGCGAATTTGGAAACCCTGGCTGTAAAAGATGCCCAAGCCAGCCTGGAAATTATCCGCCAAGTATTGAATAATCAACCCGGCCCGGCGCGTGACATTGTGACATTGAATGCCGGCGCAGCGATTTATGCTGCCGATTTGGCTGATACCTTGGAAGCAGGTATTCTGATTGCTCAACAAGTACTGGCTAATGGCAGTGCATTGGCTAAGTTTGAAGCATTGATTGCGTATTCAAAAAATCATTGAAATGCTGCAAAGAAATGTTTCTCTCTAAAAATATTAATCTAGCTGTAGGCAGTATCAGCGCAAAAGCCTGCAACTATAAATCTGTCGCTGGAATTAACCAGGATTCCAATGCATCAATCAACACTATTGAGATATACAATAAATAGGGGCAATTATCTTTAGAAGAGATTGAAAATATCCTTAATAAAATTCAACGCCCATTGAAGTAAAAAATGCCTAATGTTGGGTTACGCTACGCTAACCCAACCTACATTGTTTCTATATTTTTTAATCATCATGACCGACACTCCCGACATTCTAAAAACCATCCTGGCTACAAAAGCCGAAGAAGTGGCCCGCCGCCAGGCCAATATGCCCATCAACTTATTGCAGGAAATTGCCACAGGCGTACAAGGACCGCGCGGTTTTTATCAGGCTTTACGCAGCAAAGCCGATGCAAAAAAACCGGCTATTATTGCTGAAATCAAAAAAGCCTCGCCCAGCCAGGGCGTGATTCGGGAAGATTTTAGACCGGTAGAAATCGCCGTCGATTATGCGATGAATGGTGCGACATGCTTGTCGGTGTTAACCGATAAAAATTATTTCCAAGGTTCGGAAGCCAATTTGCAAATGGTGCGGGAAAAATGTCCTTTACCCGTGATTCGCAAAGACTTCATGATAGCTCCGTATCAAATTCATGAATCACGAGCGCTGGGTGCCGATTGTATCTTGCTGATCGTTGCCGCGCTGGATGACGCCATGCTGAAAGAACTGGCGGACACCGCCAGCGGATTAGGCATGGATGTTTTAGTAGAAGTGCACGATGCTGCCGAACTGGAGCGAGCATTGAAATTAGACACGCCGATGATAGGCATCAACAACCGTAATCTGCGTACCTTTGAAGTATCTTTGCAAACCACGCTGGCGTTAAAAAACACCCTGCCGGCCGACAAACTCATCATTACCGAAAGCGGCATCCATACCCCGGCCGATGTGCAATTAATGCAAGATAACGGCATCTTTAGCTTCCTGGTTGGCGAGGCCTTTATGCGCGCAGAATCACCAGGCCAAAAAATGCGGGAACTGTTTTTTAAATGATGCGGCCAAGTGACCCGGCGGAAACCTCTCCAGCGAATTCCGCCGTTAGCTAAGCACTGTCAGTAAATGGAGTACAAACCTAGGTTTGCACTCCAAGTTTGTTGGCTGACGCTTAAACCGCATAATCCTGGAAAAAAATCATTTCATCTAATATTTTTGGCTAACCGGAAGTTATTCTTACGGAATCCATGGCTAATCAGCCAACAAACTGTAATTAGCTTCCAGGCTGAATTGGCTACCCGGTTGAATCTTAATCAGGTCAAAGGCGATATTGCCGGCTTCAACACAAATAAATTTTTGATAATCCAGATTGGCTAAATCCGGCATTTTCATAGATGTTTTCGACCAGGGATTCCATACCACAGCGGTGCTGGTGTTGGGGGAACTGATATGAATGCGGCGTTTAAGCACCGGATCCACAATCTGCAGTTTTTTCACTGCATCGATATAAATCTGGTCCACTTCTCTCGATACGGTAACCGCGCCATGCTGGGTCTTTTGACTGCCTTGATCCAATTTATCAAAGTAATCGCAATCCTCCAGCCCAAACACTTTCACCCGCTTAATATCGCCGACCCGAAAATAACAATGAAAAGCCTGGGTAATCGAGAAGGGTTTATCGCCGGTATTAAACGTCGTCAGCTTTAATTGCAGGCTAGTGCCGATGGTAATATCCAGCATCAGCATAAACGGCTGCCGCCAGGTATTTTCCTGTTTAAAAGTTTCGTTAAACATTAAACTGACTTTAGTCTCAGCACCATTAATCGCTTCGGTATTAGCGATCTGCCAAAACTGATTTCGCACGAAGCCATGATTGGGGCGCTGCAAGCCTTTAGGATCCGGCCCAAACCAGGGCCAACACACCGGAATCCCGCCGCGAATAGCCTTGCCAGCCACATACTCGGATTGCTGACTAAGAAATAACACATCCTCAACTTGATCATGCGGCTGAAACGACAACACTTGCCCGCCATATACCGAAATTAAAGCCTTGGCACTGCCATTGCTGATTTTAATCATCGGAAATCCACCTTGGCCCGGAAAAATATCCAGTTGGCCTGCAATTCCAAAATCACTATTTAACCGCTGAATTTCCATAAACCTGTTTTATTAAGAATGATTAATTTATTTGTGACTTGAGAACAACAAAAACTAGCGGATTAACGCCATTTAACCGCGCAAAGTACCGGAGCGGAAACCAGTATTAATCAGGCCTCGCAACAGTAAATCATTTGTATGTCGACGCAGAGCATCTAAGACTGCATTCCCACGCGAAACGTGGGAACGATGTCAAACTATGCTGGGGTTAATCCCGTTATGCCGCGCCGAGCACCGAAGGTTTTGAACGGATCAGCCCGCTAGGGGTGATGCAGGGATGCATCACGTTTTTCGTAGGGGCAGGGAAGCCCCTTCGGAAAACCCCGTTCAAAACCTTCGGCGCGCAGGATCAACGCGGCATCCGGGTCGCCTTTTCTTTGGATACTTTCTTTTGGCGAAACAAAAGAAAGTATCCCGCCCGCCGGTGCGGGAACCGGCATTAAATCAGGCCTCGCGATAGCGAATCATTGTTTGTACGTCGACGCAGAGCGTCTAAGGCTGCATTCCCACGCGAAACGTGGGAATGATCTATTGTTTGTAAGTCGACGTTGAATGACCATACAAATGATTGCATAACTCATGGTAAATGTTAGAATCCGCGCTCATTCAATAAAACCCCAATTTTTAAGGAAATCCCATGGAAAGAAAGCTTCAAATATTGCCAATATTAATTATATGCGGCATGACACTAGCAGCACCCAATGTAAACGCCAACATGATTTCCTTAAACTTTACTACTTACACAACATCAATAGGTGGTAGTTCGGGGTACAGTGACTTTTGGAATAACCCGCTTCAATCAAGCTATAGCATTAGCCTGGATTCAACAACTTTACAAAACTTCGCAAGCACGACGGCTTACAACAATACGCCAAACTATACAGAAACCGTAACAACCGCTTTGAATAATGGTGGTCAGAATCTATATGCCTGGGGTACCGATACCCTTGTCTCCAATGGAACCATCAATCAAAGTTTTACCCAGTTACAAACAGTACAGGCTGTAAATCGTGAAATGAGAAATGGCGTTCAATTTACCGATTCTTCCACTAGCTACACTTCAACAAACCAGGTGTACACGGGTAATTTACCGCCAGAATTAATACCTACCCTCTCAAATCAACACACCAGAGAAAATAGTTATGCAAATTTTGACTGGTCTGCGTCTCTTGGCACCGATCCTGAATTCGTAGTGTACGATGAACAACAGTTGGCGTCTTTTTTGTTCAGTTTGATCGGAAATCAATTTAATTTTTATAAATCATCAAACATTAGTGCTTGCTTAGACCTTCAAGAATGGGGCTGTAGCAATCAAACCCAACTCTCTTATAGAAGTGAAAGTGGATATGCAATCCTGTCTTCATTCAATGTTGGGGCAATTGCGCCGGTTCCGCTACCTACTGCTTTTTGGCTATTTACTTCAGGATTAGGTGTTTTAGGTTTCGCTCGAAAAAGAAAAATCTAAGCTGTCAACTCCTAAGGTGGCTTTGCTGCCCTGCAATTCCTAAGCAGGCCGGGGGTTATATTCCCGGCCTAAATGTTTCAATCCATTCCAAAAAACAAAAAACCTTACAGATTCCGCGTGGGCACAAAAACGCGTGCCCACCCTACCTGTCTTCGCATTCCCAGACGCTCCAGCGTCACAATAACCATAAATTCAAGCAAACACTTTCCAAAGCATCGCCATGGTAAACGCCAGGTTAAAACCAATCATCCATTTCAGAAGCTTGAACTCCCCTTCCGCATAAAGTTGATATTTGAGCATTTGCTCTTGAAAAAAATGCAGATGATCTTCCTTGCTAAGTTGCTGAATAGCTTCAGCCGCTTTAATTGCTTTTGACTCGCTGACACCAGCTTCTTTCAGTGCTTCATAAACTTCTGTAATCATCGTAGACATTTTTGCTCTCCGCTATATCGCACTTGAAAGTATATCAAGATTCACACCAAACAAACCGCCAACCCATAACGCCACAAGACAATCAAATTCTACGCCACACCCAACCTAATCCCCCCAAAATACCGCTCCAAATCAATCCGGATCGGCATAAAATACACATTCAAACCATTGGCCGCTGCCGAAGCCATCACGTCATTGGCAAAGCTAACATTCCAGTCGTAATCCGGTCTAAAATTCAGCGGAAACTTAACCTTGTTTTTAACTTCCCAGTAATTCATCGAGGCCTGGGTGGTAATCGGGCTGATGCCGATAAACGTTTCCAGGCCTTGCATGTGTTCGGCGTAAATGTCGATCAAACGCTTGTCGTAAAACGGCTGCGAGAAATAGCCCCGCGCACCGGCATCGGCTTTACGTTGGATATAGTCGCATTCATCCTGTAAACCTTGCCGATGCGGGTCGAAGCCGGCATAGATATTTAAAGCGGGAAAACGTAGACGTACCACCCGAATCAAATCCACCACATCGGTATTATAAAAAGCCCGCTTCAAGCCTTCCGGCGGATCACCGGTGACTAACAGCACGCTATCTAACTGATAGTCTTCAATGATACGAAACAACTCGCCGCTATCGATTTTGAAATCGATAGCGCGAAAATGCGGGATGAAACGGTATTTTCTGCGATCGATGCGGGTGGCCAGTTCCCAGCTGCGAGTATCGAAGCGCTGGATATCCGGTACATTGATAAAGTGAATGCCGTCATCCAGCTTTTGTACAAACGCATATTGCTGGTCAAAAGCCTCCAGGCTTCTGGGTACGATTTCAAACGAGATATTCATTGCCAAATTTATTCCACCGTCACCGATTTTGCCAGGTTGCGCGGCTGGTCCACATCGGTGCCTTTCAATACCGCCACGTGATAAGACAACAACTGCAGCGGAATCGTATAAATGATCGGCGAAATGATGTTGGCGACGCTGGGCACTTTGATGATCTGTACGTTTTCATCACTGGATTCTGCCAAACTTTCATCCATAAATACAATCAACTGACCACCACGGGCACTGACTTCCTGAATATTGGATTTCAGTTTTTCCAGTAAATTGTTATTGGGCGCCACGGTGACAACCGGCATTTCGGCATCAATCAAGGCCAAAGGACCATGTTTCAATTCACCGGCTGGATAGGCTTCTGCGTGAATATAGGAAATTTCCTTCAGCTTTAGCGCACCTTCCATCGCGATAGGATAGTGGGTGCCACGACCTAAAAACAACGCATTATGTTTATCGGCAAAGCGCTGTGATAGCACTTCAATAGTTTCGTCCAGCTTCAATACCTTTTCGATGTTGCCAGGCAAGCTAAATAATTCAGAGACGATTTTGTCTTCCATTTCCTGGCTCAACTCAAACCGACGCCCAACCGCAATCAACAACATTTGCAGGGCGACCAACTGCGTGGTGAAGGCTTTGGTTGAGGCAACGCCAATTTCCGGGCCGGCGCGGGTCATCATGACTAAGTCTGACTCACGTACCAAAGAGCTTTCCGGTACATTACAAATGACGAGCGAATGTTTCACGCCGAGCTTCTTGGCTTCCTGCAAGGCGGCCAAGGTATCTGCGGTTTCACCGGACTGGGAAATGGTGACAACCAGCGTATCGGGCGAAATCACCGGATTGCGATATCTGAATTCGCTGGCTACTTCAATGCTGCACGGTACCCGGGCGTATTTTTCCAACCAGTAACGTGCAACTAAACCTGAGTGATAGCTGGTGCCACAGGCTAAAATCAATACGGATTTAATTTGGTCGAAGACTTCGGCAGCGTTATGACCGAAAGCATTGTCCTGTAATCGATTGTTAACGAAGCGGCCTTCCAGCGTTTCAGACACCGCCCAGGCTTGTTCGTATATTTCTTTCAGCATGAAGTGGCGATATTTACCTTTGTCGACCGAATCGGCTTTTAACTGACTCTCGATAACCGGACGCACTACCCGTTTGCCGTTTTCATCCTGAATACTGACGCCGTTAATGGTCAATTCGGCAATGTCACCATCTTCAAGAAAGATGAAACGCTGGGTCACCGGCAGCAGGGCGGCAATATCCGAAGCAATGAAATACTCACCAATGCCTATGCCAATCACCAGCGGGCTACCTTTGCGACAAGCTATCAGTAGGTCAGGTTGATCGGCATGCACAACACCTAGTGCATAAGCGCCTTGTAAGCTAACAATAGTGCTTTTGACAGCTGCCAATAAATCGTCTGTTGCCTGTAACTCCTGGGCAATTTTATGCACGATGACTTCGGTATCGGTTTCCGAAGTAAACACATAGCCGGCTTGCTTTAATGTGGCGCGCAAATGATCGTGGTTTTCGATGATGCCGTTATGCACCACGGCCACTTTATCTTTGCTGATATGTGGATGGGCATTCTGGGTACTGGGTTTACCATGCGTTGCCCATCGGGTGTGGGCAATACCGATTTGACCGGCGATAGGGTCGCTGGCTAATAAAGCCTCCAGACCTTTGACTTTGCCCAATTCACGTTTTCTAAATATCTGACCCTGGCTGACGACCGCCAAACCGGCAGAATCATAGCCACGATATTCCAGCCGTTTCAAGCCTTCAATTAGAATGGGTACCACGTTACGCTGTGCGATGCCTGCTACTATTCCACACATATTATTTCTCCGACTTACAGGGATGTAGGGAGTGCAGAGAACTGTCTGGAACAGTTTCTGCCTTAACTGGGCGCTGCCAACTAGCAACACTGATTTGCTTGACTCGACTCAAGGTTAATTGCTCGGCAGGCGTATCTCTGGTGATTGTAGACCCTGCGCCAATTGTGGCATTTTTGGCTATCGTAACCGGCGCCACCAGTTGCGTGTCGGAGCCGATAAACGCACCGTCTTCAATGATAGTCTTAAATTTGTTGGCCCCATCGTAGTTACAGGTGATTGTGCCGGCACCGATATTGACCTTGCTACCCACTTCACTATCGCCGATGTAACTTAAATGATTAATTTTGCTGCCGCTGGCTACCGTAGTTTTTTTGATTTCCACAAAATTACCGATATGCACATGGTCGGCCAATTCAGTTTGCGGTCTCAATCTGGCAAATGGGCCGATACGACTATCTGCACCCACAACCGCATCTTCAATCACGCTGTTGGCCAATATTTCTACGCCATCGGCCAGTGTGGCATTTTTGATCAAGCAGTTCGGACCGATTTTGACAAATGACCCAATGCGGTTAATGCCTTCGAAAATCACGTTGATATCCACGTCGATATCCTGCCCCAATTCGGCGAATTCACCTCTGACATCGATGCGATTAGGATCACGTAATGTGATGCCTTTTTCCATTAGCATCTGCGCTTGCTCAAACTGATACACTCGTTCCAGATGCGCTAATTGGCTGCGATTATTCACACCCAATACTTCATCCTGACTGCTTGCTTGAGTCGTTTCAACCGTCAAACCATCATCCACTGCCATCTCAATTATGTCCGTTAGATAATATTCATTTTGCGCATTGTCATTGCTCAAGCGTGCTAACCAGTTTTTCAACTGCTTGCCTTTGCAAGCCAAAATACCCGTGTTACCTTCATTAATTTGCAACTCCATTTCATTGGCGTCTTTCTGCTCGACAATTTTGATCACAGCATGATCTTTATCACGCACGATACGTCCGTATCCAGTCGGATCATCCAGCGTCACTGTCAACAATGCTAATGATGTGGCGCTTACTTTTTTAAGCAGGGTTTGAATGGTTTGGGCTTTTAATAAGGGCACGTCACCATACAATATCAACACGGTATCGGCATCTTCGACGTGGTGAATTGCTTGTTGCACAGCATGGCCCGTACCTAGCTGCTGCCTTTGCTCTATCCAGGTCGCATCGAGCTGACACAGAGTTTGTTTGACAGTTTCTCCGCCATGACCATAGATAATGAATACCTGATTATCTTCGAGCGATAAACTCGTTTCGTAAACATGCTGCAATAGCGCCTTATTGGCAATTTCATGCAACACTTTTGATCGGGATGAACGCATACGCGTACCCTGGCCTGCAGCCAGGATGATGGTTTTTATCGACATGTCTTATTCCTTCAAACAAAAAAGCCCGATGACGCAGGCGTTATCGGGCTTATGTATACACGAGGGTTAAATTTTACGAACCACGTTTTCTTAATCTTTCCAGTGTTCTTAGCTGCATCACAGCTTCTGCAAGCTTAGCCTGTGCTATAGCGTAATCTACTTTACCGGATTTATCACTTAACATTTCCTCTGCACGGGCTTTGGCTTGTAATGCCTCGGCTTCATCAATGTCATGCGCACGAATTGCGGTATCAGCCAAAATGGTGACCAAATGCGGCTGAACTTCCAGCAAACCACCAGAGACATAAAACTCCTGGCTTTCCTTGGCACTGATTTTTACCCGTACTTCACCCGGTTTTAATTTGGTGATTAACGGTGCGTGACGCGGGGCAATACCCACATCACCCATCTCAGCGGGTGCAAAAAGCATCTCAGCTAAACCTGAGTAGACTTCTTCCTCCGCGCTAACGATGCAAACTTGAATAGTCATGGCCATATCCTATATCTCCACTAATTAGAGGAATTACATGCCCTTGGCTTTTTCAATGGCTTCGTCGATAGTACCGACCATGTAAAATGCTTGTTCCGGCAAATTATCGTAATCGCCGTTAATAATGCCGTTGAAACCGGCAATTGTTTCTTTCAGTGAAACATATTTTCCAGGTGAACCGGTAAACACTTCCGCCACAAAGAATGGCTGAGACAGGAAACGTTGAATTTTACGCGCCCGAGATACGGTCAATTTATCTTCTTCAGACAATTCGTCCATACCCAGAATAGCGATAATATCGCGTAGTTCTTTGTAGCGTTGCAAAATACCTTGTACCGAACGAGCCGTATCGTAGTGTTCCTGTCCGATGACTAAAGGATCTAACTGACGACTGGTTGAATCCAAAGGATCAATAGCGGGGTAAATACCCAACTCGGCGATTTGACGAGACAATACTACGGTCGCGTCCAAATGGGCGAAAGTTGTGGCAGGTGAAGGATCGGTTAAATCGTCAGCCGGTACATAAACCGCTTGGATAGAAGTAATGGAACCGGTTTTAGTGGAAGTAATACGCTCTTGCAGAACCCCCATCTCTTCAGCCAATGTAGGTTGGTAACCCACCGCAGACGGCATACGACCCAACAACGCGGATACTTCGGTACCGGCCAGTGTGTATCGATAAATGTTATCTACGAAAAACAGTACGTCACGGCCTTCTTCACGGAAGAATTCAGCCATGGTCAGACCGGTCAACGCTACGCGTAAACGGTTGCCCGGTGGCTCGTTCATTTGGCCGTAAACTAACGATACCTTGTCGATAACGTTGGAATCGGTCATTTCGTGGTAGAAGTCGTTCCCTTCACGAGTACGCTCACCGACACCGGCAAACACGGAAAAACCACTATGTTCGATAGCAATGTTACGGATCAATTCCATCATGTTAACGGTTTTACCAACACCGGCACCACCGAACAAACCGACTTTACCGCCTTTGGCAAACGGGCATACCAAGTCGATCACTTTGATGCCGGTTTCCAACAATTCGCTAGCGGGTGCTTGCTCGGCATAGGACGGTGCATCACGGTGTATCGTCCATTTTTCTTTTTCGCCGATTGGACCTTTTTCGTCGATCGCTTCACCCAGCACGTTCATAATGCGGCCCAATGTCGCTTGACCGACAGGAACTTTAATTGCATCACCCGTATTGGTAACCTCAACGCCTCTGCTCAAACCGTCAGTCGTGCCCATGGCAATGGTACGAACCACGCCATCGCCTAACTGCTGTTGAACTTCCAGCACTAATCCGCCTTTAACATTCAGCGCATCGTAAACTTTTGGCAGGTTATCGCGTGGAAACTCCACGTCTACGACCGCTCCAATAATCTGAACGATTTTACCCAAACTCATTGTGTCGTCCTCTTTAAAAATCTATCTAAACTTGTGAAATGCGTTAAACAGCTGCAGCTCCGGCAACAATTTCCGAAATTTCCTGCGTGATTGCCGCTTGTCTTGCTTTGTTGTACACAAGTTGCAATTCTTTAATGATGTTTCCAGCGTTGTCGGATGCACTTTTCATGGCCACCATACGGGCTGCCTGTTCGCAGGCATTGTTTTCAACCAACCCTTGATAGACGATTGATTCGACGTAGCGCTGCAGTAAATGATCCAGAACTTCTTTGGCACCTGGCTCATAGAGATAATCCCAATGACCGCGTAAATCTTCTTCCAACTCGCCAGCTACTATCGGTAACAATTGTGTCATCATCGGCTTTTGCGTCATGGTGTTGACAAACTCATTGTTCACCACATGTAGCTCATCCACTGTGCCGCTCTGATAAGCATCCAGCATGATTTTGATGACGCCGATTATATCCATTTGATGAGGTATATCCCCCAGCTTGGAAACCTGACCGATTACATTAGCATTGATATTGCTAAAAAAGCTGGCAGCTTTGCCGCCGACTGTACACAAATCAACTTCAATGCCACGGCTATTCCATTGCTGCATCTGAGTCAAAACCGTTCTAAACAGATTAGCATTTAAGCCACCGCATAAACCTCTGTCCGAACTGACAACAATGATACCTACGCGTTTAACTTCACGCGCTATCATGTACGGATGTTTGTACTCGGGATTTGCATGTGACAGATGCTTGATAATCTGACTAATTTTTTTCGAGTACGGACGGGTAGCCTGCATGCGGTCTTTGGTTTTACGCATTTTACTCGCGGCCACCATTTCCATGGCGCGGGTGATCTTTTGAGTATTTTTAATACTTGCGATCTTGGTACGTATTTCTTTGCCAACAGCCATCGACTATCCTTTTACCAGCTACTTGTTTTAATGAAACGTTCGATGGCACTGTGGATGCCATTTTTTATTTCATCGCTGAAGTCGCCTGTCTGATTGATTTTTGCCATCAGTGTTTGCTCTTCTGCTTTCATGAAAGATAGCAGCGCTGATTCAAAATCGAGCACTTTTTTCACTTCCAACTCATCCAGAAAACCACTGTTAGCCGCATACAGAGACACACCCATTTCTGCAACTGACATAGGCGCATATTGATGTTGTTTCATCAGTTCGGTAACACGTTGTCCACGCTCGATCTGTTTACGTGTACTTTCGTCCAAATCCGAAGCAAACTGGGCGAACGCCGCTAATTCGCGATACTGTGCTAAATCCAGACGAATACCGCCACCCAATTTTTTGATAATTTTGGTTTGCGCTGCACCACCTACTCGTGACACAGACAGACCAGCATTCACCGCAGGGCGGATACCCGAGTTGAACAAACCGGTTTCCAAGAAAATCTGGCCATCAGTAATAGAAATTACGTTAGTCGGTACAAATGCAGATACGTCACCACCTTGTGTTTCGATAATTGGCAATGCGGTCAATGAACCTGTTTTGCCTTTTACTTTACCATTGGTGAGTTTTTCCACTTCGACAGCATTAATGCGGGCTGCACGTTCCAACAAACGGGAATGGATATAAAAAACATCCCCTGGATACGCTTCACGACCTGGCGGACGACGTAACAACAATGAAATCTGACGATAAGCCCAAGCTTGTTTGGTCAAATCATCGTAAATAATCAGCGCATCTTCGCCTTTATCGCGGAAGTATTCACCCATCGAACAACCGGTGTAAGGGGCAATAAATTGCAAAGCTGCCGCTTCAGAGGCTGATGCAACAACGATGATCGTGTGTTCCATTGCGCCGTGTTCTTCCAGTTTGCGAACCACGTTGGCAATGGATGAACGTTTTTGGCCAATAGCGACATAAATACATTTAATGCCGGTACCTTTTTGATTGATGATGGCATCAATTGCAATGGCCGTTTTACCCGTTTGTCTGTCACCGATGATCAGCTCACGTTGACCACGTCCAACAGGAATCATGGAGTCAATTGATTTCAAACCGATTTGTACCGGCTGATCAACGGACTGTCTGGCAATAACGCCTGGGGCAATTTTTTCGATGGGTGCTGATAAATCGGTATCGATGGCGCCTTTGCCGTCGATGGGATTACCCAGCGCATCAACCACGCGACCCAACAAGGCTTCGCCGACGGGGACTTCTAATATTCTACTTGTGCATTTAACGGTGTCGCCTTCGCTTATATGTTGGTAGGCACCCAACATTACCACGCCGACAGAGTCTCTTTCCAGGTTTAAGGCCATGCCGTAAGAGCCGCCAGGAAATTCCAGCATTTCGCCCTGCATCGCGTCCGATAAACCATGTACACGAACAATACCGTCAGTCACACTGACCACAGTACCTTCCGAGTGCGCCTCGATTTGGGCGTCGAAATTCTCGATCTTCTTTTTAATCAGATCACTTATTTCAGATGGATTTAATTGCATTTTATTTTCCCGATCTAGCTCTTAGAGCCTTTTGGCTAATTGTTGAAGCTGGCCGCTGACAGAACCGTCAATCACTATATCGCCTGCTTTGGCAAGTATGCCGCCTATCAACGATTTATCGACAGATACCACAGCATTAACTTTTTTGTGCAAATGCTTTTCCAGCATGGCGACATATTTGCTCTGTTCAGTTTTATTTAAGGCATAGGCACTGAAAAGTTCGACATTCACATAGCCTTCGTCATTAGCTTTGCATTCTTCATACAAGGCAGAGAGTGTTGGCAACAACTTCAATTTACCGTTTTCGATCAACAGTTTCAGTAAGTTACCAACTTCTTCATCGATCTTTTCATGGCAAATGTCCAATATTAATTGCTGAACTTTTACTTTACTGATTCTCGGATTATCGACGATAACCGTCATACTCGCATCTTGAACCACTGCTGATAAAAATTGCAACGACTCAGACCATGCTCCGGTATTACCGGTCTCTTTTGCCCGTTTGAAAGCTGCCTCAGCGTAAGGTCTTGCTAATGTCGCTAATTCAGTCATTGCTTACCCTAATTGTTCCGCTGTTTTATCAAGAAGGCTCTGATGCTTGGCTTTGTCGATTTCTTCTTTCAAAATCTGTTCAGCCGCACGCAATGCCAATGCAGAAACTTCTTTACGTAAATTTTCTCTGGCTTGCAACATCTCTTGCTCGATTTGAGCTTTTGCCGCATCCAGTAAACGCTCGCCTTCTTTTCTGGCTTGCAGTTTGGATTCTTCTACCACTTCATTGGCACGTTTTTGTGCCAAGTTGATAATTTCAGCCGATTGTTCTTTGGCTTCTTTTAAAACGCTTTTGGCTTTCTTTTCAGCCAATTTGATCTCTTCCTGACCTTTTTCGGCTGCAGCCAGTCCATCCGCAATCTTCGCTTTACGCTCTTCGAGCGCTGCAATGATAGGCGGCCAGATGTACTTCATGGTCAACCAAACCAGAAGCGTGAACGTGATCATTTGCCCGATCAGAGTAGCATTGATACTCATTGATGGTTTCCTCGTTATGCTGTTGTCATTTATATCTGTTAACTACTTGCAGCCTATTGTTGCCAGTAGCTTTTAAGACTTTTGTCTTATCTGAACAGATCGACTTATTTAATCAACCTGCAGCAGATTGAACAGCTGAGAGGAATGGGTTTGCGAAGGTGAAGAATAATGCCATACCAACGCCAATCATTGATACCGCGTCAAGCAAACCGGCAACGATAAACATTTTAACCTGCAACATTGGAACCAACTCAGGTTGACGCGCAGCACCTTCTAAGAATTTTCCGCCCAACAAGCCGAAACCAATAGCGGTACCAATAGCACCCAGGCCTAAAATAATACCAACTGCAATAACGGTGAAGCCTTGAACGTTGGCTACTAATGATGCGAGTTCCATAATGTCTCCTAAATTTAAATCAAATAATAAAAAAAATAGCTTATATTTTAGTGATCTTCATGTGCCAGACTTAAGTAAACAATGGTTAGCACCATGAATATGAAGGCCTGTAATGTAATAACTAAAATGTGAAATATTGCCCACGGAAAGCCCAATAATGGCTGTAAAGCTGGCGGCAATAAAGCAATCAGAATGAACACCAATTCGCCGGCATAAAGGTTACCGAAAAGCCGCAGTGCCAAGGATATTGGTTTCGCAAGCTCCTCAACCACCTTCAACATCAGGTTGAACGGCATCAGCCAGGGGCCGAAAGGCGTGCAGGTCATTTCTTTGATAAACCCAAAGATGCCCTTAACTTTAATGCTGTAAAAGAAAATCAGGAAGAACACGCTCAAGGACAGTGCGAAGGTACCGTTTAAATCGGTACTGGGCACGACTCGCATAAATTCCATGCCCATCAAGCTACCAATCATAGGCAGCAAATCGACTGGCAGCATATCCATGGAATTCCATAAAAACACCCAGCAAAAAATAGTCAGTGCCAAAGGTGCAATCAATTCACTGCGACCATGAAACGTATCTTTCACCTGCGTATCGACAAATTCGACTATCATCTCAACGAAATTCTGAGCCAAACCCGGCACACCCGAGGTAACTCTATCGGCAACCGATTTAAAAAACCAGATAAATAAACCGCCCAATACTGCTGAAAAAAACAGAGTATCCAGATGCAACGTCCAAAATCCCTCACCCACCGACAACGGTGTCAAGTGATGGACAATATAACCTGTAGCGCCACCTTCACTAGCCATTTTTCCTCGCAATAAAAACTAATCGCGCCAATAAAATAGCGCGAACCAAAAAACAGACAACACTGCAACAAAACCGGTCAGCAATGTTAAAAAATCAACAGAAGGGATCTGCAGGGCCATGGCAAAAAGCGCCGCAGTGAGTATCAGTTTGATCGACTCACCGGCATAAAACGCATTTAACACGCCTTGCGCAGATTGGTTTCTGGCAAGATAAATCTTGTATGCAAAATATAGATTAGGCACCAATGCGACCCCACTTCCAGCCAACGCATCCGTTGCGCTCTTCGGGCCGCCTACCACTAAAAACCCTAGTGCCACCGTTACAGCAACCAGCACTTGCACAGACAAAATCTTACCGACAGTAGAAAACTGATTTTCAACTGCCATGTTTAAACCCCTTGATAGTTAAGCGTGGCGATTATATCCAGCCCACAGACTTAAAGCAAGGCAACAGCACTTTCAACCGACTATATTGCTCGCTGTATATGGTTGCTAACTGAACATTCAATTTTGTTCCACTGCCACCACCCAACAGCTAAAGCGTTTAATGTTCAGCAAAATCCATGCCGTTACATCTTATTGTATTTACTGATTTATTAATTAAAACACTTGTAGCAAGCATTACAAAGCCAAACAATTTAGCGACATCAAACGACAAAACACACAGACCACTACTAATTAATCTTCTTAATAATGCCTTCTAACTCTTCCAGACTCGTGTAACTAAACACCAACTTGCCTTTACCGTTGCCCTGATGATTGATTTCGACTTTTGCCCCGGTTTTTTCGCTTAATTCACGCTGCAACCGCAAGGTATCCGGATCAATTTTTTTAATCACGGCTGATTTTTCTTCGTTTTGCTCTCGAACCAACTTTTCGACAGCGCGAACGCTGAGATTTTGCTTGATGGCTTTATGAGCGATCTCGATTTGCTTGGCCTCTTCCAATCCAAGCAACGCGCGAGCATGCCCCATTTCCAGTTGACCACGACTCATCATGGTCTTTACCTCATTTGCCAAATCCAACAGTCGCAATAGATTAGTGATGGTAGTGCGTGATTTGCCAACTGATTCTGCGATCTGTTGATGAGTTAATTCAAATTCGTCCAGCAATCGATGCAGCGCTTCCGCTTCTTCCAGCGCATTTAAATCTTCCCGTTGAATATTTTCGATCAATGCGACGGCCATTACCGCTTTATCATCAATATCCTTGACCAGCACGGGCACTTCGATCAAACCAGCCAACTGAGCAGCACGCCAGCGCCGCTCGCCGGCGATGATTTCGTATTTATCCGGGGCTATCTTGCGCACGATAATAGGCTGAATAATGCCTTGGGCAGCAATTGAATCAGATAACTCTTTCAGCTTTTCCGGGTCCATGTCTTTGCGAGGCTGGTATTTACCTCGCTGCATAAATTCTATCGGCAAAGTTTGTACCTCATGAGTTTTTTCCTGCGCAGGCTTAGAAACCTCTCCCAGCAACTCACTTAACCCACGGCCTAATCCACGTTTTTTCTGTATCATTATTTTGCTGCTTTTGCTTTTCTGATCATTTCACCGGCCAAAGCAATATAAGCCACTGCGCCGCGTGATGATTTGTCATATGTCATGACCGGCACACCATGGCTGGGTGCCTCGGCCAAGCGAATATTGCGTGGAATGGTGGTACGGAACACTTTATCGCCGAAATATTCGATCAACTGATCCGACACATCCTTACCCAAGCGACTGCGATTATCCACCATGGTCCTTAATATACCCTCTAAAACCAAACCCGGATTTACCGTATCGCGGATGTTTCGCAAAGTGGACATCAACGATGACAAGCCTTCCAGCGCGTAATATTCGCACTGCATAGGAATCAAAACACTATTCGCAGCGACCATCGCATTCAATGTCAACATGTTCAACGAAGGCGGACAGTCGATTAATATGTAATCGTACTGCTCCTTGATGGGCAATAACGCATCCGCCAAACGCCGCTCCCGGTGCTGCACACTCATTAACTGCACCTCGGCCGCGGTGAGATCGGCATTACCGGGAATCAAGTCAAAACCCAGCAGCTTATTTTTAATAATAACTTCCGAAATAGGCACTTCTTCCAGTAGCAATTCGCAACTGGAATATTCAATTTCATCTTTATTGACACCACAACCCATGGCTGCATTACCTTGTGGATCCAGGTCAACCAACAACACTTTCCGCTTAGTGGCTGCAAAAGCCGCCGAAAGATTAACGCTGGTTGTGGTTTTACCTACACCACCTTTTTGATTGGTTATCGCGATAATCTTAGCCATGTTGAGCTTTCTCCAAACGAATTAAACAGCGCTCAGCATCAATGCCTGGCACCACGAGGGGTACAACAGTGTAATCCGAACTTAATGCTTGCAATTCCTCTGCCGGCATTTGACCTTTCATTGCCAACAACAGACCATCGTCAGCCAATAAATGCCCGGTTAAGTTAAGAATATCGCCCATACTGGCAAATGCGCGACAGATCACCGTCGAAAATAACGTTTGCGGCTTCAATAGCTCCACTCGGCTATGTACTACATCCAGGTTTTTTAAGCGCAATTCCAAAGCCGCTTGCTGTACAAAGCGGGTTTTCTTGGAATTGGAATCGACTAAAGTGAAATGACATTCCGGCATACAGATTGCCAGCGGTATGCCCGGCAAACCGGCACCGGTACCAATATCGGCCACTCGTGGTGACTTGATATGCGGCAAAATGGCTAGACTATCGAGTAAATGCAGACTGACCATTTCCAGCGGATCACGCACTGCGGTCAGATTATAAGCTTTGTTCCATTTTTCAATCAGCTTGATAAAACTTAGTAGCATTTCCAGCTGAACATCATCAACCGGCAGATTTAAAGCAACAAGGCCTTGCTGCAGTTTAACGCGACAACTATCCATCAAGCACTTTTCTTTTTAAGATGCACCAACAGCAGAGAAATTGCCGCCGGCGTGATGCCAGGAATGCGTGAAGCCTGTCCCAACGTTTCCGGGCGCTGCTTTTTCAGTTTTTCGCTGACTTCATTCGACAAACCTGATACCAAGCTGTAATCGACATTATTTGGCAACTTGAGATGCTCGTAACGCTGAGTGCGATTGATTTCAGTTTGCTGCCTGTCGATATATCCTGCGTATTTGGCCTGTATCGCCACCTGTTCAGCCACCTGCTCATCAACTTCGGTTTCATCGCTAAAACGCAATAGATTGTCGACATCCACTTCCGGACGCCGCAGCATTTCCATCAAACTGGCTTCCTTCAACAGTTTTTTACCCCACAACTGCTCAGCCAGTGCCGCTTCATCGGTTTCCGCTCTAATCCATTTTTTGGCTAGTTTGCCTTGCAAGTTATCGATCGCTTCGCGTTTTTCTTCATAACGCTGCCAACGCGCGTCATCCACCAGACCCATCGCCCGACCTTGTTCCGTTAAGCGCAAATCAGCATTGTCTTCACGCAATTGCAAACGGTATTCGGCTCGACTGGTGAACATACGGTAAGGTTCGGCGGTACCTTGAGTAATTAAATCGTCGATCATCACACCGATATAGGCTTCGTCACGACCCGGACACCAACTTTCTAAATCTTGCGCCAACCGTGCGGCGTTTAATCCGGCGATCAAACCTTGCGCGGCTGCTTCCTCGTAACCGGTCGTACCATTGATCTGACCTGCAAAAAACAAGGCTTGCATATGCTTGGTTTCTAGCGATGTTTTCAAGTCGCGCGGATCGAAAAAATCGTACTCGATGGCATAGCCGGGGCGAATAATTTCAGCCTTTTCAAAACCAAGCATGCTACGAATGAAGCGGTATTGCACATCAAATGGCAAACTGGTTGATATGCCATTGGGATAGACTTCGTTTGTCGTTAAACCTTCCGGCTCAACAAAAATTTGATGCGAATCACGCTCGGCAAAACGCACGACCTTATCTTCGATAGAGGGACAATAGCGCGGCCCCACACCTTCAATGATACCGGAGTACATCGGCGATCTATCCAAATTAGCCCGAATAATGTCGTGGGTTTCGCTATTGGTACGCGTAATATGACAGCAAATTTGCCGCGGATGCTGCTCGCGCTTACCCATAAAGGAAAACACCGGCAGCGGCGTGTCACCTTGCTGTTCTTGTAATTTGCTATAGTCGATAGTGCGACCGTCAATACGTGGCGGAGTACCCGTTTTCAAGCGGTCAATGCGAAACGGTAACTCCCGTAAACGTTCCGCTAAGGCAACCGATGCAGCGTCACCGGCGCGGCCACCACTATAATTTTCCAGACCAATATGAATGCGGCCAGCCAAAAAAGTACCGGCAGTCAACACAACGGCTTTGGCATTAAATTCCAGCCCCATTTGGGTTTTAACCCCAACAACCCGCTCACCTTCAACCAGTAAATCCGACACGGTTTGTTGGAACAAAGCCAAATTTTCTTGGTTTTCCAAGGCAGTCCGTACCGCCTGCTTATATAGCATGCGATCCGCCTGAGCACGCGTCGCGCGCACTGCAGGACCTTTGCTGGCATTTAAAATGCGAAATTGTATGCCGCCTTTATCAATCGCTTTCGCCATGATGCCGCCCAAGGCATCGATCTCTTTAACCAGATGACCTTTACCAATACCACCGATAGCTGGATTGCAACTCATTTGACCTAAAGTTTCGATGTTTTGCGTCAATAACAAGGTTTGCGCACCGGTTCGCGCCGCGGCTAAGGCCGCCTCAGTGCCAGCATGACCGCCACCTACTACAATCACATCAAAGTCTTTCTGGAATTTCACAGGCAATCTATGTTCAAATAAACGGTTCGGGATAATTTGCTATTTTAATAGCTTATGGAGAAAAAAGCATGAGAAAACAAAACAAAGCCAAGGGCCTGGATAACTTAGCCCTAAAAAACCCGGTGGCAAAATTCGCCCACCACTTCAATAAAGCGCTGGTTTTTGCCGATAAACGCAAATATCAACGTAAAGCTAAACATTCAGGCCTTGAGCCTTTCTCAATCGTTTCGGACGTGATGATTGAGAAAGGCTCTCGGCAACCGCTCCCTGCGTTGCCCTACCTCCTGCATCCATGCAGTCGTAGGCTTTTTCCAATTTAAGCCGCGCACTAAGGATTTCAATTTCTGTGAAAGCAACGATAGAAGATAAAGTACAAACCCGAATCCCCACCAAACACGGTGATTTCACCCTCCACTACTATAGCAACAGCCTGGACAATAAAGAACACGTGGCTTTTGTGAAAGGCGAAGTCGCTGGCAAAGATCACGTACCGGTGCGCATTCATTCCGAATGCTTTACCGGCGACGTACTTGGTTCACGCCGCTGCGATTGTGGCGAACAATTGGACATGGCGCTGGATTTGATCAATCAATCTGGTTGTGGCGTATTGATTTATATGCGCCAGGAAGGCCGCGGTATTGGTTTGCTAAAAAAACTGCAAGCTTACAATCTGCAAGACCAAGGCCTCGATACCGTCGATGCCAACATCAAATTGGGCCATCTGGCCGACGAGCGCGAATACGATATTGCAGCTTTGATTTTGAATAGTTTACAAGTGCATTCGATTGCTTTGATCACCAACAATCCGCAAAAAATCGATGAAATGACCAAACTGGGTATCCAGGTTAACGATCGCATCCCCATCGAAACGCATATACATCTCGACAACCTCGGTTACTTAACAACCAAAGTAGAGCGCATGCGTCATCTACTGAAAATGCCGGATAAAAAATAAATACCCCTATGCTGGAACATTTAAAACTGCCGCCTTCAGCCCTAAAGCTTGCTATCGATCTTTGCGAACTGACCTCAGCCCAAGCCTCGAGACATCAAGGCATAGTCGGCCAGTCGCGCGCCCAATCTGCCTTAGCATTTGGCGTGGACATGAAATCACCCGGCTATAACATTTTCGTGATGGGCGAACCCGGCACCGGTCGCTTAACTATGGTTAGCCATTACCTGGCAACTTATGCCGAGCAACAAGAGTCGCCATTATCGTATGCCTATGTCGATAATTTCGACAACCCACGAGAACCGGTGGCTATCGAACTACCATCAGGTGAAGGGCACAATTTCAGCAAAGAGATTGAAAAGCTGATTGACAATATTCTGGCCACATTTCCAGCCGCATTCGAAAGCCCCAGTTATCAGCAGAAAAAAACGGCAATCGAGCGTCGCTTCAACCAACAATATAACGCCGCCATCGATCTGGTTGACGGCAAATCACGCGAGATGAGCGTAGCGCTTTACCGTGACAGCGACACTATAACTTTTCTGCCGATTCGCAACGACAAGGCGCTGGACGAAGATCAATTCACCTTGCTGCCGCAGGCTGAGCGAGAGGCCTTTCATAAACACACAGAAGAGCTGGAAGAATATTTAGGTAATGTACTGCTGGAATTACCGCAATGGCGCCGCACCTTGGTGGAAGAATTGCGCCAACTGGATAATGACACCATCAAACAAGCCCTGGGACCTTTGTTTACCGACCTCAACGAGCAGTACCAAAACGTTGACGATGTGATTACTTATCTGGCGGAAGTCGAGAAAAACCTCAGCAATACCATCACGGATTTTCTGATGCCTAGCCGCAGCCAGGAAAGTCGCGAAAGTATCGCTAAACGTCTAGTGTTGACTGAGCAATACCTGCCCAACATTCTGCTCGACTGCAAGCATGACGCCAATGGCGCGCCCGTAATTTACGAACCGCATCCGATTTATCAAAATCTGTTCGGCCGCATTGAGTATGTCAGCGATCAAGGCACCCTGGTTACCAATTATCGCCGCATCTGCCCCGGCTCCTTGCACCGCGCCAATGGTGGCTACCTGATACTGGACGCCGAAAAAATCCTTACCTACCCCTTTGTCTGGGAAGGCTTGAAACGCGCACTACAAGCAGGCCGCATCGAAATAGAATCGCCATACTCCGAACTGGGCATCAACACCATCACCCTCAAACCGGAAGTCATACCGCTTAACGTCAAAGTGATTCTGGTTGGCTCACGCGATATTTACTATCTATTGGAAGAAATGGATAGCGAATTTAACGAGATGTTTCGGGTACTGGCCGATTTTGACGACCAGATTAAACGTACCCCGGATCATATCGCTCAATTCACCCAACTGATGATCATGCATACACGTGACGCTGGCGCCAAGCCACTCACCGATGCTGCATTACTGCGCTTGATTGAACACAGCTGCCGGCTGGCTGAAAACCAGAATCGATTGTCGGCACACGTCAACAACTGCCTGGAAATCATTGCAGAAGCCAATTTGCTGGCCAGCCAAACTGGCGCCACCAACATTGACAAAACTGAAATCGAGCTAGCCCTGTCCGCCCGCGAACAACGCAACGGCCGCATCGCCGAAGCAATTTTAGAAGAAATGCTGGAGGGCACCATCCTGATCGACACCGACGGCGAGGCTATCGGCAAAGTCAACGGCCTGACTGTTATGGACATAGGCGGCAGCAGCTTTGGCGCGCCAGCCCGGATCACGACCACTGTGCACCCCGGCTCACGAGGCATAGTCGATATCGAACGGGAAGTGGAGCTGGGTCAGCCGATACATTCCAAAGGCGTGATGATTTTGAGCGGCTATCTCGGACACTGCTACGCCCAGCAATTTCCGCTGGCTATTTCCGCCAGTATTGCCATGGAACAATCCTATGGCCATATCGATGGTGACAGCGCCTCGCTGGCCGAGTTGTGCTGCCTGATTTCAGCACTGACCCGGCTACCCATCAAACAAGGTTTCGCAATGACAGGCTCTATCAACCAATATGGTGAAGTACAGGCCATAGGTGGGGTCAACGAAAAAATTGAAGGCTTTTTTAGTTTATGTAAAGCGCGTGGCTTAACCGGCCAACAAGCCGTCATCATACCCAGCTCCAACAAACCGAATTTAATGCTGAATCAACAGGTCATCGATGCGGTGGAGCAGGGGCTGTTCACTATCTACTCCGTATCAAATGTCGACGAAGCGCTCAGCCTATTGATGAATCATGAAGCCGGCAGCATGAATGCCGAAGGTCAATATCCTGAAAACAGCATCAACTTCAAAGCCGTGGCTCGTTTAAAAGAAATTTCCGACATGTCCGCGGATGACGATAAATCATCCGAAGAAGATATCTAAGACATCCGGAAACACACACAATCCCGTAAGCTATCCGGCTTAGCGGGATTTTTATACTAAGCGAAAATACAGCGACATGAAGTAAACTTTTCAGCCACCGTTTTTACTAAAAAGTGACTGTACATGGCCTTTAGAAAAACTAAGCGCCATCACTTCCGCAGCACCCAATCGACTGAAAATGGCCAAAAAGCCAGACGAAACCAAAGTGCCAATGGCAAATGTCCAGGCCAAAGCAGGCGTAGGGTGTGGTGAGTTTACGAACCGCACCAATCGCGAACGATGCGGTGCACGTTGTTTACCGCATCCTACGGCCCTGGCGTCGCCATTCAAGCTGAGGATAATCTTGCCTGCAAACCCGCAGTCATGTAACGATTGTCCTGCAAATTCGACAATAAAAGTCTACCCAAACGCTACTATGTATCATATTCAGCCATGAACACACTGCCCACGGCAAGCCTGTCCGCCGATAATGTCGCCCCCATTATGTCCGTGCGTGGGGTTAACAAGACTTACGCCGGCGGTTTCCAGGCGTTGAAAAATATCAACCTGGACATCCGACGAGGTGAAATTTTCGCCTTGCTCGGCCCCAACGGCGCCGGCAAGACCACCCTGATCAGCATCATCTGCGGCATTGTCAATGCCAGTTCCGGCGCCATCATCGCCGATGGTCACGACATCGTCCGTGATTACCGCAAGGCGAGGGCCACTATTGGCTTGGTCCCGCAGGAATTACATACCGATGCCTTTGAGTCGGTGTGGGCCACGGTCACATTCAGCCGCGGCTTATTCGGCAAACCGCCCAATCCGGCTTACCTGGAAAAAGTGCTGCGTGATCTGTCCTTGTGGGACAAGCGCAAACAGAAAATCATGGCACTCTCAGGTGGCATGAAACGGCGAGTACTGATCGCCAAGGCGCTGGCGCATGAGCCGGCGATACTATTCCTCGATGAACCTAGTGCCGGCGTGGATGTGGAGTTGCGCCGCGACATGTGGCGCATGGTTCGCGAACTGCGCGCGCAAGGCACTACCATCATTCTGACCACGCATTACATCGAAGAAGCTGAAGAAATGGCCGACCGAATTGGTGTCATCAGCAAAGGCGAGTTGATCCTGGTGGAAGGTAAACAGGCGTTGATGCGCAAGCTCGGCAAAAAGCAACTGACACTGACGCTGCGCCAACCCATGACCGGCATCCCGGCCAACCTGAACGCCTGGTCGTTGGAACTGGCCGACAATGGTCAGGCACTGGTGTATAGCTTTGATACCCAGAAAGAAGAAACCGGTATAGCCGAGTTAATGCGCGCCCTGGCCGAACAAGACATCGAATTCAAAGATTTGCGTTCCAGAGAGAGCTCATTGGAAGATATTTTTGTCAGCCTGGTGCACCGACCAAAGGAGACAGCGGCATGAACTTTTACGGTATTCGGGCGATTTATCGTTTTGAAATGGCCCGCACCTTTCGCACCCTATTGGAAAGCGTCGCCGCTCCAGTATTGACTACCTCGCTGTATTTTATTGTGTTTGGCAAAGCCATTGGTTCGCGGATGGGCGATATCGACAGTATCGGTTATGGCGCTTTCATCATTCCCGGCTTGGTGATGCTGAGTTTACTGAACGAGAGCATCTCCAACGCCTCGTTTGGCATCTACATGCCCAAATGGGCGGGCACTATTTACGAGCTGCTATCGGCCCCGGTGTCCTGGATTGAAGTGCTGATTGGCTATGTCGGGGCGGCGGCGACCAAGTCTGTGCTGTTGGGTTTGCTGATTCTGGCCACCGCGCGCTTTTTCGTACCCTATCAGATAGCGCATCCGCTGTGGATGATGGGCTTTCTGTTACTGACTGCCATAACCTTTAGCTTGTTCGGTTTCATCATTGGCCTATGGGCGGATAGTTTTCAGAAACTACAGGTGATACCGATGTTGATCGTCACCCCGCTGACCTTCCTCGGCGGCGCCTTCTACTCGATCAACATGCTGCCGCCGGTATGGCAGAAAATCTCACTATTCAATCCGGTAGTGTATTTGATCAGCGCCTTTCGCTGGAGCTTCTACGGCGTTGCCGATGTGGATGTGGTCATGAGCATAGGCATGACATGCGGCTTTCTGATCGTCTGCCTGACCTTTGTCTGGTGGGTGTTTAAATCAGGTTACAAGATTAGGCGTTGAGTGGGGTTATTCGCAAAGCCGCATGCTGCAAAAGTAGGGCGTCAATAGGCGCAGATGTATTGCGCCACAAGTTGGCGTTAATCATTCGGCGCATTACACTATCAGTAATGCCCTCAATGCCGACTGGCTGGAAGAATCGAATATATCTCTATTAAGGGCTTCATTGAATATACAAAATCTGCTCCTACCGGCCTTGCTCCATTTACAAAGATTATGGTTTAGTCAGCTATAAAAACCAAACGCCGCTCTTTATTAGTCTGGAACATTTAGATCACTATTTTCATCCTCCGAAAAATACGATTCTTCAGCTAACTTTGTTAGCCCAAAAACTCGGCGACCATTACTGTTCTTGGCACGATTTACTAGCCCTTTATCATGTAGGAATCTACCTCTTTTCCCAACTAACTGATAAGAGCAGTCCAACTCACTTGCAATCTCGACGGCATACATTTCATTCTTTTCAAGATGAAGAGTTTGCAAAATCCCCAACTCTGCTCCGGGTAACAGTAACGATTTATCTATATCTCTAAGCTCTTTCTCATACTTTCTAGATAAATTAACTACTTCACATGTCCCTGTATCACATTCTCGACAACGCATCTTGTTCCATTTTATTGCTTCAAGATCCTCCAGAGCATATTTATATCCACAGCCATTACAAACAATTTCTTGATTACTAGCCATATATTTTTGCAGAAGCGGTGAATAATCAAAAACACGCTCTACAAAGTAGAGCCTAAACTCCCGCTTTCCACTCGGCCTTCCAAAATTAATTGTATATTTTTGACACAAACCGTAATTCAATACATATACAGTTACTTTTCTTCCATCTCTATCACTCATTTCATAGTATTTTGTAAGAAAAAAGTTTAACTCAAGAGTTCTTAAAATAGTTTCAAAAGATACAACCACATGAAAATGACTGGTTGGAGGCCGTCCATCTATTGCATCAAAGACTGCTGAACTATGTTGTCGTAATTCTTTTGCCCTAGTTACTAATATTTCAAGTAGCTCTTTAAGACCATAAATTGAAGACTTCTCACCAAATGATTCATGAAGGAATTTTGACATAGAAAAATAGCTTTCTATTTTCTCTTCATAATATTTTCGTGATGCCTGTTGAATCGCCCTTACACCAATCTTTTTTTCGTATAAGAGATGTGATTCATGACAATAATGCAATAGATATCCAATTATTCTTGGGTTTCCCATCGAAGCGTAAAAAAGTATCCGCCAAATCTCGCCAGAGTCAGTATCGAAATAATCTTCAATTTTTCCAGCCTTGTAAACTTTAATACGAGTCGCTACTAACCTTTTTACAAATTCTATTGCGCTATCTTCCATGCTAGAAACATCAGATGTACCGTATAGCTTATAAATATCTAGATAAACTTCATCTATTTTTGTCTTATCAATCTCACCATAATATATGCGACCAGGATAAGCGGCGACTTTGAATTTAATAAACTCCTCTGACCAGTTGTTAAGAGGAGCTAGTAGCAAGTTAACAACCACCTCCATAGCATCCTCAGGCAACTCAGAAAAATCATCTATTAAAATGTATAGATTTCTCACTCCTAAGGTAGCAAGAACTGCCTTCAACTTTGCAAGCAGTTCTTTCACATTAAACACCTTGATAAGAATATCGGAAAAATTAATTTCAGATGTTGCTTTACCAGCATCTAATTTCTTTCCCTCAACCCTTACCTCTAAATCTGGGTTTGCTAATTTTGCCATTCCTGAAGCTTTGAATTCGTCGGCATATGACGATTCCTCTTGCGACTTTGCATCTAGTTTCTTTACACCTAGTACACTTATAAAAGAATCTTGGCTTATTTCTTCAATAAGCTCGTCTAAATCTTCAAAAAGCTCAGTCAGATTACCTGAGAATACTTCTTTAACAGCTTCCCAGAATGAACTTTGCGTTCTCTTCATGAGTTCGTTTTTTATTTCGCTTACTAAAGCGGCGATGAAAGTCTTAAGTAAAAGTACTCTTTCGATTTCCTTCTTTGGAAGCGATATATCTTGGCTAGCTACTTTTTCAAATAGAGCATTATCAACTTGCGACGACTCATAGATAGTTTTAATATCTATATATGCAGAGGTTTTTTTCTTGTCCTTATTAATCTCGTATTGTAATCTTTGGAAAATTGTTGATTTGCCAGTACCTTTCCTTCCAATAATAAATGTTGTATTAGGCCTTAAAACAGTTTCAAAAATGTAATCATTTGGCAGAGGATCAACATATAGTTTTTTTACTACCTCAGCATCATCATCTTGTCCCGGAAGTTCCGCACGACGATATAGCTTCAATGACTGAACTGCATCATGAAATTTTGTAAGTTTTTCTGCCATAACTAAAAATATTCAATTTGTATGAAGAGGATAACAAGCAATTATATAGTTACCTATATAATTGCTTGAATTAGCACGTGTAGGGCCGTAGGGCGGATAAGCGAAGCGCCATCCGCCGATCAAAAGCCATTAATTTTCCCTTTCGCCCGCTTCGAACGATTCCAAATCCATAACTACCCAATTCGATGAATAAATACCCATTTTGACCAAGCGATGAAAACTTGAATAAGGCCATTCTTTAACCGTTTGTACCCAGCCATGCTTGACCGGATTGTAATGAATGTAATCCATATGGGCGGCATAATCCTTTTCGTCGTTAATCGTGTGCTCCCAAAACCGCCTTTGCCATATCCCTCGCTCGCGTCGGGCTATCCGAACTTGAGAGCGATATTCGGTTTTCGGAATTGCTTTAGTAAACGCCTTTTTAATTGCTCGCCATCGATCAGAATACCGATCATCGTCGGGTGGTAATGTCCAAATCGTATGCATGTGATCGGGTAAAACCACCCAGGCATCAATATGAAACGGCTGTTTTTTCCGAACAATGCGCACAGCTTCTCACAACTCGGCAATATGCCCGATCAGCAATGTCGATTTCCGTTCGAGCAAGTTAACCGTGAAAAAATAGGTTCCGCCCGGAACACGATTACGTCGATAGTTTGGCATGGCATAAGTTTATTTTATTCGGCGGATGACGCAAGCTTATCCACCCTACGCGGGCTATTCACTGATTTCAGAAAAATACACCGTCAAGTCATCCTTTTTTCCATTTGTAAGCCGCTTGAGTACTTTGGCAAGCGGGAAAATCCAGGCTTCACCGTCCAGTAAGCCGATAGCTTGTTGATCATGGTTGATTTGCCATTCGCCCCCCTTGTTCTGGCGATATACCTCGCCTATATAGCTGCCGAGCATTTTACAAACATCTTGCACGTCGTTTTCCGATGGCTCTTTGCGAAACAGTTTTGCTATGAAGCCTTTGGGACGAGTATAAAACAGCCGATTGGCTAGCGCTTCGACTTGCTCCATGCTCTCAACTGTAAAATCAAGTGATATGCGAAAATTGCTTTGGGCGAAATTAACCGCATTGGCGGCGTAGGCAGCCATAATTTCATTCGGACTCGGTTCGGTCATCGGATATTCCTAAAAGGGTAATGAGTTTCTGCAGCGATAACAATGAATTCAGACGGTTTTGATCGACCAGCAAATAATCCACCCATCCGCCAGCCGGACAAACCGAGCTTTTTGATACCGCCCTAGCTTTCCAAAATAACACACTCTTCCCGAAATACTTGCCTTCTGCATATGACCGATGTGCAACTTTATGATCATTAACGATGCACTTTAAGTGGAATCCGCAGACACAAAACCGGCTTAATCGGATGGTTTGTATTAAGCCCAGGAAAACACAGTCAAAGTCCCGGCTTTTTATGGGATAATTCCGCGCTTTTGTGGGCTTATCACCCAGATTAATAATCATAATAATTACAGAGGGTATTGCGATGTGTTGGAGTGGAGAAGCGTCCGGTGTATTAGCCGCCGTGGGGTTAACAACGGCCGTGTATGTGGCTTATAAAGGCGAGTCTAAAGAACTGTGGATTCCGTTAACGTATTTTTCGTTGATGGAGTTATTACAAGCTCTCACTTATGTTTATATCAACTTGTGCGACAACCCCAATAATCAGGTGTTGACCATGCTGGGATATTTACACATTGCCTTCCAGCCATTTTTCGTCAATATGGTGGCAATGTATTTCATCCCGGAAAGCGTTAAATTAAAGATACGCACGACCGTCTACGCCTTATGTTCCATAAGTTCGATAGCGATGTTAATCAAAATGTATCCGTTTGCCTGGGCCGGCGAATGCGTTCAGGGTGTGGAAGGTTTTTGTGGTGCGCAAACCTGTTCAGTTTCCGGCGAGTGGCATATTGCCTGGCAGATGCCGTTGAATGGCTTGATGTCGCAACCCGTCGAATGGTTGTTTGGCTTTAACTGGGGCTTACATGCGTTTTCATATATTTTGGCGGCGTTTTATCTGCCTATTATTTACGGCTCCTGGCGCTTCGTGGGCTTCCATTATTTGATTGGGCCTTGGATTTCCGATGTCACCACGAACGACCCTAATGAATATTGCGCCGTCTGGTGCTTGTTCTCGATTGCCTTGTGCGTATCGGTGATTAAAACCCCCATCAGAAAGTATTTGCACGTTAAAAAATGGCCGTTTTATCAGACTGAAGTGGGCGACAGCTTATAAGCCATGAGTATCAGCAAACAAGCTATCATCGATGCTTTTTTGTTTCGGCATGCCTGCAAGGAGTTTGACGCCGAACGCAGCATAAGCGATGCAGATTTTGAGTTTATTCTGGAAACTGCCCGCTTATCACCCAGCTCGTTCGGCCTGGAGCCTTGGAAATTTCTGGTGGTGCAAAATCCAACTTTGCGGCAAAAAATGTTGCCGCACGTTTGGGGTGGACAGAAACAGCTACCCACCGCCAGCCATGTCATCGTAACGCTAATCCGTAAGACAGGCTTTATGCGCTACGACAGCGAGTATGTACAGAGCTTTATGCGGCAAGTGCAAAAATTCCCGGAAGATGCTGCGTTAGCTCGCACGGCGATTTTAAAAAAATTCCAGGCAGAAGATTTTGCCTTACTGGAATCCGAGCGAGCCATGACAGACTGGGGTGGCAAACAAACCTATCTTGCCCTGGCTAACATGATGACTGCTGCCGCGATGATAGGTATTGATAGCTGCCCGATTGAAGGCTTTGAACAAGCAGGGTTGCAAAAAGTGTTAGCCGCAGAAATGGCTATCGATTTAAATGCCTGGGGCCTGGCTTATTTAGTGGCTTTTGGTTATCGGAAAGCTGCGCCGGCACGCCCTAAAACCCGCCAAGAACAAGCCGCTGTTGTACAGTGGTTTAGATAAACTAGCCCAGACTGCAATAATGTCTGTCAATTGCATCCAGTGACAATGCCTGCGAACGTAATGGGCGACGCACGGCAATAAAGCGTTCCCGCCAATAAGGCTGTTGCAAGCTGGACATCAATACATGTCCGGTGCGAGCGCTGGGAGCATGTACAAATTGGTCGTTACCGACATAAATACCCACATGAGAAAAAGGTCTGTCGGTATTAAAAAACAGTAAATCACCGGGCTGGCGTTGGTCGATGCTGACTTCGGGCAGTTGCTCGGCCAGTGACCTCGCCGTGCGTGGTAGCCTCAAACCCTGTCGGTTATAGACATACACCACCAAGCCACTGCAATCAAAACCCTCTTGCGGTGACTGGCCACCCCAAACATATGGCTGCCCTTGCAGCTGCAAAACATCTTTTACGGCGCGTATATTGCCCAACCCCATCGGTAAGCGCACACTAGGCGGCGTTTTTTCGCTGGTTGCGCAGCCTGACAGTATCAAAGCCAAAAGCAGCATCGGCAAATATAAAATGTGGCGATAAATCAACATCATCGGCGATACTTTAAAAATAACTATCATGACTGATTATAGCCAAATTTCATTTACTTGCTTATTGTTTTTGGGGTTAGCCGTAACCCTGTCCGCAAGACAGTCAGAAAGACTGACATTATTAACCTCACAAATTCAGCTAGGCTATGTAAAACCAATTCCACATCTCATCTTAAACTTGTTTAGGTTTGACTCAGCGTAATCTAGCCTGCAAACTCCAACATCGAGAATTAAAACAACCAGGAGATTACCGCCATGAACCATCAAGCCAAACTACGTTGGGGCATATTGGGTGCCGCGCGCGTCAACGAACGTCTGTTGCCGGCAATTTTGCAGGCACCCAATTCAGAACTGATTGCCATTGCCAGTCGCCGCCCTGGGGCTGCAGCAGAAACCCTGGCTAAATACGCGCCCTGTTATCCAGGTATTCATGCCTATGATGATATGGACGCATTATTGACCAATCCCGATGTGCAAGCTGTTTATCTACCCATGGCCAATGGCGAACATGCTGAATGGGCATTACGCGCCATCGCGCATGGTAAACATGTGTTATGCGAAAAACCCATGGCTTTGACGGTAGCTGACATCGATGCCATAGAAACCGCCGCCCGCCAGCATAAAATCACGGTAATGGAAGGCTTTATGTACCGATTTCATCCGCAACATACCCGCGTTAGAGAGCTTTTAAACTCCGGCGTGATAGGCGACATCCGTTCTGTGCGCGCCAGTTTTTCCTTTATGATGCGTCCTGCCAGAATGTATCGTCTGGCCGATGATGTTAATCACGGCGGTGGCGCCATGTGGGATATTGGTTGTTATGCAATTCATTCGCTACGCATGTTTTTTGATCAACCGCCGTTAGCCGTCACAGCAATGGCCAAATATGTGGAAAGCGGCGCCGATATTTCTACCAGCGGCATTCTGGATTATGGTGACGGGAAATTCGCCCAATTTGATTTTAGTTTTGAACGGGCTCGCCGCTGCGAATACGAAATCGTTGGTACACAGGGTGGGCTAAAATGCCATGTAGTGTGGCAATTGCCAGGCGATGTGCCGGTGATTTCCTGGTGGACGGAAGATGGTCGGCAGGCAGAAGAACGTTTACCGGCATCCAATCATTTTAATTTGGAAATCGAGCACTTTAGCGATTGCATCCTTAATAATAAAGCACCGCAATTGTCCCTGGACGATGCCCGAGAAAATTGCCAGGTAATCGTCGCTGCGCTGGAATCGGCAGCAACTGGTCAGGTGGTGAAGCTATAATTACTTAGCCAGCCTGTTGGCGATTTATGTCCGCAAATCAACCCGCTTCTAAACAGCAAAAAACCCAAGCACGCGGCCAGATATACCGTTTCATTGCAGTTTTTGGTTTGTTTTTGCTGTTGACGGGAGCGGGTGTTTGGTGGCAGCGTGCCGCGATTATGCAATGGAGCTTGCAGCAGATTTTGCCGGCATCAACCCCATCGCTGTCGGTTGCCTGGCTTGGTTTCAAGCAGGCCCAATTGTCGACCCTGCAATTTGATTTGCAGACTCCTTTTGGCTTGCTATCTGTCGATATGGGGGATATTAAAGCCCATTACGATTTAAACGCCGCCAAGCTTGAATCCCTCAATATAAACAAAGCAAATATCAAACTCGCCTATCTGCCAACGGATAAACTTGCTCAAACCGACAAAACCAATTCAACAGTGCCCGTATTACCATTTAGGCAACTAAGCATCGACCATCTCGATCTTGCAGTTGACACGCCTTGGGGGCTAGTCAGTTTTATCGGTCATCTAACAGCAGATTATGCCCCGGAAAAGCCGCAACTGCTGACGCTTGATGATGGCAAGCAATTAATTCAGCTTCAACTCAGCCCTGACTTTCATGAGGCCAAACTGACAGCAACCCAAATCGGCGGCAAAAAGACTTTTGTCCTAAATTTTCAGCAACTGAATCAAAGCCATTCTGAGGCCACGCTGGATGCCGATGCCAGTGCTTTTTTACAGTGGCTGACCAGCAGCAGCTTACTGCCAGCACAGATACGAACTGATTTGGCTGCATCGTCTTTTGCTCAGGCTAATTTTAATATCGCCGCTATGCAGCTGAATTTAACCGCTAAATCAAGCGACAATTTGGAAAATATAAACGGTCGCTTGCTGCTGACGCGTAATCAAGAATATCTAAGCAGTACTGAAATCGCTTTCAACAGCGGCAAAACCCAAATCAAACTGGATGGACATCTGGATTTGGCCGCTGCGGAATTTATAAGTTTAATTAAGTCATGGCTACCTGATGCGGTCAATAGCTGGCAATTTACAGCCGGTAATATCATGGGCACCTATCGAATCAATTGGCAGCCATCTGCACCGTTAAAAAGTGAGGCTTATTTAAAAGCGTATCAGATAGATGTATCAGCCGGACCTGTGTGGATAAATGATGGCTATATCCGTCTGGATATCAAGCATGATATTGCAAATTTATCCTTAGTTTTGGCTGCCGATGTTCCCACAGTTCAATTAGGCAAGGAAACCACAATCCACAATCTGCAAGTAAAAGCCAAGCAGAAAAATCAAATATTAACGCTGGAACGCGCGACATTCCCCATATTTGGTGGCCTACTGGAGATTCTGCCGGATAGCGTGAACATCAATCAGCCGCCCTTTAATTTGACGCTGGGCGTGCGCAAGCTGGATTTGGCGCAATTATTGGATAGCCTAAACTTTCCTGAATTATCGGGCACCGGTACTATCAGCGGTAAGCTGCCATTAAGATTATCCATGGATAGTATTGAAGTACATGGCGGCAGCCTAAATGGTACGCATCCAGGCGTGTTGCGTTATCAAGGCCCGGTCGCGGATGATGAGAACATCGCATTCAAAGCTTTAAGGAATATGTTGTACCATAAGTTGCAAGCCACCTTTAATTACAACCGTACAGGCGGTTATGAACTGGGTTTACGGGTGGAAGGCAAAAACCCGAATGTGTTGTCGGGGTATCCTGTGGCTTTTAATTTAAACTTAAGCGGTCAGCTGCCGGAGCTTTTGCAAAAAGGCATTTTGGCTGGTGATTTTACCCAGCCTATCATGGAGCAGTTCAAAAAAGCCGGCAAACCCTGAATAAAAACCCCAGAATGGGGCTTATCAATCGATGCCGCCTAATGCGGTGCGGAGACAACAATGAAATGGAGCGTAGCAAACGCTGCGGGCATCTTGTGGAGCGCTTACTTCCTGTTAGGGTGCTCACCAACTGTCCGACTGGAAGCACCGGAAAAACCGATAGAAATCACCATGAACGTCAAAATCGAACACGAAATCCGCTTGAAGGTTGAAAAAGACGTGGACGAATTGATTACCAGTAATAAAGACCTGTTTTAAAGGAGTAACCCATGAAAAGTAAACATAATGTCTTGATTTTGGTATCTTTATTTATAAGCTTTTGGTTAACCGCTCTGCCGGCTAGCGCGGCCGATTTGGCGCAAGTTAAAGCTGCCGGACTGGTGGGCGAACAAATGAATGGCTATTTAGGCTTGGTTAACCCCAATGCAGCAGGCGATGTAAAAGCCTTGGTCAACAGCATCAATGCTCAGCGTCAGGCGGAATATCAACGCATTGCCACCAAAAATGGCGTGCCGGTGGACGAAGTTGCCCGGCTAACCGCGCAAAAAGTCATTGGTCAAACTCCATCTGGTCAATATGTACAAACCCCATCCGGATGGCAAAGACGTTAATAATTTACAGAAGCATAGCGTTCAGCCGGACTGAGATTACGTCTAGTGCTGTCGGATGCCACCATTAGTGAAAAAAAAACCGATTGGCTTTGATTCTTAAAATCTGAATGGGAGGCATATTTGCAACTGTGCTGGAATATTACTTAATCTGTTTGTAGAATTGATAGTGAATAATCGTTATCGACCCACAGCTTCAATATTTCATGTAGGGTGGGCAATGTTTTTCTGCCCACCGTTTGGAGATAATAGCTTTAATCCGCGTGGGCACAAAAAGCGTGCCCACCCTTGGCTTAAATAGTCAGCTTACAATATTGAACTCGCTGAAGGTATGACTACACTTAACGCAAGCTTCTAAACTCGAACCAATTCGCTAATAACAGAGGCTAGCAGGTGTAATGTGCCCAGCCTACGCACGTACTCAATTTTTAAGCTCAGTCAGGAAGGTTTTACATGGCAATTCTTCGCTGTAATAATTGCTCATACTTAAGGGAAGTTTCTAACGAACATATAGGCAAGACGGTGAAATGTCCTGTCTGTGAAAAAGCAGCAGCTATTCATGACACCGTTGTATTTGCAAAAAAACTGATAGACAAATACAGCGTCCTACTAAGTAAGTATCGTAGTTTAGAGCAATCCGGTAGCTCTGATTTGGAGACCGGCCCAGCGGAATCTCGCCTCACCAAAATCGAAGACCTGGATTTGCATAATACGGCTGTAATGAGTAACAGCATGCAATATAAACCGATTATCAGTTGGTTTGAACGTAAAAACATTCAGGTTGAAGTCAATCATGAAGCCATAGATACTCAAGGGTTTTATGATGAAGTTGCTGTCGAACTCGGTGACAATATCAACGTTTTGCAAGATATTCTGGATAAAATCAGAAAGACTCAAAGAAATAACTATAGCTCTGTGGTTTTAAACCTGAGTAACTATAGCCAGAATGACATCAAAATCATTACTAGGTTTTGTAGAAACTTGTATGACTTCTCATTTGTTGCCAAGTATTTTTATAATAAAAATGAGAAAAGAGTGCACCTGACGTTACAGACTATTCCGGCTATCGTGCGCTTCTTTAATGGCGAATGGTTGGAATGGTATGTATTTATGCGGCTATTAAAGCATTGCTATGAAAGCAAAGGCCTATTCTCGTGTTTGAGAAATTTCAATATCCAATTCGCCAATGACGACAAGTATGAAGTCGATGTATTTTTCCTGCTGAATAGCCGAATCCCGGTATTTATCGAATGCAAGTCCGGCGAATTTCGTTCTTTTATCGAAAAGTACAGCAAAATGCGCAGCAGACTGGATATTAGTAAAGAAAATTTTTTATTGATGGTTTTGGGTATTAGCGACGAACAAGTATTGGGTTTGACAAAAATGTATGACATCACTTTCGTCAATGAGAAAAGTTTTATTCCACATATAACTGGTCTGCTGGCGAAATAATTTATTAACACCGATAAATAGCTGTCAGTCGGTGATATATCAAAACAGCGTGTAGACATACACGCTGCTTTGAATTAAATTTTAATGGCTATCGCCAACCGGGGCAGCAAACGCATCAGACACTAAAACATCGACATTGCTGCCAGTGAGCGATTTTAAAAATGCCACCAGATCAGTGACTTCCGCATCCGACAAACCCAGCGGCTGAATCAGCGGCGACAAATTTTCATTGGCGATACCGCCCTGATTATAAAACTGCACAACCTCCTTTAGACTCGATAGTGAACCGTTATGCATATACGGTTCACTCAACGCCACGTTACGTAAGGACGGGGTTTTGTACGCCCAACGGTCGATCGGGTTTTGGCTGATTTCGTAGTAGCCCAAATCGTTAGGCTTGGTTTCAGCGATAGCTTTCAGATTATCGTTATCAACATCCACAAACACACCTGGCGCTAATTGCACACGCTGCTTATCGGGTGTTTTTTGCATGGCATCCCTAAAGCCAATGCCCGTGTTATGGCGTTTTTGATCGGTAAACAGCGCTGATTTTTCACCTATGCTATGACAACTGCTACAGCGAGCCTTACCGGTAAATAGTTCAAAACCCCGTTTAGCCTCATCTGAGATTGCGTTATTTTGCTTAGCAAAATGCCAGCGATCAAATGCTGAGTCGGCGGAGTTTAAAGTTCGCTGATAGCTTGCCAATGCCTGGCCTATGGTTTCCATAGTTGGGCCTTTGTTAAAAGCATTTTCGAACAGGCCTCGATAATCCGCACTGTTTTTCAACTTATCCACTACATAACCGATGGATGGATTAGCCATTTCATTATGTGCCAATAATGGCCCCCAAACCTGTTGCTCCAGACTATTCTCGCGTCCATCGTGAAACAACAATTTCGCGTAGCCAACGTTATATATAGATGGCGTATTGCGGCGTACACTACGACCTTCTATGCCGACTGCCGTGCGCATTTCATTACTGCTGAAGCCCTGTTCCGGGATATGGCAAATGGCACAGGAAAAAGTATTGTTTAGCGATAACCGGCGGTCGTAAAAAAGTTTACGGCCTAATGCGACTTTGGCAGAGGTCAGCGTATTGTCTTCAGGCAACGGTAGTTTCGCTAAGCCCAGTGGTGGTTTTACTGCATATTCGATCAAGTTGGCTGGCTTGCCTTTGCGTTGCTCCAACGCCAATGAATGTGTCTGATAATCTTTTTGCTGATAGTTTTTTTTGTTATCGCCGGCCTGAAAAAGCATTTCATTAGTGACAGACTGCGGGCTGGCTTGCGGGACAGGCGGGGCCAGCAAGGTTTTTATGTCGTTGATTACCGTATCGGCATGGAGAAAATCCACACTATAAATATTGCGGATTTTTTTGTCGGTGTCGATCAGATACACCCTGAGCAAATGTGAAAAAGTACCGGTAAATTGGCCTTTCTCATCGTAGATTTTTTGCACATTTTGCTGATAGTTAGCCATTATCGGTTGCAAAGCCTGTTCGTCGCGGGTGGTTAAAAATTGCCAATCGAAGCCGGCTGTTTTAAAACCTTCGCCGTAGTGACGCATCATTTCCGGCGTGTCATGAATCGGATTAAAGCTTAAAGTCAAAAGGCGCAACTTGTCGGCCAATTCCGGCTGTTTCTGTAACTGCCGACTGATTTTATGCAAAACCTGCGTCGCCAGCGGACAGCCGTTGACATCGCTGCAGGTAGCGTAGATAAAACTGAGTAATACCAGCTTGTCACCCATCAGTTCATGCAGATGTTTGGATTTGCTTTCGCTAGTAAGGATTTCACCATCGGCGGCAGGGCCGATGATGGGTAAGTTGTAGCTGCCAGGCTTTGCAGGTTGAAAGGGTAAATTGCTGTAGCCAGGCGCTAGCGGTTTGGATTCTTGGGCCTGAATTGCAGATATGCTTAGAACACAAATTAGGCCGAGTATATAAGTGACTTTCATGATGGCTGCTTACCCTTAAAGTAAGGTGTCACTTTCGTGACATCGATTGATTAAGCCGCATCTCTCCACTGGACATAGTTACTACTTTGTCCAGTGGAGCCTAAACGGTCAAAGAACCCATTTCAGACGATGGATTCAAACAAAACTTACGATTTAGCGGCCTTACCGTACAAAGAATAGGCCCCAAACCGCATCTGATGCGCTCTACCCAATTTCTCCTTGGTAAAGTCAATCGAGAACTGCTCGGTCAGCTTTTTGCCATCCCAGTTATAGGCTTTGAAAAACTGTTCGTTATCCACGCCTTTTTTATCCCAGTTGGCCAATAAAGACGAGGTGTAATACAAGCGTTTGCCATCCCAGCTGGACGATACCATGTTGACCTGAGAAGCAATTTTTTGCTCGAATACTTGTTTAGGGTGATAGGGATCGCTAATGTCAAAGCGGCGAGTCATGCCATCCAGGAAGGTGTTGACCCAGAGCGATTTGTCGTCGCTGGAGATGGAAATGTCCACTGGCAGTGGGATCTTGCTTGGATCACCAATATCCGCCACATCTTTAGCCTGCCATTCGCCTTTATCGTCTTCGTGGATTAACCAGATTTTCGAGGTCAATGCGGTACTAGTAAAGCAATAATCATGATTCTCACCCCAGGCGCAACGAATTTCTAACGGTGCGCCCGGTACGTCCAATACCTTTTTCGGCTGACGACTATGTAAATCCCACACCACCATGGTATTGCCGAAACGCTTCATGGCTTCCGGGTCCTTCAACATTTTGCCGAAGTCCATCATGTAATTTGACCAGCCGGTAAACGAGGAGGTCAACATCATGTTTTTGCGTGGCAACACTCGAATGTCGTAATTGTAACCGTCTGCATATTTGCCGGACTTGATGGCGCCTTGCAGGTTGCTGTCGGTTGGCAGCCAATAGGTGGCGATGTAATCGCCGGCGTTGCTATATTCGACGATGGCAGTACGGCCACCGTGATCCTTGTTGTTCGACAAGGCGGTAATAATTATGCGTCCCGGCAGGGCATGAAAGCTATGCGGGCCGACCACGCCGCCGCTTTTGGCGACGAAGTCAGTGATGGTTTTAGTCAATTTTGGTTTAGCCGGGTCGGTCGCCACATCGAAGATAAAGATCTTGTTGGTATCCAGGCCGCCGGTCCAGAGAAATTTGCGGTCATCGGTAAAGTCGGCATGGTGGGCCTCGTTACGGCCGCCAACCGATAGACTACCGATCACTTTGCCGTATTTGGCTGATTTTGGATTGACATCGACGGTGACCAGTTTGTCCTGTTCGTCGCCAACGCCTTCCGAACCTAAAGTCCAGATGTAAACAAAATCTTCCTGCCCGGTGATTTTTGCCATATAGGGTGATGCGCAGGTTTCGTCGGCATTGCTAGATAGGCTGGCGGTGCCGAGCAGTAGCACGGCGCTGAAGGTATTGAGTTTAAAGTTCATGTGTTCTCTCCCCGAGATTGGATTTGTCGTGATGTAGGGTCGATTTCATTCGCCCTTACAAGTTAATCGCCCGTAGTCGGGTCGATGATGGATGTAATTTGCTCGATACGGTTGGCTGGAAAACCACCTTTTTCGGCATGATCGCGGATCGCTTGTTCGCTGTCTGCAATGTAGATGCAATACACCTTATCGCCAGTGACATAGCTATGCAACCACTGAATACTTGGCCCCATCTCATGCAGAATACAACATGATTTTTGTGCAATGCCTTGCAGTTCGGTTGGAGTCAGTTTTCCGGCTCCTGGAATATCGCGTTCTATGATGTATTTTGGCATTTAGCATCTCCTAATAATTGACCGGTCGTCTAGTCGACCGAGGTTAAAAAACTGCCAATTAGGCAGTCGCATTGATATTGATTTCCCTCAGTACAGCCTGTCCTTAGGCCTTGAAATAATCGTCCAATAAATCATTACAGACATCTTTAAGTGGTTCTACTGATTGCTCGACCTTCATTCTAAGCAAAGCACCCTGCCAACTATTCAACATCAAATCCGCCATCGATTTGGCTGAACGATCTAATCGCACCGTGCCTTGCTGCTGACCGCGCTCTAAAGCGATTTTTTGCAATTCACAATAGCGTGCAACCGCATTCAATAATGCATCGCGGCACAACGGGCTGGTATCTCCAATCTCACCCATCAGATTACCCAATAAACAGCCGCCTTTAAATCCACTTATGACTACTTCGCCTATCAATTCGCTGTAGTAGGCTTTCAATGCTGCCAAACCATCCCGTTCTGGGTTTTGTAAATGCCCCGTCAAACGTAGAATGAAAGGCTCAATATAGTGATAGATGGCTTCAGCAGCAAAACGTTCCTTACTCTCAAAATAAGCGTAAAACGAACCCTTAGGTATTTGCACCGCATCCAAAATCTCTTTCAGGCCGGTAGCGTGATAGCCTTTTTCCAATAAAAGATTGACCCCTTGATCGAGTAATCTATCTTTTTTGAATTGCTTGGGTTTTAAATTCGACATGTGATTACTATACGACCGGTCGTCTTGCTTGTAAACTAAATTTTCATATGATCAAAAAAAAAGCCATCCGAGCAATTAAGTCGGATGGCTTTGGGAGGAATCGTTAAGACTAAACGGTTAACGCTTCATGGAATTAAAGAACTCGGCATTGGTTTTGAAATCTTTCAATTTTCCCAGCAAAAACTCAGATGCGGCCAGTTCATCCATAGGTTGTAAAATTTTGCGTAGTATCCAGGTTTTTTGCAATTCATCGGGATCGACCAGATATTCTTCGCGACGCGTACCGGAACGATTGATGTTGATGGCGGGATAAATACGTTTTTCAGCGATTTTGCGCTCCAGGTGCAATTCCATATTACCTGTGCCTTTGAATTCCTCATAAATCACCTCATCCATCCTGGAGCCGGTTTCGACCAATGCTGTAGCAATGATGGTCAAGCTACCGCCTTCTTCGATGTTTCGGGCTGCACCAAAAAAACGCTTGGGTTTTTCCAGCGCATTGGCATCGACACCGCCGGAGAGTAATTTACCAGAGGATGGCATCACCATGTTGTAAGCACGCGCCAAACGGGTAATGGAGTCTAACAGAATGATTACATCGTGTTTATGCTCAACCAGGCGTCTTGCTTTTTCAATGACCATATCGGCAACCTGCACATGGCGCGACGCAGGCTCATCGAAAGTGCTGGATACCACTTCACCGCGAACACAGCGCTCCATTTCTGTCACCTCTTCCGGACGCTCGTCGATCAGCAATACGATTAGATAACAGTCGGGATTTTTCTCGGCGATAGCATGGGCGATAGCCTGCATGATCATGGTTTTACCGGCTTTCGGCGGCGAAACGATCAAGCCACGCTGACCTTTGCCTATGGGAGCAATCAGATCGATGATGCGGGCAGTCAAGTCTTCACTAGTGCCGTTGCCTTGCTCGAGTACAAAGCGTTTATTGGCAAATAGCGGGGTGAGATTGGAAAAAGATATTTTATTTTTTGCGTGTTCCGGTGATTCGAAATTGATACTTTCAACTTTCAGCATCGCAAAATATCGCTCACCTTCCTTAGGCGGACGAATCTTGCCACTAACAGTATCGCCGGTACGTAAACCAAAACGTCTTATTTGACTCGGCGATACGTAGATGTCATCAGGACCGGCCAAATATGAACACCCAGGGGTGCGTAAAAAACCAAAACCGTCTTGCAAAATTTCCAGCACCCCATCACCAAATATATCCTCTCCGCTTTTTGCCTGTTTTTTCAAAATGGAAAAGATTAATTCCTGCTTTCGTGCTCTATCGATATTTTCAAGCCCTAGAGACTCGGCGATAGAAATAATTTCACTGACTTGTTTTAGTTTTAACTCGGTAAGGTTCATATGGGTTGTGGGGGATGAAGAAAAGCAAAACGGTATGAGACCGTTTATGGAAGAGGTAATTATTGAGTAAAGTTAGGCTATTGAGGGTGCAAAACGAATTAAGCGCGGTTAATTCTAGCGCAATAACCGGACTTGTCAAAATGTTTTGAGACAAGTCCGATAATTTGGAGCGATAAGACTAAATATTGCTATCTACAAACGCAGTTAACTGCGATTTGGTAAGCGCACCTACTTTAGTGGCCTCAACTTCACCATCCTTAAACAACATCAGCGTGGGTATACCGCGTACACCGTAATGCTGAGGGGTTTTAGGATTTTCATCGATATTTAATTTAGCAATAGTCAATTTGCCTTGATATTCAGCTGCAACTTCATCCAGAACAGGGGCAATCATTTTGCAAGGGCCGCACCATTCAGCCCAGTAATCGACTAAAACCGGACCAGCAGCTTTTAGCACGGTATCGTTAAAATCAGCATCTGATACATGAAGGACTAAGTCGCTCACGCCTATCTCCAAAAGTTTACAAAGTCAAAACTATAGATTTGTCAGCCTACAATTGTCAATCGATTTCAACGGAAGCGTTTTTTACGATATGCTACCTGCCTATGAAAAAAACACATTTAACGGAAACACGCTTTAGCAATTTGGAGCTTTCCGACTCCATCATAAAAAGCCTGAAGGAAGCAGGATTCATTAACTGCACCCCAATTCAGGATAAATCCTTACCGCTGGCATTACGTGATAAAGATGTGGCCGGCCAAGCGCAAACAGGTACTGGCAAGACCGCTAGTTTTTTATTAGCTACTTTTCAGCGTTTGCTCAACGACGAGAGCGAAAAAATCAAAAATCCGCGTGCGTTGATTTTGGCGCCAACGCGGGAATTAGCCATCCAGATACACAAAGATGCCTTAGCTTTAGGCAAATATTTAGATCTAAAGCTAGCCTTGATTTACGGCGGCACCGATTATCAAAAACAGCTAGACAAAATCAAGACCAATGTCGACATCATCATCGGCACACCAGGTCGCATCATCGATTTTTATCGGCAAGGTGCTTTCACACTGGATAACATTCAAGTCACCGTCATGGACGAAGCCGACCGCATGTTCGATCTGGGCTTTATTAAAGACATTCGGTTTTTGCTGCGACGCATGCCGCCACCGGAAAAGCGCCTGAATCTGCTGTTTTCTGCCACTTTGTCTTATAAAGTCACAGAACTGGCTTATGAGCATATGAATAACCCGGTGCTAATCCGCATTGAATCAGAGGAAGTCACCTCCAAAGCTATCGACCAGATCGCCTATTGTCCGGCCAACGATCAAAAAATCCCACTCTTGCTAGGATTGTTAAAACGACATCAGCCACAACGCAGTATCGTGTTCGTAAACACCAAGCGCTGTGCCGAACAACTGGATGACTATTTACAAGCCAATGGTCACAAAACCGCCATGCTCAGCGGCGATGTGCCACAAGACAAGCGTCAACGCCTGCTAAATGATTTCCAGGAAAACAGAGTGACGCTACTCATCGCCACCGACGTTGCTGCACGAGGCTTGCATATTCCCGATGTGTCGCATGTGTTTAACTACGATTTGCCGCAAGACGTGGAAGATTATGTTCATCGCATAGGCCGTACCGCCCGCTTTGGCGCCAGTGGCGAAGCCATCAGCTTTATTTGCGAAGAATATGCCTACTCGATGCCGGACATTGAAGACTATATTGGCGAAAAAATCCCGGTAGCATCGATTAGTCACGAATTATTAGTTGAGGACGTTATCAAACCACAACGCCGCGAACCCCGAGAACGCGTGGTACCGCATGCCAAACGCCCACCACAGCGCTCTGATCGCAAACCCAGGGAATTTAAAGGCCCAAGACAGGATACAAGCCCGGCATCAACGCCCGAAAATCCTCCACAGCCGGAAACTCCGTAATCTGTCTGACGGGTGCCTGACTGTCTGGCTTGCTAATTGACACCAGATGGGCAATGCCAAAGACTCGCGCCGAATGCAGCACAGACAAGCTATCATCTACCAGCAAAGTGCTGTGTTTTTCAAAAATGTGTTTGTCTTGCAGGGTTTGCCAAAAACCCTGCTGCTCCTTGGCCATACCATAATCGTGCGACGAAATAATGTCGTCAAAAAACTGATGTAAACAAGTCTTTTCCATTTTCAGGCTCAAACTGTCCCGATGCGCGTTAGTTACCAGCAACAGGCGCCGCCCACTGCCTCGTAGCGCATCCAGAAACTCAGTGACATGCTGATGCACAGCAATCAAGCCCGCCAGCTCCTGCTTCAAGCCCACCATATTCAGCTTTAGCTCTTCGCTCCAGTAATCCAGACAATACCATTCCAAACGGCCTTCCATGAGCCTGAAACGCGGCTGTAATTGGCTTTTGGCTTCTGCCAGCGAAAGTTGATGTAAATCGGCAAATCGTTGCGGCACAAACTCTTGCCAAAAATGATTGTCAAAATTCAAATCCAACAAGGTGCCGTCCATATCCAGCAATACGGTTTCGATGTGTGTCCAGTCGAGCATGAGTGTTTTCCTTGAAGTTGATCGGATACCTTCGTCTATCAAGATAGTAACGAAAAAGCCGAAGCCTTGCCATCACAGCTCTGTTACGATGCAGGTATCAACAACCTCATTCATTGCGCCATGCATCGGAAAACACCCACAATTAACAGCCAGACCGTGATTGCCGAAACTCGTCAATTTCGTATTGAATCTTTGGAACTGGAATTTAGTAATGGTCAGTTTCGGCATTATGAACGCCTGCTTCGAGGCAGTTCTTCCGGCGCCGTATTAGTGGTACCCATGCTGGATAAAGACACGGTATTGCTGGTCAGAGAATATGCCGCCGGCCTGCATCGCTATGAACTCGGCTTGCCTAAAGGCAAAATCGACCCTGGCGAAGACAATCTCACAGCGGCCAACCGAGAACTCAAAGAGGAAATCGGTTTTGGCGCCCAACGACTGCAGCATCTGCACACGCTATCTATCGCACCAGCTTATCTGGAACACGTGATTGATATCATTCTTGCAGAAGAGCTTTACCCGGAAAAATTAGTTGGCGACGAACCCGAAGAGCTGGAAGTGGTGCCCTGGAGCATCCATAAAATCGACGACTTAATGATGAGCGGCGAATGCAGTGAAGCCCGCTCGATTGCAGCACTTTATCTGGCCGCAGAGTATTTGCGCAAAAGCTGATAATGACTCAACATCACACCAGCAAATCGTAAAATTTCTGCCAATTAAACCAAGGACCAGGATCATCTTTCCGCCCAGGTGCGATATCGCTATGTCCAACAATCTGCTGACGATTTAATTTTGGATAGTTTGCTAGTAACAGCTTAGTGACAGCTGCCAACTGCTGGTATTGCAACTCGCTGTATGGCTGATTAACCGAGCCTTCCAACTCAATACCAATCGAAAAATCATTACAACGCTGCCGACCTTGATACGCTGAAACACCCGCATGCCAGGCACGCTGATCAAAAGGCACATATTGCACTAGCTCACCATTACGACAAATCAATAAATGTGCCGAGACCTTTTGCTGATAAATCCCCTTAAAATAGGGATGCGCATCAGGATTTAAAGCGTTGCAAAAAAGCTGATCGATATAATCCCCACCAAACTGCTCGGGCGGCAGACTAATGCAGTGAATAACCAGTAATGAAATGTCTTCCGCATCAGACCTAACATCACAATTGGGTGAGGCTAATTGTTTTGCATCATCAAGTCGGTGATCGAAAATATTCATGTTTAGAAAAAACGAAAAAACACCAAAGCAACTTTGCAGTATTCATGCATACTTGCGCGCTGGCTGATTAAAAGTAAAAGAAATACTTTATCCTAAATTTTCAAATTGGGAGGCGAAAATTGAACCCAAGGCCGTTCTTTGTCCATTAATAATTTATCGTTCACGGCCGGTTAGAAAGTGTGGGTACCATTCCATCAAGTCATGTGGAGCGAAGCGCCGATTCCCTTGTTAGATTGGAGCGAGGCTGTCGAAGGCAATAATGGCCAGCTAGTTTTTCGCGCTGAAATTCGGATGGGACACCATACCTGCTTTATCGAAAAATGCTGGCGCTCCTGTAAAAACTAACGCATCCGATAGTTTTAGTGAGCCGTCTGAACGTATAAATTATTTCGGATACTCACATTAACAATCAAATAGCCTATTTTAATGGCAATACTTCATGAACTGAAAACCTCTCCTGCTCTTTATTTCGCTCAATAGTTACATTTTTCTTAGACGAAATAACAAGAATACTAAAAAACAATGCAAATAACATTAACAACCATCTCTGATCCAATAAGTTATCTGAAAAACATGTAAATACCATGGTGAAAATAAAAGAATATTTTAATATTTTTAGCTTATTATCCAGTAATTCTAATTTGAAAATTGAATATAAAAAATATATAAATATAGATAAACCGACAACACCAAGTGAAATAAAGACACCAATAAAAGTATTATGAATTTGGCCCTTTATATGACCAAGCTGGTCCCATGCTCCAAATGCTTGAACATACTTTTGACTCATAATATCTCTCAGATCTCCTATACCTGAGCCGAATAATATATTATCTTCCCTTATGAATTCTGGCAATAATTTATAAACATACAGCCTCATACCTATACTTGACTTATAGTTTGCATTTTCAATAACTTCCTTTACCTCGCTTATTCCTAAATTAATTCTACCATTAAATGGCTCACTAAAACCATACGCCAAAATTAATATAAAAAAAATCAATGCCAATAAATACAAGATTTGCTTTATTTTGTCTTTATAAAAAAACAATATCATTATAAAGGACGACAACATAAATACTAGCTGCCCAGTTCTGCCGCGCGATATAAATAAATTTACTATCATCGCACTTATAAATATAAAATAAAAAACTCTCAAAGAAGAATTATTTTCTCTAAAAAAACGATATAAACATAAAAAAATACTAAAAGCGGCAAATATACTGTAATCAAAATAACCATTAGGTTCGGTAAATTCAAGGCCAAACACACCTTCAACTGAATAAAAAAACATGTAATACGTAGCCACCATATTAATAAACATGGAAAATAAAAATGCAGTAATAATATGCTCTATATATTTTTTATCCAGCGATATTACGGCAATTAATATCACCGAAAATAAATACTTATACATCAAATAAACCAACTCCAACCCAGCGAGCTTATTTTCACTCCATAATATTGAAACTGATATGTAAACAATAAATACCATTAATATCTGTATAACTCTATTTTCAATAAAAACAGAATAGCATTTTTTTACATCCAGACTAAATAAAAACGCTATCATCATAAGCATGATAGTTAATTTTCCAAGATCTCTATGCAATGGCATGACAAATGCGAATAGCACAAATATATAATTTAAAAGCTGCAAGAATTTAATTCTGACTTGATGAGATAGCGTATCGATTGTTTTAATTAAAATCATTTAACAAATTATTATTCTGAGAATAGGGAAAGCAACGGATTTTTTACGTTATTCGGAAAATTACTCGAATTCCTGTGAACAGTCAATTCTGACTCAAGTTTAGACATTCAGCCCGAGCCGCAACAAGGGTCATAGATTTTGCCTTTGTAACAATCATTTCCGCAATCAAGTTGACGTTGCTCTTAGGCATGTCGAATTCGCCTACCGTCTGCCAGCCGAACTTGCCCAGGAAGTATTCATACCCCCGACCCACCCTATCTTCATGCTGGCTGTTGATAGTTTGGATACTGTTGATTTCATCCAACAAAGCCACCTGTTGGCGCCGATTGAAAACTGACCACCTGTACCGATCGAAAATCGACCAGAGGACATTGTGTTTCAGCGCACACCACCGCATCAGATTAGTCGACCCGATTTGATAGGTTCTTATAGGATGCTATAGGCATAAAAAAGCCCGAAAACTCTGTATTATCAAGGTGTTTCAGGCTTAGTTTGTATCTTCTAAAACCTATTCATGGGGCGGCGACTACATAACAATTAGCCACAAGTACATATTTAACAGGCTTTAGTGAAAATATGAATTTAACATGCCCCCAAATATGCCCCCAATTTGATTGCTCACCCCACTAAAACATTTGTAAATTTGTTTCCAGATGCGGACATGAATCTTATTGAGTCATTTGCCCCAAGCCAAAATTCAACACACTATGCGCCATCATGTCGAAAATAGCGCCATCATCAACATACTCGTCCTTATACAACTCTTCGTCATGGCCTAACTCGGTATAGGACTGCTCGATAGACGAACGGATTTCTTGTTTGTAGACATCCTGCAAATACCGCATTCTCTCTTTGTTTCGCTGAATAGTCAGCAAGATCGTTTCGTCAGCTTGTATTTCTTCGCACACCTGCCGAATGATCAAAGCTTCTTCATCGCTGATCGGATATTTATCTCGAATTTCATCAATAGTGGTTTGTACTGAGGTCTTTACAACTGGCGCAGGCGTCCGGTTGCCGCCGTTACCCTTGCGAGGTTCTTTAATATTTCCTGGCTGGTTTTCGGTAATGCCTTTATAACTCACATTGGCTTTTATCAGCTTAACCTTGCTGATTTCCTTCATCAACTCCGATTCAGAACCCTGCTTGATCAATTGCGGCTGAATAAATTCAGCAAACAATACAAATTGTTCGATCGCTTCGTCGTAGCTATAAAAACTGCTCAAGAAATTAAAAGCTTTAACCAACTTCGCTAATTCATATACATAGGTCTTGCGTTCGTCCAAGCTTTCAAACCTAAACAAAAACCGCTGCCGACAACGATTAACCTCTGTTTGGATAACTGCATCCTGCCCTTGCTTTAACAACTCGATAAAATTATCAGCGTCGTTATCGGTGAATAAACCCTGGTCGATAATGCCCTGATACAGGACAATGACTTTTTGTTGGTCCGGCTCGGTGGCTTGGTACGGCGTGCCTTGCCGGCACTTGTTAAAGGCTTTTAGGATGTTGGCCGTGTTGTTGGTAAAGTCGATTACAATGACCTTACTCTTACCCTCATAACAACGGTTCAAGCGTGACAGAGTTTGCACCGCATTCTTATCCATCACCGGCTTATCTAAAAACATGCCGGCGAGCAGGGGCTCATTAAAACCGGTCTGAAATTTACTGGCGACCACCATAATCCGGTAATCATCCTGCTTAAAGCGGTCTTCAATCAGCTCGTTAGGATTAAGCCCATTAAGTTGATGCTCTCTAATTTCCTCGTTAGTATCTCGGTGAGTAAAGTCAGAAAAGGCATACAGCACCTTGTAATTGTATTATTCCGGATTGGCTTGGTGCTTTTCGGCAATTTTGGCCTTTAACAACTGGTAATACTTCAAACCGGCAATTCTGGATGAAGCCACAATCATGGCCTTGGCTTTACCATCGATCAGCGGTTTTACCTGTTCTTCAAATGCCCGTAACATTACCTCGGTTTTATATTGGATCAAGCCATCGTCTTCAAACGCCACCTGCTTTAATAACTTGCTGACAATCCCTTTAGGATAAACGTTTTCCTCTTCGGTCTTATTGGGTACTAAGGGGCTGTGTAGATTGTATAAAGTCTCATAAGAAATGATCTGCGCGGCCACATCGATAATATAACCTTCGGCAATGGCTTCGGCTTCGCTGTAGGTATCAAACGCATCGCCAAACAGTTTGACCGTTGCCGCCGTTGGCGTGGCGGTAAAGGCGACGAATAATTGATTGGGTGACTGAAGCTTGAGCACTCGATCAATTTTATCCAAATTGTCTTCAGGCTCTTCGATCAATGCTTGCGAATCGCTTTTGAAAGGATGACGAATAGCCCGCGCATTCTTGTTTTCCTGCGAACGATGGGCCTCATCGATCAGAAACGCTACCCGTACATCTTTTAAACTGGCATCGGCTTTCAACGTATCGAAAATCCGCTGAAATTTTTGGATAGTGCTAACAATAATCGGCTTACGCTGTTGAATCAGTTTCTTCAACTCGTTCGAGCTGTCAGCGTATTCCATCTGCTCGGTCAAATGACTAAAGCAATCTAAATCGTCGCGGATATTCTTATCTAGGTTGGTGCGATCCGTCAGCACAAACACCATATCCACCAGCTTGATAGTGCTATCGGCTTTATACAAGCTATGTAAACGTTCGGCCAACCAACTGATAGTCAATGTCTTGCCGGAGCCTGCCGAATGATTCACCAAATATTTTTTGCCGATTTGCTCAGTCTCGGCAAAGTGGTCTTGAATATCCGCGCTTAACTTATCCACCAAGCGCGATTGATGATAACGCGGGAATAGACTGTAAGCGGGTTTATCGGATTTTTCCGGCACATGCACCAGATAAAAGCTTAGCGCTCTTAACAGATTTTCCTTGGCTAAAACATCCCGATAAAAGAACTCAACTGGGTATTCGCCCTCAGTTTGCGGCTCGTTCACCAGGCAGGCGTTATACCAAAGAAAGTTTTTTTCCAGGCGTGGATTGGTTGCCACTTTAATATCGGCTGTGTCCATCGCCACATATAAAAACGGCAGACTGAAAATTCTATCGTCGTGATCGCGGTTGTTAAATTGGCTGACGGCATCATGCACGGTTTGATTTTGCTCATGTTTCAGCTCAATCACCACAATCGGCAAACCATTCAGAAACAGCACCAAATCCGGCCGTTTGCCTGACTTAATCACCAACTCCGGCTTGATTTGAATCCGATTTTCCAGGCTATGCTGGTTGGCAATACTCTCACCGGAACGTGGCTTGGGATAGAACAGTTGAAAATGCTCGCCGCGCACCTTCAAACCATTGCGGATGACTAGCCACAGCGGTTGGCTGGTCAATGCGGCTTGTAATGCCTTGATGATTTCGTCCTGACTGTCCGAACCGTAATTGACCTGCAAGCGCGCAAAAGTCTCGGCTTGCGTTTTCTTGATAAACGCCAACAACAACGATTCCGCAATATAGAATTCCTTGTCAGTAATGTCCTCGGCTTGCAAAAACGTGTAACCGTGCCGAGTGTTTAAGTAATCGACCACATGTTGCTGGAACTTGCCTTCCGGACCTCCACCGCTCATTGCTTAGCCTCCATGTCGCCCAACCGCTTTTCCGCTAACACCCAAGGCAAACGTCGGCCTTGCTGCTCCATGTTTCGGTAGGCCGCTCTTGCGGTTTGAATACTAATGATTTGATGCTCTATCATGGCTTCAATAATCCAAAGTGTGCCTTTAACGTCGACATTTTTCAGTTTAGCCGCATTCCTAATGTTTTGATCCCCGGTCAACAGAGGGCATTGCTCTTGCTTGGCGAGCATTAAAGCAAAACAATCATAGCGGCTGGGTTGCTTATATTTGATGACAAGGGTTTCAACCTCGGCCATGGACGCCGAACTTAACTCACCCAACAGCAAGCCATGTTCCAGCAAATAACCATGATCGGCTTCCAGCTCATCGGCGAACAACATATCCGGCACTTGAATCTGATACGGCAGCTTGAACAATTCCAGCATCAAACCGCCCACTTCCAGATCGATCAGAATATTGGCGTCACTAATGAGTAACCGGCTCAAGGCTTTCTAACGTCCGCTGTTGATGAAATTTTGCTACCGGCAAACCCAATAGCTCGGCGGCTTTGGATTCGCTGAAATAGTCTTCGGCCAGTGCCCGGTAAACCAACTGCTTAAATAGAATGGTTTGTTCGGCGGGATAAGGCTTACCGGGTTCGCAACTGCGCCAACCCTTGCTGCTGAATGTCAAAAACAGTGATTGAAACGCGGCATGCGTAATAATGCCGGTTTGCAAGGCGCGAAATAAAACACCCTGCATACTTAAACCGAATTCATGTTTCAGCATAAACAGCTCGTTTACTTCCAGCCGCTGGCGCTTAGCGCCTAAATGCTCGATCAGCGTCGGCTTAGGCAGCAAAAACGCGCCAGCAAAGCGGTTACAAAGTTTTTCCTCGTCGGCCAGCAACGCAGCATCCAAGCGGCTTTTTAACAGCAAATGCCCCAATTCATGCGCCAAGGTAAAGCGTTGGCGGTCGCCGGTCCAATTTGCGCCTACCACTACTAGCGGCATGCTGTTAATCATGCCCGCCAAACCATCGAACTTTTTGCTTTCGTCCACGCTGCTGCCGATCACCATCACGCCTTGCGATTCCAGGGTGTCGATCATGTCGGGGATGCAATTTAAGCCCAGCTTCCAGGCTGCGCGCACAGTTTCTGCCAAGCTTTCGATTTGTTCGGCATTGGCTATGCGTTCCGGTAAACCGGCGGGCAAGGCAAACGGCTGGATCGGCGATTGCGGATACAAGCCTAGTAATTCATGCCAACGTTCGGCCTGATCGCTGATGTCCGCCTCGATTTTAGCCAAGCTTTTTTGCGACAGACTGCTTTTCTTGCGGTATTCGATGCCTTCAATGGTCAGGGTTTGCGGGCGAAAGAAATATTCGGTGCGCACGCCCAAAATTTTCGACAATTTGATCAATTGCGCGGAAGACGGGGTTTGCAGTTCGTTTTCAAACTTGCTGATGGTGGTGTGGCTCAAGTCCGCTTGTGCGGCTAAAGCCCGCAACCCCAAACCCGCTGCCTTCCGGGCGCGATGTAGACGTTCGCCTAACATGGCCGGCCTTTTGGGTTTACAAAAACTATAATAATAGTGATTAATGTAAACCTTTTTACCGCATCAAGCCAGCGCTATTTCATCTGCTTGCTGGTTGAGAGCAATACGCTTTTTGCCAGTGACGCATTCGTAAATCAGGGATTTTTTATAGGCTTCCAGGGTGGCGATTTGTGCTTCAATACCGGCTGCAGTTTTTGCAATGACGGATAGCTTGTTTTCCAAATAATCGCATATCCCTTTTTGCTCATATAACGGCGGCAAAGGGATTGGGAATTGCCCCACTTTTGTCGAGTTGGTGCTTGCCAAGTTAGTGGTACGTTTACCCGTTACTTCAAAGTAATCTCGCCCATATCTTGAGGTAGTCATATACGCTAGAAACGCTGGCAACAGTTTGTGCTGAAAACAGCGAACAGCAAAAACATGATTCTGATGCAAACAATTGGGTATTTCCTCATTCCAAACTGTTCCTCGCCCAAGCTTATCTAAATCGCCACCTTCGGTCATTAGAACATCGCCAGCACGTAACTCGACGCGCGATGCAACATAAACAGGCACTTCAATAGTCGTTAAATCAGTTAAATTTAAATGACCATCTTTAACATTCGCAACGCGAAGATAAGGTCTTTCTATCAATGCCCCTTCGTACTGCTTGACAAATGTAAAGCCTGTTTGAATTTTAGAAACTCTTTTGAGGTTTACTAATTTCCAATGTTCAGGGATTTCTGACATCCAAACATTACCTGTTTCTTTTAGTTCACATGATTGAACGCCACGAGTAACAGTCTCGCTAATAATATTTGGAGTCAAGGGTTTTGATTTGCTGCTGTTTGATGGCGATAATCGCATCCAGCCTGCCACAGCGTTCATCAAGTTGTCTCGCAATAGTTTGTTGTATATTGAGCGAGGGAAATGCGATATGTTGTTTTACAGTATTTCTGCTTATTTCTTTAAATATTGTTCCAACTGAAATTCCTTCAAACAAATGCCCAAGGTAAGCATTAATGCAATAAAAGAAAAACTTATTATTTATGCCGCGATTGCAAACAAAAGAAATAAATCCTTGGTTTGTACAAAGTTCTATTCCCGAAATTTTAGCTATTCCAATAGTTGCTCTGCTGGCCATAATTACAGTACCAGGTGGCAGCAACGTGCTGGAACAAGACTGTAAACCAGCAAAAGTAATTTTTCTTATCGAATTATCAATGACATCAATGTTTTTGTATTTCTGAAAGTCAGTAGGGGTAATCCAGCTAATATCACCCTCATCCCAGAAGTCACCATTTGAACTACTAGGTGTAGCTCCACCTAGTATTGATGGGATTACATCCTTAATCCTTTCTATATGCCATGCGGCTGGAATTGCTCCAATCCACTCAACCCCGCTATCCCGCATCGCTTCGTTTTCGGTCATGCTTTAATCTTCCAAACCGTAGGATGTGCCGACGCCAGGAGGCGCATCAATCGCGATCGATGCGCTTCACGCTGTTCAGCACATCCTACGGCTCTAAAAGTTGGCGCTTCGTGTGGGCCATCAGTGATTTTGGTGGCTACGATGTCTTTTATTCGTTCAATTTTCCATGTGGCTGGAATTTCTCCAAACCATTCAGCTTCCCGCATCATTTCCCTATTCATGCATTAATATCCGTTTCTATCATCGCTATTGATTGTCCCAAGCTTGTTGTGCCTTGGTCGATAATGATTCAACCGTTTCATCCGACCAGAGTGTTTTTTGCCATTGGGTATAGTCATACTCAGGAAACTGCTGAATGGCTACATCATCAGTTTCTTCTGTTGATTGCTCTTGATTACTCATCCCCTACTCCAAAGTTAATCAAATTTGCTTTGGTAAATTTTTCGGCGATGTCCGATACGGATAATCTCAATGATTAAAACCTTATCCTCTATCGAGTACACAACCCGATAATCTCCAACTCTAACGCGATATAAGTTATCCGCTCCTTGTAGTTTTTTACAAGCCAACGGGCGGGGATTTTCAGCCAGCTGTGTAATGTTTTCTAGCAAGCGTTTAATAATCTGTTTATCCAGGTTTTTTAACTCTTTCTTGGCGGACTCTTTCCAGTGAACGTCATATAAGACCATCGTTAGCCAGCTCGGTTAAAAAATCTTTATGAGAAGTTGTTATTTCATTTTTTCGGGTAGCGACGGCAATAAGGTCTTCTAAATCTTCCATTAATTCAGTAAATTCCTGAATGGGTAAAACAACGGCAGTTTGCTCGCCCTGTTGGTTAGTTAAATATTGTAAATGCAGATTGTTAATATCAATCATGGCTTTTTCCTGAAGGTATTCGCTTTTTAATATGAAAACGTGGCTTGCCATCAGCCTATACCGATTGGCTTAATTCTCCAAACTTTTCAGCAAGCTGAGGGCTTCCTGTTCTAAGGCCCAAAACTCCCGCAATAGCTCTGAGGTGGGTTTGGGAGCCTGATAGTTTTATAGTTCCCACGCTCCGGCGTTGGAATTCACCCGGGAACGCTCCAGCGTTGCGTGACGCTGGAGCGTCACATTCTGCATTCCCACGCTGGAGCGTGGGAATGATGAAAAACGGAAAAAATCGTACGCTAAGAGTCACGCCCCCTTTGTCAATGCGTTTGATTGCGACAATCGACTACGCGGGTGTGCGTAACGCGTGTAACGACTGCCGCAGTATGCTGAAGGCAGAGTGCAGGAATAATATGGCGATGAGGCTGCCGACGCCAATATCAGGCCAGCGCGACGCCAACAGATAGCTGCTTCCGGCAGCTAATAAGACACCAATATTCGCAATCAAGTCGTTGCGCGAGCATAGCCAGGTCGAACTCATGTTGAGATTGTCGGCGCGATGCCTGTATAGCAGAATAAAACATATAAGATTTGCAGCTAGTGCCAAACCACCGATGAGCCCCATTGTTTCGACGCCGGGCATGATAGGAACAAACACCTTGTAGGTGGCTTCCGCTAGTACGCCAAGCCCAAATGCCAACATAAATACACCCTTGGTAAGAGCGGCGCTGGCCTGCCATCGCGCCGACCGTTCCAGCACGAACAGACTAAAGCCATACACCAAGGCATCGCCTAACATATCCAGCGCATCGGCCAACAAAGAGGTTGAATTGGCCAGCAGCCCCGCCGTGCCTTCGATGAAGAACATCGCGGTATTGATGACCAGTACGATCCACAGTACTCGACTGTGGCTCTGGCGCATAGCGGTTAACTCACAACTCTTATTTTCACAACAATTGGTCATTTTTCTTCCTCATATTGGCATGTAAGGCGGCAATCCGCCCTGATCCTTGCCCATTTAAAACCCTCTAGTTACTATAGAGTCAAATGCGAAATGCGAAATGCGGATGAGGTGAGATTACCCCTATGTGCAACAGATTGAAAATTGGCGAATTGGCCAGCATGACCGGTTGTCGGGTGGTAACTATCCGTTACTATGAGCGAGAGGGCTTGCTACAGAAACCGGCCCGCTCGGACGGCAACTACCGTTTATACACGCATGAACACATCGAGCGGCTTCATTTCATTCGCCATTGCCGATCAATGGAGATGACACTCGAAGATATTCGACTGCTGCTCAAATTCCGAGACACGCCGGATGAAGACTGCAGCGCGGTAGACGCTTTACTCGATCAGCACATCCGTGATGTGGCAGATCGAATCGCGCAACTTAAATCACTGGAAAGACAGTTGAGAGCGTTGCGGGGTCAATGCCGCAGCGCACGAACTGCCAAGGATTGTAGAATCCTGAAGAGCCTGTATTTGGAACCAGACGAGCAATCACAACGGTAATAGTACATCTGCATTTAAATTGGCCCTTCCAGAATTTAGAGTGAACCCGAAGATACGACTATTGGTGTCCGGTTGAACGATGCCCTATCCTGATGACATGTTATGCGCTGCTTTGGGTCAGGACAGAGTAACTCTGAGCGTCTGTTTGGTAACGCATACCACCTAAATTCCAGTCGGTATCCAACAGAGCTGACAACAGCTGGACAAACTTGCAGTAACTTAAAATGCAGTAACAGTAATTTTTGCTAGTTACTGCGATTCTTACTGCAGATTTTCTGCGCTGTAGTGGGTTTTACTGGTACTGCATGGGACATAAAAAACCCCACGAAGTCTTGAAACTCGCGGGGCTTGGTACGTCTTGGGTTTTTATGAAACAATATCTTGGTGGAGGCGGCGTCTAATGAATAATGATTAAAAATATAAATAAATCAATAATTTATAAAAAATAATATTCAATTTACCAGCATCTTTACCAGCAAGCTAAATCAGAGATGCCTTGCAAGCTTGAAAAACTAGCGTTTTATCTGGTCAATTTTGTTAGTTCTGGTTTGGGTAATCGTTATCCTGAATATTTGCCAAAAACCGCCACTTTTCGAAATCGTTAATTAATAACATATTGATATTTATAGAAATATTTTTAAATATCTTTTAGTGTATTTTTTAC
>NZ_LUUI01000128.1 GCF_001644015.1 Methylomonas lenta
TATCATAAGACACTGATTATTAAAGATATTTTAACTATCAGCCATGATTATAAGCGAAATTCAAAAGGCAATATTTTCATGTTCAGCCGCGTTGGTTCACTGGCCGCCAAGGTAACGGCAGACACTACGCTGTGATGGGCCTGTTATGGTAGCTATATAATCGATTTTTCAGATACGTTAATGATTTCACTGCACAAAATTAGTGCAAAAACCCCGCAGGCGAGGAGGAGTGATTTTCGGTCTTGGCTTTGTGGTTCTGCTGTACCTCGATCGAGCCTTAGCCAAACGTCTGCTACGATCCGGTAAACCGTGATGTTGCTTATTATCCGGTTCTAAAAATACTAGTGGGTACTACAACAATTACAACAACAATAATAAATACCCTTTGAAGCATTGAATTCTCTAGCGTTGATCGTGTTGTAGGTGACTTACAACACGTTACAACAGCTACAACAAACATCGCCAACTAGTCCAGCTTCAGTTAGGCGGTGGTATCGATCAAGCGGCCTATGCCAGCGGGTTTAATGTAACCGCGTCCTTTAAATGATCCGGTGCCAGGTGCGCGTAACGCATGGTCATGTTGATATCGGCATGACCGAGAATCTTTTGTAGTGAAATGATGTTGCCGCCGTGCATGACAAAATGGCTAGCAAACGAATGGCGCAATATGTGGGTCATCTGTCCGCGCGGCAAATTCAAATCGGTGCGCTTCACGGCCCGGCGGAATGAACCGATACAGTTATCGAACAATCGGTCCTCCGGATTCTTGTAATCCGCGAATATTTCCAGCGCCCGGTAAAAGGTCGGATCGAGCGGCACGGTTCGGGTTTTCTTCGACTTGGTGAATTCAAAGGTAATCCGGCCATTATGCAACTGCTTACGCTTCAATTTTTCTGCCTCACTCCAACGTGATCCGGTTCTTAAACAAATCTGCGTGACGTACCAGGTAGACAAATTCACACAATAGCTTGTGATCGACTGCAACAATTCATCGATCTGGGCCCGGCTTAAATAACTTAATTGCCGCTCCTGGATCTTCACAAAGTCCACTTCGCACACCGGCGAGTTGTAATTGATAACCTTCAGTTTTTTCAAACGATTGAATACCGCCGCTAAATAACCGTGCAAATTATTGAAGGTCTTGAATGTTATGGCATCCTCGCCTTGGGTCTTACGAAAGCGATACTGTACAAACTGCTCGGCTGTTAATTGGCTGGCCACTGGGTTTTTAAAATCGGTGGCCATTTGCAACAATGCCCGCCGGCGGCGCTCACCGTCCGCCAAGTTGATGCCGTGATACATAAACCAGGCTTCTATCAATTCCTTCAAAGATCGCTTATCCAGGTTCTGCTCGTATTGGATACGGTGCTCGGCCAAGTGTTCCCGCTCGAACAGCTCGGCATCTTCCTTGGTGGCAAAGCCGCCGCGTCGTGTGCGTGGCATGCCCTTTCGGTCTATCTGAACACGCCATTTTCCATCGCTTTCCGGTTTAACTGTCATGGCAATACCACTTCATTAAAAGTATTGTGATTTACCGGCCCGCCGTGAATTATGGTCGGGTATTTCATTCTTACAGCTCTCAGAAAAACTGTTCATCTGACTAATCAACTGATTAACTCCAGGATCGTTAAACGGTAATTTCATGGCCAATTGCTGCACTTCTTTTATCAATTGAGCCAACTCAATACCATTCTGACCATTTTGATTGTTGATTTTCATAAGCTGAAACCTGTTCTCCAAGCCAGCTAAAATCATTTGTACTTGCTCACACTTCATAGCGACAAACTCCAAAGTTAAATGTGGCAAGCCGAAACTATAAAGCCTTCGGCCTGCCAAGTTATTACCAAACCGCTTACGCAACCGCTTCCAATTGTTCAGCAACGCATTGTTTTGCGGCATTTAAATCAGGCAACTGATAACCTTCCGTTTTGGTCAAAATATTAAGCAACTCATTGAAAACCGATATGCTGGTTTCTCTGAAAAACAAGCTTTTGACATCCAGGGAATACCCCATAGACTTTTCATTCGACACAACCACGGCAGCAACCAACAGTTTGAAGTCGTCACCCAGCGAATCAGCAATACGGGCCGCCAACTGTGGCGCTAAATCCTTAGAAGACAGCTGAATCCTCCGCTCCTGCCAGCTGTTAATCAGCCTCAACTGACCATGAAACTCGTTTATAAACCTATCCAAAAACGCCACGGCTTCATTCAGTCCGGGCAATTCGGCCCGCATGGCTTCCAGCTCCTTACGGTGTGCAATGAACTCTAAGGCCGTCATGGTTGGCTGCTTAAGCCTTGATGCGCTAGCCGCGGCATGTTCTTCACGCTGCAATGTTCGGCTTAAGTTGTCGATTTTTTCGCTCAAAATAGCAATGTCATCCGCTATTGCTTGGCGTTCGGCCTGCTTGTCGATAATGGCCTGGCGTACGGTTTGCGCGTCCTGTTTCAGTTCTGTATAGGTCTTGTGTGATAAATTCATAATGTTATCTCCAGAAACCAGGACCGGCACTAAGACCGGCCCTGGCCAGTAGGGTTAAATAAGGTTGGGTGAGTCCAAAGTTTGCAAAGCTCTGTCCATCAGCTCAATTGATCGTCCCAGTGCCTCCGAGAATCCAGTCGGGTCTTGATTGACCGAGCTAAAAACACTCAAATCGCTGCGAGCCTCCTCGATATCGGTGCGAATTTTTTGGAGTTCATCAGTCGATAGTGACCCATTGAATTTAATCTTATCCATGGCGCCGCCGATCTTGCTAGCAGCGCTTTTTAATAATAAATTTTGGTGTGGCATTTCATTAATCCTTAGTTGTAGTTTGTAAAAGCTCCTCAAGCCCTAGCCAAACCTATATCTCCAAATTGCCGTTCATGGAATCGGGGATGCTTTGAGTGACCAAATCAATCGGTTTCGCGCCAAGGTGCAAACGCATTTCGTCATTTAAGCCCCAAATTAAAACGCCCTGCGACCGCAGCGAATCCCCGCCATTCTTGGCTTCATATCCAAGGGGGTCTGAGCTCTTAGAGTAATATCCCTCGAGATTCAACTCGTCCACAATCGATTCCAGGTTGTCTACGACAAACTGTCTAACTGTGTTAGTGATTTTTGGTCGTGGATAGACGATTAAATGTGCCGTCATGAAGGCAAGTCCAAAGCCCTGAACCCGTAACTGGGTAGCAGGTGAATTGACGGGTAATGTTGTTAAAGCCATGTTCGTTCTCCAAAATGATCATTAAGAAAAATCCGTTTAACGGCCGGCGCCGACTCCTCAAGCCCTACCTTTCAAACACTTGGCGCGGGTACGCCACCAAACAATTCGCCGTTGAGCTGCTGCGGGATAATCTCCCTAGCATCGATTTCAAAGCCAAAGTGCTCGACGCCGATTTTCATCGGCAAATCCCATAAAAATTCGTCTTTGCTGGTCCTGGCTGCCTGCTCGGCAATCAGACCATCCACAATCGCGGCTAAGTTTGCGGTTACAAACCGGCAAACCGCCCGAGTCATCCGCCGGCGTGGAAATACACGCAAACGGGCCTTATAAATATCGGCTTCCAAGCCTTGTCGGCGTAATTCCGCCAGTGCATTAATGTTGTTTGTCATTTTCAAATCTCAATTGGTTTTTGATAATGACCGCTTACAGTCGGTCGCCTGCTCCTCAAGCCCGGCCTTGCAACTGTGTTTAGCTATTCACCTCCACCATGAAAGCGGTTTCTCCTCAAAAAGCCGCCAAAATAAAAAAAACAAAAAAAAGTCGATTTTTGCCATACCAACTGTACCACTACGCCGCAAGCCACGAATTGCGAGGCTTACAGCTGGTGTAGTTGCTGGTATGGTTGCTATACCAACTACACCAGCTGTACCACTTTTAAGCGAATTATCGGCTTTTGGTTTAGTTGGTATAGATACGGTATAGTTAATTAAATATTTGCTGTACCACTTAAGATACTGAAATAGCGTTGTTTTTTGTTGGTGGTACAGTTGGTACAGCAAAAAACGGCATTTTGAAATTTTCATGACTCCAAGGCCTCTTCCGGTACATCCAGCATTTTGGCGAATTGCTGTACCAGTACCGCCTTGTCAGGTAATTCGTAAAACTTGCCATTTCCTCTAGCTGAACGACCATGTACCTCTATCCCCAATTTTGCCATGGTGCGGCCAGTAAGATTTGCCGCTGCGGCCTTGGTGACTTTCTCGTCTTCTTCCACGCTCCAGGCCATAAAGTCATCGATCAACTCGGTTGCATGAATACGCGCCCGACCGCCGAACGGTTCGTCTTGAGTAATCTGGTTGTAGAAAAACTGATTAACGCCTTTCAGATTACCCAGCTTCTCGGCGATTAAGGCAGCCGTTTGTGGGCAGGAATACGGATTAAAGTCGTCTATGTTGACGATTAGCAGGTAGTTAAGTAATTTTGCCGGTCCGTCGTTCTCTATCCAGGACCAAAGCCTTTTAAAATAAGCCGAGTCTTGGGCGTACCTGTCGGACGGCTCCAGCACCAAATAACGCCGCTCTCGTATGCCGGCATTCAACACTCTGGCGTGATTGCTGGCGAATATTAGCCGGCAATAGTTCGGCAATGGCTCGATCTCCAGGCCCTTTCGTTCCATGTTCACTGTGGTTTCAGACACAATGCCTTTCAGTCGGTCGGCCACGTGTTTATCGGTCAAATCCACTTCGTCGGCAAATATCAACAGTCGATTAGCCACCGTTCCATTAAACCGTCCGGCAATCGCATAAGCACCATTGGTCTTGTTGCCGTGGGCTCCCAATATTCTTAGCAACGGTTCGGCCATCGTACCCTTGCCGGTGCCTTCCACCGATTTCAACACGACGGCCACGCTGGGTTTGATGTCAGGCTTTTGGAATAGGTGCGCCATCCAGCCAATCAGGTAGTTAAAAGACGGCTCGTGTCCTGCGCACATAACGTGTTTTAAATGGTCAAGATAAGGCTTCACATCGCCGGCCATTGGCTCAACCTGTAAACCGCGAAAAAAGTTCAATGCGTCTGGCGGGCATTTTTGTGGATCTGGAAAAAACCCGGTGCCGCCCAGCTTGATGTTTTTGCCTGGCCACTCAAGAAAAGCTTGGCCCCGGTTTTTGCCGCTGATTTTTTTCTCATGAAGAAACTTTTTCTTAAACTCCGCCGGCGATTCAAAGGTAAATACTTGACCCTGCACCTGACAATAACGGCGACCGACAATCACATTCTTACCGCCCAGCATGGCATGGCAATACAGCTCGTTCATGTTGGCGAGTTCGCTCACATCGTCCGGTGTGATAGGAACACCGTCCGCCCAGTTTGCGACCGGGGTTTTATTCTGTTTGGCGGTAACTTGATGAATGCCTGCCGGCTTGGTTGCCGGCGTGGCTGTCGTCTTGGCTTGTGCCTGCGCCATATCACCGCGCGGATCTACCGAATCCCGCTCGATATCGATTACCGCCTTGCGTTTTGGCGGTATTTCGCCTTGCTCGGCTAAATTTTCGTAAAGCTCTGTTCTAAATTCTGTGGCGGAATCCATTAAGCGACTCCATCCATGGTCAGAACGTCGTTCCAGTCTTTACCGGTCTGCTGAGGAATCAACACCTTGCCGCATACAGACAGCGCTGCTTTACGTGCGGATGCTTGTCCGGTGCCGCTTTCGTCGTTATCACCGGCGATAATAATTTCAGCATCGGGAAACAATCGCCGCGCGGCTTGCGCTACCGGTTCCAGGTTGCCGGCATCCATGGCCACCATGACAAATACGCCCAGCTCTTCATGCAGACTTGCGCCAGTGGCCCAACCTTCGCAAATTAATAGGCGTTTGCAATCGGTGGAATTGCCGATCACGCTAAAGCAATGCTTCTTTTTTCCACCTGATAGAAACCGCTTGTCGCCGTTGGTGTCGATAAATTGCAGGTTCATCATTTTTCGATTCTCTGCATACAACGGCACGATCAATCGATTATTCCCGCTCATATGAATACCGAACGGCTTAACACCCTTGCGTTGTAAATAAGAATGTTCGTCGGCGCTAAAAACCGGCTTTGTGTCCTTCCAGATACGCGCGGCCCGTTCAGCCGTTTGCTTTTGTAGTGCGCGGCGTTCGTTTTGGCGGCGTTTTTGTTCTTCGGAAATTAGCCTTCTTTCACATAACGACAACGGCTTGCGTGTGCCCGAAAGCGTGCCGGTTTTTTTGATAGACAGTGGAAAATATTCGAACCACCAAGATCCATTGCCGTCTGGGTGGATTATGTAGCTTATGTTAAGACTGCTTGATCTGTCGTCTACATGCCTGGCCCGGTGCATCGCGCCATCGGCGATTAGTTTATCTGCTGGAACAACGCCATGCGCGGCCATATCGGCGCGTACGGCGTCTATTAATTCATTAAAATTCATTGCTTTAGCTCCTTGCGAACTGTGCAAAAAGCTTCTAAACTGTCATTGGTTTTTGAGCAGTAGAAGCTTTGATTAAAGAACCGGCGGCATCCTCCTCAAAATGCTTTAGCCGGTTTTTTTATGGGTTAAATTTTTGCTTGTCGATGAAAAGCACTCACTGTGGCTTTGATATCGGCAATCTCATCACCGACCGACCGCAGCGCATAAAACACCGCATCGTCGCTTGGCCTGGCCGTGCCCCCATCCTCGGCAAATGTATTGCCCAGCATTGTCAGCACCGCTTCCGCTTTTGATCCCATCATATTGACCGAATCGACCATGGCCAGCGTGTTATCGGTGTCGCCAATCGGTGAAAGCCGATGGCTAAAATCAGCCGTTGCATTCTCCATGGCGGTCGCCAGTGCCGTCCCAATCTCTACCGGCTCGGATTCCCCGGCCAGCCAATCAATAGCACCCACCAAGTTGGCCGACAGCCGCAGCAATCCGCCCAGCCAAGGCCGGGTGAAAAATGCTTCCGACGTACCCAGGTTTTCAAGGTGTCGCTGTAAGGCATCCATCCGTAGCGCGATTTCATCGAAAGTCGGTTGCTGAATTTTCGGGCAATAGTCATACACGCTTGGCGATAGATTGAACTTCTCTTCGTAGACTGCCGCGCCCGTGACATCAAACAGCTTGGCCATGGCCAGCAAGGTCAACAATTCGTTATCGGCCTCTGGTTTGCCTTGCGCCGCTTGCGTTGTGCAAAACTGCAGAACCACCTCGCTGAGCATGGCGTTTAACAAACGGCGGTGAGCTGCTGGGGTTTGGATTGACTTAGACATTGACTGACTCCGGTTTGGCTTTTTTATCGCTTTTGGCTTTAGTGGTAACTTCAGTGTGTTGTGTGTAGAAAAATTCCATCATCTCCTCTCTGATTTCATTCAGGCTTATGGCAATGGGTGAAATTAACCATGACAGCTCACGCAAGCTATCGTCGGTGCTGCTACTCAGTAAATAATCCAGCGCTTTCAGCTTGCTAACCTCGTCTTGAAAACGCTCGGCTCTATCCCGTAAATGCTTGAGTGTGTATTCTGAATTGTTGGCGTTAGCGCTCATTGGCCACCTCCCACAATCGAAACAATTGCCTGTTCAACGCGGTACAGTTCATCGTCGTCCCAGCCTGGCACGTGGCGTATGTGCAATATTTGATGGAACAATCGGAAACCTTCGGCATCCAGGTTTATCAGTTCAAATAGCGCATGTTTGAATGGGTGATTTTTACGGTAGGCACTTAGAAAAGCATCGGCCAGAAACTGGCCTGAATGACCACCGGCACGAATGCGCTGTATCAGCAAATCCGCTTCTAACGGTATCGGTTGCAAGCCCATTTCATCGGCCTGTCGTTTCATGTAGCCACCGAATGTCATGGTTTTTGGACGATTTTCGACACCGCCGGCACTGGGTACCAAATAAATAGTGGCCGGTTTGTTTTGAACAGGCTTTACGGCTTCGGCTTGCTCAAGCATGGTTTTGCAGACGTTGACCAATTGTTCGGCTTCGTGTTTCAGGCAAACGATTAGATCGAATTTTGCCGGAATGCCTTTGAATGAATTTTCGATCAACAGGTGGAAAATACTGTTGATTGAGGATATGGATTTGTTGAGCTGTACGGCAGCGCCGCCATAGGTTTTAATCCGGCGATTTTTACCGTTAAATTTGATTGTGGCAGCGTGATCTCCGGAAAGTTTATCTATCGCATTGCAGACGTTAATTAAATCTTCTGCATGGCTTTCAAGGCATACGAGTAAATTGTGATGCAGGCAATTATCTATAGCGGATTGCTCGATCAATCGATGGTAAATCCCACTGATTCCGGATATGGAAGCATTGAGTTTTACAGATTCATCGCTATAGCTAATGATTGGGCGGATTTCGTCTGTGGCTTGGGTGTTCATGCGGTAACTCCACTTCTTGAGTAGGTAAAACCGCCTGCAATGTTTTCGACGACACTGGAGACGGGCTTAAAAGGGGTCGAAAACTGCGAAGTGGATGCAGCCAGCGCCGAACGCTGCCCTGATAAGCCCGCCATTGAAAAAACACAACTTTTAATGCTGTGCTTGAATGACGCGCATAAAAAAACGCCTGTGTTCGGCGTCTTAACGCCACTTCTGACCAGGTTTCGACTCCCGGTTGCTGTTTTTTTGCCAGCGGTCGAAAGAATAGCGCTAAGGTTTTTGCATGTCAATAAAATCATGCTGCACACCCGTTTTTGAGCTTGGCCAGCATCTCCCGTATTTCGCCCACAGTCCATACGCGGCATCGTGGTGACAAAAGCCTACCTGGTGGATATATTTTTAGCTTTATGCCGTTGAGAAACGCGGTTCTCGACATGCCTGACACAGCCAAAACTGAAGGCAGCCGAACAACCGCATCCGGATCGTTAGGAAGTGGCTTTGGGACGTACGTGACCTTTTTTCGCTTTTTTGATATGGATTGTGTTTTTGCGGAAACCTGTTGCATTTGAATAACTCCTCATTAGTTGATTATGTTCAACTGCGTACGCCGTTATTCTCTGAGGTCTTATTCGATAAAAAAACTGGGTAACTTGGGTTATCTGGGTTACAACCCATATTCAAAAAACATGTAACACTATGAATTTATTTATTAATTTTTTGCATAATCTTTTCATAAAAATTAACATTTTTGGCTTCCTTACTCGGTGCGCCTTCCCCTCTCACGTTGCAAATATTTTCTTTTATATGCCTCCAAGTCTTTTTGCACGAATCAAGGTTTGCTAATTTTCGCCAGGTCCGATCGCAATAGTTATCTCGTTTCTTTTCCCAAGCACATAAAATTCCAAACAACTCTTTTTTTGTTAAATCCAAATTAAACGGATCAAGCTCTTCATTGTCTTTTTTAGCTTCTGCTATAAGCCATACAACTAATTTACTGATACTTTCAACTCTATTTTCATGAGTCGATGAATTTCTATTGCTATTTAGTTTTTTTGGTGTGGTCTTATCTATTTTATTTTCAACAGGTGAATCATGATAAGTGGTTGCGTGATGGCTCAGTTTATTATCCAAAACAGATTGGTCTGTTACTTTGATAAATTCCAAAGACCAGTCTAATTTTCCGATATCACGCCGTTCCGGACGGCGTTTTAAAGCTAATTCAGGGAATCGGTTTCTTTTGATTTCGAAATAGCAATTGCCAAATATTTCCGCTGGAAGCCGGCCTTTATCAACTAGCTTGTGAAATGCACTATCCGGGTGGCAGCATGGTGATAATCGGGTGATTTCCTCCTTATTGATGCTACCGACAGAACGGTACTTCGAATAATCCGAGTCGGTTAACTGAAATACTCCGTCAATAACATCGTTAGGCCAATAAAAAAAACTATGTTGCGTTCTTGGATGATCGGGATCGATCACTCTATGTTCGACCTTGGTTCGCGTGTATCCACTGCCTGAGCCATCATCATTTAGAAACCAATCACCATGTCCACGGAAATAAACCATTGGTTTATCTTGATCAATTCCGTCATTCTCACTAAATGAATCACTGGCTTCTGACTCGTTATACACAGTCAACATGTTGTTGATAACGTATGGAATATTTGAAATTTTCTTGTGCTCAAAACAACTCATATCAATTTCTTTTTGAATCAAAAAAAAACAATTGTCGAAATCATTCTTCGATAAGCTTAAATAATCGTTTTCCTCAAGACTGATATAGAAACCACTGTATTCATGGACACAAGGACGTAATTCTTCAACATGATCAAGATTGTTCGAACTCAAATAAATAGCTATGTCTTTCTTGCTTAATTTAAAAACACCAACAAACTCGTTGCATCGTTTTTGGTCAATGCCATCATAAAGCCGAAAAAATTCATTGGTTGATTCGGTTTCTCCGGTTTCAGTGTCTTTAAAAACGAAGTTATGTGCCAATAGTGGCCCAAATTTGTTGTTTGGATTGTCATTAAAGAACCAATCGCCACGCCCTTGAAAATAAACCAGCATTGATATTCACCCCGTCAAAGTGAAAGTCGTCAAGAAGGGTTAACCGGAAACGGGTTGACGAAACCCGCTTGTTGCCCGCTAAAGCTATCCGGTTAAAGGGATGATAATCAAATTTTCGCCAACAGCCAAGCTTTGCCGCTAGTAAGGCATAATAAGCGCTTTCGATCACTGACCAGGCCTCTCATGATTGTTCACTGCCCCAACTGCCAACAAAAAGCCATCATCACTTCCCGCAATAATATGAACGAGGAAAAAACCGTCGCTGATTTGTATTGCAGTTGCACCAATAAAGATTGCTTCGCTACGTTTGTCACCACGCTGGGATTCAAGCACTACCTTAACCCGCCGCGTCAAACGACCATGCAACTGGCGGTCAATTTATTAAGTAATCTCAGCAAAGACGAACGCCTGGAGCTGCTGAAGGGTGCGATTGATTGATCCGGTTAAAAACATCTTTTAGATGCTTTGCTCCTAATTTATGGCGGTGTATTATAGTTCGTCAAGGTTTAACTAAATACGATAAGCGGCGATAACGTCCGGCTAATACTGGAGCAAATTATATGGCAAGCAAGGTAAAGGACACGCCGGTACTTCATGGCAAAGATGCCCAACGTTTTAACCAGAAAATGCGTGAAGCCACTCAAAAAGCTATCTCGAAACAAGAATATGACCGCATGATGGCGGTTTTCAAAAGTGTTCGCATTGTCGAAAGCTAACATATGGATGGATTGGAGTTTGTCCGGCTCGGTATCATCGACAGCATGGTCGTAATGGGATCGCTTTCAAGCTGATTTTGACTAATTGTTGTAGTCTTGTTGTAACTGTTTACAACAACTAATGTGGCGTAAACCGTGACCTGTGGCTGTTTTGTTGT
>NZ_LUUI01000129.1 GCF_001644015.1 Methylomonas lenta
CTTAATGGCAGTGACGCGCTGCGTGGGAACGCAGTCTAACCGCGCCAGCGGTAACAAAACTTTCAGTATTGTGTCGCTATCGCGACGGTTTAATTTAATGCCGGTTCCCGCACCAGCGGGCGGGTTTCTTTTCTTTGCTTGTCCAAAGAAAAGAAACCAAAAGAAAAGACACCCGGATGCCGCTTTTATCCTGCGCCCCAAAGGCTTTGAACGGGGTTTTCCGAAGGGGCATCCCAGCCCCTACAAAAAACGCGATGCATCCCTGCATCGCCCCTAACGGGCAAATCCGCTCAAACCCTCCGGTGCTCGGCGTGGCATAACGGGAAAAACACTTCGCAATTCAATAGCTTGAAAAACCTCTAGCATGAAAGTGTAACAGATAAAACCGATAAAATAAGGAATAAAAATATGACTGATAAAAAAGCATACCCAGGCAAACATCCTCTTCTTGCAAGTTCTCATTTTAATACAGCAGAATTAAAAGCTATTGATGTTTTATCAAAGGAGTTTTATGTAACAAATGGAGGCGAAAAAATTCACCTTGGCATTAATAGCGAATATAAATACGCAATAATTACCCCGACTGAAATTTATCGAGATATGTTTAATTTGGATAGGGAAATTATTGTTATTTTTAGCCCCTACCCTACTCTTCAAGCAAGAACGTTAGATGTTTTTGAGTTTGTTGCAAAAAAACATTCATCTCTCAGAATTGAGCGGATTTGCAATGTTTTAATAAGTGGCGACAAAAATGTTGAAAGATCACTGGAAAGCTTAATCAAAAATGAACCAGAATCACAAATCATAATTCCGTTTTCTTACGATGAACTGCAAAACCCCTGTGACTCTTACTTTTTTAGAAATAGATTTAGACGATATTTTTACACTCGTGACCTGTTTGCGTTTGAGGCTCCTTTAAAAAAGGATATTTATTTTTTTGGAAGAAATGATCTTATACAAGAACTTATAAATAGATTTAAAAGCGGAGAAAATTCTGGAATTTTCGGCCTTAGAAAAACAGGAAAAACATCTCTAATCAATGGAATTGAACGCAACTTACAGAAAGAAGGGATAAGGACAGTTATAATTGACTGTCAAGACACTTCTTTCAATCAGCGCAGATGGAATGAAGCTATATACTATGTGTGTCTGAAGGCTAAAGAGGTGCTAGATTGCCAGGCTGAATTGCCAAGCGAAAGCGCGTTTACTGAGAAAAATGCTTCAATCGAAATGGAGAGTTTCCTCAAACTCTGTAAAAGAGATTCTTCGACTACTATATTCTTTATATTTGACGAAATAGAAAACATATCTAGAAATACATCCCCCGCAGATCATTGGCAAAAAGGCATTGATTTTGCGTTATTTTGGCAAACTCTTAGATCAATTTTCCAAAGAAACAATAGTTTATTGTCTTATTTGATTGTAGGCACAAATCCTTCGTGCACAGAAACTCCAAAAATTGACAACGTCGACAACCCAATATTTAATCACTTTAATCCGTTATATATTCCTGGTTTTGAAGTAAAAGATACCAGAGAGATGACAAGAAAACTTGGCAGAAGGATGGGTTTAAAATTTGACGAGTCTATTTATTCAAAACTAACAGAAGACTTTGGCGGCCATCCATTTTTAATGAGACACGTATGTAGTTTAATATCAAAAAAGGTTGTTGAACAAGATAGACCCGTTGATCTCGGAAAAAGCTCTTATAAACAAGGGAAGGATGAATTTATATTAAATCATTCAAATTATTTAGAGATGATAATTAGCGTTCTAAAGGATTTTTACTCTGACGAATATGAGATGTTAATTATGCTTGCCAACGATGACAAGAGCACATTTAACGAATTCGCCGAACTACATAAATCATACACTTCGCATCTTTTAGGTTATGGCCTTATTAAAAAAGACCATTTTGGTTATGAGTTCAATATAGAAGCAGTTAGAAACTACATTTTAAATCAGTCAAAATATAAAAAAATCTGTATATCACAAGAGGAAATGTGGGCAGAAATTTCAGAGCGACGGAATGCTGTAGAACTCAAGCTAAGGAAGCTTATCAAGCTACTGATGCAGGCAAATAAAGGGGCTAGCGCGAAGAATGAAATATTAAATATATTCGGCAGCCCAAGAAAAGAAAAGCTTAATGCACACTCTTATAATGATCTTTTTGATGCTTCAATTAGTGAAATATATTTTTCAGATCTTTCGAAGATCATTTCAAAAAATTGGGATGTTTTTAAAAATACGTTCAATAAAACAAAGCGCGAAATATTTGACCAGCTAGAATTCATAAACAAATCTAGAGCAGACGCTCACGCAAAAACCATTACAGAAGATCAATTTAAATATTTTAGATTATGCATGTCAGCAATAGAAGAAGACTTGAAAGATGCAATTTGACAAATTTTAGACTTGTTAGTAGTTCACGTTGCTGCGATAGCGGTTACGTGACAATTCGAAGTTACAAGCTCAAATTTGTCAGGGAACGCTATCGCGCACTCTGACCTACTCTCTAACTTCCTTCAAAAACTTTCACAAATATTTAACTTTTCCGAATTTCGTGGCGGGTTTTCTCCCGTTATGCCGCGCCGAGCACCGGAAGGTTTTTCGTAGGGGCTGGGGATGCCTCTTCGGAAAACCCCGCTCAAATCCTTCGGAGCGCAGGACAAATCGGCAGGATAGCCGATTTGCATGCACCGCACCCGTAGGGCGAGGCACATGGATGTGCCGAGTGAGTCAAGCGGCATCCGGGCCGCCTTTCTTTTGGGTACTTTTCTTTGGCGGAGCAAAGAAAAGTACCTCGGCTGTCGGTCCGCGAACCGACTTTAAAACATTCCTCGCGAAAACAACACCAAACCTGAAATTCTTAAGCCTAACCCGGTAAACATACTGAACTGAACATTGTGAAGCGCATCAATCGCGACTTTTGCCGACATGACGGGTAAGTGATATAAAGCTAGTGGCGAAACAAGCAATATTTTAAAAACATTACCATTCGATGAATCTAGCATGAAAACACTATTGCAGAAACATGAGCAAGAGATTGAGAGACTGATAGCGTCCAAGGTCGCCCAAGCAAAAGAAGTCTGGTTAGCTGAAAGTCGTAAGTTGGAACAGGTAATTTCAGACGCTGCTAGTCGCGAGACCGCCTTAACGGAAGAAATCAGAGCATTAAAACAGAAATTACACCAAGCACGCTCATATAAAGACTATTACTCAAATTTGCTGGATGACGCAAAAGAAATTGAACTCGATCTACATAGAAAGTGCGCCGATTACCATGTTAAACAACAGGAGCTTGAAGAGACATTAGCAAAACTACAGCCCAACTCCCAGGCCATAAATAGTGATGATGCGCGTGCCGCCAAGGTTGATCTGATTAGATTGGATAATCAGATACATGCGGCTAGAGCGGAGTTGGCCAGAGTACAAAAGGAAATCGAATTAGCTACTTCAGCCTTGGTTTAATTGTACTAGCTCAGACCTGATCTGACAGCTCGTAGGATGTGCTGAACAAAGTGAAGCGCATCAATCGCGAACGATGCAATTACTGATACCAGCCATTTAGGCCGGAATAAGCGAAAGCGTTTCCGGCAAATTTTAAATCTCCAGAAACACCTATCGGCTTATTCTGGCATACGAACTAATGCTCCTCAAAAACTTTCGTAGATATTAGACGGTTTTAAATTTCGCAGCGGGGTTTTATCCCGTTATGCCGCGCCGAGCACCGGAGGGTTTGATCGGATCAGCCCATCGGGGCGATGCAGGGATGCATCGCGTTTTTCGTAGGGGCTGGGATGCCCCTTCGGAAAACCCCGTTCAAAGCCTTCGGAGCGCAGGACAAATCGGCAGGATAGCCGATTTGCTTGCGCCGCACCCGTAGTGCGAGGCACATGGATGTGCCGAGTGAGTCAAGCGGCATCCGGGTGTCTTTTCTTTGGATACTTTCTTTTCGACTGCAGGGATGCAGGAGGTAGAGCAATGCATGGAGCAATTGCCGAGGCAACGCACAAATTCGCCAGGAGAGAATTTGAACAGCCGATAGGCTGGCCCAAAGGGCGAAAACCAAGGATGGTTTTCGTAGCGAAAGTACCTCGCCCGCCGGTCCGCGAACCGACTTTAAAACATTCCTCGCGATAGCGATACAAAAAAGCCATGTAGGCCGGAATAATCGAAAGCGTTTCCGGTAAACTTTAAATCTATCGGGTCAGAGGCCCCCTTTCGTTTCGCTACGGTTGTCGTTACTACTTCCGGTTATCTCCTTTCAGATAACAAGTTTTAGCCCATGCAGGGCACACTAGGTGCGGATTTATCCGTACAGTGCGAATAAATTCGCACCCACAACTGACGAACTTGTTTCATGCGCATTCCTTAGTAAGATTTATGACGAATTGAGTTAAGAGATTACAGT
>NZ_LUUI01000130.1 GCF_001644015.1 Methylomonas lenta
TGAAAAGTTTCCACCCCAGGTTATTTAATGCCTGGCTTTTTGCCGGAGAGACCTGGAGTGATAAAAATGGATGTGATACCCGAAATCAGACGACTGCATTTCGTTGAGAAAGTCACCATCAGTGACTTGGCGAAACAGCTCAAGCTGTCCCGCCCCTCTATTCGCCAATGTACACCAGATCAATAGCGAGGCCGATGCCGATCCAACTACGTTGCGGATTAGCGTGGATACCAAGGCGACCGTGAACCTGGGTGAGTATTCCCGGGGTGGAAAATCACGCGGTCTTGAAGCGATTAAGGCTCTTGATCACGATGGCAAGCAAAGAGAAATTGATTCCAGGTGGCCTATTGGAGCCCGTCAGTGGTCAGTCTTTCCTGTTTTTTGGGGGACAGTCACAAAACCAGTGATTTCATGGTAGATGGCCTGGAAGCTTGGTCGGCGCAGCGACAATCGTCGTTATCGCCTATTCGCACCTTGGTGATCAATTCGGCTAACGGCCCGGAGTGCAGTGGTCGCCGCACTCAGTATTTACAAAGGCTGGTTGAGTTTGCAGGCAAAACGGGGCTAATCATTCGACTGGTCTATTACCCGCCTTATCACAGCAAATACAACGCGATCGAGCGTTTTTGGGCGGGGTTAGAGAAATCCTGGAATGGCTACTTGTTAGATTCTGAAGAAACGGTTTTGAAGCGCGCGGGAAATTTTATCTGGAAAGGGGCGCAGGCGACGGTAACGATGATGGCGGGCGCCTATGAAAAGGGCGTTAAATTAGCCACCGATCAGATTCGTAAACTTGAGGCGAGACTGCAGCGTTCAACAGCCTTGAAGTGGTGGGATATTACCATCTTGCCAAAAAGGGTATTTTGAAAAAGACATCATCCCCTATTCAGGCCGCGTGTTTAGTACTTGTTTTAAAGCATGCCAAAGTAAGCAGCCAGCGTGTCATTCGATCCAGGTTCCGGACAATAAACCCAACCGCTATCTTCACTGCTCCAGCAAGCCTAGCAAGCCTTTCATCAGAATCACCGGAGTAGGCGGACAGCCAGGGATCACCATATCCACCGGAATTACATTGGATACCGCCCCGCAACTGGCGTATGACACACCAAACTCGCCGCCGCAGGCCGCGCAGTCGCCGACCGCAACCACCCATTTTGGATTCGGCGTGGCTTGGTAGGTGCGCAGCAGGGCGGTTTGCATGTGCCGGGACACAGGGCCGGTCACCAGCAACACATCGGCATGACGGGGGGAGGCCACGAAATGGATGCCGAAGCGTTCAATGTCGTAATAGGGATTGTTCAGCGCATGAATTTCCAGCTCGCAGCCGTTGCAGGAACCGGCATCGACCGCACGGATGGCGATGCTGCCGGAAAATTTGCGATCGATATGCCGCTTGATTTCTATGCCCAGTTGTTCTAGTTCGTCATCGTTCCCCTGTTTATCGTGGGAACGCCGCTTGACCCGCTCGGTGACGATGCCGGTGGTGAGGATTTTTTTAAATAGTCTCAGCATGGCCGCTACCTATAAATCATTGCCCGAATAGGAGCCATTCAGGGATTTGTTGCAAACCGGAAAGTCCGGCACGATATTATTCAATACCAGTTTCTCCAGGGCCGGCCAATTCAGTTGACTGGGGTCGCGCGGATAAAAACGGGCAATGCTGTTTTCGGCCGTGAATCGCACATAGCTGACGATTTCGCCACGCCAGCCGTCGACTATACCCAAACCGCTACTGCCCGGTGTTGGAACTTGCCAGGCGGCGGCAATATCGCCGGGTTCCAGCAATGCCATGAATTGTGCTATCAGTTTCATCGAAGCCATGATTTCTTTGTAGCGTATCCAAAAGCGCGAGGCGATATCGCCCTGGTTTTCAAATGCTACTTTTACGGTGACTTGGTGGTAGGGTGGGTAGGGCGCATCGCGGCGCACGTCGAAATCCTGACCACTGGCCCGACCGACGTAACCCAGCGTACCGTAAGCGGCGGCGATGTCTGTGGACAAAAGGCCGGCGGTATAGAGCCGGTCTTCCAGCGATGAATTCAAATCCAGTGCGGTAATGATGTCCGTCAGTTCATTTCTGAGCTGGATGATGCCTTGTTTGATGTCGGCACAATCGGCGTCAGTGATATCGGATTTTACGCCGCCGGGTATCACGCAATCCATCAGTAAGCGATGCCCGAAAATGTTAGCCTGGGTGCGCAGCCAGTCTTCTCGCAGGCGGCTGAATTGCATTTGTGCGAAGCTAAAACCCACGTCGTTGCAAATCGCGCCGAGATCGCCTAAATGATTCGCCACCCGTTCCCGCTCGGCCAGTATGCCGCGCAGCAAGGCCGCGCGCGGCGGAATCGTCACAGCTGCGGCCTGTTCCATCGCCATGCAGGCTGCCCAGGCGTGGCTGACCGTGGTGTCGCCGGACACCCGTCCGGCCAGGCGGGCCAATGATTCCGGGGTTCTGCCTTCGGCAATTTTTTCGATGCCTTTGTGCGTGTAAGCCAAACGTTCTTCCAGATTCAGGATCAGCTCGCCGACGGCCTGAAAGCGGAAATGGCCGGGTTCTATGATGCCGGCATGCACCGGGCCGACCGGAATTTCATAGGTGCCGGCGCCATGCGATTTGACGAAGGCATAATCCATATCCGGCGGGGTAATATGTTCCGGTTGGCCAGCTACGGCAAAATCCTTGCGCAACGGATAATCGTGTTTACCCCAGGCTTTATGTCTCGTCCAGTGCCGTTTGTCCGGGTGGCCGCTGAATTTGATACCAAACATGTCCTGTGTATGCCGTTCACTGCGATTGGCCGCAGGATAGACGGTGGCCTGGCTGGGTAACTCCGGTTTTGCCAGTGGGATCAGCGTCTGCGTCCACAGATACGTCCCTTGGTTTTCGAACAGAGCATGCACGATAAAACAATCATCGTCCTGTTCCGCCCAACCGGCCGACCAGCGTAACTTATGAGTCTGGGCCTGTTCGGCTAGTTTTTGCCAGTCCGTGTCGATTATTCGCCAAATTGCCGCTTTGCCGGAGTTCACTGCCGGCACCTCGCTTATCGATTCGATAGCGATGCTTTCCGCAGCCAATGTCTGTCTCAGCGCATCCATCCAGTTTACATCGTTCATAACGGCATACTCCCCGAGATCAATAAGGTCGCCTGCGAAAACCAGTTGGCCAAAAAGTCAGGTATCGCCAGACCCAGCCACAGCACCAGCGCCAGATGTATCATCACCGGCCATAGATTGGCCTTAATCGGTAATTGGCCTTCGGGTTGTTCGCCATAAACCATGGGTTGAATATGGCGGAACAGGCCGGCAAAGGCGATGCCTATGCCCAATAGCAACAAGGGCGCCAGCCAGGGATAGCTGTGCATGGTGGCTAGCAACACCAGAAATTCGCTGGTGAACACCCCGAACGGCGGGAAGCCGGCAATTGCCACCGTGCCTATCAATAAACCCCAACCGATCTGGGGCTGAGTCTTGATCAAGCCGCGTATCCGCTCCATGTTCTGAGTACCGGCCAATTGCGCGGCATGGCCTACGCTGACGAAGATGGCCGATTTGGTCAGGGAATGCACGGTCATGTGCAGCAAGGCGGCAAAGGTGGCCAGCGGTCCGCCCATGCCGAAGGCAAAAGTCATGATGCCCATGTGTTCGATGGACGAATAACTGAACAGGCGTTTGATGTCTTTTTGCCGATGCAAAAACAAGGCCGCCACCAAAAACGACAGCATGCCGAAACCCATCATCAGCAAGCCGGCCGTATTGCCTTGGGTGGCGCCATCCACCAGCATTTTACTCCGCACCACGGCATACAAGGCATCGTTAAGCAACAAGCCGGACAATACCGCCGACATCGGCGTCGGGCCTTCGGAATGGGCGTCGGGCAGCCAGTTATGCAAAGGCACCAGACCGATCTTGGTGCCGTAACCGATCAGCATGAACACAAAGGCAATCTGCAGAATTTCCGGATTCAGTTTCCGGGCGTTTTCGAATAGCACCGACCACAACAAGGCATTGTCGCCGTCGCCAATTTGCACGGCGGCATAATATAGCAGGATGGTGCCGAACAGGGCCTGGGCGATACCGACCCCGCACAGGATGAAATATTTCCAGGCCGCCTCTATCGACTCGGGGGTACGATACAGACTGACCAATAACACCGTGGCCAGTGTCGCGCCCTCCATTGCCACCCACATCACGCCCATGTTATTGGTGGTCAATACCAGATACATGGCCAGCATGAAGCCCTGATACATCGAGTAATACAATTTCAATCGTCTTTCGGTCAGTTTGCCCAGCTCTTTTTCGTGCTCCATGTAAGGCGCGGAGAAAATCGCTGTGGTCAGGCCGATGAAGGCGGTTAGTACGATCAGGTAGACGTTGAACGAATCGATGATGAAGGCTTTGTCGGATGATAAAATGGTGCCGTTATTCAGCACGTTCACTGCCAGCCAGACGGTTGCCGCCAGCGTTATCGCATTGAAGCGCACATTCAATCGGCCGGTATCCTGTTTGTGACCAGCGAAAGCGAAAAATACGATGCCGATAAACGGAATCAATAACACCAAATAGGCGGCGATCATTGGTCAACCTCGTTTAAACGGTTCATGCGGTCGACATCCAGCGAATCGATGCTGGTGCGGATATGAAAGAAAAAGATGCCGAATAGCACCGCCGCTACCAATACGTCGAAGGCAACCCCCAATTCGACCACCATAGGCATGCCTTTGGTTGCCACAATGGCGGCAAAGAATAAGCCGTTTTCAATCGACATGAAGCCAACCACATGCGCCACCGCCTGCCGGTGCGAGATCATCAGCAGCATGCCCAGCAATACCACGGACAGACTGACAGCCAAGGCATTCAACATAATCGCCGAGGAGGTTTGGACGATGGGATGCAGCACGTAATAACTGAACACCATTAAACTGGCACCACCTAACATCACAGCAGTATTGTTTTTCAAGGCTTCGATATCCCGGTGCATGTTCATCAATAACACCTGTCGCCGCAACATCCAGGGAATGAAGATCACCTTCAGCACCAGAGTCAGCAAAGCCGAAATAAATAAATGCGGGCTATCCAGGCTGTATGCAGCCAGGGCGGTAGTCATGGTTAATAACAAGCCTTGCAGCGCGAACACGAAAATCAGCCGCAAGAGCCGGCCTTGACCCAGCATTAGGAAAGAGGTCAGCCCCACCAAAGCCGCCATCGACAAGATAGCCTGAGTATAAAAATCCTGTTGTTCGATATTCATCAGCGCGAGGCCTCCAAAATGATGTGGCTCAACATACCCAGCAATCCCAGCAAATAAGCGAAACTGAGATATTCTTGTACCCGGAACAGGCGCATTTTCGCTACCAAGGTTTCCGATATGGCCAGTAAGATAGCCAATACCCCTAACTTGCCAATAATGGTCAACAACCCATAACTTAATGCTTGAGCAGAAAAGCCTTGCGCAATCCCCCAAGGCAAAAAGATGTTTGCGATCAGTACGCCGTACAACATCAATTTCAGTTGACTGGCCCATTCGATCAGCGCCAGATGCCGGCCGCTGTATTCCAGTATCATCGCTTCATGGATCATGGTCAGTTCTAAATGCGTGGCCGGATTATCGACCGGAATCCGGCCGGTCTCGGCGATAGCCACCAATATCAACGCAAACATCGCAAATACAAACGACGGCCGTAATACCAAACCTTCATGCAAGACATGTTCTATCGCCAAGGAAAGATTAGTGGTGGAGGCCGTCATGGTCAGCGTGAAAACCGCCATCAACATGGCCGGTTCCGCCAACGAGGAAATAGTCATTTCCCGCGATGAACCCATGCCACCAAAGGCGGTGCCGATGTCCAGACCGGCCAGAGCCAGGAAAAAACGGGCAAAGGCAAAAAAACCCACCAACACAATCACATCGGCACTGGCGGCGCTAGGTAAATCCACTGCAATTAAGGGCACCACAGATGCGGCCAATACCATGGCCGAAAAGACAATGTAGGGCGATTTAGTAAATATCCAGGAAGCATGTTCTGCTACCACCGGTTGCTTGCGGGTCAGTTTCAGTAGATTCCGATAAGGCTGCAACAACGACGGCGCCTTACGGTTTTGCAAATGGCATTTGCACCATTTCAGCCAACCACTCAAAAGCGGTGCCAGAGCGACAAACAACATAGTTTGGATTACTGCAAGTAACCAGTTCATAGGCTGACCACCCATAACAAGAGGATTAAGGTGACGAATGAATAACCCAGATAGACCCGGATATTCCCGGTTTGGATGCGACCGACCTGTCTGGCCAGTTGATTGATAGCGTTAGCAATCGGTTGGTACAGTCTGGGCCAGCTGTGATCCTGCACCTGTAAATGGTAATGAATGGCGGCGACATCCAGATCTTGCGCACCTTGCATGTCTTTTGTTATCTGTTCGTCGATCAGCCAGACCTTGGCGAAGATACGCCGGAACGGCATGGTAAAAGCGCTACTGCTATATTGCATACGGGCGTTTAAACCGCCGAAGCCACAATCCCAGGCTTCCGAGCGACGCATGGTCTTGGTTTCCGGATTACGCCGCAAGAACCAAAAGGAAATGCCGGTGGCAATCAGTACGCTGATTAATACCAGTAGCGGTGAATAGGAGGCTTTCTGAGCCGATACCGGAGCCAGCCACATCCAACTTAGGGCGGTGTCGTTGGGTAATGACAGCCCCAACAGTTGTTTGGCGACATTGTTTAACAAATTGATGATCAGGGATGGAAATATCCCGAAAAAGAAACACAAGCCAGCCAGCAGCTTGAGTGCCAACAGCATGCCTTTATCTTCAACCTCCTGGGCTTTTTCGCTGTTGCGCGAGCGAGGCAAGCCCAGAAAAATCAAGCCGAATACCTTGACGAAGCAGGCCGCCGCCAAAGCGGCAGTCAAGGCCAAGGCCGCAGCCGCCACTGGAATCAGACTGCGCAGCACGCCGTTGTCCAGTACGTTGACTTGCAAGGCAGTCTGAAACGCCAGCCATTCGGAGACGAAACCGTTAAATAGCGGTAATGAGGAAATACTCATGCAGCCGATCAAAAATAGAAAGCTGGTTTGCGGCATGCGTTTAATCAGACCGCCCATGCTGTCTATATCCAGGCTATGGGTTTGATGTTGCAGTATGCCGGCGCCCAGAAATAACAAATTTTTGAACAAGGCGTGATTGAAGGCATGAAACAAGGCGGCCAGCAAGCCCAGTGCCGCCAGTTGCGGAAAACCGTTGGCCATAAAAATCATCGCCAAGCCCAGCACCATGAAAATAATGCCGATATTCTCCACCGAACTATAGGCCAGCAGGCGTTTTAAATTGGGTTGCATCATGGCATACAAAATACCGCCCAAGGCTGACAGCGTACCCAATCCTAAAAGCACCACCCCCCACTGCCAATGCACATCCCCCAACAAATCAAAACAAAACCGAATCAGGCCGTACACCGCTACCTTTAGCATCACGCCGCTCATCAAGGCGGATATATGCGAAGGCGCCACCGGATGTGCTTCCGGCAGCCAGACATGGATCGGCACGATGCCGGCTTTCATACCAAACCCCAGCAGGGCCAGCACAAAAGCGATACTAGCCCAGGTGCTGGATAAATTGGCATGACGCAGGGCATCGAAGGTAAGGCCGTCGGAAAAACTGGCTAGCACGCCAAAACTCAGAATAATAGCCAAGGCGCCAACTTCGGCCATCAGCAAATACAAAAATGCCGCTCTGCGATTAGCCGAATTTTCATGCTGAAACGCCACCAGAAAATAACTGGCAACCGACATCAGTTCCCAGGCAATCATGAAAAAGAAGGCATCGTCCGCCAACAGCACCAACAGCATGCCGGCCACGAACAGGCCGGTGAATAAGCCCAGCACCGCAAACGGATGTTTTTCCTCCTGATAAGCCTGCACATAGCCCGGCCCATAGAGACTGATCGCGATGACGGCAATACCGATGATCAAAAAGAAAAATCCGGATAAACCATCGAATCTAACGTGCCAGGGTAGCCACGGCAGCCCAAGAGGAATCTGATCGGTAAGCACTTGTTGGCCTATCAGCACCCCTAATCCCGCGGATAACGCCAACAAGCCGGACAAACCCAGCAGCACAAATGTCGATTGTCTCAATAGAATGGGATAACGGCTTTCTTGAAAACCGTCATTCAGCATATTCCGACAGCGCTGATGCTTCGGAAAGCGGGCCAAATACTTCTGACCGAGTGTCTCCAACCTAGGACGCTGATTGGTCAGCAACGCCAGTATTCCGGAGGCAAAACTAAACAGCACGGCTGCATATGCCAGTATCAAAACCATCATCGTTACTCGCTGTAAAAAATCAGATTGGCAATCGTAAAATTCGACTGGCGGTTAGTAGTCGAATCCATGAAACCTGCGGTCAAGCTGACCTCAGTAGCGATAAATCGTATTTGTGTGTTCAAGACCGTTTACGCCGCGAAGCTAAATGGTGGCTGGAATAGGCATGATGCCTATCCAGCCCGACAATTTCGCACTGGCCGCCGGCTTGATTGTGCTCTTCCGTGAAATGATGAATAAATTCCATCACCGTATGATCGATCAGCTCGGCTGCGCTTAAATCGAAGTAGATATTCTTGGCTTTTGGAAAGTCGGCCAACAGGCTTTTCAGGCTAATGATATTGGAAAAAACCGCCGCCCCACTTACTCGGATACGGTAAGTGTCCGGGTCGGTTTGTTTAACTTCGTAAGCCATCGAAAATAGATTGCCGAGTTTCAGTCCGCGCGCGAAATGCATCAACAGTTTAACAGCAATACCGATTGCCACCCCGATTAACAAGTCGGTTGCCAACACGCCGAGGATGGTGACTACAAAAATCACAAAGTTATCCAGACCGACTTCCAGGGTTTTAGCGAATTCCTTGGGAGAAGCCAATCGAAAGCCGGTAAATACCAGCAAAGCCGCCAGTGAGGACAACGGAATTTCATGGATCAGCCTGGGAAACAGGGCTACAAAAATCAATAAAAACACACCATGGAAAAAATTGGCCCAACAGGTTTTAGCGCCATTGTTAACATTGGCTGAACTCCTTACGATTTCGGCAATCATCGGTAAGCCACCAACCAGACCGGACAGAATATTACCCACGCCAACCGCCGTTAAATCCCGGTTCAAATTAGAATCTCGTTTGTAAATGTCGAGTTTGTCCACCGCCGCCGCGCTTAACAGGCTTTCCAGACTGCCAACCAAACAAATAGCAACCACAGCCAACCAGAATTCATAGCTGGCGATTTTGGAGAAATCCGGAAAATAAAAGCCGGCCATAAAATTTTCGGGTACGGCTACCAGGAATGTCGGGCCGATAGTGAATTCGTGATGGGGCAAAATTTCCGCATCCGGCAAAAACAAATATTTATGTATGTGGTCCAGGTCGAAATACTGCCCCAAAGCCAGACCCAGCAATACCACCAATAATGGTGCCGGAATCATTTTTAAGAGGGGGTTTTTTATCAAACTCCAAGCAATCAACAAACCCAGGCCCAACAGGCCAATAAGAGATACTTCCGGATTCATGTTCATTATGGAGAATGGAATTTCGGCAATAGTGCCAAACAGGGATTGCGCGGCCGGTTTGACGCCCAATAAGGTGTGAAACTGCTTGGCCATAATGATAATGCCGATCGCCGCCAACATGCCGTGTACGACAGAAGAAGGAAAGAATGCGCTTAATTTGCCGGCTTTGAATACGCCCATCAATACCTGCAGAATGCTGGCGATTACAATTGCCGCCAAGGTATAGCGATAACCGGCCATCGCATCACCCTGCCCCAGCGATTGCACCGCATCGACAATCACGACGATCAGACCGGCGGCGGGACCGTTGATAGTCACAAACGAGCCGCTGATGCGCGATACCAGCAAGCCGCCGATAATGGCGCTGATAATACCCGCCATCGGCGGAAAGCCCGATGCCATGGCTATCCCTAAGCAGAGCGGCAAGGCAATCAGAAAAACCAAAAACCCCGAAAGCAAATCGCTACGCCAGTTTTCGACCAGCCCATCAAAGCCTGTTTTAGGTGTACCAGATTTGGAAAAATCCATCACAATATTCCTTGCTCAACCAGATATAGATGCGAGTCACGCAAGGGTCGGGCCAACTAGTAATTAGCTTTGTAGAACATAGCAATTTCGAGGCTTTTTCCAGCCTAATTACCGATTTTCTCAGATGGGCGGCTTATTTAAACCGGTGTTAATGGTTGGTTTAAACCGGCAATAGGCTGGTTTAAACCATCGAATCTGATCGAAGAGAGTGATGTGATTTTGCTCAAAAAACTGGTTCGCTTAGAGATACGGCGGATATGATCGCCTTGATCGAGGAATTCAATAATATGGGCGTTGCCGTTCGTTTTTTGGCAGATGGTATTAGTACTGAAGGAACTATCGGGAAAATGATCGTTACCATGTCAGCCGTAGCGCAGGCAGAGCGTTTTAATGGCTCGGCAACTGCAAAAGTTGACCGATGCTGGCATCCGTCTATCTGTGGTGGTCAGTGATTTATCGGACTGCCACCGTTTCGTCATTCAGGAATTAATGGCACACCTTGAGGAGTTGGACGCGCGTATCCTGCGGTTTCGCCAAACGCTATTCGGTCATTTGAGCCCCTACCAAACAATATTGCAAAATCTGCAAACGATACCGGGCATCGACGAATTCAGTGCGGCGATGATCCTGGTCGAAATCGGCGACGACATGAGGTAAGAGTTTGGCAAGGAGCCGAAATTTATCTATCAGCCTAAGCCATTGGGTAATATCAGTTCGATTTGCAATCCGCCTTCCGGTTTATTTCGCGCGGTAATTGAGCCACCATGGACTTCAACCGCCCGTCGGGCAATAGCCAAACCAAGTCCAAAGCCAATCTGACTATTGCCACTGCCTCGAAAAAAAGGTTCGAAAACCGATGTCAACTGCTCATCAACCACACCCGGTCCCTGATCGGAAATACTGAGACTCACCTGCCGACCATCCAAGGAAGAATCTATCTCAACCTGAATACTCGATCCTGGCGGAGTATGCTTTACGGCATTACGAAGTATGTTTTCCAGAGCCCTGTGTATCAATTCTGCATCTGCATTGATTTGAATATCATGGCTTTCAAGGTAATTGACCGCAACATGTTTGGCCGAGGCTTCGAACCGCGTATCCTCAATAACGGAATCAAGTAGTTCGGTGAGATCAAATTCTTCCTTTACAGAATGGGTAACGCCAGCCTCTAGCCTGGAAAGTGTCAATACTTCACCCACCAATTCGTCTAAGCGCCCAATCTCCCGCTCAATGCGGTCAAGACTGGTATCGATCTTATCCGGTTGCTGTCGAGCTAGTCCGATAGCGGCTTGCAATCGGGCCAGAGGTGAGCGCAACTCGTGAGATACATCGTGTAAAAGGTGCCGCTGTGCAGCCATCAAAGTCGTAATTTGATGAGCCATACGGTCGAACTCACGTCCGAGGTCCGCCAACTCATCCCGACGTCGCCCCATGGCATGACTCACTTGAGTGTCGAACTGATTGTTGGCCAAGCTTTGGAAGCCGGCCCGCAGGTAGCGGATGGGTTTGGCTAAATACCAGGCGAGAACAGCACTGATTAAAAGACTGCTGAGAAGACCCATAATCACTGGCAAAACAGGCAACAACGTAGCGTTGGGAGGAAAATGACCCTCTGGATGTTGTGGGCGTTTCAGGTCGAACTGCTGGGCGTGTTCGGGGATGAACAGAAGGTATCGATGTCCATCATTTTCCTGAACCGTTCGAATTTGTTGCGGATAACGGCCTTCACGAGCCAATTGCTGAACATTTTCCCAGTCTGATAGCGATAGTGGGCGCTCGAGAACATCAATACCCTGCTCATTAACTGCATAAACTGGCGGGTGGAATTCGTGCTGCGTCTCCAACTCCAACTCGCGTAATGCTGAAATGCCGCCTGCGCGCAATAAGGCTGCGCTAGCAGCTACCTCGCGTACGGCAGGCCCGTGCAAACTGACGCTGGTTGTGATGGCTTCATGATCTTTGGTATATCGGTGCATCCAAAATACCGCCCCAACACCAATCACAGCGGTTAATTGGGAAAGCCAAATCGCGAAGAACAGCTTCCAGAACAGTCTTCCTAAATGTTCAATCCTTAATGAAAACATAGCCTCTTCCGCGGACTGTCTGGATGTAAGACTGGCCATTGGGACACACATCGAGTTTCTGACGAATACTGCTGATGTGCACATCAATACTGCGATCAAAACGGGCGAGCGGTCGACCTAAACCGGCTTCCGATAATTCGTTCTTGTTGACGACACGACCGGCATTCCGAGCCATAACTTCAAGCAAATTAAACTCGGTGCCGGTTAATTCCAGAGGTTGACCGTTCCAAGTCGCATTTCGCTTTTCAGGATACATCGTCAGCAAACCGACTGAGAGTAATTCGGGTATTTCAGCGGAGGTTTGGGTTCGGCGCAGGATGGCGCGGATTCTGGCAGCGAGCTCTCTGGGCGAGCTAGGCTTTGGCACATAGTCATCGGCACCCAGCTCAAGTCCGAGAATACGATCAATATCGTCGCCCTTGCCCGTCAGCATCAGAACCGGAATTTGACTTTGCAAGCGAATGCGTCGCAGTGCCTCAATCCCGCTCATGCCAGGCATCATGACATCCATCACAACGATGCCATACCTGCCCGACAATGCATCCGTCACCCCGGTTGCGCCGTCGTATACAGCCTGAACGTCAAAACCGTCGCGCCGTAAATAGTCCGCAAGCATCTCTGCAAGTTCTACATCATCATCCACCAAGAGAACGTTATCCATCAGTTTCCCGTTGCATATTAATCTGCCCAATCTTGTGCAGAGTGGTCAATCGGCAATTCGTATTCGGTTGCGTTGAGGTCTGTAGCAAATCAAGCAGGTTACAGGCACAGCGCATCAACACTTTCAAATACATACATTCTAGATGATAGCGAAACCTTTTGGGGCAGACTATTAGCAGTGAATGAAGTTATGCGGAAGTAGAAATACGGTTGCTTTCGGTGGATTGATCTAAGCCGCTATAGGCGTGCAACAAATCCATCATCTGCTTCAAAAACCGAGCATCGCTGGTGTTCGATGTGACAGCTGATGAGCTATTAGAGCTGGAGTCGGTGCTTGACGAATTTTTTGATTCTTCAAAGGCTCTCGCCTCACTACCGCTTACCTTGCCATCGCCATTGGTATCGGCCGTGTCGAAATTGCTGGCAATGTCACTCATGAGTTGAGACTGTTGGCTGTCAGCCGAACTCAGCTCTTTAGACATTGACGTCAATTGATCCTTGGTAAAGCCTTGATCGTCCTGTCCACCATTTTTTGGTGGAGGCGGCATTCCCCCAAGCATTTGCATCAGTTGTGCATCAACGTTTGTAGTTGACGATGACTCGTTGGCAGATGAAAGTTGCTTTTCAGCATAGGCCAATGCCTCTTTAGCGCTCACAGTGCCGTCGCCATCAGTATCCGCCGGATCGCTACTCTGGCTTGAACTTGAGCTATCTGTTGAGCTTGTACTTTGAGGACTTTGATTACCTTCTTTCGGTGGCGGAGGGGGCTGCATGTCACCTTGACCACCCTGACTATTTTGACCTTCTTGAAGTCGCATTCTTGGAAACGGACCATCCAGTTGCGAAGCAAGTTTTTCAAGCGTTGCTGATACTTCTTCCTGGGTAACCTTGCCGTTGCCGTTACTGTCTAATTTGGTAAACATCTCGTCCGCAGCGCTGGAACTGCTTGACGAACTACCGGAGATATTGCTGAGCGCCGATGCCAGGTCACTTTTTTCGATATAGCCCTTGCCCGAGGTATCCAGCTTGGAAAATAGATCCTCGGCCATTTTCGACGCATCGGGTCGTTGCATGTTTTTCATGCCGCCGAGCATTATGGAACTGCTACTGTTTACACTACTGATAGTCATGACTTTATCCTCATCTTAATTCTGATTGACGTCCGGTCGTTTGACCGTTCGATTCCGGTATTGCGGTTTCCTATAATCTCAACGCTAGGTGGCGTGTCACGGAACCACAGGAATCCTTGAGCAATATATCGGCCTATAAGGCTTTTAAAATAGGTGGGAAAAGGTAAAGTTGAGTTAAAAAACGTAAACGTTAAGTTAAAAAGCGTTAAAAAAATTAGTCGACTATTAAGTTTTTCAGTAGACGAAGGTTGACGGAACTCAGATGTGCCGAAAGGTGGCAAAAATTTGCCGCTGGTGTTTGTTTGAATATGTAACGTAGGTTTTTTATTGGGATTCAGGAAGATTGCTCTAGTTTCTGTCGCTTAATAATCAGGAATATTTTTAGTCAAAAATAAATCTTGAAGGTTACGACGTTGAGCAGAAACAGACTGAATTATGCAATGAGTGCAAAACAACGCGCATAAAAAAGCCCACGATTAAGTGGGCCTCGTCCGGTGTAATTTTTATGTTTTATGGACGCCTACCATCAATGACAGCAGGTTAAGTGCTTGCGCTTTTATTATTGTTATACCGCATAAACGGTCGCCTTCCCCCCCTCAAAATAAACGAAGCTTTACGCTCGTATTGACTTTAGTCAAGCTGGGCGCATTCTATGGGAATGAGAGTCATCTGTCCAGAAATAATGCGACAATTTGTCGCGGCCGTGTTTCAGCGCCAGCCAGCCAAATTCAGAACCGGTTGCAATGTTGGTCAATACTGTATCAAGCCTTAGTAGCCATCTTCACCAAATCTTTTATCACGAAGGCTAGTAGCTGGAGGACCGAAATGACTATCAAAATGCCGATAGTGAATCCCGCGATGGTGGCAAGTACAATTTTCATAGCGTCTCCCGTTTCTGTTGGATGATGTAAAAATCACATGAAAATGATTATAAACCACTGATTTTCCGCTATTTAATTTTGTATTCAAGTCGTTTTTTAGCTACATTTGTAGCGTGTTTTTTTAATCTCATATGTGATCAGTGACTTACAAACTGACGTTAATGTTGTTTACTAAAATACTTTTTTATTTAACGCTCTCTTCGCCAGCAATGAGCTTTTTTGGCAGACACTTATAGAAATATAGAGCGCCGGACTAATCACCATTACTCACAGTGATGCAACAGGGTTCTGGCGAACTAATGGGGGAATTTAGGTGATAAATGTTAAGAAAATCGTTATGGGCATTTGCATCATAGGGCTGACCAGTTGCGCAACTTTCAAAAGTTTAAACGCCGACGTTCCCTTGGTTCAGCGCATATTTATTTACAGCGGAACCAGACTGGATTGGGCGGCATTGAAAACAAACGATGTTGCTATCAGAAAATTTAATACTGCTCCGCCTGGCTATCCATTAGTTGATCTGCCGTTAAGTTTCGCTTTGGATACTTTGTTTTTACCGTTGGCAATCAGTGCGGAGATTTTTCACTGATGACAATGTCTATAACGCATAGTCATCATACGTTTTCAGCGCCTGTTGCTTGGTAATCCCGAGATGGCGAAGTGCCTATATCGCATCGCTGTAATTTAAGCACTTGAGGATTTGGTTTGGTATAACTTCCCAAATTGGAATCCCCTCTTTGTACATGACCGATACCCTTGTGCGTAAAATGCGTTTTGCTACTACAGGTAAAAACTCAAAATTATTTTGTAAGGTATTTAAGGCAGCTCCGACTGATGAAGTAGGCAGGCATTGTTGCTTGTCCTGATTACTCAACAAACTACTGGAGATACCCTATGAATAAAAAAACCTTATCTTTGACTTTAGGTGGCGCCCTGGCTTCAACACTAATGACTGCAGCTCATGGAATACAAGCCGGCGAAAATCCGTTTGCCATGTCCAGCATCAATCCTACTCAAGTGGCGGCTGCAGAAGGCGGTTGCAGCGGCAAAACCGCACATTAAAACTGACTGGAGAATCGCTGATGTCTATCCCACATCCTGTTGGTTTATCCGGCTTGGGCTTACCTCGGGCCATGTAGCAGGCATGACTTGGAAGCTGTCAACCGATGTGGAAATTATCGCCACCTTCGGCTTGCTTCTCGGCTTATTCACCCGTTTTTTCAGTTTAGCCTTGATGATATTGACCGTAGTGGCGATTGCCGCCGTGCACTGGCCGAGTAATTGGCATACATTGACCGAATTATGGCAAGCTTATGCCATTACCGAGGCAGGCTACGGCAACTTCAAACTGCCGTTGATGTATTTATTGATGCTGTTGACTTTACTGTTCAGCGGCAGTGGTCGCCTCTCTGTAGATGCCTGGCTAAAAAATGTATATCCTCAATCCAAGCAGGTTCATGATGAAAATAATAGGCTTAGCATTTTTAACGATATTATCGCTGTATCAAACAGCGGCGGCTGATGATCGACTGCCTATCGGCGAATTTAGTCGTAATAGCCTGGATGGCTGGGAACATAAAAGCTTTAAAGGCGAAACCCTTTATCGCTTACAAACCATAGACGGGGTAACGGTACTCACTGCCGATAGCCATGCTGCAGGCTCTGGCTTATTCAGGGAACAGCGCATCGATCTGGCGCAAACGCCGTTTCTGAACTGGTCGTGGCGAGTCGGCAAGCGCCTGCCCGGCTTGAATGAACAAAGCAAGGCCGGCGATGATTACGCGGCGCGGGTGTATGTGGTGGTCAAAGGCGGTTTGGCGTTTTGGCAAACCAAGGCTATTAATTATGTCTGGGCTAGCAACAGCCAAAAAGATGCGGTCTGGCCGAATGCTTTTGCCGGTGAGCATGCAATGATGTTGGCTTTGCGCGGGCCGGAAGCATCGCTGAATGTTTGGCAAACTGAAAAGCGCAACGTCAGAGACGATTTTAAACGTCTGTTCGCGGAAGACATCCACAACATCGATGCGGTAGCCATCATGACCGATACCGATAATGCCGGCGGCGACGTTTCTGCTATTTACGGCGATATCTGGTTCTCCAAGGAGTAACTATGCACGACAGCAAACCCCGTTTACTCAATAGCGACTTTCCGGCCATTTACCGCAAGCCTTTACAAATCTTGCAACTCAATCTCGGTTATCTGTGCAACCTGAGTTGCGTGCATTGTCATGTCAACGCCGGGCCGAAACGCACAGAAATGATGAGCCGAGAAACTATCGATCAAGTACTGGCGCTGGCTGAAGCCGCCAATATCCACACACTGGATTTGACCGGCGGTGCGCCGGAAATGCATGCGGATTTTCGTTATCTGGTGCGAATTGCACGTGAGCGGGGGATTGAAGTTATCGACCGCTGCAATTTGACCATACTGGAAGCGCCTGGCTATGAAGATATGGCCGATTTTTTGGCAGCCCAGCAGGTGCAGATTGTGGCGTCTTTACCATGTTATTTAGAAGACAACGTCGACAAACAACGTGGCAAAGGCGTGTTCAAGGATAGTCTGGCAGCCTTGCAACGCCTTAATCGCCTGGGTTACGCTCAACCGGGCAGCCAGCTAAAACTGAATCTGGTCTTCAACCCACAAGATGCGCTGTTGCCACCTGACCAGCAAACCCTGGAACAGGCTTATAAACAACATTTACAAGCTGACTATGGCATTGTTTTTAATAGTTTGTTCGCTATCGCCAACATGCCGATTAAACGCTTCGGCAGCATGTTGATTAGCCAGGGCCGCTTCGAATCTTACATGCGTTTATTAAAGGATAGCTTTCGCGCCGACAACCTGGATAACCTGATGTGTCTGAACACCCTCAGTATCGATTGGCAAGGCAATGTGTACGATTGCGATTTTAATCAGATGCTGGACATGCCGCTGGGAGCGATTGCCAAGCCCAGGGTGCATATCAGCCAGTTGAATCTGGAGCAATTAAACCATGCGCCGATTACAACCGCAGCCCATTGTTTCGGCTGCACAGCTGGACAAGGCAGCAGTTGCGGCGGAGCTTTGATATGAAAAACACTCGCTTGATTTTGTTGCTGGTCATCGCGGTTTTAATCGTGCTGTTTTTCAGCTTTGATCTGCATCAGCAGTTAACGCTGGACAGCTTGAAAGCGCAGCAATCGGCGATAGCGGATTATCGCCAAAACCATGCGTTGCTTGCGTTAGTGTTGTACTCGGCGCTATATATCGCGGTGACAGCCCTATCGTTGCCGGGTGCGACGATATTAACCCTGGCCGGCGGCGCAGTGTTTGGGGTTTTGTGGGGCACGCTGATCGTGTCGTTCGCTTCCAGCATCGGTGCGACGCTGGCATTTCTGGCGGCACGCTTTTTGTTGCGCGACTGGGTTAAGGCACGCTTCAGCGCCCGTTTACAGGCTATCGATGAGGGCATGCAGCGTGACGGCGCCTTTTATTTGTTTACCTTGCGGCTGGTACCCTTGTTTCCGTTTTTCATGATTAATCTGGCTATGGGCTTGACGCCGATCAAGACACGAACCTTTTACTGGGTCAGTCAGATCGGTATGCTGGCCGGCACGCTGGTATATGTCAATGCCGGCACCCAGTTAGCCAAAATCGATTCCTTATCCGGCATCCTGTCTCCGGCCTTGCTGGGCTCGTTTGCCTTGCTCGGCGTGTTTCCATTAATGGCGAAGAAAATGCTCGAATTCATCCATCAACGCAAAATTTACGCGAACTGGACTAAACCAGCCCGCTTCGACAATAACCTGGTAGTGATCGGCGCTGGCGCGGGTGGCTTGGTGTCGGCTTATATCGCCGCTGCGGTCAACGCCAAAGTTACATTGATCGAAAAGCACAAGATGGGCGGCGATTGTCTGAATACCGGCTGCGTACCGTCCAAGGCGCTGATTCGTTCAGCCAAATTGCTGTCGCATATCAAGCGCGGCCAAGAATTCGGTATCGCCAAAGCCGAGGCCGAGTTTGATTTTGCCAGCGTGATGGAGCGGGTACAGCAGGTCATTAAAGCCATAGAACCGCACGATTCCGTTGAACGCTATAACGATCTGGGCGTTGAAGTGATCCAGGGCACGGCAAAAATCGTTTCGCCTTGGGAAGTCGAAGTGACCACTGCCGAGGGTAGCAAAACCATCAGCACCCGCTCGATAGTGATCGCCGCCGGTGCCCGCCCTTTCGTACCGCCGATTCCTGGCTTGGACAACGTGGCTTATCTGACCTCGGATAATGTCTGGAATCTGCGCGACTTGCCCAAACGTCTGCTGGTGCTGGGCGGCGGCCCGATTGGCTGCGAACTGACGCAAACCTTTGCTCGTTTGGGTAGTCAGGTCACGCAAGTAGAAATGGCACCGCGAATTATGGTGCGGGAAGATCCTGATGTCTCGGCATTGGTGATGGCGCGTTTTGCAGATGAAGGTGTCGATGTACGTGTTAACCACACCGCCAAGGAATTTATCCACGAAAATGGCGAAAACATCCTGCTGGCCGAGCATGAAGGCCAAATGGTCAAGCTTCCATTCGATCAGGTTTTGGTAGCGATAGGCCGGGCCGCCAATGTGCAAGGCTATGGGATTGCTGAATTGGGCATCACTTTATCAGCGCGCAAAACCATAGACACCAACGCCTTTCAGCAAACCAATTACCCGAATATTTTTGCAGTCGGCGATGTGGCGGGGCCGTACCAGTTTACCCACACCGCCGCGCATCAGGCCTGGTATGCGGCAGTCAATGCCTTGTTCGGCCAGTTCAAGAAGTTTAGGACTGATTATTCGGTAATTCCCTGGTCGACCTTTACCGATCCGGAAGTGGCGCGTGTCGGTTTGAACGAACAGGATGCGCAAGCTCAGGGTGTGGCTTACGAAGTATCGATTTATGGAATCGATGATCTGGATCGGGCGATTGCCGACGGCGAAGCGCATGGTTTTGTCAAAGTCTTGACCCAGCCGGGCAAGGACAAGATACTCGGCGTCACCATCGTCGGCGAACATGCCGGCGACTTGCTGGCTGAGTTTGTGCTGGCGATGAAACACGGCCTGGGTTTGAATAAAATCCTCGGCACGATACATATCTACCCTACCCTGGCTGAAGCCAATAAATATGTGGCGGGCGTCTGGAAACGCAATCACGCGCCCAAGACTTTGCTTGAGTGGGTGGGTCGTTATCATGCCTGGCGGCGTAACACTTAGGAATGCGCATGAA